>NZ_JAYRMI010000025.1:0-53244 GCF_041904905.1 Zoogloea sp. | reverse complement strand
GGCTCTACTCGGTGCCCTTCACGCTGGTGGGCAAGCGCCTGTGGCTGCGCGCCACCGACAGCGTGGTGACGGTGTATCAGGACTTCCAGCCGGTGGCCGTCCATGCCCGTAGCCGCCGGCCCGGCGAACGACGCACCGTGACCGACCACCTGCCGCCGGAGGCCCGGACCTTCTTCGCCCATGACCGCGCCTGGTGTCTGCAGCAGGCCGCCGGGGTCGGGCCGGCCTGTGCCCGGCTGATCGAGCGGCTCCTCTCGGACCGCGTCTCCGAGCGCCTGCGGGCGGCCCAGGGGGTGCTGCACCTGAAGGCCAAGTACGGCGCCGAGCGGCTCGAGGCGGCCTGCGAGCGGGCCCTGGCGCACGACAGCCCGCACTACCGCACCGTCAAGACCATCCTCGCCGGGGGGCACGATCTGGCACCCGCCGCAGCGGCCCCTCTGAGCACACCCTACGCCGGTGGGGCCCGCTTCGTCCGCGGCGCCGCCGATCTCTTCGCCGACGAACCCCCTTCGATTCACTGACCCGATGCCACTCCGGCATCCCCACCCAAGGAGCTTCACCATGAACCCCGCCACCGAACTGGCCCCGCAGCTCAAGCAGCTGCGCCTCTCGGGCATCCTCGACTCCCTCGATGCGCGCAACCGCCAGGCGATCGACGCCAAGCTCGCCTACACCGAGTTCCTCGCCCTCTTGATCCAGGACGAGCTGGCCCGACGCGAGCAGAAGAAGTTCGCCACCCGGCTGCGCCGCGCGGCCTTCCGCGCCACCAAGACGCTGGAGGGCTTCGAGTTCGACCGGCTGCCTTCGACCAACCGGGCGCTGGTCCATGACCTCGCCACCGGCCGCTACATCCACGAGAGGGCCCCGGTGCTCATCGTGGGCCCCTGCGGCACCGGCAAGAGCCACCTGGCCCAGGCGCTCGGGCACTGCGCGGTGCGCCAGGGCCAGGACGTGGTCTTTGCCTCCTGCGCCCAGCTGCTCGCGGGCCTCAACGCGGCCCGGGCCATCGGCAACTACGAGCGGAAGCTCCAGCAGCTGGCCCGCGTGCCGCTGCTGATCATCGACGACTTTGGCCTGAAGCCGCTGCGCGCCCCGGCCGACGAGGATCTGCATGATCTGATCGCCGAGCGCTATGAGCAGGCGGCCACCGTGGTCACCAGCAATCTCGACTTCACCGAGTGGGACCAGGCCTTCCCGGGCAACCGCCTGCTGGCCTCCGCCACCGTCGATCGGCTGCGCCACAACGCCTATTGCCTGACACTCGACGGGGCGTCCTACCGTGCGCCCCGGCAGGGCCCGAACAAGGCCAAAACGGCGCTTGCCAGCACCCCGAAAAACCATCACTCTTGAACCCCCGAAGACGTCCGTCAGAGACGATTCAAACTGGCTCCTATATGCCGGTCAGAGGTGGCTCTATTGTGGCGGTCAGTGACATGATGTAAGCTCCATGCCCGGCGCATCGACGGCAGGAACCAAAACCCGCCCTCGCCGCTCCGACATGACCCACCCCATCGAACCGAGCCGCCATGCCCTCCACCCGCCTCCATCCAGCCCTCGGCGCCCTTGCCCTGGCCGCCGCCCTGCCCGCCGTGGCCACCGACCGGATCGACCACCAGACCGAATCCGCCGTCCCCCACATCCGCAACCTCTACGGCTTTGGCGTCGGCGTCATGCCCGCCACCTCCGGCTCCGACCAGCTGCGCACCCGGGTGCTGCCCATCGTCCAGGCCAGCTACGGCGACCGCTTCTACATCAACGCCCTGCGCGCCGGCGTGTGGCTGCTCGACTCCGACGACAAGCGCCTGCGCTTCGGCCTCTCCGCCGACGCCCGCTTTGGCTGGAAAGCCGAAGACGGCCGGCGCACCAAGGGCATGGACGACCGGGATTTCGGCATCGACCTGGGCCCCACCCTGCGCTGGCAGACCGACTACGGCACCCTCAACGCCCAATGGGGCTTCGACGTCACCTCGGTGAGCAACGGGCAGAACGCCCAGCTGCAGTTCGTGCGGGCCCTCGTCCGCGGGCAGGGGCTGCGCGTGAGCGGGCTGGTGGGCGTCACCTGGAACAACCGCAAGATGAACAACTACTACTTCGGCGTCGCCCCCGCCGAAGCCACCCCCGACCGCCCCGCCTACACCGCCAGCTCGGGCACCCAGCTCCAGGCCGGCATCAACGGCGCCTGGAGCACGAGCCCCGGCGGCTCGGTGCTGTTCGGCCTGACGCTCACCCGCCTCGGCGGCACCCAGGCCGACAGCCCCATCGTCGAGACCCGCATCCAGCCCCTCGCCTACGCCGGCTACGGCTGGAGCTTCTAAGCCCTCGCCCGCCGCCCCTCACGCCCCCTTGGCCCGCGGCCCGTAGGCGCAATAGCCCGGCCGCGGCCCCACCTGCGGGTGCTTGCGGCAGGTATCGGGGCGCCGCTCATACACCGTGCAGCGGCGCGTACCCGCATCCAGAAACAGGCAATCCCCGCTGGCCCGCCGGGCCAGGGTAAAGATGCTGTTGCGAAAGTTGAAATGCCCCACCAGCCCCGCCTTGGCAAGCCGCCGGGCGATCTGCTTGGGCGCCTCATGCTCCGCCTCGAAAGCATCCACCACCTCCAGGCGCACCAGATCCGCCAGCCGAACCTCCACCGGCATCGTGCAGCAATGGGCCGCGCAATCGTTGCACAGGCCGCTGCGATAGCGGGTCCAGGTATCCAGACGATCCACGTCCACGTTGAAGAAACCGGGTGCAGCCATACGATTCACGCCGCCAGGGCGCCAGGGTGACGACAAGGGGCACGAGGATAGGACGCGAAAGGCCCGCCGGCAACCCGCTCGCCCCCTTGCACCGGCGCCGCACCGGTCGAACTTTGAAGAAAACGGCCAACCCCGGCCACGCGGACGCCAAGGCGCCACCGCCATGCCCCCGCGCCACTTCACCGTCACACCCGACGACATCGCCGCCTATCTCGATTACCGCTGCGCCCGGGCCCGCCACGACGCCCTGACGCTTGGCGGCGGCCTCGCGCTCACGGCGGGCATCGCAGTCGGCATCACCGCGAGCCTGCTGAGCGGCGCCCCCTCGTCCGCCTGATCTGCGGCGTAATCCCCGCGGCCCTCGTGCTCTACAACGCCCTGCGCCAAACCAACCCCACCCGCTGGCGAACCAAACTGGCGAAGTGGCACATCCCCGACCGCATCCCCACCGGCCCGATGACCCTCACCACCCACGACAAGGGCGTCTCCCCGCCCCCCGACCACAAGCCCACCCTCCCCAACGGGCAGACCGGCGCCACACTGCAGGCGCCCGCCGCCGAAGACGTCGGCCGGGCCCTCGTCGGCGTGGCCCGCACAACCCGCCACCGCTTCGCGCGCCTGCGCTTCCACCACGCCTGGGCGATCCCCCTCCACGCCCTGCCCCCCGCCCACCGCACCGCCCTGCTCGCCGAACTGGACGCGCACCGCCTCCCCCACCACAACCAGCACCAAGCCCCTCCCGAGCAGCAAAGCGCGCATCAACACGCGCCCCACGCCCAAGGCAGCCGCGCCGAATTCCACCCCCGCAGCCCAACACCCGCCCCGCGCCGCCTCCCCTCGTCAGGCCAAGCACAAGGCAGACGAGCCGACGTCCGCAGTCCCTGCTGCGGCGAGTCTGGTTTCTGTTTGCCGGCGTTTGGTTTCCGTTCACCGGCCGTTGGTTTCCAATCCGGCAGAAACAGAAACCATTCCTGCCCGATTGGTTTATGTTCTTGCCGGATTGGTTTCCGTTCACACGGCGATGGCTTCTACTGTGGCGAGATTGGTTTCTTAGCCGCAGGGAACGGTTACTGTTTTCGGTAGCGCACCTGCCACGCCGGCCGGGTTGGCGCCACTTGCCGCGGGCTCGCCTTGCTATGGAAGGCAGATGGGGCGCGAGGCGCACCGAACATGAAGTTGGCCCTGTGGCTGCGGGCCAACCCCGAAAAAGCTCGTACCGCTCACGCCAGGGCTCCCGCAGCCACCCATTATGGATTCACGTCTTTGCTGCATCATCAGTTGCAGACCTCGAAGAAACAAAGGGATGCGAAGTCATGAAGGCTGCGAAACGATTGGAAATCAATCCAATACGGGTAGCTGCGGCAGCCCTGCCGCTCATGCCCCCTCATTTTTGGAATGCTGTCCTGCTGCCCATTCTGTGCAGATAACCGTGGCATACACCTAGGACTCCAAGATAAACTAACAACTGGGGGCGGGTTCTTCCTCTTGCTAACGCGAGGGCGGCTCTAATAAATAACGGCAACCGCCGTTGCGGCTCTTCACGATCCCGCTGATTCCGCAAGGAATATCTTTCACTTTCATGCTTTCCCGCCCCCTTACTCTAGCCTCGAGGAATCCATGAAAGACAGTGTTTGGTTCACATACAAAGCACGAATACAGGCGGCAGAGCGCCTATCCAGTAATAATTTCCATTCTCAGGCTCTTCTTGTCTGGTATGCATTTTTTAGCGCTGCGTTAGCCATTGTGACGATTCGATATCCGAAAATCGTCGGCGAAGACACAGATCTTTTCTCCGCAGTTCTAGGAGTGGGGTTGCTAGTAGTCTCAATGTTCGTTACCAGCCAAGATTTTCGCGGACGCGCAATTTCCATGCGATCCAACTACATCGCTCTTCAACTTCTTTACAAGTCACTAGCTGGAAATACACCCAACTTAGACCAAATCACCAGATACAACGAACTACTATCTTCAGTCGAAAATCATAGCGAAATGGACGACAAGCAATTTCGAGTTTTTCAAAATGGGCTAACAACAAGAATGCCGAGCCGTTACGAAAAAATTGAAGTTCACGCATACATGGCCCTTCGCGCCACGACTCTTACACTTTTGTACGCAGCCCCCTTCGCCTTGGTACTTTTATCGTAGCAACTATGAGCGCCAGCAAGCATTTTACAAAACGATTCCGCGCAAAAAACTTGCGCCAACTATTTACCGATAAAATACGAAACACTTCCACAGTAGGAATTGATAGGATGCGGCCCTCTAAGCTGCATACGACGCTCAATCAAGAGATCTCAGTCATAACAAGCAAGGTCGCTAACAGCACCTACAAATTCACAGCCTACAAGCAAAAATTGATCTCCAAGGGTGCAGGCCACACCCCGCGCATCCTGTCCATCCCCACCGCTCGTGATCGGATCGTATTACGTGCGCTTTGCCAAGCACTGCAAGACGTCTTTCCAGATGCAACCCCTAGCATCCCCCAAATCAAGATTGACGCGCTTAAGGAAGCACTAAATTCTGGAAAATTTCATGAGTTCGTCCGACTGGATCTGCGTAATTTCTATGGAAGCATTTCGCACACCGTTCTTTACAGGTCGCTAACCAAACGAATCCGCAAGAAGGCATTCCTCCACCTGATCCAGAGCGCAATCAAGACAGCGACCATACCAGACGGCTCTGCCTCTGCGACAGCACCTTCGAATTCCTTAGGCGTCCCCCAAGGACTTGCGATTTCAAACCAATTGGCCGAAATATCGATTAAGGAAATTGACGACGCTATCGCAGCAAGGGACGACATCGCCTACTTTAGATATGTTGACGACATTTTAATTCTATGCTCTTCAGGCAATGCAAAGGCGGTAGCTCAGGACGCAATAAATCACCTAACAGCGAGGGAGTTCCAGCCTCACGAATTGTCCGCACCAAACTCAAAGTCTCGAATCGGCTCACTCAGCGAACCCTTCACATTCCTCGGCTACCAAGTCCACAACGCAAAGCTCTCCGTTCGCCGGGAAAGCATCCATAAATTGGAGTCAGCACTTGCAGCCATCTTTACCAATTTCCGGTACAAGATGGAGCTCGCAAGAACGCCAGAACAACGGGACGCAGCGATACGAATTTGCCAGTGGCGCCTGAACCTCAAGATCACCGGCTGCGTCTATGAAGGCGCGCGGCGCGGCTGGGTCTTCTACTTTTCACAGATCAATGACACAGCATGTCTAAGATCGCTGCAGAAAACGGTAATGACGTTGATTCAGCGGTTCAGCGTAACCGGCTTGATTAGCCCTAAGTCGTTTCTAAAAACATTTTACGAGAGCCGACGCAAGGAAAAATCATCACACACATACATTCCAAACTTCGACACAATGGACGTAAGCGAAAAAAAAGAGGTTTTGACTATCTTCCTTGGCAAGGCCAAAGTAGCCCCCCTATCGGACAAACGTGTAGAACAGCTGTTCTCCATGCGCATTCGACACGCCGTAAAGGAGCTGGAGGCTGACCTAGGATCATTGTCTTAACGAGAAAGGGGTCGCCAAGCAAGCACAAACACCTGCTTCCAGAGCAAATCAAGCATCCCTGCACGACTTGATGCGCATAACCATTCAGACGCACACCACAACAGAGCTACCGCTGCAATTTTGTAGAAACTGCCCAAAAATGTAAAAAGCCGCTTCACGCAAACATGCGGGAAGCGGCTTAGAATCTGGTGGCCAGTCGCGGAATCGAACCACGGACACGCGGATTTTCAATCCGCTGCTCTACCAACTGAGCTAACTGGCCTGAGAGAGCGCGCATAATAGCCCTCTACTGGGGGCTTGTCAAATAATTTCGACGATATTTTTGCAGGCGGGGATTCAGGGTGACGGGGGGCGTTCGCCGGTGGGGGTGGGTTCGTCTTCGGGGCGACTGCGGGGGAAGACGACCTGGGCGATGGTGCCCTTGCCGCTGGGGTTGGGGATGAGGCTGACGGTGGCGCGGTGGAGGTCGGCGATCTCGCGGACGATGGGCAGGCCGAGGCCGGAGCCGCTCTCGGTGCTGCCGAGCACCCGGTAGAAGCGCTCGAAGACGCGCTCGCGGTCGGCTTCGGGCACGCCGATGCCGGTGTCTTCCACTTCGACGATGGCCCGCTCGGTGGCGATGGTGCGCACGGTGACGCAGCCGCCTTCGGGGGTGTATTTGATGGCGTTGTCGATGAGGTTCTTGAGCAGCTCGCCCAGCAGCACCGGGTTGCCGTCGATGATGAGCGGCTCGCCGGTGGTCTCGAGGCCGAAGTCGATGTTCTTCTGGCGGGCGCGGGGCACGAAGTCGCTGAGCATGTTGCGCAGCAGGGATTCGAGGTCGACCCGCTCGACGGCGTAGATCTTCTCGTAGCTGGCTTCGGCGCGGGCCAGGGAGAGGAGCTGGTTGATGAGGTGGCCGGCGCGCTCGGCGCTCTGGGAGATCTGCACCAGGGAGCGGTGGACCTGATTGGGGTCGGTCTCCATCAGCGCGAGGTCGGTCTGCATGCGCAGGCCGGTGAGGGGGGTGCGCATCTGGTGGGCGGCGTCGGCGATGAAGCGCTGCTGGGCCTGCAGGTTTTCCTCAAGCCGGGCCATCATGTCGTTGAAGGCGATGATGAGGGGGCGCACCTCTTCGGGCACGCCGGAGACGGAGATGGGCGACAGATCCGACGGGCGGCGCCGGCGGATGAGGGTCTGCAACTGGTTGAGGGGGGCGATGCCGCGGGAGAGCCCGAGCCACACCAGGATCACCGCGATGGGGATGATCGCGAACTGGGGCAGCAGCACGCCGGTGACGACCCGCGAGGCGAGGGTGCTGCGCTTGTTGCGGGTTTCGGCCACCTGCAGCAGCACCAGCCGGCTGGGCGCGCCATCCACCGGCTGGAGGAACTGGTAGGCCACCCGCACCTCTTCGCCGGCGATCTGCTCGTCGCGGAACATCACCAGATCGGGCTCGACGTTGTCGGGGGCGGCGATGGGCGGGATGTCCTTGTCGCCGGCCAGCAGCTCGCCCTTGAAGCCGAGCACCTGGTAGTACACCGTGTCGTCTTCGTCGGCGCGCAGGATGAGCCGCGCCGGTGCCGGGAAATTGACCCGGGCGAGGTTGCCCTCGACCTTCACCAGCCGGGCGATGGCCCGCACGTTGACCGCCAGCGCCTGGTCGTAGGGCTGGTTGGCGATGCTGTTGGCGACGTTGTGGGTGACGATGATGGAGATCGGCCACAGGAACAGCAGCGGCGCGAGCATCCAGTCGAGGATCTCGCCGAACAGCGAGTTGAAGGCCTTGCCGTCGGCGGCGGCATCCTCGGCGGCCGCCTTGCGCCACCTAGGCGACCACATCCGGCTTTTCCAGGCAGTACCCCAGGCCGCGCACGGTGACGATCTGCACGCCGCTGTGCTCCAGCTTCTTGCGCAGGCGATGGACGTAGACCTCGATGGCGTTGTTGGAGACTTCCTCGCCCCAGCCGCACAGGTGGTCGACCAACTGCTCCTTGCTCACCAGCCGGCCGGCGCGCAGGAGCAGGACTTCCAGCAGGCCCACCTCGCGGGCGGAAAGCTCGACCACCTGGCCGTCGATCTTGACCACCCGGTCGGCCTGATCGTAGGCGAGGCGGGCGTATTCGATGCAGCGGGCCTGGCCGGTGCCGCGGCGGGTGAGGGCGCGCACGCGGGCTTCGAGTTCGGGCAGGGCAAAGGGCTTGGTGAGGTAGTCGTCGGCGCCGGCATCGAGCCCGCGCACGCGATCCTCGACGCCGTCCTGGGCGGTGAGGATGAGCACCGGCATGGTGCACTTGCGGCTGCGCAGGCGGCGCAGCACCTCGATGCCCGAGAGCTTGGGCAGGCCCAGGTCGAGGATGAGCAGGTCGAAGCTCTGCCCGAGCAGCGCGGCGTCGGCTTCGGCGCCGTTGGGCACGTGATCGACGGCGTAACCGGCCTTCTTGAGCGCCCGGGTCAGGCCATCCGCAATGATGAGGTCGTCCTCGGCCAACAGAATCCGCATGGTCTTTTTGTTCGAAGCTGAGGTGTAAGTTTTGAGTAAGCGGCCGCCGGCATAGTGCAACCGCTGTTCTCCTTTTACTCGGTCTCGGGGGCGATGGCGTGGCGCAAGCCGCGGCAGAGCCTCGGGGGATTGGGCCGCCCGACGGGCCACTCCCCCGCCGTCTTTTTTCCGCTCCGGGCCGGAAGCAGCATCCGCCACCGCCGGGCCCAGCCGGCCGCGTGGCAGGCATCTCCAGACCAGCCACCGCGCCGCAGCGCCCCCGTATCGACCCGATACAATTCCGATACAAATCCGCTCGAGTCTAGCACAGGGTGTGTCATGTCACGTTGACCGCGCCCGACCTGAGCGCGGCCCGCGACAAGCGCAGGCGTGCCGCAAAAAACAAATCCCCGCCCTGCGGATTCCACAGGACGGGGATCGGGGTTCGGCGCCGGCCGATGGTCGGCCGGCTTCGAGGGGCCCGGGCGGGCGAATTACATGCCCATGCCCATGCCGCCCATACCGCCCATGCCACCCATGTCGGGCATGCCGCCGGCCGGCTTGTCTTCAGCCAGTTCGGCAACCATGCAGTCGGTGGTGAGCATCAGGCCGGCCACGGAGGCGGCGTTCTGCAGCGCGGTGCGGGTGACCTTGGTCGGGTCCAGCACGCCCATTTCGACCATGTCGCCGTACACATCGGTGGCGGCGTTGTAGCCGAAGTTGCCGGAGCCTTCGGTGACCTTGTTCACCACCACGGAGGCTTCGGCGCCGGCGTTGGCGACGATCTCGCGCAGGGGCTGTTCCATGGCGCGCAGCACGATCTTGATACCGGCGTCCTGGTCGTGGTTGTCACCCTTCAGGCCGGCCAGGTTGGCGCGGGCACGCAGCAGGGCCACGCCGCCGCCGGGGACGATGCCTTCTTCAACGGCGGCACGGGTGGCGTGCAGCGCGTCTTCGACACGGGCCTTCTTTTCCTTCATTTCGACTTCGGTGGCAGCGCCAACCTTGATGACGGCAACGCCGCCAGCCAGCTTGGCAACACGCTCCTGCAGCTTCTCGCGGTCGTAGTCGGAGGTGGCTTCCTCGATCTGGACACGGATCTGCTTGACGCGGGCTTCGATACGCTCGGCAACGCCGGCGCCGTCGATGAGGGTGGTGTTTTCCTTGCCCACTTCGATGCGCTTGGCCTGGCCCAGATCTTCCAGGGTGGCCTTCTCGAGGGTCAGGCCGACTTCTTCGGCGATCACCTGACCGCCGGTCAGCACGGCGATGTCTTCCAGCATGGCCTTGCGACGGTCGCCGAAGCCCGGGGCCTTGACGGCGCAGGTCTTGAGGATGCCGCGGATGTTGTTCACAACCAGGGTGGCCAGGGCTTCGCCATCGACGTCTTCGGCGATGATGAGCAGCGGGCGGCCAGCCTTGGCGACTTGCTCGAGCACCGGCAGCAGATCGCGGATGTTGGAGATCTTCTTGTCGAAGAGCAGGACGAACGGGTTGTCGAGGACGGCAACCTGCTTGTCGGGGTTGTTGATGAAGTACGGGGACAGGTAGCCGCGGTCGAACTGCATGCCTTCGACGACGTCGAGTTCGTTCTGCAGGGACTTGCCGTCTTCAACGGTGATGACGCCTTCCTTGCCGACCTTTTCCATCGCGTTGGCGATGATGTCGCCGATGGAGGAATCGCTGTTGGCGGAGATGGAGCCGACCTGGGCGATTTCCTTGTTGGTGGAGCAGGGCTTGGAGAGCTTCTTCAGCTCTTCCAGGGTGGCGACGACAGCCTTGTCGATGCCGCGCTTCAGGTCCATCGGGTTCATGCCGGCGGCGACGAACTTCATGCCTTCGCGGACGATGGACTGGGCCAGCACGGTGGCGGTGGTGGTGCCGTCACCGGCGATGTCGGAGGTCTTGGAAGCGACTTCCTTGACCATCTGGGCGCCCATGTTGGCGAACTTGTCCTTCAGTTCGATTTCCTTGGCGACGGAGACGCCGTCCTTGGTGACGGTCGGGGCGCCGAAGGAGCGCTCGAGCACCACGTTGCGGCCCTTGGGGCCCAGGGTGACCTTGACCGCGTCGGCCAGGACGTTGATGCCTTCGACCATGCGGGCACGGGCGGAATCGCCAAACTTGACTTCTTTAGCTGCCATTGTGTGTTTCTCCGGAATTCTTTAAATGAGGTTGAAAGACGCGGACGGCGAGGTTTATTGAACTTCCTTCGCCCTATCGGGCTGCGGTGCGAACGCCTTCGGGCGGTCGCGCGGCGTTCATGCCTCGAGCACGCCCATGATGTCTTCTTCGCGCATCACCAGCAGTTCCTGACCATCGACCTTGACGGTCTGGCCAGCGTACTTGCCGAACAGGACGCGGTCGCCAACCTTGACATCCATCTTGCGCACTTCGCCGCTCTCGAGGATCTTGCCGTTGCCGACGGCCAGCACTTCGCCCTGATCGGGCTTCTCGCCGGCGGAGTCGGGGATGACGATGCCGCTGGAGGTGGTGCGTTCGGCTTCAACACGCTTGACGATCACGCGATCATGCAAGGGACGGATTTTCATGTAGAGATCTCCTGCTTGGTTCAATCCGGGCCGGAGCCCGCCAGAAAAAACTTGGCCAGCAACACGTACTGGCATCGAGGTGGCGGGAGGCTGTTAGCACTCACCGCCGACGAGTGCTAATAATAGGGTCGGGTGTGGCGCATTTCAAGTGTGGCGATTTGTATTTTTTCGTCCCCCCGCTCAGAACCCGATCCGCAGTGCCAGCCGGAGGGTGCGCGGCTCCAGCGGATGCACCAGCCGACCGTCGATGCCGCCACCGCAGGCGCCGCTGGCCGATTCGCCCCGGGTGCAGGCGCCGCCCCAGTATTCGATGTCGTTGGCCTTGCGGTCGAACAGGTTGAGCACGTCGAGCGTCAACTGGCTGTTGGCGGCAAGGCGATAGCCCACGCGCAGGTTGGCCATCCAGAAGGGCGTGGATTTCTCGCGGCCGGTTTCTTCCAGCGGATAGGCGCCCAGGTAGCGCAGGCGCGCGCCGGCAAACCAGCGCCCGCCGGGGTCCAGCGCCGCGCCCACCGACGCCACCACCGGGATGGCGTTGGGCACGCGGGTGCCGCCGTTGTCCGGATGGGCCTCGCGGAAGCGCGCCTGGGAGAGCGCCAGCGACGTGTCGACGCTCACCCCGGCGGGCAGCGCCAGCGCGTTGCTCCACTCCAGCCCGTGGCGGCGCGAGGCGCCCTTGGGTTCGGTGACGCCTTCGTCGCCGATGAACACCAGCTCGGAGGCCAGCGCCATCTGCCACACCGACACGCTGGTCTGCCAGCCGGGCAGTGGCGTGCTGCGCAGGCCCAGCTCGGCGCCCCGGGCGCGCACCAGCAGCGGCACGCGGCCGATGACGCTGCCGTCGGCCGGGTTGATGCCGCTGGTAGCGCCACGGGCATCGTTGCTGTGGAAGCCCTGCCCCCAGTTGGCGTAGAACTCGGTGGGCGCGGGCAGCGCGAACGGCCCCAGCACCACACCCAACTTGGGGCTGGTTTGCCCGGCGCGGGCCTTGCCGCCGTTGGCCAGATTGAACTCGCCGCCGGTGGCGGTGACGCGGGCATCCACCTCGTCATGGCGCAGGCCCAGGGTGCTGCGCAGCCACGGCTGCCATTGGGTGCGGGCCTCGACGAACAGCGCGGCAGCGGTCTCGACGATCTTGTCCTGGCGCACGGTGGCGCTG
Source organism: Zoogloea sp. (assembly GCF_041904905.1). GTDB lineage: Bacteria > Pseudomonadota > Gammaproteobacteria > Burkholderiales > Rhodocyclaceae > Zoogloea. The sequence goes on along the minus strand of NZ_JAYRMI010000025.1, from coordinate 40,810 downwards.
CGCTGGCGGTCTTCGGTGGAATACAGGCCCACGCTGCGGATGCGATCCTGCCGCCACTGGAGGCCGGCGGTCAGCTCCGAATCCTTGAAGCCCGGCCCGAGAAACCAGCTGCGGCTGGCCTGCCCACCCCACACCAGGCGGCGGTCGGCCTGCTCGTGCTGGTCGCCGGCCGGCCCGCCGATGAAACCGGAGGGCGCCGCGAACAGGTTGAGGCCGTAGTCGATGAGGTATACGCCGGCCCGGCTGGCCCCGTCGGCATCGGGCTGCGCCCATTCGGCCGACAGGCTGTGGCGGTGGGTGGTGCCGCCGTCGTGGGGCGACAGGGCGCCGAAGCGGCCGATCTCGCCGCTGTCGATGGCCCGCGCCGGCACGTGCTCGGTAGCCGTCCAGCGCGCCGTGTAGCTCATCGCGGTGAGGGCGAAGCCGCTGGCGGCCGTGCCCTCCGACAGGCGCAGCACGGCATTGCGCTTGGTCAGGTTCTCGGGTTGATCCCACGGCCCGTCGTTGCCCGAAGCCTCGAACGCGGCCAGCAGCTGCAGCGCGCCCAGCGGCCGGCTGCCCGCGGCGAGCAGGCGACGGTAGCCGTTGTGGCCCGCGCCGATCTCCGCGAAGGGCGCCGCCAGCTGACGCCGGTAGTCGATGCGCGCCGCGCCGGCGGTGGCAAAGTCGCCGTCCTCGGCGGCGTACACGCCCTTGCGGAAGCGGATGCCGGCGATCAGTTCGGGGATCAGGAAGTTGAGGTCCATGTAGCCCTGACCGTGGGCGTGGCTGGGCATGTTCGCCGGCATACCGGCCACGAAGGTGGCGAAGTCGCTGCCGTGGTCGAGGTTGAAGCCGCGCAGGAAATACTGGTTGGCCTTGCCGTCTCCGGAATGCTGGGTGACGACGAGCCCCGGTACGGTTTCCAGCGCCTCGGCTGGGCGCAGCAGCGGGCGGGCGGCGAGCCGGCGGGCGTCGATCACGCCTTCGGAGGCGGCGTCGGCCACGCCCACCAGATCGCCCCGGTGGCTGCCGACGGTGACCTCGGGCAAGGTCGTTTCGCTGGCGGCGACGAGGCCGGGCAGCAGCGCGACGGCCAGCGCCGTCAGGGGCGTGGGGCGGCTCATGGGCGGAATGCGGGCGCGGCCGGCTCGATGAGGATCAGCTGGCCGGTCTTCGGGTCGCGGAAGACTTCGCCGACCCGGTCCATCCCCGCGCCGACCTGCCCGGTGCCGTCGGCCGGGCGCTCGATGGCGCGGCCTTTGTCCACGGGCTTGGGCTGACTGAGGGCGCCCTGGGTGTTGGCGGCTATCGCGGCCAGCAGGCCGCAGGCGAACACCAGCATTACGTCAACAAGGTTGACCAAACTTGCGCGGGGGTCTTCGTCCCGGTCGTCGAAGCGGGCATCGAGGCGGGAATACAGGCGCAGCCGGCGGCGCGGGGCGTTGACGGCCTTCATTCGGCGCCCTCCATGCCTTCGAGCAGCTCCTCGTACCAGCGGCGGCGCAGCTTGCCCACCACCAGCCCGCCGATACCGGCCACGAGGCCCAGCACGGTGGCGTCGAAGGCCACGGTGACGGCGCTGGCCAGCGCGGCCGGGTTGCCCTGCCCCAGCGCGGCGAGGCCCGGCCCGAGGGGGATGATGGTGGCCATCAGGCCCAGCATGGGCGGGATGCGGGCGAGCAGGTCGGCCCGCTCCAGCCGGTGCCGGGCCACGCGCTGGACGGCGAGCACGTCGTTCATTGCCGCCAGGCGCCGCAGCCCCCACAGGCGTTCGCCCAGGGCGAGGCCGGCTTCGGCAAGGGCGATGGCGCAGGCCGCGACCAGCGCCAGGAGGGCCGGGGTGAGCAGCCAGGTGACGGCTTCATGGAGCCAGGAGAGGGTGTGGTTCATCGGGATTCACCGGTTTGGTTGCGGGTTGGGGAAACGGGCAGGCGCCGGGCGCTCCAGGCGAGGCCCAGCAGGAAGAGCAGCGGGGCGATGGCCAGGGCTGCGGGCGGGATGACGGTGCGCGGGCGATCGGCGGGTGCAGGGCGCACGATCAGCTCGCTCTGGCTGACCGGCGACGGGGCCTCGGCGGGCGTCTCGGGCGACGGCGCGGGCTCGGCCGGCGGCGTGGAGCGGGCCTGCGCCAGGGCCGGCCGCGACCGGGAGCTGGCCGCTGGCGCCGGGTTTGCGGGCACAGCAGCGGGCAGCGTCGCCCCCTGCGCCCGGGCCAGCGCCGCGCCCAGCGCATCGGCGTCGGCGGCGTCGAGGCGCGGGCGCAGCCAGTCCCACATGGGGTGCTTGGGCGCCGCGTGGCCGCTGCCGGGCAGGCCGTTCTTCGCCACCAGCCGGGCCAGCTCGCCGCCCATCTGGCGGATGGTGGCCGCGTCGGCCTGCCAGAAGCCCTTCTCCGCCGCCACCATGAAGATGGCCAGCATGTGGGCCTTCACGTGGGCGTTGTGGCCCTGGGCCAGGAAGCGCGGCAGGCCAAGCTTCTGCTTGTCGTCGAACCACGTCTCCTTCACCTCGTCCCAGGCCCACTGCTGGATGAGGTCGGGCCGTGTCACCTGCCAACCCCACAGGTTCTCGAGGAACGCCTGCCCCATCGTGCGGGCGCCGGCGTAGCCGTGCTTCATCAGGGGCTTGAGCCATTCCGGGTTGAGGTAGCGGCCGCGCAGCTCCGACAGCAGCGCGGTGGCCAGCGGCTCGACCGCCGGGTGGGCCGGGTCGGCGTGCTGCAGGATCAGCCCTTCCGGGCGCCGGCCGGTGAGGGTCTCGACGCCCAGCGACAGGCCGCCCAGGTAGTCGAAGGCGTCGTTGTTGTCGAGGAGGCCGTAGAGGTTGCTGGCGCGGCCGTGGTAGCTGCGGGCGACGCCGGCGAGCGCCGTCTCGAAGGCCACGTGGGCGGCGTCGCCCGCAGCGTCCAGCCCGTAGGCGTGGCCCATCCGGTTGAGGTAGACGCGGCCCAGCTCCTCCCGCTCGCGCCACGCGCCGGAGCGTTCGGCGAGCCGATTGACCCCGGCGCTGTAGGCCCCCGGCGCGTCGCCGAAGATGCGCAACGCCGCCGCCCGGCCGGCCTCGACCGGCGCCAGCCCGCCCTTGGCGAGGGTGTCGGTGCGGCCCAGCCAGGCGCTGGCGGCAACGTTGCCGGCGAGCGGCTCGCGCCCGCGCACGACGCCGCTGCCCAGGGGCGCCAGCGCGGCGGCGAGGGCTTCGGCGAGATCGGGGCGCTGCTCGACCAGCACCTCGGCCGACGCGGCCAGCGCCAGCCGGCCGGCCCGGTCGATCTGGTTGAGCAGGTTGGGGTACAGATCGCGGAACAGGCCCGAGGTGGTCACGATCACGTCGCGCCTTGCCTTGCCGGGCAGGAGGCGCACGTCGGTGACGATGCCGCGGGCGTTCCACACCGGCTCGGCGCCCAGCAGCGACAGGCAGAAGGCGACCATCGCCCCCTCGTCGCGCACCGCGTCGGACGCCCACAGGATCACCGCGTCGCTGTCGGCGCCAGCGCCGGCCTTGCGGGGTCGGGCGCTGGCCTTGTCGGCGAGGCTGGCGCCCAGGGCGTAGCCCAGCCGGGTGGGCAGCAGGTCGCCATCCACGGCATGAAAGTTGCGCCCGGTGGGCAGCGCCTCGGGGGAGCGCAGCGGGTCGTTGCCCTTGCCCGGCGCCACGAAACGCCCGGCCAGCCCGGCCAGCAAGCCGTCCATCTCCAGCCGCGGGGACGCGGCCAGCCTGGCGGCGATGGCCGCGTCGTAGCCGCCCGCCACCTGGGCCATGGAGCCCGCCATCAGGGCCAGGGATTCGGCGCTCCAGTCCTGCCCGAAGACGTGCAGGCCGTGGGGCATGAACTTCTCCTGCAGCTTGGTGAGGTAGTGGCCGATCTCGTGGGCGAGCAGGTCGTCGTCGGCGTCCTCGAAGCCGATGCCGCGCACCGCCAGCACGTCGGCCATCGAGGCTTCCAGCTCGGCGCGCAGGTTGAGGGCCGTCACCTGCTCGCGCATGGTGCGGGCGGCCTGGGCCTTGAGGCGCTCGCTATTGGCGGCCTCGAAGCTCTCCACCACCTGACGCAGCTCCAGCAGTTTGTCGTAGAGCGGCGTGGCCGACAGCGGCGGAGTAAGGTGGTCGACGATCACCGCCAGCCCCCGGCGCTTGGCCTGCACGCCCTCGCCCACCCCGTCGACGATGTAGGGGTAGATGCCCGGCAGGTCGGCGGCGACGAGGCTGGGGTAGTCGTCGGCGGTGAGCCCCACCGCCTTGCCGGGCAGGAACTCGTAAGTCGAATGGCGGCCCAGATGCACCACCGCGTCGGCCCGGAAGCGGTCGCGCAGCCAGTGGTAGAAGGCCAGGTACTGGTGGGGCGGCGACACGCTGGTGTTGGCGTGGAGCAGCTCTTCATCCACCTCCCAGCCCCGCGGCGGCTGCGGCCCGACGAAAACCTTGCCGAAGCTGAGGCCCGGCACCAGCAGCTTGCCGTCCGCCACCATCACCTTGCCCGGCGCAGCGCCCCAGCCGCGCAGGCCCTCGACGCCATAGCCGACGATCCGCCACACCAGCCTCGACAGGCTCTCGCACTTGCGCAGCGGCACGTCGGCAAGGCAGCCGCGGTAGCCGGCTTCGAGCGCCTTCAGGCCGGCGATGGCCTCGGCGCGACGGGGGTGATCCGCGCCTTCGGCCAGATGGTGCAGTTCCTTCATCGCCGACTCGACGCGTTTGCGCCCCAGGCTGCGCTCGCCGGCACGCTCGGCTTCCAGCACCTCGGCGTGGAGCCGGCCCAGGGGGCCGGACACCATCTCGCCGCGCACCCGCTCGGGCAGGCCGGCGAACCACGCCTTGTAATCGGCGGCGCTCACCCCGGCCACCTCGCGGGCGAGTTCGGCCAGCGCGGCCTTGTCCTCGGGCAGATTCACGCCCCGGGCCATGATCCCGTCGAGGAGCGCCTCGGGCGACGCGGGCAGCTCGCCGGTGTCGTAGCCCTCGGCCTTCAGGCGCGTGAGGATGGCGAACAGCGAGGCGGGCACGTCCAGGTTGTCGGCGCCGATGTTCTGCCGGCCGGGCGGGTGGTTGTAGTAGACGATGGCCACCCGCTTGTCGGCGTTGGCCTTGGCCCGCAGTTGCTGCCAGCGGGTGGCGCGCGCCACCAGCCGGGCGATCTCGGCGGCGATGGGCTCGGTGCGGCGCAGCTCGACGCCGGTGAGCGGGTCGATCCGCCCCGCCCCCACCGCCGACACCACGATGGGCTGGCCGATGCCCTGCAGCTCCGGCAGCGCCACCCGGTACTGCACCGAATCCACCGGCAGCCCCTCGGGCGACAGGCGCCACTGGGTGGCGGTGCGCTCGGTGAGGCGGATCGCCTTGATGACCGGCAGATCCAGCTTCTTCAGCGCTTCGGTGACGGCCTCGCGGTTCTCGGCGGCGCCCACCACGAAATCCTGCACCACCACCAACGCCGCCGGCCGGGCCGGGGCGAGGAGTTCGGGCAGGCGCTCGATGGCCTCCCGCGAGGCGCCGCCCCAGCGGGTCAGCACCTCGGCGCAGGGCAGGCCCTGGCGGCGGGATTCGGCGCAGATCGCCGCCGCCGTGCCGGATTCGATGTTGGCGAGATCGAGCACCGCCAGGGCCGGGCCGGCGGGCAGCAGGCCGGCTCGCCAGGCGTCGCCGTCGGTGCGCTCCACCTCGCCGACCCGCAGGCGCAGGGCCGGCTCGGGCAGCGGCGGCGGGAGCGCCGTGCCGGCGAGCAGGTGGGCGTAGAGCCGGGCAAGGTTGTCGGCACCGCCAGCCTGCCAGCTGCGCCGGGCGGCGAGCCAGGCCGCGGCGGGCGGGTGGGCGGCGGCAGCGTCGAGAGCCTCGGCGGGCGGCTGTTCGGCGGCCAGCTGACGCAAGGTGTCGGCGGGAAAATCCGCCAGCGCGCCGGCCGGGCCGCGGCTGTGCAGGTTGAGGCGCTGCTCGCCGTTCATCGCCAGCACGGTGGCCGCACGGCTGGCCGGCAGGGCGTCGATCAGCCGGCGGGCCGGGTCGCCGAAGACGGATACCGCCAGCACCGCGTCGGCGTCGAGCCACTGACGCAGCTGGCGGTCGCTGGCGGCGAGGAGCTGGGCTGGCGTGCGCAGCACGATGCGGTCGCGGGGGTGGCGGGCGAGGTGCTGGCGGGCGCCTTCGACCGCGGCCGGGGCGGCGCGGTCGGTGACGACGCTGAACAGCGTCGCCGCCTGGGCCGGCAGCCCGCCGAACAGAGTGGCCGCCAGCACGGCGCGGGCGATGAGGCGGCAAAAGCCTGGGTGTGGTCGTGACATCCCGTCTCCAAGGGCCGGACGGGGGACGAAGGCTGGCGGAAAGGACGGAACGAAATCGCCAGGCGGGCTGCGCCGGCGGAAGCACGGGCGCCGGACCAGGCCGGCGGACGGACAGGATTCGCTCGCCAGACCCGCACCCCGGGGCTCGGCTGAAACAATGTCCTCGGGCCGGTCTTCTGGCTCGCCGTCGTCCTTCCCCATCCGCCTTCCCGGGCTGGCGCCCAGTGGCATGTGGATGGGGTCGTCTGGCTTACAGCAGCGGGGGCTGCGCCGGAGTGGTCGGACGGCGTGCCGCCGACGTCACCGGACTTCCCGTTTGGCCGTCTCCGCGAAGGCGGATCGGGCACCCGGAGGAACAGGAGCGGCGAGGTTAAGTCAAACCCGGCCGTTCCCGCAAGCCGGACGGCACCCAGCCCCCGCCCGACCACCTCGCCGGCGGCCGCGCACGCGCCCCGAAAGCGGGCGGATAACTGCGACATTCGGTGAAAACCGCACCCATTTTGGGCGCCCTGACAGGTTCTGACAGTAAGCTTTGTCAAAATCTGTATAAATAACAGAAGTAATCAAAGCGGTCGGTTTCGGCGCCATCGAGCCCCCTATAATCAAGCCCGTTCGTCATATCCCGCCGCAAGCTTGGGCGCGATCGACTCAACCCAAACTGGGCTCCAAGAATGGAACGACCCGAACCCGCCTTCCAGACCCCCGACAGCGGCGCGCTGCACCTGCGGGGCGAGGCCGGCCGCCTGCTGGCCCATCTGGAGATGCACCTGGTGCGCCAGCCCGACGACCTGACCGGCCACACCCGGCGGGTGATGATCGCCTGGCGGCTGGGCGACCCGGACGCCATCTACGGCGCCCTGGTGGATCTGTTCATCGCCCTGGCCGAGCGGGGAGTGGGGCTGAAGTCCGCCATGCTGTCGCGGACGGCCCTGCAGCTCGGTCCGTCCCAGCGCCGATTCCTGGCCAGCCACCTGGCCAGCGGGGTCCGTGCCGACGAGCCCGTACAACCTCCGGCCAGCCGCTCGGTGCTCACCCGCGGCCTGGTCGGGATGGCCAGCCCGGCCCTTTGACCGCCCTTGGGAGATGCCCATGATGACCGCCCAGCCTACGCTCCGCCTCTGCCACGCCGGCATGGACAGCCGCTCGCTGTACGCCTTCGAGATCTTCCTCTCGCGCGTCGACACCCGGGCCTGCCAGATCACCGATGAAGCCGCCGCCGACGTGGCCTTCATCGACATCGACAACGACCTGGGCCGCTACCTGCTCGAGGGCCACCGCCTGCTCTACCCGGGCCGCCCGCTGATCGTAAGCACCCAGAAGCCGGCCCTCCACGACGACCCGCTGACCATCGCCGTCACCAAACCGGTGGGGCTGGCGGCCTTCTCCGCCGCCCTCGAACGGGCCCGCGGCCTGCTGCCGCCGCCCCCCCCGGCGGTCGAGGCCCCGCTCACCGAATCGCCGGCCCTCGCCCCCCCGGCAGCCGACGCCGCCCAGGCCGAACCGGCCGCGGCGCTGGCCGAAGCCGTCAGCGACGACGCCGACAACATCCCCGACGAACTCCCGGTCGAAATGCTCTTCAACCGCACCGAACCCCGCCCCGCCAACGCCGACCCGGTGGCCCTGCTGCGCCAGCTCGAGGAGCGCCTGTCCACCTTCTACGTGGGCTCCATGCCCGACGTCGATCTGGACGACCCCGCCGCCCGCGCCGCGATCTACTACGCCCCGGAGCAGTTCCTGCAGGGCGAGATCGCCCGCGCCCTCGCCCACGCCCGGGAGATCCACCGCCCGGTGCGCATCGACGACGCCAGCGGCACCGCGCTCTACCTCGACCCCGTCTCCGGCAAGGCCCTGCAGGCACGCAGCACCAACGCCATGCGCGCCCTGGCCCAGCTACCCACCCGCGGCACGGTGCGGATGAGCCGGGTCGACCCGAAGGACGCCGGGCGGATGGGCGCGCTGGAGCAGCGCCCCCTCGAAGCCCTCGAATGGGACGTGGCCCTGTGGGCCTCCCGCGGGCGCCTGCCGCGCGGCACCAACCTCGACTACCCGGTCCGCCTGCACAGCTGGCCCAACCTCACCCGCCTCGCCGTGCCGCCCGAAGCCATGCGCATCGCCGGCCTGTGGTCGCGCAGCAGCTACAGCCTGCGCGACACCGTGCGGGTGCTGGGCGTGCCCCAGCGCTACGTGTTCGCCTTCTACAGCGCCTGCCACGCCCTCGGCCTGGTCGAGCTGGCCGCCACGCCGTCGGCCATCGCCGCCGCCCGCATCATCGGCAGCCGCCACGCCGCGGCCGAAACCGCCGAAAGCGCGGCGCCGATGCGGGGGCTGTTCAAGCGCATCCTTGGCAAGCTGCTCGGCGCCCGCCTCGGAGAAGCTGCCGCAGGCTGACCCCGCGCCGATGAGCCACTACAAGATCATCTTTGCCGGCCCGGTCGGAGCCGGCAAGACGACGGCCGTCACCGCCGCCAGCGACATCCCGCCGGTCCGAACCGACGCCTCCGCCTCCGACGAGGTCCGCGACCTCAAGCCCAACACCACCGTGGCGCTCGATTACGGCGCCATGAAGCTGGCCGACGGCAGCACCATCCACCTCTACGGCACGCCGGGCCAGCAGCGCTTCGACTTCATGTGGGAGATCCTCACCGAAGGCGGCATCGCGCTGATCCTGCTGATCGACAACTCCCGCGGCGACCCCCTCAAGGAGCTGCGCTTCTACCTGGGCGCCTTCAGCGGCTTCATCCGCAAGACCGCGGTGGCCATCGGCGTCACCCACGTGGACCTGTGCAACACCCCGCGGCTCACCGACTACCAGCTCGAACTGGAGCGCGCCGGCTTCGGCTGCGTGCCGGTGTTCGAGGTGGACGCCCGCGCCCGCCGCGACGTGTGCCTGCTCATCGAAGCGGTGCTCAGCGTCATCGACCCGGTAGCCAGCGCCTGACCCAGGCCATGGAAACGCCGCGCCGCCACTACCTGCTGCCCACCCCCGCGGGGGCCTACTTCGCCGCCGCAGCCCAGGCCGAAGACCGCCTGCGCGGCTTCATCCGCCTGCTCTTCGCCCAGCCCACCGCCCCCGCCTGGAACGACGAGGACGACGGCTTCGTGCGGCGGCTCGCCTCGGTGGGCTGGATCCAATACCTCGACGCCCCCCGCTGCGCCCCCCGCGACACCATCGAGACCGCGCTCCAGAGCCTGCTGCCGCCCCTCTCCGGCAACCGCTGCGCCGTCCTCGCCGACGCCCACGGCTTTCACCTTGCCGGCACCGGCTTCAGCACCGCCCAAGCCGAATCCCTCGCCGCCCTCTCGGCCGATCTGGCCAGCCTCTACAACCGCCACCGCCGCCTCATCGGCCAGGATCTGCGGATGTACGGCAGCGCCTGGTCCATCCCCGACGCCGCCGGCCACAGCCAGATCGGCTTCTGGCCGCTCTACGTGGGCAGCCACCGCTTCGTGCTGATCCTCGCCGGCGTACCCCACCTCAACCAGCCCGAGCTGGTCGACCTGGTGTGGCTGCTCCACCAGCGCTACGGCCCCCTCGCCAGCGCGTTGCCCGCCATCGCCGACAGCACCCTGGCCGGCTGACACACCCCGCCACCCCCATGCAAGCCTGACGCAAGGAAGCGGTCAGGTCAGGGACAGACTCGGCACCTAGACTGGGCACCCGGTCATCGCTGCCCGCTGGAATGCCCCTGCCCTCCGCCCTCCGCCGCCTCGGCCGGCACCTGCTCACCGCCGCGCTGCTGCTGCCCGCCGCCGGCCAGGCCCTCGCCGCCGACACCCCGCCCCTCAGCCTGCCCGACGCCGAAAAGCGCCTCCTCGACGCCAACCCAGCCATCCTCCAGGCCCGCGCCGCGCTGGCCGGCGCCCGGGCCGGCATCGACATCGCCGGCGCCCGGCCCAACCCCGTGCTCACCGCCGCGGTGACCAGCATCAACCCCGCCCGCAACGGCAGCGGCGGCTACTGGGAGCGCCCGATGGACAGCGTGCTGCGGGTGGACCAGACCATCGAGCGCGGCGACAAGCGCGACCTGCGCCTCAACGCCGCCGAACGCAACCTCGCCGCCACCGGGCTCGACCTCGACAACACCATCCGCCTCGCCCGTATCGAGCTGGCCAGCGCCTGGGTCGATCTGCGCGCCGCCCGCGAAGTGCGCCGCATCGCCGACGAGAACGCCGCCCTCGCCCGCCGCACCGCCGACGCCGCCGAACTGCGCGGCAAGGCCGGCGATCTGGCCGGGGTGGACGTCGCCCGCTTCGCCGCCGACGCCGCCCGGGTCGCCAACGACGCCGTGCAGGCCGAACTCACCCTCGCCCGCGCCCGCATCGCCCTGGCCCGGCTGCTGGGCAACCGCCTGCCCGCCGACAGCCTCGACACCACCGACGACTGGCCCGGCGACGAAACGATCACCCCCGCCCCCGCCGACGCCGAACGGGCGGACATCCTCGCCGCCCGCCAGCGCGTGGCCCAGGCCGGCGCCCTGCGCGAGCTGGCCCGCGCCCAGCGCACCCGCGACGTCTCGGTGGGCCTGCAGTACGAGCACTACCCGCCCGACGGGCGCAACACCTACGGCTTCAGCGTCTCGGTGCCGCTATTCCTCGGCTACGACTACCGGGGCGACATCGCCCGGAGCGAAGCCGACTACACCGCCGCCGAACAGCAGCTCGACGCCACCCGTCAGGCCGTGGCCAGCGAGCAGGCCGGCCTGCAGGCCGACTACGCCGCCGCCCGCCGCCGCCACGCCCGCCTGCGCGACGTGGTGCTGCCCGCCGCCGAACGGGCCGGCCGCGGCGCCGACGTCGCCATCCAGAAGGGCGGCATGAGCCTCACCGACTACCTCGACACCCAGCGCAACCTGCGCGCCGCGCGCATCGAAGCCATCCAGGCCCGGGCCGACGTCGCCCGCGCCGCCCTGCTGCTGCGCCTGGCCGGAGCCACCCCATGAAACGCACGCCCCTCATCGTCGTCCTGGTCGCCGCGATTGCCGCCGGCGCCTGGCACCTGCGCCCCGACGCCCCCGCCAAGCCCGACGAACCCGCCATCCAGCGCCCCTCCGCCGAACCCGGCGTGCTGCGCTTCCCCACCGCCGCCCCCCAGCTCGCCCAGATCAAGACCGACCGGGCCGCCCTCGCCCCGGTGCCGATGGACGAACCCCTGGCCGCCCGCATCAGCTACGACGAGAACGCCACCGCCCGGCTGATCGCCCCCATCGCCGGCCGGGTCGTCGAGATCCACGCCAACATCGGCGACACCGTGAAGGCCGGCACCGTGCTTGCCGTACTCGACGCCCCCGAGCTGGGCACCGCCACCGCCGATCTGGCCAAGGCCCAGGCCGACGCCCAGCAGAAGAAATCCGCCCTCGACCGGGCCCGCAGCCTCTACCAGGCCGAAGTCATCGCCCGCCGCGACCTGGAATCCGCCCAGTCCGACGCCCAGCAGGCCCAGGCCGAAGTCGAGCGCGCCCGCCTACGCCTGGCCAACCTCACCCCTGGCGGCAGCGTCGCCGCCGGCAGCCAGCGCTACCCGCTGCGCGCGCCCATCGCCGGCGTGGTCGCCACCCGGCACATCAACCCGGCCATGGAGGCCCGCCCCGACAACCCCGAGCCCCTCTTCGTCGTCACCGACATGAGCCGCCTGTCAGTGCTGGTGGATGTGCCCGAGCGCGACCTGCCCATCGTCACCGTGGGCAAGTCGGCCCAGGTCGAGGTTTCCGCCTACCCCCACCGCAACTTCACCGGCAAGGTGGTGCACGTCGCCCCCACCCTCGACCCCCAGACCCGCCGCATCCAGGCCCGGGTGGCCGTGGACAACCGCGAGGGCCTGCTCAAGCCCGAGATGTACGCCAAGGTCGCCATCCTGGCCGACAGCAAGGAAGAGCTGCCCAAGATCCCCACCGGCGCCCTGCTCGTGGAGGGCGTGAAGAACTACGTCTTCGTCGAGCGCGACGCCGGCGTGTTCGAGAAGCGCGAAGTCACCCTCGCGGTGCAGACCCGCAGCCACGCCTACGTCTGGAGCGGGGTGAAGAGCGGCGACAAGGTGGTCAGCGTGGGGGCGCTGCTCCTCAACGCCGAACTGGCCAGCAGCTCCCGCTGACGAGCCGCCGCCATGTTCGACACCCTCATCACCCTCGCCCTGCGCCAGCGGGCCTTCATCCTCATCGCCGCCGCGGTGCTGCTCGGCTACGGCCTGTACGCCGTCAACCAGATCTCCATCGAAGCCTTCCCGGACGTGCAGGACGTGCAGGTCCAGGTCGTCACCCAGGCCATCGGCGTGGCCCCCGAGGAGGTCGAGCGCACCATCTCGCTGCCCATCGAACGCGAGATGAGCGGCGTGCCGGGCATGACCCAGCTGCGCTCGGTGTCGATCACCGGCCTGTCGGTGGTCACCCTCACCTTCAACGACAAGACCGGCGACTACTTCGCCCGCCAGCAGGTGCTCGAACGCCTGCAGAACGTCTCGCTCCCGCCGGGCGCCCAACCGGTGCTGGCGCCGCTCACCACCGCCGTCGGCGAGATCTACCGCTACGTGCTCGACGCCCCGCCCACCGCCGACCGGGAAGAGATCCGCGCGGTGCAGGACTGGACGGTGCGCCCGGCCCTGCGCATGGTGCCGGGCATCGCCGACGTGGTGAGCTTCGGCGGCGCGATCCGCGAAGTGCAGGTGCGCATCGACCCCGAGCTGCTGCGCAAGTACGCGGTGAGCCTGGGCGACGTCACCCAGGCCCTCAACGCCGCCAGCGCCAACGGCAGCGGCGGCCTGCTCCCCCGCGGCGACGAAGCCCTGGTGGTGCGCACCCTCGGCCTGTTCCAGAGCCTCGACGACGTGCGCGACGTGGTGGTGGTGGCCCGCGAAGGCAAGCCGGTGCGCATCAGCGACGTGGCCGAAGTGGTGGCCGGCTTCCGCCCTCGCTCCGGCGTCGTGGCCTTCAACGACCGGGACGACGTGGTCGAGGGCATCGTCCAGATGACCAAGGGCGGCAACGCCGGCAAGATCGTCGAAGCCCTCAAGCTCAAGGTGGACGAGGTCAACGCCCGCCTGCCCGAAGGCTTCCGCCTGCGCCCGATCTACCAGCGCACCGAACTCATCGGCCACACCGTCGCCACCGTGGCCGAAAACCTGCTGGTCGGCGCGGTGCTCGTCACCGCCATCCTGCTGGCCTTCCTGCGCAACCTGCGGGCGGCGATCATCGTCGCCGCGGTGATCCCCCTGTCGCTGCTGTTCGCCTTCATCCTGATGCACGCCATGGGCGTGTCCGCCAACCTCATCTCCCTGGGCGCGGTGGACTTCGGCGTCATCATCGACAGCGCGGTGGTGATGGTCGAGGCGCTGATGGTGCGCCTGGCCGCCGACGCCCACGCCGAACACCACGGCATCGCCTCGCCGGTGGGCCGCCGCATCCACGCCCTCAAGCAGACCTGCGTCGAGCTGGGCTCGCCGATCATGTTCTCGAAGGCCATCATCATCGTCGCCTTCCTGCCGATCTTCACCTTCCAGCGCATGGAAGGGCGGATCTTCACCCCGGTGGCGCTAACCCTCTCCTTCGCCCTGCTCGGCGGCCTGCTCCTGACCCTCACCCTGGTGCCCACGCTGCTCTCCTACGCCCTCAACAAGGACGACATGGCCGAAAAGGAGAGCCCCTGGCTGCACCGCCTGCAGGCGCGCTACCGGGCGCTGCTGGTCAAGCTCCAGGCCCGCCGCCGGGCGGTGGTGGCAGGCTCGCTGCTGTGCCTGGCCGCCGCGCTGGGCCTCGCTCCGCTGCTGGGCTCCGAGTTCCTGCCCAAGCTCGACGAAGGCAACATCTGGCTCACCATCAGCCTGCCCCAGTCGTCCGGCCTCACCAACACCAAGGAGGTCGAGCGCAAGGTGCGCGCGGTGCTGTCCACCTACCCCGAGGTGAAGGCGGTCATCACCCACGTCGGCCGCCCCGACGACGGCACCGACCCCAAGGGCCCCAACAACATCGAGATCCTGGTGGACCTCAAGCCCCGCAGCGAATGGCGCTTCGCCACCAAGGACGCGCTGGTGGACAGCATGTCCGGCCGCCTCGAAGCCATCCCCGGCCTGCCCACCAACTTCTCCCAGGTGATCCAGGACAGCGTCGAGGAATCCCTCTCCGGCGCCAAGGGCGAGATCGCGGTGAAGGTCTTCGGCCCCAACCTGGAGGTGCTCGAAGCCAAGGGCCGCCAGATCGCCGGGGTGCTGGGCCGCATCGAAGGCTCGGCCGACGTGGCCGCCCTGCCGGTGGGCGGCCAGAGCGAGGTGGACATCCGCCTGCGCCGCGAAGCCCTGGCCCGCTACGACATCAACGTCACCGACGTGAACGCGATGATCCAGACCGCCCTGGGCGGCAGCGCCGTCAACGCCTTCTACGAGGGCGAGCGCCGCTACGACGTCACCCTGCGCTTCGGCCCCCAGTTCCGCGACCAGGTGGACGACATCGCCAACCTGCCGGTGGCCCTGCCCGACGGGCACGGCAGCATCCCCCTGGGCGACCTGGCCGACGTGGAGCTGCGCCAGGGCGCCTCCCGCATCCAGCGCGAGGCCGGCAGCCGCGCCGTGATCGTCAAGGCCAACCTGCGCGGCCGCGACCAGGGCAGCTTCGTCGCCGAAGCCCAGAAGAAGGTCGCCGCCGAAGTCAGCCTGCCGGCCGGCTACACCGTCGCCTGGGGCGGCCAGTTCGAGAACCAGCAGCGCGCCATGGCCCGCCTCAAGCTGATCGTCCCGATCACCCTCGGGCTGATCTTCTCGTTGCTGTTCTGGGCCTTCCGCGACGTGCGCCCGGCCCTGCTGGTGCTGTCGATGGTGCCCTTCACCCTGATCGGCGGCTTCGCCGGGCTGGGGCTGGCCGGGCTGCACCTGTCGGTGTCGGCGGCGGTGGGCTTCATCGCGGTGGCCGGCATCTCGGTGCAGAACGGCGTAATCATGGTCGAGCAGGTCATCGAGATCGCCCGCCGCGGCGCCACCCGCTCCGAGGCCATCCTCGACGGCGCCATGCTGCGCCTGCGCCCCATCGTGATGACCGCCCTGATGGCCGGCCTGGGCCTGCTGCCCGCCGCGCTGTCCCACGGCATCGGCTCCGAAACCCAGCGCCCCTTTGCAGTGGTGATCGTTGGCGGCATCATCAGCGCCACGGTGTTCACCCTGCTCCTGCTGCCCGTCCTGCTGTCCTACGGCGGCGCCAAGGACCGGCCGCGAAAGGACGCCCGGCCCTAACCCCCCAACCCGACCTCCGCCCATGCGCATCCTCATCGTCGAAGACGACCCCCTGCTTGCCGACGGCGTCGCCCAGCTGCTCCGCGGCGCCGGCTACACCGCCGACTTCGTGGGCAGCGCCGAGCTGGCCGAGGCCGCCGTCGCCGCCGAGAAGTTCGACCTGCTGGTGCTCGACATCGGCCTGCCCGGCATGGACGGGCTGGAGCTGCTGTCTCGCCTGCGGGCCCGCCACAACCCGATCCACGTGCTCATGCTCACCGCCCGCGACGCCCTGAACGAGCGCGTGCGCGGCCTCAACCTGGGCGCCGACGACTACCTCACCAAACCCTTCGCGGCGGTCGAGCTGCTCGCCCGGGTCAATGCCCTGGTGCGCCGCAGCCGCGGCCAGAGCGGCCAGCGCCGCGAATTCGGCCCCCTGGTGCTGGACGAGGAGGCCCACCGCGCCTGGCTCTCCGGCCTGCCCCTCGACCTGCCCCAGCGGGAATGGGCGATCCTCCAGTTCCTCCTCGACAACCTGGAGCGGGTGCTCAGCAAGGAGCGCATCGTCGCCGCCGTGTGCAGCTGGGACAAGGACATGAGCGAGAACGCCGTGGAGGTCTACGTCTCGCGCCTGCGCGCCAAGCTCGAGCCCGCCGGCATCCGCATCCGCACCGTGCGCGGTCTGGGCTACATGCTCGAAGACCTGCCCCATGACGCGAAGCCTGCGTAAATCCCTGCTCCTGTGGCTGCTGCTGCCGGCAGCCCTGGCCATCGTCACCTTCCTGCCGCTGGCCTACCACCTGGTCCACCGGCCGGCCATGGAGGCCCTCGACCAGGCCCTGGCCGACGCCAGCCTGGCGCTGATCCCGCACCTCGAAGTCGTCGACGGCGAGCCCCGCTTCGTCTTTCCGCCCGCTGCCGAGCAGGTGCTGCGCACCGACCGGGTGGACGACATCTACTACCTGATCCTCGGCCCGGGCGACCGCTTCATCGCCGGCGACGCCGGCCTGCCCCACGAGGCCAGCCCCGACGAAGCCGTGCACGGCGACCGGGTCAGCTTCGACGCCCACTTCCGCGGCCACCGGGTGCGCGTCATCGCCATCCACCGCCAGATCTCCGGCGAGCCCTTCGTCTTCGTCACCGCCGAAACCACCCGCAAGCGCGACCAGCTCAAGATCGACCTGGCCGTGGCCCTGCTACTGCCGCTGATGTTCTTCGCGGTGGCCACCGGCGTCACCATCTGGTTCGGCGTGCACCACGCCCTGCTGCCGGTCGAGGGCATCCGCCGCGCCCTGCACGGCATGGAACACCGGGCCCTGCTACCGCTGGACGAGAGCGCCGCCCCCATCGAGATCCGCCCCCTCGTCACCGAATTCAATCAGGTGCTCGACCGGCTGGAGCAGGCCGCCGAAGCCCAGCAGCGCTTCGTGGCCAACGCCGCCCACCAGCTTCGCACCCCGCTCGCCGGCATCCGCACCCAGCTCGAACTGCTCCAGCGCGAACCCGACGCCACCGAACGCGACGCCCGCACCCGCCACTGCGTGGGCGCCATCGAGCGGCTGGGCCACCTCATCAACCAGATGCTGGTGCTCCTGTCCGCCGAACCCGGCGGCCGGCACACCAACCTCGCCACCCCGGTCGCCCTGCCCGAGCTGATCCGCGAGCGCAGCCCCGAGTGGATCCGCCTCGCCGAAGCCCGCGGCCTCGACCTGGGCTTCGAGCTGGAACCCGCCCGGGTCAACGGCGACCGCCTGCTGCTGGGCGAGATGATCGCCAACCTCGTCGCCAATGCCCTCAACTACACCCCTGCCCCGGGCGAGGTCACCGTGCGCAGCCGCACCGACGGCGGCCACAGCCTGATCGAGGTGGAAGACACCGGCCCCGGCATCCCCGCCGCCGCCCGCCGGCAAGTCTTCGAGCGCTTCTTCCGCCTCCCCGACGCCAGCCACCCGGGCAGCGGCCTGGGTCTCGCCATCGTCCGCGAGATCGCCCACGGCGCCGGCGGCGAGGTGGCCATCCACGACACCCCCGATGCGCGCGGCGTGCTGCTGCGGGTCAGCCTGCCCGCCTTCGCCGACGGCCCCGACGAAAAACCCGCGTAACGCGTTACCATCGGCGTCCTTGGTATTTCCACGGGATTTCCCATGCGCGGCCACTTCGCAGCCACCGCCCTCATCCTCATCGGCGTCGTCGCCCTGGGGATCAACCTCGAGCTGTTCGAGCTCGACTTCGTCCGGCTGGCCCGCACCTGGTGGCCGCTGGTCCTGATCGCCCTCGGCGTCGGGCTGTTCCTCACCCCCGGCGAGCGCAACCGGCCCGACTGAGCCGTTCCCCCCTACGGGGAAAATCCCCGGCCGGCTAAAGTACGCCGGCCCCGGTCCGTTATCCGGGCATACTCCGCTCAGATAACCCGCCCCGTGATTCCCGCCCGCTCCAGTTCCGCCGACCGCGCCGGACTCTTCGTCCTCGTCGCCGGCCTCGCCGCTGCCCTGCTCGTCGCCTTCCTGGCGGTGCGCAACCAGACGGAGCAGCGCGCCACCGAGCAGGTCGAGCAAGGCGCCCGCCTCGTCAAGGCCCTCACCGCGATCCCCAAGGAGGGCCTGGTGCCCGCCCCCGGCCGCCCCAACCCCCTCGCCACGGTGCTGCGCGCCCACGGCAACGCCGATCTGGCCTACGGCCTGGTCACCGACCCCCAGGGCCAGCCCCTCTCCGAAGTCACCGCCCCCGGCCTCACCCCCAGCGCCCAGCCCCTGGCCGCCGACAAGCCGGCCGAATGGTTCGGCCACCGCCCCGTGGATAGCGGCGTGGCCGGGCTCGAGCTGATCGAGTTCCACGGCCCGCTGCTCCAGGGCGGCCGCCTCGAAGGCTTCGTGCGGGTCGCCTTCCGCGCCCCCACCCTCGGCTTCGACCCTCGCCAGATCCCCTTCCTGGCCGGGCTGGCGCTGCCGGTGCTGCTCCTCGTGCCGCTGTTCTTCTTCATGCTGCGCAGCCAGCTGCGACCGCTCCAGGCGGTCAGCCAGCGGGTCGAGCAGCTGGCCGCCGGCGCCCCGCCCGACGCTGCCGGCGACCCCGCCACCCGCGATCTGGTTGCCCGTTTCGGGCGCTTCCTGGACGCCACCGAGAAACGTATCCGCGAACTCGAAGCCGGCCGCGGCGACGCCGAAACCGCCATCAAGCTGCTCGGCTACAAGCGCGAGAAGGTCGAGAGCGCCCTCGAAACCCTGCCCGACGGCGTGCTGGTGCTGGACGAAGGCAGCCTCACCGTTTTCGCCAACACCACGGTCGGCCCGCTGCTGTCGGCCGACCCCGCCGCCCTGGTCGGCAAGCGCCCCACCGAATGGCCGGTGGACGACGCCATCCTGCGCGCCCTCACCCCGCTGCTCGGGGGGCAAGCCCACTCCGCCAGCCAGCACGCCGACTTCCACCCGGACGGCAACGAGAGCCGCCGGGTCAGCGTGTGGGCCCTGCCCCTGTTCGCCCCGCGCGACGCCAGCCGCCGCCTGGGCTCGCTCATCGTCCTGCGCGAGACCACCGACCAGATGCTGGCCGCCCGCGCCCGGGACGAGTTCATCGCCCACGTCGCCCACGAACTCAAGACCCCGCTGGCCAACATCGCCCTCTACGGCGAGCTGCTGCGGGACGACCCGGCCCTGCCCGCCGACACCCGCGTCGAAGCCATCAACACCGTCTGCGACGAATCCCGGCGCGCCGCCGCCCTCATCGGCAACCTGCTCAACATCTCGCGCATCGAGGCCGGCAGCATCGTGATCGACCGCCAGCGGGTGCGCCTGGCCGACCTGCTCACCGACTGCATGGAGCAGCTGCGCCACACCGGCGCCGCCCGCGACCTGCGCCTGCACGTCGAGGTACCGCCCGACCTGCCCCCGGTCGAGCTGGACAAGGACCTGCTGCGCATCGCCCTGAACAACCTGCTCACCAACGCCGCCAAATACAACCGGGCCGGCGGTGAGATCAATCTGTCGGCCGACGAGAGCGACGAGCGCATCGCCATCACCGTGCAGGACAGCGGGATCGGCATCGCCGCCGCCGACCTGCCCCGGGTGTTCGACAAGTTCTACCGCTCCGCCGACCGCGAGGCCGTCGCCCGCGGCGGTCACGGGCTGGGCCTGTATCTGGCGCGGCAGATCGTCGAGCTGCACCAGGGCCAGATCGAGGTGACCAGCCAGCCCGGCCAGGGCACCCGCTTCACCCTGAGCTTCCGTAAACCCCACGTCCTGCTGAGGGCCGCATGAAACGTCTCCTCGTCGTCGACGACGAACCCCACGTGGCCCGCGTGCTCCGCGTGAGTCTGGCCAAGGAAGGCTGGCAGATCGACCTCGCCCACGACGGCGCCGAAGCCCTCGACGCCGTCGCCGCCAACCCGCCCGACGCCCTCATCACCGACATCCAGATGCCCGGCATGGGCGGCGAGGAGCTGTGCCGCCGGCTCTACGCCGACGGCAGCCGGCCAGCCTTCCCGGTACTGGTGATGACCTCCATGACCGCCCGCGACCAGCGCAGCTGGGCCCAGGAACTGGGCGGCATCGAGTTCCTCGAGAAGCCGGTCAGCCCCCGGCGCATCGCCACCCTGCTCGGCCAGATGGTCGCCCGGGAGCCCGCCGATGACTGACCCGCGCGCCGACGAACTCGCCCGCTACGGGCGCTGGCTCAAGCGCGGCGTGGGCGAAGCCTTCAGCGCCGCCATCGGCAGTGCCGCCGGCGGGCTGCTGTGGTCCGACGGCGACCCCACCGCGCTGGGCGACGCCCTGGCCGCCTGCAACGCCGCGCCGGCCGGCGGCGACGGCATGCGCCGCCTGAAGACCGGCACGGGCGTGGCCTACGTGAGCCCCGCCCCGCTACCCGACGGCGCCGGCCCCGGCTGGCTGATCGCCGTGCCCCGGGACGACGCTGCCCCCTTCGGCATCGAGCTGGACGCGGTGGCCGAAACCATGGCCGACGTGGCCGCCACCCTCGCCGACCGCAACAGCCTGGGCGCCGAGATGGACGTGCTGGCCGCCGAGCTGGCCGAACGCTACGAAGAACTCCACCTCTTCTACGACATCGACCGCCACCTGGCCAAACAGGATCTGGGCGCCGAGGTGCTGCAGGATCTGCTCAAAAGCTGCGCCGAGCAGCTCAACGCCGACGTGGCCTGCTTCGTGCGCCCGGCCGAAAACCTCACCGTCTCCGCCACCAACCTCAGCAAGCCCATCCACAACCTCGACCTGGTGCTGGTGGAGATGCGCGGCGACCTGTTCCGCTTCGTCTCGTCGAGCCGCGCCACGGTCGTCCTCAACGGCATGGACGACTCCCGCCGGCCCTACATCTTCACCGACATGCCCTACAAGGTGCTGGCCTGCCCGGTGTTCCAGGGCCTCGAGATGCCGGCCATGCTCACCCTCCTCAACCACCAGGACAAACCCGACTTCACCAACAGCGACCGCCGCCTGGGCGAGGTGATGGCCCACCAGATCTCCAACGTGATGCACATGGGCGAGATGTTCGCCGAGATGCGCCGCTTCACCGAGCAGATGGCCGCCGCCCTGATCGAGGCCGTCGAGGCCAAGGACCCGTACACCCGCGGCCACTCCGAGCGGGTGCACCTGCTGTCGATGCGCCTGGGCGAAGCCCTGCGCCTGCGCGCCGAGGAGATGGAAAACCTGCACTGGGGCTCGCTGCTGCACGACGTGGGCAAGATCGGCATCCCCGACGCCGTGCTGTGCAAGCCCGGCCGGCTCACCAACGACGAGTACACCTTCATCAAGGTGCACCCCGAGCGCTCCTACGAGATCCTGCGTCACGTGGACCGCCTGAAAGGCGCCCTCGCCGGCGCCCGCCACCACCAGGAAAAATTCGACGGCACCGGCTACCCCCACGGCCTGCGCGGCTCCGACATCCCGCTGCTGGCCCGGATCATCGCCGTGGCCGACACCTACGACAGCATCACCAGCTCCCGCGCCTACCGGGCCGGCAGCACCCACGAGGCCGCGGTGCGGGAGATGCGCCGGGTCGGCAGCAGCCAGCTCGACCCCGAGCTGCTCGAACGCTTCCTGCGCCTGTGCGACGAAGACCCCGCCATGCTGCTCAAAATGGGCATCCGACGGGAGTGCGACGATCGCTAACCCCATCGTCCGCACCCGCGCGGGCACCCTCACCTACCTCGCCCCCGAAGGCGCGCTCCACGACACCGAAGCGGTGGGCGCCCTGGGCAACGCCATCGACGCCTGCGCCGCCGAGTACGAACTGCGCATCGTGCTCGATCTGGGCAAGGTCTCGCTGCTCTCCAGTCAGGCCCTCGCCCAGCTCCTTGCCGGCAGCGCCCGCCTCGCCAGCCTGGGCGGCTGGCTGCGCCTCACCGCGCCCAACCCCCTCATCGGCGACATCCTGATCGCCACCGGGCTCGACCGGCGCATCGAGATCTTCGACAGCGGCGGCCCCGACTCCCGCCCCCTGCCGCCCCCCGCCGCCCCCAGCGGCCAGCGCCTTGGCGACATCCTCACCCAGCGCGGCCTCGCCACCGCCGAACAGCTCGCCGAAGCCGCCCGGCTGCAGCGCCAGCTTGGCCTGCGCATCGGGCGCATCCTCATCGAGAAGGGCTGGGTGCCCGAGCACGAGCTGCTCCAGGCCCTGTCGGCCCAGCTCGGGGTGCCCTACCTCGCCATGCGCCCGGGCCTCTTCGACCCCGCCATCGCCGACGCCCTGCCCCAGGACATGGCCCGCCGGCTGGGCGTGCTGCCCCTGTTCCGGATCGGCAACGAACTCACCCTCGCCACCACCGACCCGCAATCCATGCCGGTGGCCGACGAGATCGAGCGGGCCAGCGGCTGCCGCCTGCGCTGGGTGCTGGCCGGCGCCGACGCGATCCAGAAATGCCTGTTCGAGGCCTACTCCGGCTCCGCCTACGACCCCGACCTGATCGACGGCAACACCATGGATCTGGAGGTGATCGAGAACACCGGCCAGGCCGGCGACACCACCACCATCGACGAGCTGGCCGCCGGCAGCCCGGTCATCAACCTGGTCAACGCCGTCATCCAGCGGGCCATCCACGACAACGCCAGCGACATCCACCTGGAACTCTTCCGCACCAAGGCGCGGGTGCGCTTCCGCATCGACGGCGTGCTGTACGAGGTGATGAACCCCCGCGCCGACCTCTTCCCGGCCCTCGTGTCGCGCCTCAAGGTGATGGCCAACCTGGACATCGCCGAACGCCGCCTGCCGCAAGACGGGCGCATCCAGGTGTCCACCAAGGGACGCACCGTGGACCTGCGCTTCTCGTCCCTGCCCGGCATCTACGGCGAAAAGGTGGTGCTGCGGGTGCTCGACAAGGGCACCACGGTGCTCGACCTGCACCGCCTCGGCCTGGCCGAAGGCAACCTCTCGCGCTTCCGCCGGCTGCTGGCCCGCAGCCACGGCCTGCTGCTCGTCACCGGCCCCACCGGCAGCGGCAAGACGACCACCCTCTACGGCGCCATCGACCACCTGCGCAGCATCGAGAAGAACATCGTCACCATCGAAGACCCGGTGGAATACCAGCTCGACATCATCAACCAGAACCAGGTGAACGAGGCGGTGGGCCTCACCTTCCCGCGCATCCTGCGCCATGTGCTGCGGCAGGACCCGGACATCATCATGGTCGGCGAGATCCGCGACCGCCAGACCGCCGAGATCGCCGTGCAGGCCGCCCTCACCGGCCACCTCGTGCTATCCACCCTCCACACCAACGACGCCGTGGGCGCCGTGGCGCGGCTGGTGGACATGGGCGTCGAGCCCTACCTGCTGTCGTCGGCGCTGATCGGCGTGATGGCCCAGCGCCTCGTGCGGCGCATCTGCCCGGAATGCCGCAGCACCTACATCGCCCCGCCCGAGCTGGTCGAACGCTTCGGCTGGGAGGCCCGCGGTCAGGTGATGCTGGCCCGCGGCCGGGGCTGCCGCAACTGCTACGACAGCGGCTACAAGGGCCGGCTGGCGATCCACGAACTCATCGAGATCGACCGCCCGCTGCAGAGCCTGATCGTCGCCGACGCCGGCTACGAAGCCCTCAGCGACCACGTCCGGCGCGGCCCCACCCCGGGCCTCTTCGACGACGGGCTCGACCGGGTGCTGGCCGGCCACACCACGCTGGAGGAAATCTCCCGCGTGGTGCTGCTGGAGTAATCCGATGGCCATCGAACTCGGCCCCGCCGGCGGCGCGTCCGCCCCCACCGCCGCCCGCAGCGCCAAGGCCGCCTTCGCCGGCTGGAACCAGCGCCTCCAGGTAGCCGACCGCATCGCCTTCACCGAGCAGCTGGCCCTGCTCCTCGAAACCGGCGTGCCGCTGCACACCGCGCTCAGCGAACTCCACGCCCAATCCCGCCGCCCGCCGGTGCAGGCGGTGCTGGCCGCGCTCCACCAGGACATCCTCGAAGGCAAGCCCCTGTCCCAGGCCCTCGCCGCCCAGCCGGCGATGTTCCCCGCCACCTACACCCATCTGGTGGCGGCCGCCGAAGAAGGCGGCTTCCTGCCCGACGTGCTCAACCAGCTCAAGGATCTCGACGAGAAGGCCCAGAACCTGCGCGTCGCCCTCGTCTCGGCCCTCACCTACCCGGCAGTGCTGCTGGGCCTGTCGGTAGTGGTGGTAGCCTTCATCCTGCTGTGGGTGTTCCCGCGCTTTGCCGATCTCTTCGCCTCCATCCACGACCGCCTGCCGATCACCACCCTGGTGCTGATGGCCCTCTCCGGCTTCCTGCAGAAATACGGCGCGCTGGTGGTCGTCGGCGTCGGCGTGCTCGCGCTGGTGGGCCGGCGCGTCGCCACCTCGCCCGAAGGCCGCGCCGCCATCGAGCGGCTGGTGATGGCCACCCCCGCCCTCGGCAACATCGTGATGGGCATCCACATGGTGCGGGTGTTCCGCATCCTGTCCCTGTCGCTGTCGCGCGGCGTGCCGCTGCTCAAGGCCCTTGCCGCCAGCCAGGAGATCGCCTCCACCCGCGCCCTGCGCGACGCCATGGCCCACATGCGCACCAGCGTCGAAGAGGGCCGCGGGCTCTCCGCCGCCCTCGCCGACGCCGACTTCATCCCGCCCCTCGCGCGGGAGATGCTGGCCACCGGCGAACGCAGCGGCCATCTGGCCAAGGTGCTGGAGCGCCTCGCCGAGCACTACCAGCGCAAGCTCGAACAGCGCCTCGCCACCCTCGCCAAGGTCATCGAGCCGGCGATGCTGCTGTTCATGGGCGGGCTCGTCGCCACAATCGTCAGCGCCCTGATCCTGCCCATCTTCAAGCTGTCGGCGGCGGTTCATTAAGCGGTCGGAATTCACGCCGGGCGGCAACTTCCACCTCAACTTTCAGCCCCACCGGCCGTAACCAAGCCCATACCCGCTGACCGGGCGGAAACCTTCCGCCCCTTGCAACACGAACCGGAGTCCGCAATGAAGATTCGCCGCCCCCGCCTGCAAGACGGCTTCACCCTTGTCGAACTGCTGATCGTCGTGGTCATCCTCGGCGTGCTGGCCGCCATCGCCATTCCGCAGTTCTCGGCCTCCACCGACGACAGCAAGGCCGCCGCGCTGGACGCCACCCTGAGCAACCTGCGCACCGCCATCGAGCTGTATTACCAGCAGCACGGCAGCTACCCCAGCGCGGTGGCCGCCGGCGGCTCGTTCGGGGCCGTCGACACCGAAGCCGCCTTCGTTGCCCAGTTGGTCAAATACACCAGCGCCACCGGCGCCGCCAGCAACACCAAGGACGCCACCTACAAGTACGGGCCCTATCTCAAGAAGAGCACCGTCCCCACCGATCCGATCAAGAACGTCGCCACCGTCGAAGTCGTCACCGCCGGCAGCCTGGGCATGACCGCCACCTCCGGCGACCCCGGCGGCTGGAAGTTCGACAACAAGACCGGCCAGCTCATCGTCAACATCGCCGCCTACCAATCCCGCTGAACCCGCCGCCGTGGCAGCGCCCGGCAAGCGCCCCGCCCGCTGCGGCGGGGTGACCCTCATCGAACTGCTCGTCGCCGTCGGCATCCTCGCCATGCTCGCCGCCTCGATCACCCCGCAGCTCTCCGCTGCCGGCCGCCCGGCCCAGGTCGCCAAGGCCGCCGAGCAGGTGGCCGCGGCGCTGCGCTTTGCCCGCGACGAGGCCCTGCGCACCCAGACCCCCTGCGGCGTCGCCTTCACCGCCGGCAGCACCGGCGACGGCTACAAGGTTTACACCCTCGACACCGGCAGCGCGCCCCCCACCCCGCTCTACACCGTGCGCCACCCGCTCTCCCGCCAGCTCTACGCCGACACCCTGGGCAGCGGCAGCCGCTACCCCGACGCCCGCCTCGACAGCAGCCTGGTGGTGCTGCCTTCGGCCACCGCCAGCGCCCTCAGCTTCCTGGCCGACGGCGCCCCGGCGACCACCCAGGGCAACGCCCTGCAGCGCCTCGCCAGCGGCAGCGCGCGGGTGCGCATCCAGGCCGGCAGCCACACCCGCGACGTGCTGGTGGCCGCGGAGACCGGCCGCGTCACCCTGCAATAGCGCCATGCAACGGCAGCGCGGATTCGGCTACGTCGAGGCCCTGGTGGCGGTGCTGCTGCTCGCCATCGCCATCGTCCCCGCCATCGAGGCCCTCTCCAACGCCCAGCGCGGCGCCCCCACCGCCGACCGGGACGACGACCTGTGGCAGGCCGTCGCCAACAAGCTGGCCGAAGCCGCCGGCGCCCGCTTCGACGACCTGGACGCCGCCGCCACCCTCGCCGGCAGCGCCACCGCCCCCAGCCTGCTCTCCGACCCCACCGGCAGCACACCCCAGGTGCTGGTCTACCTCAGCCGCTACGACGGCGACAACGCCGACGGCGACAACAACCCCTTCACCGGCACCGACGTCGACCTGATCTGGGTGCGCGCCGCCATCGCCGACCCACCCATCGACATGACCACCCTGGTGACCCGATGAACGCCCAGCGCGGCATCGCCCTGGTCGAGCTGCTGGTGGCCGCGCTCATCGCCGCCCTGGTGCTGGGCAGCCTCACCGCGGTGCTCACCGGCCTGCGCCGCAGCGACAGCGTGCTCTCCGAACGGGCCCTGCTCCAGCGCGACGCCCGTCTGGCGCTGGAGCGCATCGCCGCGATGGTCGAAGGCAGCACCCGGCTGATGGTGCCGCTCGAAGTCACCGCCGGCGCCCGGGACGTGCTCGCCGTCGCCCTGCCTCCCGGCCTCGACCGCAACGGCGACGGCTACGC
The DNA here is from genome assembly GCF_041904905.1 of Zoogloea sp. GTDB lineage: Bacteria > Pseudomonadota > Gammaproteobacteria > Burkholderiales > Rhodocyclaceae > Zoogloea. Next base: position 14,160 of record NZ_JAYRMI010000025.1, on the reverse strand, counting down.
CGACGCCGACAACGACAAGAACGGCATCGTGGACGACGACCTGCCGGCCGACGAGACCAACGACGGCGGCGCCGGCATCATCGGCATCGACGACGACGGCGACGGCCTCGCGGACAACGGCATCGCCTTCACCGACAACGACGAGAACGGCACCCTCGGCAGCGCCCCGGTGGCCCCCAAGAAGGGCGCCGACTGGATCGACGCCGTGGTGTTCTACCGGGTCGGCAGCCAGCTCCTGGAGCGCCTGCCCAACATCGCCCCGTTCAACGGCAACGACTACACCGTGCGCCCCATCGCCGACAACGTCACCGCCTTCAGCGTCACCCGCGTCGCCACCGGCAACCGGCGCCTGCGGGAGGTGACCGTCCAGCTCACCCTCACCGGCCCCGGCGGCGAAACCGGCAGCTGGTCGCGCCGGCTGCGGGTGGGGGCGCGATGAAGCGCACCGCGGGCGGCTTCCTGCTGCTGCCGGTCAGCCTGCTGCTGATCGTCATCGGCGCCATCGCCTTCGGGCTGGTGCAGGACATCGGCACCGGCGCCCGCCTCAGCCCCCGCGACGCCGAGCGCGCCCGCCGCCTCGCCGAAGCCGGCATCGCCCACGCCGCCTGGAAGCTCAACCAGCTCACCGCCTGCAGCGGCTACACCGACCTGCCCGCCACCGCCATCGGCAGCGACAGCTACAAGGTCAGCGTCAGCCCCACCTCGGGCAGCCCCGTCACCCTCACCGCAACCGCCACCCTCGCCGGCCTGCCCGGCGCCCGGGTCAGCGTGAGCCGGCAGGTGCCCAAGACCACCGGCAACACCCTCACCTACACCGTCCGGGCCGACAGCAACGGCGGCGACACCTACCTGGACGCCGTCAGCCCCACCAAGAACTACGGCGGCGCGGCCACCCTCCAGCTCCAGCAGGGCGCCAGCTACCCGCTGCTGCAGTTCGACCTCTCCCTGCTCCCCAAGGGCAGCCGCATCGTCGACGCCCAACTCTCGCTCTACCGCGAGAACGCCGGCAGCTTCTCCCTCTCGGGGCGCACCGTGAACGCCCACCGGGTGCTCGAACCCTGGGAGCCCGGCACCAAGCCCGGCAGTTCCGGCGCCGACGGCGCCACCTGGCAGACCCGCGACGGCATCCGGATCTGGCAGGCCGCCGCCCCCACCGTCGAATCGGTGAGCGCCCTCGACACCCCGCACGTCCACTACTACCTCTCGGGCTACACCATCGCCTGGAACCTCACCGGCCTCGTCCAGGGCTGGGTGGACGGCCGCTACCCCAACTACGGCATCCTGCTGGTGCCCACCACCAGCTTCACCGAGGCCTACGGCTCCGCCGAAAGCACCGACAGCGCCCGCGTCCCCAAGCTCATCGTCAAGTACGTCGCCCCCTGCGGCGCCCTCAACCCGCCCCAGGACGGGATCAGCGGCCGCGTGGCGTGGTGGAAGTTCGACGAAACCGGCGGCGCCTCCGCCGGCGACGCCGTCGGCAGCCACACCGGCAGCCTTACCGGCGGCAGCTGGAACGGCAGCGGCGGCGTATCCGGCGGCGCCATCGGCTTCTCCTCACCCGGCAAGGTCACCGTACCCTACGCCGCCGACCTCTCGATGAGCGGCGATTTCAGCCTCGCCGCCTGGGTCAACATGAGCGACCGCAACGGCAAGCGCCCGGTGCTCTACAAAGGCACCGCCGCCAACGAGGCCAACTACGCCATGGGCACCCGCGACGGCGAGCTGTACTTCGAATACTTCGCCAACAACGCCTGGCGCACCTACAGCACCACCGGCCTCAACCTCAAGGCCGGCACCTACTACCACCTGGCCGCCACCTACAAGGACATGCTGCGCCAGATCAAGCTCTACGTGGACGGCAACCTCGTCGGCACCTTCACCGCCACCTTCGGCAACACCCCCGTCGCCAACACCCGCAACCTGCTCATCGGCACCACGCCCTACAACGAGAACTTCCTGGGCCGCCTCGACGACGTGCAGATCGTCGCCTCCACCCTCGACGCCAACGGCGTCTTCGGCACCATGGGCGGCAGCGTGCGCCTGCCGGTGGCCGACGCCTACGTCTCCAGCAGCGTGCCCCTCAACGCCAACTACGGCGCCGCCACCCCGCTCCAGCTTTCCTACCTGCCCGACAACCGGCCCCTCCTGCGCTTCGATCTGTCCAACCTGCCCACCGGCACCGTCGTCAAGCGCGCCATCCTGTCTTTCCACATCGAGAACGCATCGATCCTCCTGTTCTTCAAGGCCCGGCTCTACCCGCTCACCGAGAGCTGGGTCGAGGGCACCCAGAACGGCGCCATCTCGACCGCCGGCGTGAGCTGGAACAAGCGCCAGAACAGCCCCGACCTCCCCTGGAGCAACGCCGGCGGCAGCTTCGCGAGCAACAGCGCCGGCATCCTCTCCCTGCCCCTGGGCGCCACCCCCCAGCGCTACTGGGAGATGGACATCACCGCCACCGTGCAGGAATGGGTGGACGGCGTGCGCCCCAACCACGGGCTGACCGTGCTGATGGACATCGGCGTCGACGGCGCCACGATCTCCAGCCGCGAGAGCGTGCGCCAGGAACCGCGGCTCGTCATCACCACCCAGTAGCGCCCGCGCTCAAGGAAACGGCGGCCCGCGCCGATATGCCTGCCATGGAGTACAACGCGCTCTGGACAACCCTGAAAGGCCGCCTCGCCGGCCTGAGAGCCCCGTGGCCCGCCATCCGGCGGAACACGCCCATCGGCTTCGACCTCGCCAGCGAGCGCCTCAACCTGGCCCAGATCACCCGCACCGGCGGCGAACTGCGCTGGCAGGCGGTGGCCGGGCTACCCTACCCCGGGCCCCGCGACGCGCTGCTGAACGACCGGGCCGCCTTCCGCGGCTTCGTCCGCGACGGCTTCAAGCGCCACGGCTTTCGCGGCCGGCGGGTGGTCAGCGTGCTGCCCCCCGGCGAGCTGCAGGTCATCTCCGTGGACTACACCACCCCCAATGGCCAGGACGACACCGCCACCCTGCTGCGCACCCTGAAGGAGCGCTTCAAGGACGGCCTCGACGACGCGGTGGTGGACGTCCTGCCGATCCGCCGCCCGCCCGAGAGCAACCTGCGCTCGGCGGTGGTGGCGGTGGCCCCGCGGGAGCGCGTCATCGCGCACCTCGACCTGCTCCAGTCCGCCGGGCTCGAACCCCTCGCCGTGGACATCGGCCCCGCCGCCCTGGCCCGGGTCGCCCGGGCGCTGGTCACCGGCGACCCGCGGGCCAACCAGCTCGTCATCAACTTTGGCGCCCGCCACAGCTACCTCACCCTGCTGTGGGGCCGCCGGCTGATGTTCGACCGCAGCCTGGCCTTCGGCGAAACCCGCCTGGCCGACACCCTCGCCCGCAACCTCGACCTGCCCGCCGACCGCGCCCTGGCCCTGCTGCGCAAGCACGGCCTGCCCGGCCGCGGCGACGAGATCGGCAGCACCATCGTCGAGCTGCTCCAGTCCGACTTCCAGCAACTCGCCCACGAGGTGGCGCGGGTGCTCATCTACTTCGCCTCCCAGACCCACGGCGGCTCGGTGGACGGCATCTACATCTGCGGCAGCATCGCCCGCCTCGACGGCGCGGCGGCCTTCATCGGCCGCCTGCTGGCGATGCCCGTGCAGGTGCTCGACCTGTGGAAGATCCCCGGCAACGAAGGCGTGCCCATCGTCGAGCCCCCCGCCGGGATGACCGTCGCCGCCGGTCTCGCCCTGCGCCAGACCGCCTGACATGGCCGACATCGACCTGATCCCCGCCTCCTGGCGCGCCGAACAGCGTGCCCGCCGCACCCTGCGCGGCGCGCTGGTGGCGGTGGGCTGCGCCGTCGCCGCGGTGGCCGCGGTGCGCGTCGGGCTCGAACTGGCCAGCCGTCAGGCCGCCGCCGCGCTGCAGGCCCAACACGCCCAGCGCCGCGACAGCGAGCGCACCCAGGCGCGCCTCGCCGCCCTCAACGCCCGGGCGGACGAAGCCCGCGAGCTATCCCGCCGCATCGCCGCCATGCGCGGCCCCGACGTGGTGGGCGGCGTGCTCCTGCCCATCGACCGGGCCCTGGGCGACGCGGTGTGGTTCGACGAGCTGATCTACGCCCGCCTGCCGGCCCTGCCCCAGCCCGGCGCCCCGGTAGCCCCGGCCGAGGCCAGCCTGGCGATCCGCGGCAAGGCACCGGACCCGGCCACCATCGGCGAGTTCGCCGAAACCCTGGGCAGCGCCGGGCCCTGCGTCAAACCCCGGCTGGTGCCCGGCAACGTCAAGCAGTACAACCGCTTCGAACTGATGGAGTTCTCCCTCAACTGCCCGCTGGCGCCCCAACCCGGGGGCCGCTCGTGAAGCGCGCCCAGCGCCTCCTGAAGCTCGACATCCGGGTGCTGCGGCTCGCCGCGGTAGCCACGGTGGCCGCGATCCTGCTGGTGGGCTGGGGGCAGTTCCTGCGCCCCGCGTGGCAGGCCCGGCAGGCCCAGCTCGCCCAGGCCGAGGGCATCCGCGCGGCCATCGGCAGCCTGCCCGAGCAGACCGCCCGGGCAGACGCGCTGGCCGACGAGGCCGCCCGCCTCGAGGCCGCCCTCGACCCCGCCGACGCCACCCCCTCGCGCCTGCCCGCCCTGCTCGACAGCCTGGCCCGCGCCCGGGGGGTCGACCTGCTGCCGGTGTTCCCCGGCCAGCAGAACGAAGCCGACGGCCTCCTCGAAACCCGCTATGAGCTGGAAGCCGCCGGCAGCTACCCGCAGCTGGTGGGCTGGCTCGCCGCCATCGAAACGCGCCTGCCCAACGCCGGCCTGCAGGAGCTGCGCTTCACCCGTCAGGCCGGCAGCGGCAACGTAAGCCTGCACCTGCGCCTCGCCGTGTATCGCCACCCGGGCGCCCGCCAGCCATGAAACGCGCGCCCCTGCCCACCCTGCTGACGCTCCTGCTGACGCTCCTGCTCGCCCTGCCGGCAGGCGCCGCCGACCCCGCCGACGACGGCCCCCGGCTGCGCCACGACCCCTTCCGCCGCCCCGGCGGCGGCGCCCTCGCGCCCGTCGCCGGCGACGCCGCGGCCCCGGTCGAATGGCAGCCCCGCCTGCGCGGCGTGCTGCTGTCGGGGCCCCGTTCCCTTGCCAACGTGGACGGCCAGATGGTCGCCATCGGCGAAAGACTCGACGGCCACCGCCTGCTGTCGGTCACCGAATACCAGGCCGTCTTTGAGAAGGACGGGCGTCGCGTCGTCCTCGACATGCGCCGCCCGCCCCGGGAGTCCAGACCGTGATCCGCCACCGCCTCGCCGCCGCCCTCGTGGCCTGCGCCCTCGCCGCCACCGGTCAGCCGGCCGCCCTCGCCGCCGACCCCGCCCTCCGCCGCATCACCGTCAACCTGCGCGACGTGCCGGTAGCCGACGTGTTCGAAATGCTCGCCCGCAACGAGAAGATCAACGTGCTGGTGGGCAAGGGCGTCACCGGCAACGTGTCGGTCAACCTCTACAACGTGAGCGCCGAAGACGCCGTGCGCACCGTGGCCGAGGCCGCCGGCTACGTGGTCGAGCGCCGCGGCGACACCTTTCTGGTGGTCGAGCGCAAGGACGCCGGGCTGGACGGGCTCTCCGGCAACACCCGGCTGCGCACCTTCAAGGTTCAATACTCCAACCCCAAGATCGTCGCCGACATCCTCACCAAGCACATCTCCCGCTACGGCAAGATCACCCCGCTGCTCGAACGCAGCCTGATCGTGGTCGAAGACCAGCCGGCCTTCGTCGAGCGCATCGAAGCGCTGCTGGAGCAGGTGGACGTGCAGCCCCGGCAGATCCTCATCGAGGCCAAGATCCTCGAAGTGCGGCTGGACCGCAGCGAGGCCTTCGGAGTGGATTGGTCGAAGGTGATCGGCGGCAGCAACCGCAGCTACAGCGTGGGCACCAGGGGCCTGGCCGACCGCACCGGCAGCGGGCTGTTCTTCAGCGTGGTGAGCGACAACCTCAACATCTACCTGAGCGCCCTGGCCAGCAAGGGCCGGGTGCACACCCTGGCCACACCCAAGCTGCTGGCGCTGGAAAACCAGCAGGCGATCACCTCCATCGGCGACCAGACCGGCTACAAGGTCACGACCACCATCAACCAGGTCACCACCGAATCGATCCAGTTCCTCGAATCCGGCGTGATCCTGCGGGTCACGCCGTCCATCGACGAGCGCGGCCGCATCCTGATGAAGATCCACCCCGAGGTGAGCACCGCCAGCGTGAACAACAGCATCCCGTCCAAGAACAGCACCCAGGTGAACACCACCCTCATCGCCGAGGACGGGCAGTCGATCTTCATCGGCGGGCTGATCCGCAACAGCGCCAACTACAAGCGCTCGGGCATTCCGGTGCTGGGCGAGATTCCGGTGGTGGGCGCGGCGTTTTCCCACTGGGAGGACGCCGGCACCAGCACCGAGACGGTGGTGGTCATCACCCCGCGCATCGTGCGCGAGCCCGAGGCCGTCGCCACACCGACCGCCGCCCCGGGCAACCCGGCCGCGCGGCTGGAGGACAGCGAACCGCCCCTGCTGCGCAGCGCCGCCGGGCTGGACGAATCCCTCGAACGCCTGCGCCCGCGGGATTGACCGGCGCCCGCCTCAGAGCAGCAGGTTGACCGCCTGCAGCCCCACCCGGCACACCGCCGCGATGCCCAGCGCCACCGCCACCGACAGCCCCACCGAGAACACCGCGTCGCGGCGCCCGATGGTCTTCAGCATCACCGCGAAGGTGGACACGCAGGGCACATAGAAGGTCAGGAAGACAAGGAAGGTGGCGATCTGCACCCAGCCCAGCTGGAGCGCAATGTCCTGGGTGCCGAGGGCCTGATACACCATCAGCAGCGACAGCTCCTTGCGCAGCACGCCAAAGAGGATCGGCACCCCCAGCGCCACCGGCAGCCCCAGCCACCAGCTCGTCACCGGCAGCAGCAGGGTGTTGACGACCTCATCCGCCCCAAAATGGGCCAATAGCGCCAGCACCACGCTGCCCAGCACCAGCAGCGGCGTGACGATGGTCAGGATGTCGCTGGTGCGCTCCCAGGTGATCGCCAGCAGGCGCCGCCACTGGGGCATCGCGTAGGACGGGATCGCCTGGATCAGGCCCGGGCTGGCCTTCACGTAGCGGCGGGTCAGCAGCTTGCCGGCCACCGCGATGATGAGCATCGTCAGCAGGAAGATGCCCAGCACCCCCTCCCAACCCAGATACTTGCCGCCGATGGCCAGCACGATGGCCGAACGCGCCGAGCACGGCACGAAGGTGATGAGCAGCGACGCCACGATGCGCTCGCGCCCGGACGACGACGCCGCCACCGCCGACAGCGCCGGCACGTTGCAGCCCAGCCCCAGCAGGAAAGGCACCGCCACCCCGCCGTGCAGGCCGATGCGGTGAAAGCCCCGATCCACCACGAAGGCCACCCGGTGCATGATCCCCGACTCCTCCAGGCTCACCAGCAGCAGCACCAGCGGCAGCATGTAGGGCACCACGATGCCCACCAGCCCCACCAGCCCGTCGGCCACCGCCCGGCCAACCACGCCGGCGGTGGTGTCCGGCGCCCACTGGCCGACCCACGCCGCCAGCGGCGCCGAGGTGAGCGCGTCGAGGGCGGTGCTCACCTCGAACACCATGAACAGCACCAGCGCAAACACCGCCAGGGTGCCGATCAGGCCCCAGCGCGGGTGCAGGAACAGCCGGTCGAGGGTGCGCTTCCAGCCGGCCTTTTCGGCCGCATGGCCTAGCCGGCTGACCTGCTCGTGCAGCGCCGCCGCCCGGTAGTGGCGGTCGGCGAAGAGCTCGTCGGCCAGCGGGCGCGGCAGCCCTTGGGCGGCCTCCAGCCGGGCCGCCTCGATGGCCGGCACCCGGTCGGGAAAACAGCGCGCCAGCTCGGTGGAAAACCACGTGTCGCCCCGCGCCACCTGGGTCAGCAGCAGCGCCCGCGGCACCCGGAAGGCGGCCTCCACCTCCGGCGCGTCGAGCAGGGTGTTGAGGGGCGCCAGCGCCTTGCGCAGATAGGGGCTGGGCAACTGGGGCAGCGGGCAGCTGCCGGTGTGAAGCAACTGCAGCGCCGCCTCGAACAAGGTCGAGATGCCCTTGCCCATGTGGGCCACGGTGGGCACCACCGGCACCCCCAGCGCCTCGGAGAGCGCCGCCACGTTGATATAGACGCCCTTGGCCCGGGCCTCGTCGAGGCGGTTGAGGGCGATCACCAGCGGCTTGCCCAGCTCGCAGAGTTCCTGGGCGAGCGCCAGGCTGGTTTCGAGGGCGGTGGCGTCCACCACCTGGATCAGCAGGTCGGGCGCCCGGAAGCCGGCCCCACCGGCCTTGCCGGGCTGCCCGCCGAGCAAGGCCCGCAGCAGCAGGCGGTCGGCCTCGTCGAGATCGTGCAGGCTGCGCAGGGGCGGCAGATCGACCAAATCGGCCTCTTCGAGCCCCACGTTCACCCGGCAGGTGGAAAAACCCAGGCTGCTGCCGTCAAGCCGGCCGGTGTCGACCGCCGTGCTCGATGCGGCCTGGAAGATGGTGCTCTTGCCGGTGCACGGCAGGCCCACCAGGGCGATCTGCGGCCGGCGCTTGCCTCGAAGCAGGCTGCGCGGCAGCGAAACCGTTGCGGCGACCGGCGCTGCGGAACCCATCAGCAGTCACCCCGCCCATCAATCCGATTCATCGACAATCGTCCGGCAATGATCCATTGCCTAGATTATAAGCGGTAATAAGAATTGTTCGCAAAAAGATGGCCTCGTGCCTGCAGCCAACGCGCCCCCAACCGCGAGTGCGGCGCCCTGAAGGACGATCAGACCCGCAGGCCGGCGCGGGTCATCATCAACAGCGCCTGCGCCCGGCTGGTCACCCCCAGGGCCCGCAGGATCGCCGAGACATGCACCTTCACGGTGCCTTCCGACAGCCCGAGAAACTCCGCGATGTCGCGGTTCGACTTGCCCTGGGCCACGAGTTCGAGCACCCGGCCCTGGGCCGCGGTGAGCTGGAAGCGCTCGGCAAAGGCCTGGCTGGCGCGCCGGCTGCGGCTGCCGCTGTCGCTGCCGGACGACGCCTCGGGGGTGAACACCCCTCCCGCCAGCACGGTACGCACCGCCTCGATCAGGGTGTTGCTGGGGCTGGCCTTGGAGACGAAACCGGACGCGCCGGCCTTCATCGCCCGCTGCACCGACTCCCGGTCGTCCAGCGCCGACACCACCAGGGCCGGCACATCCGGAAAGCGCTTGGCGATCACGCCAAGCAGGGAAAACCCGTTGATCTCCGGCAACATCAGATCCACCACCAGCAGATCGCAATCCGGATCGGCCTCAAGCAGGGCCAGCGCGTCGGTGGCATTGCTGGCCTGCTGGCAGTACACCCCTTCGCCCACCTGGGCGAGGGTCAGGGCCATGGCTTCCCTCACCAGCACATGGTCTTCGATAATCAGAATACGTGTCTGCATCATCACCGCCAACTCAAAGCGGATATATCGGAATTCGGCTGTGCCTCGCAGTTTAGCCTACCCAGCCCTGCCCAAAACGTACAAAATCGCGGTTTGCCAGCCAATCCGGCACGTGCCATGCCGCCAGCCCAGCCTATTTCCGCGCCGACGCCCCGTTGCGTCCTCTCCCTGCTGCTCACCGCCCTGCCGCTGACAGCCTTTGCCAACGAAGAAAACCTCAGCGAAGCCGATCACCTGGGCGACCTGCCGGTGATCCTGTCGGCCACCCGCCTGTCCCAGACCGCGGCCGACGCCCCGGGCGCCGTCACCGTGCTCGACCGCGAGATGATCCGGGCGTCCGGGGCCCGCAACATCTACGAGCTGTTCCGGCTGGTGCCCGGGTTCCAGCTCGGGATGCACACCGGCAACCAGCCCCTGGTCACCTACCACGGCCTGTCGGACGAAGCCCCCCGGCGGATGCTCGTCCAGGTGGACGGCCGCTCGATCTACTCGCCCTACCTCATCTCGGGCGTCGAGTGGAACCAGATCGGCGTCGACATCGAGGACATCGAGCGCATCGAGGTCTTCCGCGGCTCCAACTCCGCCGCCTACGGCAGCAACGCCTTCCTCGGCGTGGCCAACATCATCACCCGGTCGCCCACCGAGACCGTCGGCGGCGCCGTGCGCTACCGGGCCGGCGACAACGGGATCAACGATTTCGGCGCCCGCATCGGCCACCGCTTCGACGATCTGGCGCTGCGCCTGACCGTCTCGCGCACCTACGACCACGGCTTCGGCAACTACGACAAGGGCGGCCAGCGGATCAACGACTGGCGCTACACCCAGCTCGCCACCCTCAACACCGAGTGGCGCGCCGACAGCGCCAACAGCATCGACTTCCAGACCGGCTGGACCGACTCCCACGAAGGCACCGGCAAGGAGTTCAACGCCACCGACCCCGAACGGCCGATGCGCATCTACACCGGCTTCGGGCTGCTGCGCTGGCGCCACGCGCCCACCCCCGGCGAAGAGCTGACGATCGCCTACTACCACCAGGAAGAAAACGGCCGGGACAACTACCTGCTCAACGTGCCGGCCACCCTCGCCATCGGCGGCGTCCCCCGCACCCTGTCGATCCCGGTGCGCTTCGATTACGACTTCAAGGCCGTCCGCGACGACCTGGAGATCCAGCGCGTCACCACCCTGTCGCCCTCGCTGCGGGCGGTGGCCGGCGCCGGCTGGCGCACCGACCTGCTCGCCGCCCCGTCGCGCTTCAACAGCCCGGACCCGGTCCGCAGCACCGTGGTGCGCGCCTTCGGCACCCTCGAATGGCGGCTGAACGAGCGCTGGCTGTTCAACGCCGGCGCGATGCTCGAGGACAACTCCCTCACCGGCGCCGCCCTGGCACCGCGCATCTCCGCCAACTACCGCCTGACCGACAGCCAGACCTTGCGCCTGTCGGCCAACCGCTCCCACCGCAACCCGATGGCCTTCGAGCAGCAGGCCAGCATGATCTTCCGCAACGCGGCGCCCTTCGGCGTGCCGGGCCGGATGATCCCCACCGGCACCGCCCTCAACCAGACCTTCCGCCCCTCCCCCGACCTGCACGCCGAGCGGATCACCACCTACGAGCTGGGCTACCTGGCCGAGCTGCGCCGGATCGCCACCACCATCGACGCCCGCGTCTTCCTCGAACGCGCCCGCGATCTGGTCGAGATGAAGCTCGAACCCTCCACCGTCGGCCTGTTCTCCCGCAGCAACACCCGCTACTTCACCAACAGCGGCGAGGCCGACATCCGCGGGCTCGAGATCTCCGCCACCTGGCGCCCCAGCCCGCGCACCTGGCTCACCGCCCACCACACCGAGCTGCGCATCGACAACCCCGGCGTCAGCGCCGCCGCCGCGCGCACCAACGCCAGCGGCTACGTCGAATACTCCGCCCCCCGCCACAGCTCCACCCTCTACGGCGCCTGGGAGTTCCGCCCCGGCTGGCAGCTCAGCGCGGCCAAGCACTGGATCGGCTCGATGAGCTGGTACCAGGACAGCTGGCACAAGACCACCCCCTACCGCCAGTTCGACCTGCGCCTCGCCCGCCGCCTGCCCGCCAGCCTCGCCCGGGGCGAAGTCTCGGTCACCGCCCGCAACGTGGACGGCCCCGACCAGACCTACGCCCCCGACACCTCCTGGTGGGCCCGCAGCATCTTCGCCACCGTCAACCTGGAACTCTGACCGCCGATGAACCCGATCCGGCGCGCCCTCATCGTCACCCTGCTGGCCATCGCGGCCTGCAGCGTGACGCCGGTCGCCCGCGCCGCATCGGTCGTGCTCGTCCTGTCGGAAGACAGCAGCGCCTTCAACGAAGCGGCCGAAGCGCTCACCGCCGAACTGCGCAGCGCCGGCCACCGCGCCCAGACCCTGGTGGTGCCCCTGCGCGCCGACGACGCCGCCGCCCTCAACAACACCGGGCTGGTGGTCAGCTTCGGCACCCGCGCCGCCCAGACGGTGGCCAACCTCGCCCCGCGCAGCCTGGTGCTGCACACCCTGCTGCCGCGCAGCGCCTACGAGCGCCTGCCCAACCGGGGCGACGACACCCGGCGCGTCTCGGCAGTGTTCATCGACCAGCCCACCTCGCGCCAGCTCGAACTGCTGCGCATCGCCCTGCCCGACTGGACCCGGGTCGGCATCGTGGTAGGCCGCGAGAGCGCCGAGCTGGGCAGCCGCCTGCAATCCGGCGCCCGCGACAAGCGGCTGCGCCCGGTGGTCGAATACGCCGGCGAGGAGAGCGACCTCTACCCCGCCCTCCAGCGCCTGCTGGCCGAACCCACCGTGCTGCTGGCGGTGCCCGACGCCCAGCTCTTCAACAACCGCACCATCTCCAACATCCTGCTCACCGCCTATCACCACCGCTCGCCGGTGATCGGCTTCTCGCCCGCCTACGTCAAGGCCGGCGCCCTCTTCGCCCTCTACAGCACGCCGGCCCAGATCGGCCAGCAGGCCGGCGAAGCCGCGCGGGTCGGGCTGGCCACCGGCAGCCTGCCCCCGCCCACCGCGCCGCGCCAGTTCCGCATCAGCACCAACACCTACGTCGCCCGCTCCATGGGCATCACCCTCGAGGACGCGAACGTGCTGCGCGAGCGGCTCGAACGCGCGGAGAACCCGCCATGATCAGCGACGGCAACCTCGACATCCGCGCCCGGACCATCCTCATCGCCGTCCTGCCCACCATGGTCATGGCGTCGCTGTTGATCGGCTACTTCACCTCATCCCGGCTGTCCGACCTCGAAGAGGTCCACCGCCAGCGGGGCAAGGCCCTCGCCCGCCAGCTCGCCGCGGCCAGCGAATACGGCGTCTTCTCGGGCAACCTCGAAAGCCTGCAGAAGCTGAGCAACGCCATCGTGATCGAGAAGGACGTGGTGCGGGTGGTGGTGTACGGCCCGCAGCACCAGATCCTCACCGAACTCTCCACGCCCGAACGCCGCCCCTCAGCGGGCGACGATACACCGCTACGCTTCCGCGAGCCGGTCACCGGCGTCGGCGCGAACATCGAAGACGCCTTCCTCGGCAACGGCATCGCCAGCATCCCGAGCGGCACCGAACAGCGGGGCGAAGTGCTCGTCGAGATGACCCGCGACTCCCTGCGCGCCGAAGAGCGCCACCTCCTGTGGCACGCCTTCCTGATGGTCATCACCGTGCTCATCGCCAGCGTGGCCCTGGCCCTGCGGATGAGCCGCGGCATCTCCGGCCCCATCCAGCGCATCGCCACCACCGTCAGCCGCTTCGGCCAGGGCGACCTCTCCGCCCGGGTGCCCGTCGAAGGCGGGCGCAGCCTGCGCACCCTCGCCGAAGGCGTCAACGACATGGCCGACAAGCTCGGCGCCTCGCGGGAAGACCTCGAACGCCAGATCGAAGCGGCCACCCGCGAGCTGCTCGAAAAGAAGGACGAAGCCGAACGGGGCAACCGCGCCAAGACCCGCTTCCTGGCCGCCGCCAGCCACGACCTGCGCCAGCCCATGCACGCCCTCGGCCTGTTCGTGGCCGAACTCGGCCAGAAACCCCACGCCCCCGACACCCGGCGGCTGGTCGAACAGATCGCGGTATCGGCCGAAACGATGGAAAACCTCCTCGACAGCCTGCTCGACATCTCGCGCCTCGACGTAGGCGTGCTCGACCGCCAGATCAAACCCTTCCCGCTCCAGCCCCTGCTCGAACGGATCGAGGTGGACTACCGCCGCGAAGCCGAACTGCGCGGCCAGCGCCTGCGCCTGCGCCCCACCAGCCTGTGGGTCGAGAGCGACCCCCTGCTGCTCGAACGCATCCTCCACAACCTCATCAGCAACGCCCTGCGCTACGCCCCCGGCGGCACCATCCTGCTCGGCTGCCGCAAGCGCGGACGGCGGGTGCGCATCGAGGTGCGCGACAACGGCCCCGGCATCGCCCCCGAAGCCCAGGAAGCGATCTTTCAAGAGTTCGTCCAGCTCGACAACCCCGAGCGCAACCGGGCCAAGGGCCTCGGGCTGGGCCTCGCCATCGTGCGCCGGCTCACCGACCTGCTCGACCACCCCCTGTCGCTGCGCTCCAGCCCGGGGCGCGGCGCCGTGTTCGCCGTCGAGCTGCCCGCCGCCGCCCCCGGGGTGGTCGCCGAAGGCAGCCACCCCGTCGCCAGCCAGGCCCTCAACGGCCTCCACGTCGCCCTCGTGGACGACGACGAGCGGGCCGTCGCCAGCGCCGTGGGGCTGCTCGCAGCCTGGGGCTGCCGGGTCAC
>NZ_JAYRMI010000024.1:0-53595 GCF_041904905.1 Zoogloea sp. | reverse complement strand
GGCGGTCGCCCACAAGGAATACGCCGACATGGGCGCCGCCCAGCTGTGCGAGAAGCTGCTCCCGGGCGGTGTGTTCACCGACGTGAAGAGCTTCTACGACCCCGCCGTGCTGGAAGCCGCAGGCGCCAAGGTTTGGCGGCTGTAAGCGGGGCTGGCGGCGTGGCGCGCGTGACGCGGTGGTTTTCCGTTCTTCTGCTGGGCGCGGGCCTGGCAGGGGGCGCGTGCCTGGCGCAGGCCGCCGAGCAGAAGTTCGAGGCGGCGGCGGTGGATGCCCGGCAGGTCGTCGAGCAGGCGCTCGCCTTCGAGCACGGCGAGGGCGTGCCCCGCGATCCGGAGCGGGCGGCCGAGCTGTACTGCGAGGCGGCCCGTTCGGGCAGCGCCGAGGCGATGTACAGCCTGGGCTGGATGTACGCCAACGGTCGTGGCGTGCCCCGGGACGACGGCATCGCCGCCACCCTCTTCGAGATGGCGCTCTTCAAGGGGCACGAGGGCGCGGGCAAGGCCCGACGGGTGGCCGGCGAATACACCGGCGCGGTGCCCGAGTGCCTGAAGCTGCACAGCGTCGAGTGGGCCTTCTCGATCCGCGACAACTGGGATACCCGCAAGTACCTGGCCTCCTTGCCCGAGCGCAAGAAGAAGGTGGTCGAACTCATCACCACCCTGGCGCCGCGTTTCTCCATCGAGCCCCGGCTGGCGCTGGCGATCGCGACGACCGAATCCAACTTCGATTCCAACGCCCTGTCGCCCAAGAACGCGATGGGCGTGATGCAGCTGATCCCCGAGACGGCGAGCCGCTTCAACGTGAAGGACAGCTTCGACCCGGTGGAGAACATCAAGGGCGGGCTGGCCTATCTGCGCTGGCTGCTGGCCTACTACCGCGGCAATGTGGCGCTGGCGGTGGCGGGCTACAACGCCGGCGAAGGGGCGGTGGACCGTTATCGGGGCGTGCCCCCCTACAAGGAAACCCAGGCCTACGTGCGGCGCATCCTGGAGTTCTTCCCGCGCACCGAACATCCCTTCGACGCGCGGCTGGTCAACGCTTCGCCTGCGCTCTCGCCGGTCAAGGCGGTCAATTAAGAGGGGTCGGCCGATGGCTTTCCGGATATCCCCGGCTGCAACCGCCGGGGCCTTGGCGCTGGCTTGCGTCGCCGCTCCGTCGGCTCGCGCCGACTTCCCCGACGCGGTGGCCTCGATCAAGCGTTCGGTGGTGGCCATCGGCACCGTGTCGCCCACGCGCAACCCGCGCTTCCGCTTTCTGGGCACCGGCTTCGTGGCAGGCAACGGCAATCAGGTGGTGACCAACGCCCACGTGATCGGGATGACCGATCTCGCCGAGGACGAGCGGCTGGTGATGGCGCTGCCCGGGGTGGGGCGGGTGACGGCCAGACCGGTCGTCAAGGAGGCCGTCGATCTCGATCACGACCTGGCGGTGCTGCGCTTCGAGGGGCCGCCGATGCCGGCGCTGCGGCTGGGCGATTCCAGCACGGTGCGGGATGGGCAGGATGTGGCGGTGACCGGCTTTCCGCTGGGCAGCAGCGTCGGGCTGACGCCGGTGACCCACAAGGGCATCGTGTCGGCCATCGCCCCGGTCGGTCAGCCGGTGGCGTCGGCCCGGCAGCTCGATGGCGCGATCCTGCGGCGGCTGGCCACCGGCGGCTATTCGGTGCTCCAGCTGGACATCGTCACCTATCCGGGTAACAGCGGCAGTCCGCTGTTCGACGCTGCCTCCGGCGAGGTGGTGGGGGTGCCCAACCTGGGCTTCGACACGGGGGGGAGGGAGTCGGCGGTGAGTGCCCCGTCGGGCATCTCGTACGCCATCCCCGCGGCTTTCGTGAAGGCGCTCATCGCGCCTTAGCGCATCCTGACGCGCCGCCGCCGGCCAGACGCAAAAAGCCCGGGGTCGCGAGACCCCGGGCTTTTTCGTGGGCGCTGGATCAGGCCAGCTCGTCCATCGGCACGCAGGAGCAGAACAGGTTGCGGTCGCCGTACACGTCGTCGATGCGGTTCACGCTGGGCCAGAACTTGTTGTCGGCCACCCACGCCAGCGGGAAGGCGGCTTCGCTGCGGGAGTAGGGGCGGTCCCAGTCGCCCAGGAAGTCGGCCTGGGTGTGGGGCGCGTGCTTGAGCGGGTTGTTGTCGGCGGGCAGGCGGCCTTCCTCGATGGCGCGGATCTCGCCGCGGATCGAGATCATCGCGGCGATGAAGCGGTCCAGCTCGCCCTTGTCCTCGGATTCGGTGGGCTCGACCATGATCGTGCCGGCGACCGGGAAGGACATGGTGGGGGCGTGGAAGCCGTAGTCCATCAGGCGCTTGGCGATGTCCACCTCGGAGATGCCGGTGGTGGCCTTGATCGGGCGGATGTCGAGGATGCACTCGTGGGCGACGCGGCCCTGGCTGCCGGTGTAGAGCACCGGGTAGTGGGCCGCGAGCTGGCTGGCCACGTAGTTGGCGTTGAGGATGGCCACTTCGGTGGCGCGCTTGAGGCCGCGGCCGCCCATCATGGTGATGTACATCCACGAGATCGGGAGGATGCTGGCCGAGCCGAACTGGGCGGCCGACACCGCGCCCTGGCCGGCGTTGGGGCGATCCTCGCTGCCGGTGGCGGCGACCACGTGATCCGCCATGAACGGGGCGAGGTGGGCCTTCAGGCCGATCGGGCCCATGCCCGGGCCGCCGCCGCCGTGGGGGATGCAGAAGGTCTTGTGGAGGTTCATGTGGCTCACGTCGGCGCCGATGGTGGCGGGGGAGGTGAGGCCGACCTGGGCGTTCATGTTGGCGCCGTCCATGTAAACCTGGCCGCCGTACTGGTGCACGGTGGCGCAGATCTCGCGGATGGCTTCCTCGAACACGCCGTGGGTGGACGGGTAGGTAATCATCAGTGCGGCGAGCGCGCCTGCGTGCTGTTCGGCCTTGGCCTTGAGGTCGGCGAGATCGACGTTGCCGTTGTCGTCGCAGGCCACCACGACCACGTCCATGCCGCACATCTGGGCGGTGGCGGGGTTGGTGCCGTGGGCCGACTTGGGGATCAGGCACACGGTGCGGTGGTGGTCGCCGCGGGCGGCGTGGTAGCGGCGGATCGCCACGAGGCCGGCGTATTCGCCCTGGGCGCCGGAGTTGGGCTGCATGCAGATGGCGTCGAAGCCGGTGATCTCGCGCAGCTGGGCGGCGAGGCCTTCGATCATCTCGAGGTAGCCGGCGGTCTGGTCGGCCGGGGCAAACGGATGGATGTCGGCGAACTCGGGCCAGGTGACGGGGATCATCTCGCTGGTGGCGTTGAGCTTCATGGTGCACGAGCCCAGGGAGATCATCGAGTGGTCCAGCGCCAGATCGCGGTTCTGCAGGCGCTTGAGGTAGCGCAGCATCTCGTGCTCGGTGTGGTGGGTGTTGAACACCGGGTGGGCGAGGATGGCGTCGTCGCGCAGCAGCTCGGCCGGCAGGTTGCCGCCGCGGGCGGCGACGGTGGCGTCGAGGGTGGCCACGTCGGCCTTGGCGCCGAAGGCGGCGAGCAGGGCAGCGATGTCGTCGCGGGTGGTCTTCTCGTCGACGGCGATGCCGAGGGCGCGGCCGTCGATGTGGCGCAGGTTGTAGCCGGCAGCCTGGGCGGCGGCGTAGAGGGCGGCGGAGCGCTCGCCGGTTTCCACCTGCAGGGTGTCGAAGAAGCTGTCGGACGCGAGCGCAAAGCCGGCCTGACGCAGGCCTTCGGCCAGGGTGGCGGCGAGGCGATGGACGCGCGCGGCGATGGTGCGCAGGCCTTCTGGGCCGTGATACACGGCGTACATGCCGGCCATGTTGGCCAGCAGCACTTGCGACGTGCAGATGTTGGAGTTGGCCTTCTCGCGGCGGATGTGCTGCTCGCGGGTCTGCAGGGTCATGCGCAGGGCGGTCTTGCCGCGGGCGTCCTTCGAGACGCCGATGATGCGGCCCGGCATCGAGCGGACGTGGCTCTCGCGGGTGGCGAAGAAGGCCGCGTGGGGGCCGCCGAAGCCCAGGGGCACGCCAAAGCGCTGGGCCGAGCCCAGGGCGATGTCGGCACCCAGGGCGCCGGGCGACTTGAGGAGCACCAGGGCGAGCAGGTCGGAGGCGACGGCCACCACGGCGCCCTTGGCCTTGAGGCCGGCGATGGGGGCGGCGAGGTCGGCGACGACGCCGCGCTCGTCCGGGTATTGCAGCAGGGCGCCGAAGACGTCGTGGTGGGCGGCATCAAAAGCGGGGCCGACGATCAGCTCGAAGCCGAAGTACTCGGCGCGGGTGCGCACCACGTCGAGGGTCTGCGGGAAGACGCCTTCATCCACGAAGAAGGCCTGGCTCTTGACCTTGGAGATGCGGCGGGCCATGGCCATGGCTTCGGCGGCGGCGGTGGCTTCGTCGAGCAGCGAGGCGTTGGCGAGTTCGAGCCCGGTGAGGTCGATGACCATCTGCTGGAAGTTCAGCAGGGCTTCGAGGCGGCCCTGGGCGATCTCGGCCTGGTAGGGCGTGTAGGCGGTGTACCAGCCCGGGTTTTCCATCACGTTGCGCAGGATGACCTTGGGCGTGATGGTGTCGTAGTAGCCCATGCCGATGAGCGATTTCTTCAGCACGTTCTTGCCGGCGATGGCCTTCAGGCGGGCCAGGGCCACATGCTCGGGCGTCGGTTCGCCGATGGCCAGCGGTGCGGGCAGACGGATGCCGGCGGGCACGGTCTGGTCGATCAGGGTGTCGAGGGAATCGACACCGACGGCGGCGAGCAGCGCCGGCAGCTCGGCGGCGCAGGGGCCCAGGTGGCGGCGGATGAAGTCGTCGCCCTGTTCGAGCGTGGCGAGCGGGGCGGAGAGGAGCGTCTTCGACATGGGAAAAACTCGGGTTGGGTTACGGCAAGGGCGAGCGGCGGGGGCTCACTGGGGGCGCGCCGCGGTGGCACGCCCCGGTCGGGCGACGGCAGATCAGCCGATGGCGGCTTCGTAGCCGGCGGCGTCGAGGAGCGCGTCCACGTCGGCGGCGTTGGCCGGCTTGATCTTGAACAGCCAGGCGGCGTAGGCGTCGGCGTTGACGGACTCGGGCGCGTCGGCGGCGTCCTGGTTGTTGGCGACGATCTCGCCGGCCACCGGGGCGTAGATGTCGGAGGCGGCCTTGACCGATTCGATCACCGCGATGCTCTCACCGGCTTCCACGACGCGGCCGGCGTCGGGCAGCTCGAGGAAGACCACGTCGCCGAGGGCTTCCTGGGCGTGGTCGGTGATGCCGACGGTGAGGGTGCCGTCCGCTTCGGTGCGGACCCATTCGTGGGAGGCGGTGTAGCGCAGATCGGTCGGGAGCGTGCTCATGGGATGTCCTTTTGGGGAGGTTTCGAGAAGATGGGATGCGGCGGAAATCAGATTAGGGGTTTGCCGTTACGGACGAAAGAGGCTTTGACCACCCGGGCCTTGAGGCGCTTGCCGCGGATGTCCACCTCGACGGCGTCGCCCGGCGCCACGCCCAGGGGCAGGCGGGCCATGGCGATGGCCTTTTCGAGGGTCGGCGAGAAGGTGCCGCTGGTGGTCTCGCCTTCGCCCTGGGCGGTGAATACGGTCTGGTGGGCGCGCAGCACGCCCTTGTCTTCGAGCACGAGGCCCAGCACCTGCTGGCTGGCCGGGTTGGCCTGGAGGGCTGCCTTGCCGATGAAGTCGCGGCTGGCGTCCTTGAAATCGACCGTCCAGGCGAGGCCGGCGTTGAGCGGCGAGACGGTTTCGTCCATGTCGTTGCCGTAGAGGGCCATGCCGGCTTCGAGGCGCAGGGTGTCGCGGGCGCCGAGACCGCAGGGCTTGACGCCGGCAGCGACGAGGGCGTCCCAGGTGGCGGCGGCGCGGTCGGCCGGCAGGGTGAGTTCGAAGCCGTCTTCGCCGGTGTAGCCGGTGCGGGCGATGAAGAGGTCGCCGAAGGCGGCGGCCTGGAAGATCTTGAGGCTGGCCGAGGCGGCTTCGGCGCCGGGGATGGCGGCCCACGTTTTTGCGCGGGCGTCGGGGCCCTGGACGGCGATCATCGCCAGATCGCGGCGCGGGGTGAGGGTGGCGGCAAGGCCGGTGGCGGCGAGCTGCTGCTGCATCCAGGCCATGTCCTTGTCGGCTGTGCCGGCATTGACGACCACCCGGTAGTCGGTGTCGGAGAGGAAATAGACGATCAGGTCGTCGATCACGCCGCCTTCGGGGTTGAGCATGCAGCTGTAGAGCGCCTTGCCCGGCTCGGTGAGCTTGGCCACGTCGTTGGCGATCAGGCCGCGGAGGAAGGCCTTGGCGCCGCTGCCGGCGAGATCCAGCGCGAGCATGTGGGAGACGTCGAACATGCCGGCGTCGCGGCGGACGGCGTGGTGCTCCTCGATCTGGGAGCCGTAGTTCACCGGCATGTCCCAGCCGGCGAAATCCACCATGCGGGCGCCGGCGGCGACGTGGGTGGCGTGAAGAGGGGTGCGCTGGGTCATCGTGATCTCCGGCGGGCAATCGTAACAGTGTAGAAAAGCAATGGGGCCGACGCGATTCGTAAATCGCGTCGGCCCCATCTGTCCTTTGTACCTGAGAGATTGCAGCGGTGCTTCGAGACGGCTGCGTGCCCCTTCGGTGGATACGGCCGGCCGTGGCTGGCACGGGCACAGGCGGCATCGCTCTCCAGATTGTTGATTCGTCGGCGGTCCTTTTGCCTGAGCGGTTCCGGGGGTTGCGCCTTCGGCGGTTCGCAGCGGCTGCGCGAACACTCTCCCGCACGACGGCGCGCACCTTACCACCGGGCATGGCCTAGGGCAAGGGTCTGCTAAACTTCGAGGGATGACCCTGATCCGACGCCCTTCCCGCAGCCGCCACCTCGACGTTCGCGGCCTGCGCTATCACCTCCGCGAGTGGGGGGAGGAGGGCGCGCCGAAGGTGTTCCTGCTGCATGGCTGGATGGACGTCTCGGCGTCGTTCCAGTTCGTGGTGGATGCCCTCGAGGCCGACTGGCACGTGATCGCCCCCGACTGGCGCGGCTTCGGGCGTAGCCAGTGGAACGGCGGCGACGCCTACTGGTTTCCCGATTACGTGGCCGATCTCGACGCGATCCTGCGGGCCTGCTCGCCGGCCGATCCGGTGCGGCTGGTCGGGCACAGCATGGGCGGCAATGTGGCCTGCCTGTACGCCGGCGTGCGGCCGGCGCGGGTTGCCCGGCTGGTGGCGCTGGACGCCTTCGGGCTGGCCGACAACCCGCCCGAGAATGCCCCCGGCCGGCTCGAGAAGTGGCTCAACGATCTCGAACGCCCGGCGGCATTCCGGCGCTATCCCGACCGCGCCGCGCTGGCTGCCCGCCTGCAGGCCGACAACCCGCGTCTTTCGGCCGACAGGGCTGAGTTCCTCGCCGAGCAACTGGGCGAGCCGGACGGGGAGGGCGGCATCCGCCTCGCCGGCGATCCGGCCCACCGCCGCGTGAATGCCGTGCTCTACCGGCGCGCCGAGGCCCTGGCCGCGTGGCGTCGGGTGACGGCCCCCACCTTGTGGGTGGAGCCTGCCGAGCGCGACCTGCGCCGCCGGCTGGGCGTGAGCGACGAGGCCCATGCCGAGGCGCGGGCGGCGTTCCGGAACTTTCGCGAGGTGGAGGTGGCCGACAGCGGCCACAACCTGCACCACGACCAGCCGGGCGCCACCGCCCGGATCATCGAGGATTTTCTGCTGTCCAAGGAACCATGAACGCCGTCAACGCCGATCTCCACAGCCACTCCACCGCCTCTGACGGCACCCTGGCGCCCGACGCCCTGGTGCGCCGGGCCCACGCCAACGGGGTGGATCTGCTCGCCCTCACCGATCACGACGAACTCCTCGGGCTGCCCGAAGCCGCCGCCACCGCGGCCGAGCTGGGGCTGCGATTCGTGCCGGGGGTGGAGGTGTCGGTGTCGTGGCTCGACCAGACGGTGCATATCGTCGGCCTGGGCATCGACCCCACCGACGCGGCGCTCATCGCCGGGCTCGATCGGGTGCGCAGCGGTCGCGACGGTCGGGCGGCAAAAATTGCCGCCGAGCTTGACCGCATCGGCATCCACGGCGCCCTCGAAGGCGCGCTGCGCTACGTGGGCAACCCGGCGCTCATCAGCCGGGCGCACTTTGCGCGCTTTCTGGTGGAGGCGGGGATCGCGAAGAACGTCCACGACGTGTTCCTGCACTACCTCGCCCGCGGCAAGCCGGGCTACGTGGAGCACGTGTGGGCCACCCTGGAGGACGCGGTTGGCTGGATCAAGGGTGCCGGCGGGCTGGCGGTGATCGCCCACCCGGGCCGCTACCGGCTCTCTCACGTGGAGATGGACATCCTCTTCGACAAGTTTCGCGAGCTGGGCGGCGATGCCGTCGAGGTTGCCTGCGGCGCCCACGACGGCGGGCAGGTGCTCGCTTTTGCGCGGATGGCGCGGCGGTTTGGCCTGATGGCCTCCCGTGCCTCCGATTTCCATGGTCCGGAAGACAGCCCGATCGACATCGGCCGTGCTCCGCCCCTGCCCCCCGACCTCACCCCGGTGTGGTCGCGTCTGCTCTGAAAGCCCCGTTTCTTCATCATGGCCCAGTTTTTTACGCTTCACCCCGAGCAACCCCAGGCCCGCCTCATCAAGCAGGCGGCCGAGATCATGCGCAGCGGCGGTCTCGTCGCCTTTCCCACCGATTCGGCCTACGCCCTGGGTGGCCACACCGGTGACAACCCGCTCCTGGCCCGCATCCGCCGCATCCGTGGCGTGGATGAGCGGCACCACTTCACGTTGATCTGCCGCGACCTGTCGGAGATTGCCACCTACGCCCGGGTGGACAACAGCCAGTACCGCCTGCTCAAGGCCGCCACCCCGGGCCCCTACACCTTCATCCTCGAAGGCACCAAGGAGCTTCCGCGGCGGCTGCTTCACCCCAAGCGCAAGACCATCGGCCTGCGGGTGCCCGATCACCCCGTGGTGTCGGCGCTGCTGGCCGAGCTGGGCGAGCCGCTGCTCAGTTCAACCCTGCTCCTGCCCGGCGAGGAACACCCGCTCACCGATCCCGAGGACATCCGCGACCGCCTCGAGAAGGAGGTGGACCTCATCATCGAGGCCGGCCCCTGTCGCGGCGAGGCCACCACGGTCATCGACCTCACCGGCGGCAGCCCGGCGCTGGTGCGCGAAGGGCGGGGCAGCCTTGCCCCGTTCGGGCTGTAAGTGTCTGCCGGCTTTGGGGAAACAAGCGCTTCCGGCGGGGCAGTCGGGCCGGCTCTGGTAGAATCCACGCCCCCGCTCGGACCGACTCCATGCAAGAACTCATCGTCACGCTGACCATCTGGGCGCTGCCCGTGCTGTTCGCCATCACCCTGCACGAGGCGGCCCACGGCTACGCCGCCCGGCACTTCGGCGACCGCACCGCCGAACTCGCCGGCCGGATCAGCCTCAATCCCGCGCGCCACATCGACCCGGTGGGCACGATCCTGGTGCCCGGCCTGATCCTCATCGCCAGCAGCCTGGTGGGCGCCGGGGCGATGCTGTTCGGCTGGGCCAAGCCGGTGCCGGTCAATTTTGGCCGTCTCCGCAACCCCAAGGCCGACATGCTGTGGGTGGCCGCCGCCGGCCCCTTCGCCAATCTGGCGATGGCGGTGGGCTGGGCGCTGCTGTTCCGCCTCGCGATGGGTATGCCCGACAACGCCTACGCGCTGCCGATGGCCAAGATGGCCGACGCCGGCATGCAGATCAACGCCGTGCTGATGTTCCTCAACCTTGTGCCGCTGCCGCCCCTGGATGGCGGGCGCATCGCGGTGAGCCTGCTCCCGCCGGGCCCGGCCTACAAGTTTGCCCAGATCGAGCCCTACGGCTTTCCGATCCTGCTGTTCCTGCTGCTAACCGGTATCCTTGGCGACATCCTCGGGCCGCTGGTGGCCATTTTCCGTTTTGCTCTCGCAACCGTTATTGGACTTTGACATCCCATGTTCGCTGAACGCGTCCTCTCCGGCATGCGCCCCACCGGGCGTCTCCACCTCGGCCACTACCACGGCGTCCTGAAAAACTGGGTCCGGCTCCAGTCCGAGTACCCCTGCCTGTTCTTCGCCGCCGACTGGCACGCCCTGACGACCGACTACGACAATCCGAAGGGCATCGAGGGCAGCGTGTGGGAGATGATCGTCGACTGGCTGGCCGCCGGCGTCGACCCGTCCCAGGCCACCATCTTCATCCAGTCCCGCGTGCCCGAGCATGCCGAGCTGCACCTGCTCATGTCGATGATGACGCCCCAGGGCTGGCTCGAGCGCGTGCCCACCTACAAGGACCAGCAGGAGAAGCTCTCCCACAAGGATTTGACCACCTACGGCTTCCTGGGCTATCCGCTGCTGATGAGCGCCGACATCCTGATTTACCGGGCCGACAAGGTGCCAGTGGGCGAGGACCAGCTGCCCCACGTCGAATTCACCCGCGAACTCGCCCGCCGCTTCAACCACATGTACGGCCGCGAGCCCGGCTTCGAAGACAAGGCCAAGGAAGCCATCAAGAAGCTCGGCAGCAAGCGCGCCAAGCTCTACGAAGAGTTCCGCACCCGCTTCCAGCAGAACGGCGACGAAGACGGGCTGGCCCTCGGCAAGGCGCTGCTCGAAGAAGCCCAGAGCCTGTCGCTGGGCGACCGGGAACGCCTGTACGGCTACCTTGAAGGCAGCGGCAAGATGATCCTCGTCGAGCCGGGCGCGCTCCTCACCGAAGCCTCCCGCATGCCGGGTCTTGACGGCCAGAAAATGTCCAAGTCCTACGGCAACACCATCTTCCTGCGCGAAGAGGCCGAGACCCTGAACAAGAAGATCCGCACCATGCAGACCGACCCGGCCCGCGTGCGGCGCACCGATCCGGGCAATCCGGACAAGTGCCCGGTGTGGCAGTTCCACGTCATCTACTCCGACGACAAGACCCGCGACTGGGTGAAGCAGGGCTGCACCAGCGCCGGCATCGGCTGCATCGAGTGCAAGCAGCCGGTCATCGACGCGGTGCAGAAGGAGCAGGATCTGATGCGCGAGCGCGCCCAGCCCTACCTCGACGACCCGAGCCTGGTGCGCAGCATCGTGGCCGACGGCTGCGACAAGGCCCGCAAGCTCGCCCAGGAAACCATGCGCGAAGTCCGCGACGCGATGGGCCTGAGCTACACCTGATGGTGCGGGCCGTCACCGGACGCGGATTTATGCCTTGGAGCCCGGCGCGCGGCGTGTTAACCTGCGCGGCGGTTGACCGGCCGTGACGGCGCCGCTCGATCTGGCGCCGCCCGCCGAATCCGTCGATGCCGTGCTGGGCCGGATGTACGGCCAGCCGATCTTCGATCTGCCGAAGGATCTGTACATCCCGCCCGACGCGCTGGAGGTCTTCCTCGACGCTTTCGAAGGTCCGCTCGACCTGCTGCTCTACCTGATCCGCAAGGCCAACATCAACGTCCTCGACATTCCGATGGCGCCGCTGACGGCGCAGTACCTGGAATACGTGGAGGCGATGCGCCAGCACAATCTCGAGCTGGCCGCCGACTATCTGCTGATGGCTGCGACGCTGCTCGAGATCAAGTCGCGCATGCTGCTGCCCCGGCCGCCGCGGGCCGAAGAGGCCGAGGAACTCGACCCCCGTGCCGAGCTGGTGCGCCGCCTGCTCGAATACGAACAGGTCAAGCTCGCCGCCGCGCGCCTCGACGAGTTGCCCCGCGTGGAGCGGGATTTCGAGTGGGTCGGGGTGTTCGTGGCCGAGAAGGTCGTCGAGCGGCTGCCGGCCGTGAGCCTGCACGACCTGCAGCTGGCGTGGCTGAAGATCGCCCGCCAGAGCCGCCTCAAGCGGCACCATACGATCCAGCGGGAAGAGCTGTCGGTGCGCGAGCACATGACGCTCATCCTGCGAAAACTGCGGGACGACACCTTCGTGGTGTTCGAATCCCTGTTCGACCCCGATCTGGGCGTGCCCAGCCTGGTGGTGAGCTTTCTCGCCACCCTCGAGCTGGTCAAGGAGCGCCTGGTGGTCGTCACCCAGAACGAGGCCTTTGCGCCGATTTACGTGAAACGTGCCGATGGAGCAGCCGGAGTCGACTGAAGCCTTCAAGCGGGTGCTGGAGACAGCCCTGCTCGCGGCACCTGCGCCCCTGTCGGTGAGCGAGCTGCGCCGGCTCTTTGACGAAGAGCCCGGCCCCGACTTGATCCGGCGCCTGCTGGGCGAGCTGGCCGAAGACTGGCAGGGCAGGGGCGTCGAGCTGGTGCAGACAGCCGGCGGCTGGCGTTTCCAGACGCGGCCCGAATATCAGGTTTATCTCGATCGCCTGAAGGAAGAGCGCCCGCCGAAGTATTCCCGCGCGGTGCTCGAGACCCTGGCGATCATCGCCTACCGCCAGCCGGTGACCCGCGGAGACATCGAGGACATCCGCGGCGTGGTGGTCTCGACCAACGTCTTGAAGACCCTCGAGTCGCGAGGGTGGGTGGATGTGGTCGGTCATCGGGACACCCCCGGTCGGCCGGGCCTGTATGCCACAACCCGAAAATTCCTGGAGGATCTCGGCCTGCGAAGCCTGACCGAGTTGCCTCCGTTGACTGAAATCGAAAGGATCATGGATCTTGTCGACCTCCCAAAAACCGAAGAACAAGCCGTTCAGGGCTAAGGCCGGCAAGCCCGGCGGCCCGGGTCGCTCCGGCGGCAGCGGCCCGCGTCCCCAGGGCGCAGCTGCAGGTCAGCCCCAGGGTGGGCGCCGCGGCCGCGGGCGGCCCGAGGGCGACGGCAACCGCGCCCCCCGCGCCGAACGCGACGATGGCTTCCGGCAGCCAAAGAGCAACGCTTCGGCGATCGGCCTGTCAGATCTGGGTGGCGGTCGTGGCAACTGGCGCGCCAAGCGTCAGGGCAACGTGGGCTTCGGCGGTGGCGACGACAGCTATCCGCTGGTCAGCAACGAACTGCCGCCGTCCGCCGAAGGCGAGCGCCGTAAGAAGCCTCAGGACACGACCTACACCGAGCCCCAGCGCCTGCACAAGGTGCTCGCCGCCGCCGGCATCGGGTCGCGCCGGGAGATCGAGGAGTGGATCGTCGCCGGTCGCATCTCGGTCAATGGCGAACCCGCCGACGTGGGCCAGAAGGTCGGCCCGGGCGACCGGGTGCGGGTCAATGGCAAGCTGATGCCGCTGCGCTTCGCGCCGCGCATCCCGCGGGTGGTGCTGTACCACAAGCCGGAAGGGGAGATCGTCTCCCGGGATGACCCCGAAGGCCGGCCGACGGTGTTCGACCGCCTGCCTAATCTGCGCAAGGGGCGCTGGATCGCGGTGGGGCGGCTCGACTTCAACACCTCGGGCCTGCTGCTGTTCGTCAACGATGGCGACCTCGCCAACAAGCTGATGCACCCCCGCTACGAGCTTGACCGGGAGTACGCCGTGCGCCTGCTGGGCGAACTCGACGATGTCCAGAAGCAGGCGCTGCTGGCCGGCATCGAACTGGAAGACGGCCCCGCCAGGTTCAACACCCTGCTCGACGCGGGCGGCGAGGGCGTCAATCACTGGTATCGCGTCACCCTGTCGGAAGGGCGCAACCGGGAGGTGCGGCGGATGTTCGAGGCGCTCGGGCTCACCGTCAGCCGCCTGATGCGCGTGCGCTACGGGCCGGTGGTGCTGCCTTCGCGCCTCAAGCGCGGGATGTGGGAGGACATGCCGGTGGAGGATGTGTGTGCCCTCGCGGGCTTGCCCAAGCCCGTCGGGCAGCCCGGGCGAGGTCGCAAGCCGGCTCGGCCAGCGCGTCGTCCCGGCTAGAGTCCGACGTGTTTTGAGGGTTGAAATTGCGCCCGCTTCGGCGGGCTGTTATACTTAGCATGTTTTATCGGTTCGAAAGAACCGAATCGGCTCGAAAGGGCCGACATCCGGTCGAATTAACAGGGATGGGCGTTTCGCCCATTTTTTATTTGTGGTTTAGGAATGTGTGGGCATGGAGCTGCTGAAACTGATCGAGCAGACCGCTGAAGGTCTTGGCTATGAGCTGGTCGACTTCGAGACCTCGCCGCGTGGCCGACTGATGCGGGTGTTCATCGACTCGCCGAACGGCATCACCGTGGACGACTGCGCCGCCGTGAGCAATCAGCTGACCCGGATCTTCGAAGTCGAAAACGTCGATTACGACCGCCTTGAGGTGTCGTCGCCCGGTCTTGACCGGGCCCTCAAGAAGCCGGCTGATTTTGAACGCTTTGCCGGTCAGGATGTGCAGGTCCGGCTGGTCATGCCCATTTCCAATCAGCGTAATTTTGCCGGGGTGCTGCAGGGCCTGAAAGATGGCGTGGTCACCCTGGAAACGGAAAAGGGGTCGATGGCGATCCCGTTTGAAGACATTGAAAAGGCCCGCCTGGTGCCCAGGTTTTAAGGAATTTGGAGGTTTGCAGGTATGAGCCGCGAAATTTTGTTGTTGGTCGATGCACTTGCCCGTGAGAAGAACGTCTCCAAGGAGATCGTCTTCTCGGCGCTCGAGTCCGCGCTTGCCCAGGCAACCAAGAAACGCATCAACGACGACGCCGACGTGCGCGTCTCCATCGACCGGGAAACCGGCGACTACGAATCCTTCCGCCGCTGGCAGGTGCTGCCCGACGAAGACGTCGAGAACGACGAAGCCCAGATGGGGCTGATCGACGCCCGCGAGGAATACCCCGAGATCCAGGTCGGCGATTATGTCGAGGAGGGCCTCGAGCCCATCGACTTCGGCCGGATCGGCGCCCAGGCGGCCAAGCAGGTCATCCTCCAGAAGGTCCGCGACGCCGAGCGCGAGCAGATCCTCAACGATTTCCTGGATCGCAAGGAATACATCATCTCCGGCAGCATCAAGCGCATGGAGCGTGGCAACGCGATCATCGAAGTGGGCCGCCTCGAAGCCGTGCTGCCCCGCGACCAGATGATCCCGAAGGAAAATCTGCGCGTGGGCGACCGCGTCAAGGCCTACCTGCTGCGCATCGACCGTGGCGCCCGTGGCCCGCAGCTGATCCTCTCGCGCACCGCGCCGGAGTTCGTCATCAAGCTGTTCGAGCTGGAGGTGCCCGAGATCGACGACGGCCTCCTCGAGATCAAGGCCTGCGCCCGGGATCCCGGTCTGCGCGCCAAGATCGGCGTGAAGTCCAACGACCCGCGCATCGACCCGATCGGTACCTGCGTCGGCCTGCGTGGCTCCCGCGTTACTGCGGTGCGCAACGAGATCGGTGGCGAGAACATCGACATCGTGCTGTGGTCGCCGGAGCCCGCCCAGTTCGTCATCGGCGCCCTGCAGCCGGCGGAGGTGTCTTCCATCGTCGTGGACGAGGAGGCCCACGCCATGGATGTGGTGGTGGACGAGAACAATCTGGCCATCGCGATCGGCCGTAACGGCCAGAACGTGAAGCTTGCCTCCGAACTCACCGGCTGGACCATCAACCTGATGACCGAAGCCGAATCGGAGCGCAAGTCGCAGGCCGAACACAACACGGTGCGTCAACTGTTCATCTCCAAGCTGGATGTGGACGAGGAAGTGGCAGATATCCTGATCGACGAGGGTTTCTCGTCCCTCGAGGAGATCGCCTACGTGCCGCTGGCAGAAATGCTGGAAATCGAATCCTTCGACGAAGAAACGGTGAACGAGCTGCGCAATCGCGCCCGCAACGTGCTCCTCACCGAAGCCATCGTCACCGAAGAACAGCTGGAAACCGTCTCCGAGGACCTCCTGGCCCTCGAGGGCATGGACAAGCCCCTGGCCGCCAAGCTGGCTCAGGGTGGCGTTCATTCCCGCGACGAGCTGGCCGATCTGGCGGTGGATGAACTGATGGAAATGTCGGGGCTGGACGAAGAGCGGGCCAAGAATCTGATCACCAAGGCGCGCGCGCACTGGTTCGAGTAATACCCGGAGGTTCAAGATGGGACAGACAACCGTTACACAATTTGCCGGCGAACTCAAAATGCCGGCCTCCGTGTTGCTCGAGCAGTTGCAGAAGGCCGGCGTCGACAAGGTGCGTGAATCCGACCTGCTCTCCGAGCAGGACAAGACGCGCCTCCTTGATTTTCTGCGCCGTGCCCACGGCGATACGGCAGCCAAGTCGAAGATCACGCTGACGCGCAAGCAGACCAGCGAGATCCGCGCCACCGACTCTACCGGGCGTGCCCGCACGGTGCAGGTCGAGGTCCGCAAGAAGCGCACCTTCATCAAGCGCGACGACGCGCCGCTGACCGAAACGCCGGCTGGCGCACCTGCCGCCGAAGTCCTCGAGCCGGTAGTCGAACCCGTCGTCGAGCAGGTGGTTGAGCCGGCACCCCAGCCGGAACCGGTGGTGGTGGCTCCGCCGCCGGCGCCCGAGCCGGAACCCGTGGTCGAGGTTGCGCCGGAGCCCGAACCGGAGCCCGCTCCGGTGGTGGAGCCCACGCCGCCCGCGCCCGCTCCCGAGCCCGTGGTCGCCGAAGTCAAGCCGGCGCCCGCCGCGCCGGTCGAAGCCGCCAAGCCGAAGGACGAGACCCGTCCGGCAACCCCCGTCCGCCGCGTGGTGGCCGGGTCGATCCTGAGCGCCGAGGAAAAGGCTGCCCGCGAGCGCGAAGCCCAGCGACACGCCGAATTGCTCGCCCGCCAGGCGGCCGATCTGAAGGAAAAGCAGGAACGCGAGGCCCGCGCCCGCGCCGCCATGCTCCAGCGCGCCGAAGACGAGAAGGCCCGTCTGGCGGCGGCCGAGAAGGCCAAGGCCGAGGGTGAAGCCGCTCCCAAGACCGGAACGCTCCACAAGCCTGCCAAGACCGAAGAGAAGGGCGCCCGCAAGGACGCCAAGAAGGTGGTCAGCAAGGAAGTGCCCGCGGACGCCAAGCGTCGCGGCGGCATCAAGACCCGCGGCGACACCACCGGCGGCGCCGGTGGCTGGCGTGGCGGCGGCCGCAGTGGCGGTCGCGGCGCCGGTCGCCATCAGGAGACCACCGCGTTCGTCGCGCCGACCGAGCCGATCGTCCGTGAAGTCCATGTGCCCGAGACCATCTCGGTGGCCGATCTGGCTCACAAGATGTCGGTGAAGGCCATCGAAGTCATCAAGACCCTGATGAAGATGGGCTCGATGGTCACCATCAACCAGGTGCTCGACCAGGATACCGCGATGATCGTCGTCGAGGAGATGGGCCACAAGGCGGTTGCCGCCAAGCTGGACGACCCGGATGCCTTCCTCGAGGATAACGTCGAACACAAGGATGTGCCGCTGGAGCCTCGCGCCCCGGTGGTCACCGTGATGGGCCACGTCGACCACGGCAAGACCTCGCTGCTCGACTACATCCGTCGTGCCAAGGTTGCCGCCGGTGAGGCCGGCGGCATCACTCAGCACATCGGCGCCTACCACGTGGAAACCGAGCGTGGCATGGTCACCTTCCTCGATACGCCGGGTCACGAGGCGTTCACCGCCATGCGTGCCCGTGGTGCCAAGGCCACCGACCTTGTCGTGCTGGTGGTTGCAGCCGACGACGGCGTGATGCCCCAGACCAAGGAAGCCATCCACCACGCCAAGGCGGCCGAAGTGCCCCTGATCGTGGCGGTCAACAAGATCGACAAGCCGGGTGCCAACCCCGAGCGCGTGCGCCAGGAACTGATCGCCGAAGGCGTGGTGCCGGAAGCCTACGGCGGCGAAACCATGTTCGTGGAAGTGTCCGCCAAGACCGGTACCGGCGTCGACGACCTGCTCGAAGCCATCCTGCTGCAGGCCGAAGTGCTCGAACTCACTGCCCCGCGCGAAAGCATGGCCAAGGGCCTCATCATCGAAGCCCGTCTCGACAAGGGCCGCGGCCCGGTGGCCACCCTGCTGGTCCAGTCCGGCACGCTCAAGCGTGGCGACGTGGTGCTGGCCGGTGCAACCTTCGGCCGTGTCCGCGCCATGCTCGACGAGAACGGCAAGCCCATCGATGAGGCGGGCCCGTCGATCCCGGTCGAGATCCTCGGTCTTTCCGAAGTGCCGGGTGCCGGTGACGAAGTCGTGGCCCTGGCCGACGAGCGCAAGGCGCGTGAAATCGCCCTGTTCCGTCAAGGCAAGTTCCGCGACGTCAAGCTGGCCAAGCAGCAGGCCGCCAAGCTCGAAAGCATGTTCGAACAGATGGGCGAAGGCGAGGTCAAGACGCTGCCGCTCATCATCAAGGCCGACGTGCAGGGCTCCCAGGAGGCGCTGGCCCAGTCGCTGGTCAAGCTGTCCAACGAGGAAGTGCGGGTGCAGGTCATCCACGGTGGTGTCGGCGCGATCAGCGAGTCCGACGTCAACCTGGCGCAGGCTTCCGGTGCGGTCATCATCGGCTTCAACATCCGTGCCGATGCCAATGCCCGCAAGCTGGCCGAGACCTTCGGTGTCGATATCCGCTACTACAACATCATCTACGACGCCGTGGATGAGGTGAAGAGCGCACTGTCCGGCATGCTGGCGCCCGAAAAACGGGAACAGGTGCTGGGCCTGGTGGAAGTCCGTCAGGTCTTCACGATCTCCAAGGTGGGCACCATCGCCGGCTGTTATGTGCTGGAAGGTCTGGTCAAGCGCAACGCCCAGGTTCGCGTGCTGCGTAACCACGTGGTCATTCACACCGGCGAACTCGAATCGCTCAAGCGTTTCAAGGACGACGTCAAGGAAGTCAAGTTTGGCTACGAGTGCGGTCTGCAGGTTCGCAACTTCAACGATCTGGTGGAAGGTGACCAACTCGAGGTCTTCGAAATCCAGGAAGTCGCCCGGACGCTCTAAGCCATGCCCAAGGAGTTCTCCCGTGGCCAGCGCGTGGCGGAGCAAGTCCGCCGCGAACTGGCCGAACTGATCCGCCTCGAAGTGAAGGACCCCCGCGTCGGCTTCATCACCCTGACCGACGTGGAACTCACGCCGGACTACGCCCACGCGAAGGTGTTCTTCACCTCGATGACCGGCCAGGAGGGCCTCGACGAGATCCTGCGCGGTCTGCGTCGGGCCAGCAGCTTCCTGCGTCGGGAGCTTGGCCGCCGCGTGCGCATCCACACGCTGCCCGAGCTGCATTTCGTCTACGACCCGTCGGTGGAAACCGGCAACCGGATCTCTGCCTTGATCGACAAGGCTGTCGAGTCCGATCGTCATTACGCCGATGACGCGGGTGAAGGGGAGGGCGCCAGGCCCGACACCGACACTCCGGATTCGTCCCGTTGAGTGTCCAGGTGCCGCTCCCTGCGGTGCCTTTTCAGGAATTCCCCGCTTGGCCCAGTCTCCCCAGCGCCGCACGCCGCGTCGTCCCGTGCATGGCGTGCTGTTTCTCGACAAGCCGACCGGCATCAGCTCCAACAACGCGCTGCAGAAGGCCCGCTGGCTGCTCAGTGCTGCCAAGGGTGGCCACACCGGTACGCTCGACCCGATGGCGACCGGCCTGCTGCCGCTCACCTTCGGCGAGGCGACCAAGTTCTCCCAGACCCTCCTCGACGCCGACAAGGCCTACGAGGCGACGGTGTTGCTGGGGGTGACCACCGCCACCGCCGATGCCGAAGGCGAGGTGCTGGCACGCAGTCCGGTCGATGTCTCCGACGCCGCGCTGGAGGCAGCGATGGCGCGGCTGCGGGGCGACATCGAGCAGGTGCCGCCCATGTATTCGGCGCTCAAGCATCACGGCAAGGCGCTGTACGAGTACGCCCGCGAGGGGGTGGAGATTCCCCGTGAGCCACGGCAGGTTTCCATTCGTCGCTTCGAGTGCCTGTCCCGCGACGGTGACAGTCTGGTGGTGCGTGTCGAGTGCAGCAAGGGTACCTATGTGCGCACGCTGGCCTCCGATCTTGGCGCCTTTCTGGGCTGCGGGGCGCATCTCACCGCGCTGCGCCGGACGCGGATCGGGCCGTTCGATCTGAACGGCAGCGTCACACTGGCCGCCTTCGAGGCGCTCCCGGCCGAGGCGCGTGAGTCGTGGCTGGCGCCGGTCGATGCGCTGCTGGCCCACCTGCCGCAGGTTGCCCTCGACGAAAGCCAGACCCGCAGCTTCACCCACGGCCAGTCGGCGGCGGGGATCGACGGGGTGGTCGGCGCGATGTTCCGCGCCTACGACGGCACGCGTTTCCTGGGCGTGGGGACCCTCGCCGAAGGCGGGCTGCTGGAGCCCACGCGTCTGATGGCCACCGGAAATCAATGAAATGTCTTGAGTAATCGCGCGCGTGCTTGGTATAATCGCGCGCTTCGCAAGGCTACAACTAACCGAGTTAAACAATGGCAATCTCCACTGAACAAAAAGCGCAAATCGTTGGCGACTACCAGCGCGCCAAGGGCGATACCGGTTCTCCGGAAGTGCAAGTCGCTCTGCTTACCGCCCGCATCAACGATCTGACCGGCCACTTCAAGGTTAACGTCAAGGACCACCACTCCCGTCGCGGCCTGCTGATGATGGTGAGCCAGCGTCGCAAGCTCCTCGACTACCTGAAGCGCAAGAACGTCGACAGCTATCGCGAGCTGATCTCCCGTCTCGGCCTGCGCAAGTAAGCGGATAGAAGTAGCTTCGTTACCGAACATGACAATCCTGCCAATCGCGCAGGGCTGGTCATGGGCACAGCCGGTGTAAGTCCGTGTGGCTTCGCCGGCTTTGTCATATCTGTGCGCCAGAGAAAAACGGCGCTTTTACCTCGGCTACGCGTGCGGTTGTGGTTTGCCGCCAGCCGATTGAATGAAAGGACATCCCTTGCCTACCGCAATCAAGAAGAGTTTTACCTACGGCTCCCACACCGTCACCCTGGAAACCGGCGAGATCGCTCGTCAGGCCCACGGTGCCGTGCTCGTCAATGTTGACGACACCGTGGTGCTGGCGACCGTGGTGGCCGCCAAGAATGCCAAGCCGGGCCAGGATTTCTTCCCGCTCACCGTCGACTACGTCGAAAAGTTCTATGCCGCCGGCCGCATCCCCGGTGGGTTCTTCAAGCGCGAAGGCCGTCCGACCGAGAAGGAGACGCTGACCTCCCGCCTGATCGACCGCCCGATCCGCCCGCTCTTCCCGGATGGCTTCTACAACGAAGTCCAGGTCATCGTCCAGGTCGTGTCCCTGAACCCGGAAGTCGATGCCGACATCCCGGCGATGATCGGTGCCTCCGCTGCCCTGGCGATCGCCGGGATCCCGTTTGCCGGCCCGATCGGCGCCTGTCGTGTGGGCTACGCTAACGGTGAGTACATCCTCAACCCGACCGCCACTCAGCTGCAGACCAGCCAGATGAACCTGGTGGTCGCCGGCACCGAAACCGCCGTGCTGATGGTGGAATCCGAAGCCCTCGAACTGCCCGAAGACGTGATGCTGGGCGGTGTGGTGTTCGGCCACACCCAGATGCAGGCTGCCATCAACGCCATCAACGAACTCGTCGAAGTTGCCGGCAAGCCCGAGTGGGACTGGCAGCCGCCGGCCAAGGACGAGGCCCTGATCGCCCGCGTCACCGAGATCGCCGGTGCCAAGATCGAGGCTGCCTTCCGCATCACCGCCAAGCAGGAGCGCTCGCAGCAGCTCAAGGCCATCGGCGACGAAGTGCATGCCGCGCTGACCGCCGAAGGTCGCGAGTACGACAACAACACCGTCAACAACATCATCTTCGATCTGGAATCGCAGGTGGTGCGTGGCCGCATCCTGTCCGGCGAGCCGCGTATCGACGGCCGCGATACCCGCACCGTGCGCCCGATCGACATCCGGGTCGGCGTGCTGCCGCGCACCCATGGTTCCGCCCTGTTCACCCGTGGCGAAACCCAGGCGCTGGTGGTCACCACCCTCGGCACCGGCCGCGACGAGCAGATCATCGACGCGGTCGCCGGCGAGTACCGTGAGCGCTTCATGCTGCACTACAACTTTCCCCCGTTCTCCACTGGCGAGTGCGGCCGCTTCGGCTCGCCCAAGCGTCGCGAGATCGGCCACGGTCGTCTGGCCAAGCGCGCCCTGGCTGGCGTGCTGCCGGGCAAGGAAGCGTTCTCCTACACCGTTCGCGTGGTCTCCGAGATCACCGAATCCAACGGCTCCAGCTCGATGGCGTCCGTCTGCGGCGGCTCGCTGGCGATGATGGACGCGGGTGTGCCGCTGTCGGCGCCGGTGGCCGGTATCGCCATGGGCCTCATCAAGGACGGTGGCCGTTTTGCCGTGCTGACCGACATCCTGGGCGATGAAGATCACCTGGGCGACATGGACTTCAAGGTGGCCGGCACCGACAAGGGCGTCACCGCCCTGCAGATGGACATTAAGATCCTCGGCATCACCAAGGAGATCATGCAGGTTGCCCTGGCTCAGGCCAAGGAAGGCCGCATGCACATTCTGGGCCTGATGAAGTCGGCGCTCGGCGAAGCCCGTGGCGAAGTGTCCACCTTCGCGCCGCGCATGATTACCCTGAAGATCAACCCGGAGAAGATCCGCGACGTGATCGGCAAGGGTGGCGCGGTGATCCGTGGTCTGCAGGAAGAGACCGGCACCGTCATCGAGATCACCGACGACGGCAACGTGACGATCTCCTCCGTGAGCGCCGAAGGTGCCCAGGAGGCCAAGCGTCGCATCGAAGAGATCACCGCCGAGGTGGAAGTGGGCAAGGTCTACGAAGGCCCGGTCGTCCGCATCCTCGACTTCGGCGCGATCATCAACATCATGCCGGGTCGCGATGGCCTGCTGCACGTCTCCCAGATCGCCAACGAGCGCGTGAACGCCGTGTCCGACTACCTCAAGGAAGGTCAGGTCGTGCGCGTGAAGGTGCTCGAGACCGACGAGAAGGGTCGCGTGCGCCTGTCCATGAAGGCGCTGCTGAACGAGAAGGCCGAGTAAGTCTTTCGGCTCAACCGTTTGAAGATCGGGCGCTGCGGCGCCCGATTTTTTTGCGCGTCGGTTGGTGGTGGTTCAGTCGGTCGATGTGCTGGCGGTGTCGGCCCGGGCGACGTGGCGCCCGAGCCATTCCTCGATCTGGAACAGGCGCATCACCGGGCACTTGATGTCGGCGGTGGCTTTCCGGGCGTAGCGCCGCATCTCGTCGATGCAGGCGAGGAAGCGCTCGTTGATGACGAAATCGACGTCGACGCCGTGGCGCGCCCGGATGCGCTCGCCGATTTCGGCCACGTGCTGCAGTTGGTGGTATTCGGGCGCACGGTTGCCGCCCTTGACGACGGGGCTCCAGAGCATGAAGTGGCGGTCGTAGTCGCCGAAGTAGCGGTTGGCGTACTCGATGTCCCGGGAGAACTTGTCGGTCAGCTTCTGGACATTGTTGGGCCGCCGGTCCTTGACGTACTGCAGTCCGGTGGTCAGGTGGATCGCCACCTCGGCCACGTAGACCTTTCGCTCCTCCAGGTTGATGCCGATCACGTCGATCTCGCCGTGGGACTCGACGGTGTAGAGGTTGGTCTGGATGAAATTGCACCCCCGGATGTACTGCAGATAGGATGCGACGAGCTGCTCGCCAACGTTGATCATCGCTTTGTCTCCCGAGTGAAGGGGGCGTGCAAAGCAAGAAGGCCACGCGATTGCGTGGCCTTCTTGCTGGAATCTGGTGGGCGGTACTGGGATCGAACCAGTGGCTTCCACCGTGTGAAGGTGGCACTCTACCGCTGAGTTAACCGCCCGGTGAGTGAGAGCGCGCATTATAGGAACGCAGAGGGAGGTAGTCAAGGCCTTTTTCGCATTTTGTTCGGTGCGGAGTTGGGTTGAATCGTCTTTGTTGTGGTTGAAACAATCAGTGTTGCGAGTAAACCGTTTTCGGCGTTCAGGCCGTCTCGCCAGAACCCGCGCGGACCCATGCGTTGAAACAGGCGCGGGCGGACGGGGCGATGTCGTCGGCGAGCAGGCCGCTGTCGATGGATTGGGCGGCACAGAGGCGGTCGGCGGCGCGGCCGTGGAGGTGCACGGCGGCCAGCATGGCGTCGCCAGCGGGCCAGCCGCGGGCGAGGAGGGCGGTGAGAAGGCCGGTGAGCACGTCGCCCATACCGGCGGTGGCCATGGCCGGGGAGCCGCTGGTGTTGATCCACCAGGCGCCGTCGGGGTTGGCGACGACGCTGCCGCAGCCCTTGAGCACGAGCCAGGCGCCCGTACGCCGGGCGATGGCGGTTGCGGCGGCCACGCGGTCGCGCTGGATGTCCGGCGTGCTGCAGCCGAGCAGGCGGGCGGCTTCGGCCGGATGGGGGGTGAGCAGCGTCGGGCAGCGGCGGGCGGCGAGGGCGCCCTGCAGGGCCGGGTCGGTGGCGACGAGGTTGAGGGCGTCGGCGTCGAGCACCAGGGGTTTGTCGAGGCCGATGGCGGTGGCAACGAGGGCCCGGGCGGCGTCGGATTGGCCGAGGCCGGGGCCGACGGCGACGGCGCTCATGGCTGGGTCGGCCAGGAGTTGGGCGGGGGGGCGGAACATCAGCTCTGGGCGCAGGATGTCCACGGTGAGGGCGGCGGGGTCGAGCAGGCCCAGCAGCACCCGGCCGGCGCCCAGGTGGATGGCGGCGCGGCCGGCCAGCACCGCGGCGCCCACCATGCCCGGTGCGCCGCCCACCAGCGCGGCGTCGCCGTAGCTGCCTTTGTGGCTGTTGGCGCGTCGGGGGGTGAGCCGGTCGGCGAAGAGGGCGGGGGTGATCTCGCGCCCAGGGGCGGGCACCAGGGTTTCGGCGTCGAGGTCGATGGGCGCCAGGTGGATCTCGCCGCACTGGTCGGGGCCGTCGAGGGTGAGCAGGCCGGGCTTGAGGGCGATGAAGGTGATCGTGTGGGTGGCCTCGAAGCAGTGGCCGAGGCGGCGACCGGTGTCGGCGTCGAGGCCGCTGGGGATGTCGATGGCGAGGCGCGGGCAGGGCTGGGCGTTGAGGGTGTCGATCCAGCCGGCGTAGCGGCCTTCCAGCGGGCGCTGCAGGCCGATGCCGAAGAGGGCGTCTGCCACCAGCGCCCAGCCTTCGGGCGGCGGGGCGGGCAGGTCGGGCTGGGTGGTGCCGCCGCCGGCGAGCCATGCGGCGTGGGCGGCGCGGGCGTCGTCGGGCAGGTGGGCGGGATCGCCGGCGAAGGCGACACTCACCGCCAGCCCGGCGCAGTGCAGGTGACGCGCCAGCACGAAGCCGTCGCCGCCGTTGTTGCCGGGCCCGCAGGCCACCAGCACCCGGGCCGGGCCTTGCACGAGGAGCAGTGCGAGGCGGGCGGCGGCCTCGCCGGCGCGCTCCATCAGGGGCGGAACGGCGCCGGGCAGGGCGAGGGTTTCGATGGCGCGGATGCCGGCGACGGGATAGATCGGGCGGGGAGCGGGAAACATGGCTGCAGGCAATTCGGAAAAGGGAGGCTGATCGATTCTAGCCCAGCGGGTGACCTACGCAATCCTGCGTATTCCGGCGGGCGGGCGGGCTCCGTAACCTGCACTCCATTGCTGCACCGCATGAAATCCAGCCAACCACGCAAGGAGCCCAAGATGCAAAACCGCCGCACCTTCCTCAAGGCCGCCGTTCTCTCCGCCTCCATCGCCGCCATCGGCGCCCTGTCTTCCACCGCCTACGCCGCCGACACCATCAAGGTGGGGATTCTCCACTCCCTGTCGGGCACGATGGCCATCTCCGAGACCGCGCTGAAGGAAACCGCGTTGATGACCATCGAGGAGATCAACGCCAAGGGCGGCGTGCTGGGCAAGAAGCTCGAGCCGGTGGTGGTGGACCCGGCCTCCGACTGGCCGAAGTTCGCCGAGAAGGCCCGCCAGCTGCTGTCCCAGGACAAGGTGGCGGTGACCTTCGGCTGCTGGACTTCGGTGTCCCGCAAGTCGGTGCTGCCGGTGTACAAGGAACTCAACGGCCTGCTGTTCTACCCGGTGCAGTACGAGGGCGAGGAACTCGAGAAGAACGTCTTCTACACCGGCGCCGCGCCCAACCAGCAGGCCATCCCGGCGGTGGAATACCTGATGAGCAAGGAAGGCGGCTCCGCCAAGCGCTTCGTGCTGCTGGGCACCGATTATGTGTACCCGCGCACCACCAACAAGATCCTGCGCGCCTTCCTGAAGAGCAAGGGCGTGGCCGAGGCCGACATCATGGAGGAGTACACCCCCTTCGGCCATTCGGATTACCAGACCATCATCGCCAAGATCAAGAAGTTCGCGGCCGAGGGCAAGAAGACGGCGGTGATCTCGACGATCAACGGCGACTCCAACGTGCCCTTCTACAAGGAGCTGGGCAACGCCGGGCTGAAGGCCAAGGACGTGCCGGTGGTGGCCTTCTCGGTGGGCGAAGAGGAACTGCGCGGCGTCGATGCCAAGCCGCTGGTGGGCCACCTGGCCGCCTGGAACTACTTCATGTCGGTGAAGAACCCCGAGAACGACAAGTTCATCAAGATGTACCGCGACTGGGCCAAGAAGGCCAAGCTGCCCAAGGCCGACACCGTGGTCACCAACGACCCGATGGAAGCCACCTACGTGGGCATCCACATGTGGGCGCAGGCGGTCGAGAAGGCCAAGAGCACCGACACCGACAAGGTGATCGCCGCGATGGCCGGCCAGACCTTCAACGCCCCGTCGGGCTTCACCCTCAAGATGGACGAGACCAACCATCACCTGCACAAGCCGGTCTTCATCGGCGAGATCAAGGCCGACGGCCAGTTCAACGTGGTGTGGAAGACCAAGGGCCCGATCCGCGCCCAGCCGTGGAGCCCGTTCATCCCGGGTAACGAAGGCAAGCAGAAGCTGTAAGCGTACGCCTCAAGGGCCGGCTCCGTGCCCGGAGCCGGCCCTTTTTGCAGTTGCATCTGCGGTCGGACCCTGCAGGTCGGGCACACGCCCGACGCCCTTGCGCAGATCCATGTCCATCGTTGTCGGGCCCCGGCCCGACCTGCAAGGAAAGTTCTCATGAGACGTTTCCTCCTCTCCCTGGGCCTGGTGCTCGGCCTGTGCGCCACCGGCGCCCGCGCCGACCTCGACCCGGCGCTGCTGACAGGCCTCGCGTCGGATGACTTCGACGCGAAGCAGGCCGCCATCGCCCAGCTCGCCGCCGCCGGCGACGGCGACGCCGCGCGGGTGCTCAAGGCCCTCTCCGACGACGCCCTGGCGGTGTCCGGCGCGCGGGTGGTGATCGTGGCCGACGGGCAGGTGCTGGATGCTGCCAGCGGCGCGGCGATCAAGCCGGCCCCGGCCAAGCCCGAATCCATCGGCCTCAACAACGCCCTGCGTCAGCAGGTGGATGGCGCCCTCGCGGCGCTGCGTCTGTTCTCGGCCGACCGCGCCGAACGCCTCGCCGCCGCCAAGCTGCTGCTCGCCGACATGGGCGACGGCGCTGCGCTGCTGCCCATCCTCGACAAGGCCGTGAAGGCGGAAGCCGACGGCGAGATCAAGACCATCCTCGCCCAGCTCCACGCCCAGGCCAGCCTCGCCAGCCCCGACGCCGCGGCGCGGCTGGCCGCGGTGCAGACCCTGGGCGAATCGTCAAGCCCGGCGGTGAAGGCGCTGCTCCTGCCGCTCATCGAGAAGCAGGGCGACGCCTACGCAGAGCCCGACGACAAGGTGCGCTACGCCGCCCAGACCGCGATCAAGTCCATCGAAGGCCGGCTTGCCTGGAGCGAGACCGCCGGCCAGCTCTTCACCGGCGTGTCGCTGGGCTCGATCCTGCTGCTGGCGGCGCTGGGCCTGGCGATCACCTACGGGGTGATGGGCGTCATCAACATGGCTCACGGCGAGCTGCTGATGATCGGCGCCTACTCGGCCTACGCCATGCAGACCCTGTTCCGCGCGCAGTTTCCGGGCTTGGTCGATTACTACCTGGTGGCCGCGGTGCCGGTGGCCTTCTTCGTGGCGGCCCTGGTGGGCATGGCCATGGAGCGCACGGTGATCCGCCACCTCTATGGCCGCCCGCTGGAAACCCTGCTCGCCACCTGGGGCCTGTCGCTGGTGCTGATCCAGGCCGCGCGCCTGCTGTTTGGCGCCCAGAACGTGGAAGTCGCCAACCCGGTGTGGATGTCGGGCGGCGTGCAGATCGCCGAAAACCTGGCGCTGCCCTGGAACCGGCTGGTCATCGTGGCCTTCTCGGGTTTCGTGCTGCTCTTGGTGTGGCTGATGATGAACAAGACCCGCCTGGGGATGTTCGTCCGCGCCGTCACCCAGAACCGCCCGATGGCCGGCTGCGTGGGTGTGCCCACCGCGCGCATCGACACCCTGGCCTTCGGCATCGGCTCCGGCATCGCCGGGCTGGGCGGGGTGGCCCTGTCGCAGATTGCCAACGTGGGCCCCGACATGGGCACCGGCTACATCGTCGATTCCTTCATGGTCGTCGTGCTCGGCGGCGTGGGCCAGCTGGCCGGCGCGGTGTGGGCGGCGCTGGGGCTGGGCGTGGTGAGCAAGTTCCTCGAAGGCTGGGCCGGTGCGGTGATCGCCAAGATCCTGGTGCTGGTCTTCATTATCGTCTTCATCCAGAAGCGTCCGCAGGGGCTGTTTGCCCTCAAGGGCCGCTTCGTCGAGAACTAAGGAGGGCGCCATGCGTACGCCTGTAACCGTCAAACTCATCGCCGGCCTGGGGCCGAAGGGCTGGCTGGCGGTGGCGATTGCCGCGCTGGTGGCCTGGGTGCTGGTGCCCTTGGCCCACCTGATGCTGCCCGAAAGCCATCCGCTGCATGTGTCCACCTTCGCCATCACCCTGATCGGCAAGATCCTGTGCTACGCCGTGGTGGCGGTGGCGATGGACCTGATCTGGGGCTACGGCGGCATCCTCAGCCTTGGCCACGGGCTGTTCTTCGCGCTTGGCGGCTACAGCTTCGGGATGTACCTGATGCGCCAGATCGGCCGCGAGGGCAGCTACCAGAGCGACCTGCCGGACTTCATGGTGTTCCTCGACTGGAAGGCACTGCCCTGGTACTGGACGGGCTCGGATCACTTCCTGTGGGCGCTCTTCCTGGCGGTGGCGGTGCCCGGCGCGATCGCCTGGGTCTTCGGCTACTTCGCCTTCCGCTCGCGGATCAAGGGCGTGTATTTCTCGATCATCACCCAGGCCCTCACCTACGCCGCGATGCTGTTCTTCTTCCGCAACGAGACGGGCTTTGGCGGCAACAACGGCTTCACCGACTTCAAGCGCATCCTGGGCTACTCGATCACCGCGCCCGAGACGCGGCTGGTGCTGTTCGGCCTGTCGGTGGCGCTCTTGCTGGGCACGCTGATCCTCGGCCGGGTGCTCATCGCGTCCAAGTTCGGCAAGGTGCTCACCGCCATCCGCGACGCCGAGAGCCGGGTGATGTTCATCGGCTACAACCCGCTGCACTACAAGCTCTTCATCTGGACGCTGTCGGCGATGCTGTGCGGCCTGGCCGGCGCGCTCTACGTGCCGCAGGTGGGCATCATCAACCCGTCGGAGATGTCCGTCGCCAACTCCATCGAGATCGCCATCTGGGTGGCGGTGGGTGGGCGCGGCACGCTGATCGGGCCGGTGTTCGGCGCGGCCATCGTCAATCTGTCGAAGAGCTGGTTCACCACCACCTTCCCGGAATACTGGCTGTTCTTCCTGGGCCTGCTGTTCATCCTCGTCACCCTCTACCTGCCCCAGGGCGTGGTGGGCCTGTGGGCCAAGCTGACCCGCCGCGAGGCGAAGGCCGTTGCCCCCGCCAAGCCCGAAACCCCCGCCGCGCCGGCTGCCCGCAGCAGCGAATCCACCGCCGCCGAATTGCCCGC
Source organism: Zoogloea sp. (assembly GCF_041904905.1). Lineage (GTDB taxonomy): Bacteria > Pseudomonadota > Gammaproteobacteria > Burkholderiales > Rhodocyclaceae > Zoogloea. The sequence goes on along the minus strand of NZ_JAYRMI010000024.1, from coordinate 24,119 downwards.
CGGTGCCGCCAAAGGAGCTTCCGCATGAGAGTCGAATCGTCAATCTCCCGCAACGCCCCCGCCGACGGCCAGCAGGAGCACTGGGACGGCGAGGCCAGCACCGGCCACGTCCTCAAGCCGGGCGAGCTGGATCTGTCGCACAACGTCATCCTGTACCTGGACGACATCACCGTGAGCTTCGACGGCTTCCGCGCCCTCAACGCGCTGTCGCTGCAGATCGACGCCGGCGAGCTGCGCTGCATCATCGGCCCCAACGGCGCCGGCAAGACCACGATGATGGACGTCATCACCGGCAAGACCCGGCCGGACGCAGGCAAGGCCTTCTTCGGCCAGACCATCGACCTGACCCGGATGACCGAGCCGCAGATCGCCCACGCCGGCATCGGCCGCAAGTTCCAGAAGCCGACGATCTTCGAGCAGCACACGGTGTTCGAGAACCTGGAGCTGGCCCTCAAGACCGACAAGCGGGTGCGAAAGAGCCTCTTCGCCCGGCTGTTCGGCGACGACCTGGACAAGATCGCCGACACGCTCCGGCAGATCCGCCTGGCCGACCAGGCCGACCGGCCCGCCGGGCTGCTCTCCCACGGCCAGAAGCAGTGGCTGGAGATCGGCATGCTGCTGGTGCAGGACCCGAAGCTGCTGCTCCTGGACGAACCCGTGGCCGGCATGACCGATGACGAGACCGAGCGCACCGCCGAGCTGTTCGTCAGCCTCAAGGGCAAGCACTCGCTGATGGTCGTCGAGCACGACATGGCCTTCGTCGAGGCCCTGGGCGGCAAGGTCACGGTGCTGTGCGAGGGCTCGGTGCTCGCCGAAGGCGACCTCGCCACCGTGCAGGCCGACCCGCGGGTGATCGACGTGTATCTCGGGCGGTAATGGGGAATAGGTAATGGGTAAGGGGAAATGGGGCGTGCAGCGCCCGCCCCAGCCTGATTGCCCCACCCAGCGCCCAGCAGACACCGCCCACTCCCCACTTTCTACTTCCCGCTTCCGGCCTTCCCCTGGAGACCCCCATGCTCACCGTCACCCACCTCAACCAGTACTACGGCGGCTCCCACATCCTGCGCGACCTCAGCTTCGAGGTGCCGATGGGCAAGGTGACCACGCTGCTGGGCCGTAACGGCGTCGGCAAGACCACCCTGCTCAAGACGCTCATGGGCCTGGTGCCCGCCGCCACCGGCAACATCCAGCTCGGCGGGCAGGACATCACCCGCGCCGCCAGCTACAACCGCGTGCGCGCCGGCATCGGCTACGTGCCCCAGGGCCGCGAGATCTTCCCGCGCCTCACGGTGGAGGAGAACCTCCAGATGGGCCTCGCCACCCGCCCGGCCAGCGCCCAGGTGCCCGCGCGCATCTTCGAGATGTTCCCGGTGCTCAAACAGATGATGAAGCGCCGCGGCGGCGACCTGTCGGGCGGCCAGCAGCAACAGCTCGCCATCGGCCGCGCGCTCGCCCCCGGGCCCACGCTGCTGATCCTCGACGAGCCCACCGAAGGCATCCAGCCGTCCATCATCAAGGACATCGAGCGCGCCATCCGGGCGCTTGCCGAAACCGGCGAGATGGCGATCCTGCTGGTGGAGCAGTACTACGACTTCGCCCGGTCCCTCGCCGACCACTACCTGCTGATGGAGCGGGGCGAAATCATCAGCCGCGGCACCGGCGCCGACATGGACACCAACAATGTGCGGGAGATGCTGTCGGTGTGATGGACAGGGTGGCGCAAGTGTCGGACGGTTGCGCGCAAGCGGTGCGGGCTCGCGTGCAAGCAAAATCCGCTCGCACGCAAGGGACGGCGATTCGCGCGCAAGCGGTGCTTGCTTGGCCGCACGTGTCCGCTCCTCGCGCGCAAGCAAAAATCACTTGCGCGCGAGCAATCGGACGTTGCGCGCAAGGAGAAATCCCATGCGCGCAACGAACCCGCGCTTGCCCGCAAGCAGGATTCACGTGTGCGCAAGTCTCCGGCGCCTGTCCGCAAGCCCTTGCCACTCGCCGCCACCGCCCGACCACGCCTGAACTCCCGTAAACTCCCGTCCATGCTGGCTCCCTGTCCCGTCTCCGCCCATCCGCCCGCCGTGCCCGCCGGTTCGACGAACAGCTGGCACGCCCGGCTCGAACTCGGCTTTGCTGCCGACGGCGCCCGTACCGCGCTGGTGCATCGCCTCCACCAAGGCCCGCTGCGCGTGCAGAAGGCGCTCTACCCGGAAGGCCCCGAGGTGTGCCACGCGCTGGTGCTGCACCCGCCGGCCGGCATTGCCGGCGGGGATGAGCTGACGATTCAGGTGAAGGTGGAGGAGGGCGCGAAGGCGCTCATCACCACCCCCGGCGCCGGCAAGTGGTATCGCAGCCGCCAGCCCGACGGCGCCCAGCTCGCCCGCCAGACGCTGGATTTCAGCGTCGGCGCGGGCGGCGTGCTCGAATGGCTGCCCCAGGAGGCCATCGTCTTCGACCGGGTGCGTGGCCGCGCCGACGCCACCGTGCGCCTCGCCGGCGACGGGGTGTTCGTGGGCCTCGACATCCTGTGCCTGGGGCGCACCGCCTCGGGCGAACGCTTTACCGCCGGCAGCCTCGCCATCGCCTCGCGCATCGAGCGCGACGGCCGGCTGCTGTGGCACGAACAAGGCCGCATCGAAGGCGGCTCGCGCCTGCTGGATTCGCCGGTGGGCCTGCGCGGCCAGCCGGTCACCGGCACCCTGCTGGTGGCGGCCGAAGGCATCGATACCGCGCTGCTGGAAGCCTGCCGCGCCGTGCAGCCGGCGGTGGGCGAGGGCGGCGTGACGCGCCTGCCCGGCCTGCTGGTGGCCCGCTACCTGGGCCCCGCTGCCGAACCCGCCCGCGCCTGGTTCGTCGCCCTGTGGGCCGTGCTCCGCCCGGCGCTGGCAGGCCGCGAAGCGGCGGTACCGCGAATATGGCTGACTTAGGGAGTGGGGAGCGGGTAATGGGAAGTGGGGCGTGCAGTGCCTGCTCCAGCCTGGTTGCCCCGCCCATGATCCAGTAGCCTCGAGTCCCCATTACCCATTTCCTACTACCCACGACCCATCATGGAACTGACCCCCCGCGAGAAAGACAAGCTCCTGATCTTTACCGCCGGCCTGCTGGCCGAGCGGCGCAAGGCCCGGGGGCTCAAGCTCAACTACCCGGAGGCGGTGGCCTACATCAGCGCCGCCATCCTCGAGGGCGCCCGCGACGGCCGCACCGTGGCCGAGCTGATGAACGACGGCACCACGCTGCTCACCCGCGCCGACGTGATGGACGGTGTGGCCGAGATGATCCCCGAGATCCAGGTGGAAGCCACCTTCCCGGACGGCACCAAGCTGGTCACCGTCCATCAACCGATCGTCTGAGGAGCGACCATGATCCCCGGTGAAATCGACACCCTCGACGGTGAGTTGGAACTCAACGTCGGCCGCGCCACCCTCACCCTCGTCGTCGCCAACACCGGCGACCGCCCGATCCAGGTGGGCTCCCACTACCACTTTGCCGAGACCAACGCCGCGCTCGCCTTCGACCGCGCCGCGGCCCGGGGCCATCGCCTCAACATCGCCGCCGGCACCGCCGTGCGCTTCGAGCCCGGCCAGACCCGCACCGTCGAGCTGGTCGCCCTGGCCGGCGACCGCAAGGTGTTCGGCTTCAATGGCCAAGTGATGGGAGCCCTCTGATGGCAAAGATTTCGCGCCGCGCCTACGCGGAAATGTTCGGCCCCACCGTGGGCGACCGGGTGCGCCTCGCCGACACCGAGCTGTGGATCGAGGTGGAGCAGGACTTCACGATCTACGGCGAGGAGGTCAAGTTCGGCGGCGGCAAGGTGATCCGCGACGGCATGGGCCAGGGCCAGCGTCTTGCCGCCGAGGTGGCGGACACCGTCATCACCAACGCGCTCATCCTCGACCACTGGGGCATCGTCAAGGCCGACATCGGCATCAAGCACGGGCGCATCTGCGCCATCGGCAAGGCCGGCAACCCGGACATCCAGCCGGGCCTCGATGGCAAAAATAGCATCGCCATCGGCGCCGCCACCGAGGTGATCGCCGGCGAGGGGATGATCGTCACCGCCGGCGGCATCGACACCCACATCCACTTCATCTGCCCCCAGCAGATCGAAGAGGCGCTGATGAGCGGCGTCACCACCATGATCGGCGGCGGCACCGGCCCGGCCACCGGCACCTACGCCACCACCTGCACGCCGGGGCCGTGGCACATCGCCCGCATGCTCCAGGCGGCCGATGCCTTCCCGATGAACCTGGGCTTCCTGGGCAAGGGCAACGCCAGCCTGCCGGGGCCGCTCGCCGAACAGGTCGAGGCCGGCGTGATCGGCCTCAAGCTCCACGAGGACTGGGGCACCACGCCCGCCGCCATCGACGCCTGCCTGAGCGTGGCCGAGGAGATGGACGTGCAGGTGGCGATCCACTCCGACACCCTCAACGAATCGGGTTTCGTCGAAACCACCGCCGCCGCCTTCAAGGGCCGCACCATCCACACCTTCCACACCGAAGGCGCGGGCGGCGGCCACGCGCCGGACATCGTCAAGCTGGCCGGCCTGCCCAACGTGCTGCCCAGCTCCACCAACCCGACCCGGCCCTACACCATCAACACCATCGACGAGCACCTGGACATGCTGATGGTGTGCCACCACCTCGACCCGGCCATCGCCGAGGACGTGGCCTTCGCCGAATCCCGCATCCGCCGCGAGACCATCGCCGCCGAAGACATCCTCCACGACATCGGCGCGCTGTCGATGTTCTCGTCCGATTCTCAGGCCATGGGCCGGGTGGGCGAGGTGGTCATCCGCACCTGGCAGACGGCCCACAAGATGAAGGTGCAGCGCGGCGCGCTGGGCAACGACACCGCCCGCAGCGACAACTTCCGCGCCAAGCGCTACATCGCCAAATACACCATCAACCCGGCCATCGCCCACGGCATCGGCCATGTGGTCGGTTCGGTCGAGGTGGGCAAGCTCGCCGATCTGGTGATCTGGAAGCCGGCCTTCTTCGGCGTCAAACCCAGCCTGATCCTCAAGGGCGGGATGATCGCCGCCGCCGCGATGGGCGACGCCAACGCCTCCATCCCCACGCCCCAGCCGGTGCATTACAAGCCCATGTTCGGCGCCTTCGCCGGCGGGCTGAAGACCTCGCTCACCTTCGTCTCCCAGGCGTCGCTGGCCAGCGGCGCGCTGGACGGCCTGGGCCTCGTCAAGCCGCTGGAGGCAGTGCGAAACATCCGCAGCGTCACCAAGGCCTCGATGATCCACAACGACTGGCAGGGCGAGATCAGCGTCGACCCCGAAACCTACGAGGTCCGCGCCGACGGCCAGCTCCTCACCTGCGAACCCGCCAGCGTGCTGCCGATGGCCCAACGTTACTTCCTCTTCTGACCATGCTGCTGATCGAAACCCGCTACACCGGCGACGCCGCTCCGACCGCGCGCCTCACCCTCAACTTCGACGCCCGCACCAAGAGCCGACTGCGCACCCAACTGGCGGATGGGGAAGAGGTCGGCCTGTTCCTGCCCCGCGGCACCATCCTGCGCGGGGGCGACCGGCTGCAGGCCGCCGACGGGCGGATCGTCGAGGTGGTCGCGGCGCCGGAAGAGCTGATCGAAGCCCGCTGCGCCGACGCCTTTGCCCTGGCCCGCGCCGCCTACCACCTGGGCAACCGCCACGTGGCGGTGCAGGTGGGCGCCGGCTGGCTGCGCATCCAGGCCGACCACGTGCTGGAGACCATGCTCACCGGCCTGGGTGCCGAGGTCGCCAGCCTCACCGCCCCCTTCGAGCCCGAAGCCGGCGCCTACGCCCACGGCCACCACCACGCGGAGCGCGGGGCGACCGAAGCCAGAATCCACCAGTACACATGATGGGCGCGCGATGAGCCTCGCCCTGCTTCGCCTGCTCCAGCTCACCAGCCCCACGCTGCCGGTGGGCGCCTACACCTATTCGCAAGGGCTGGAGTTCGCCATCGACTCGGGCCTCGTCAAGACCGAAGCCCAGGTTGGCGAGTGGATCGCCGACGCCCTCGCCGGCGCGGTGGGCGGCTTCGAGCTGCCCCTGCTGGCGCGCTTGATGGACGCCTGGGCGGCCGGCGACGACGGCCGGGTGGCCGAACTCAACGCCCTGTGCCTCGCCAGCCGCGAAACCTCCGAGCTGCGCGCCGAGACGGTGCAGATGGGCTACTCGCTGGTCCGCCTGCTGGTGGATCTGCCGGCCTTTGCCGGCTTGCCCGGGTGGGCGGCGCGGCTGCGGGCGGTGCACGATCCGGCCTTCCCCACGGCCTGGGCCGCGGCGGCGGTGGCCTGGCAGGTCGAGCCCGACCCGGCGCTCGCCGGCTACGCCTGGGCGTGGATCGAGAACATGGTGATGGCCGCGGTGAAGGCCGTGCCCCTGGGGCAGGCCGCCGGCCAGCGCCTGTTGTCCGATCTGGCGGCGCGGGTGCCGGGGCAGGCGGCGGCTGCGCTGGCTGCGGCGCCGGAGGCTTGGTCCAACTTCCAGCCCGGGCTGGCCATCGCCAGCGCCCGCCACGAAACCCAGTATTCGCGCCTGTTCCGCTCGTGACCGGCGCCCCCGACAACACCTCGAACCCGAAAGGAAGCCCATGAAAGGCCAACCCCTGCGCGTCGGCATCGGCGGCCCCGTCGGCTCCGGCAAGACCGCGCTGACCCTCGCCCTGTGCCGCGCCCTGCGCGAAAAATACGACCTCGCCGTGGTCACCAACGACATCTACACCGCCGAGGACGCCCAGTTCCTGGTGCGCAACGAGGCGCTGGCCCCCGAGCGCATCATCGGCGTGGAGACCGGCGGCTGCCCCCACACCGCGATCCGCGAGGACGCGTCGATCAACCTGGAGGCCGTGGACCGCCTGATCCGCCTGTTCCCCGACGTGGAGCTGATCTTCGTCGAATCCGGCGGCGACAACCTGGCGGCCACCTTCTCGCCGGAGCTGTCCGATCTCACCCTCTACGTGATCGATGTGTCGGCCGGCGACAAGATCCCCCGCAAGGGCGGGCCGGGCATCACCAAGAGCGACCTCTTGGTCATCAACAAGATCGACCTCGCGCCGATGGTCGGCGCCTCGCTGGAGGTGATGGACCGCGACGCGAAGAAGATGCGCGGCGAGCGGCCCTTCATCTTCAGCAACCTCAAGACCGGCCAGGGGCTGGCCGAGATCATCGCCTTCATCGAGCGGCAGGGGCTGCTGGCGCCAGCCTGAACGCGCCGCCCCCAAAACGTCACGCTTTTTGCGGTATGCTGCCAAGGCGTTTCATGCCGGCAGCGTTCCGGCCCCGGAGCGCGATGCGTCTCAGACCACCAACATGCAAAAGGGAACAGCAATGAGCGAGCAGAACAACAACTTCGAAGAGTTCTACGGCTACAAGTTCGAGGAGCTGTCCGTCGGCCAGAGCGCCGCGTACGCCCGCACCGTGACCGAAGCCGACATCCTGATGTTTGCCGGCGTCTCCGGCGACGACAACCCGATGCACGTGAACGAAGAGCTGGCCTCCGCCACCATGTTCGGCGGTCGCATCGCCCACGGCATGCTGTCGGCCGCCTTCATCTCCACCGTCTTCGGCACCCGTCTGCCGGGGCCGGGCACGATCTACCTGTCCCAGAACCTCAAGTTCAAGGCGCCGGTGAAGGTGGGCGACACCGTGGTGGCCCGCTGCACCGTCAAGGAACTCACCCCCGAGAAGCGCAAGGCCAAGTTCGACACCGTCTGCACCGTGCGCGGCAAGGTGGTCGTCGAAGGCGAAGCCGAGGTGATGGTGCCGGCCCGCTGAGCCCTACCGCGGCGCAGGGCGCATCGGCGCCCCGCGCGAGCACGCAGCACCCAACGCCCCGCCGGTTCGCGGGGCGTTTTCTTTGGGGTCGCCGCCGGGGCCAAGGCTGCTGTCGAGGAAGCGGGCCAGATCGGCCAGTACCCGGTCGAGATCCTGGCAGTCGTCGTGACCGCCCGTCAGGATGCGCAGCTCGACCCTGTCGTGGGCGCGGTTGGCGTGAATCTCCCGCGCTTCGGCCACCGGCACCGTGGCGTCGTCGCTGCCGTGGGCGATCAGCACCGGGCAGCGCACCTGCCGGATGGTGTGGCAGGGCGCAATGTCGTCGAAGCGATGGCCGATGGTGCGCTGCACGTACCACAGGATCAGCTGCCCGAGGGGCCAGCGGGGGATGCCCTTGCCGTCGAGCCAGCGTTCCATCATCCGCGCCGGGTGGGCAAAGGCCGCCAGGCTGACGACGGCGCCAAGGCCGGGCCGGCGCGCCGCGACGAGCAGGGCCGCCGCCGCGCCGACCGAGTGGCCGACGACGCCCAGGCGCCGGGCGTCCACCTGCGGCTGCCGGGCAAGCCAGTCGAGGGCGTGCTCCAGGTCTTCGGCAAAGCGCGGCAGGGAGGCGAAGTCGTCGTCGTCGCTGTTGCCGTGGCAGCGCGCGTCGAAGAAGAGCAGCCCGTGGCCAGCCAGATGGAGCGGGCGGGCCAGCGGCAGCAGGGTCTCCGCGTTGCCGCCCCAGCCGTGCAGCACGGCCACCGCGGGGGCGGGCGTGGCCCCGCGCGGGGGGATGAACCAGGCGTGGAGCGTCTTGCCGCGGGCGGTGGGGATGCGCACGGTGCGCCACGGGATACCCGCCGGCCGACCCGTTTCGGGGATGCGGGGCGCGGCGAGCCCCCGCCGCACGAGGCGGGGAAACAGGAAGGCGACGAACGCGCCCGCGGCAAGCAGGCTCAGGGCGAGGGACATCGGGGCGTTCGGGGGGCGAAAATCAGAGTCGGCTAATGTAGCCCGTTTTCGGGCCGGCGCCCAGCGCGGCGCGGGGGCCGGTCAGCGCTGCCGGGCCGCGCGCTTGCGGTACAGCACGATCGGCGCGCAGCGGTGCTCGTCGTGGTAGATGCCCACGCAGTCGAGGCACTGGAAGCAACGGTCGTAGCGGATGGCGCCGGATTTTTCGATGGCGTCGTAGGCGCAGCGGTGGCGGCAGGTCTGGCAGGGCTGGCCGCATTCGGCGCGGCGGGGCAGCCAGTCGAGGAGGCGCAGCGTGCCGCCGAGGGTCATCGCCGCGCCCAGCGGGCACAGGTAGCGGCAGAAGAACTTGTAGTAGATGCCGCCCATAATGAGCAGCAGCACCGCCCAGGCCACGAAGGGCGCGCTCCGGTCGAAGCCCACGGTGATGGCGGTCTTGAAGGGTTCGATCTCGACGCCCTTTTCGGCCAGCTGGGGGGCGAAGGCGGCGGCGGCCACCAGGGCGGCGAGCACGGCGTAGCGGCTTTTCTCGAGCAGGTCGCCCAGCCGGGCGGGCAGCCGGCGCTCGGGCAGGCGCAGCAGGCGGGCGAGGTGGGCGGCGAACTCCTGCAGCGCGCCAAAGGGGCACAGCCAGCCGCAGAAGGTGCCCCGGCCCCACACCGCGAAGCTCACCAGCGTGAAGGCGATGAGGAGCAGGCTCACCGGGTCGTACAGAAAACTCTTGAGCCCGGCGCCGGCCGCCAGCGACTTGACCGCGCCGGTGATCTGCACGATGGAAAGCTGCCCCTGGGCGTACCAGCCCAGATAGCCGAGGGTGAAGGCCAGGAAGCCCAGCCGGAAGGCCCGCAGCCGGCTGGCTGACACCGACATCCAGCGCGGCCGGGCGAGCACGACGGAGAGGACGAGCAGCGCCGCGCCGATCGCCGCGAGTTCGCTGGCGCGATCCTTCCAGGCGATCAGCCAGTCGGGCAGGGGCGCGGGCGGGCGGTGGAAGAGGTTGGCCGGCGGCTGGTAGTCGAGCACCGCGCTGCGTTGGGTGACGACCGGCAGCATCGAGCCCTTGGCGCGGGTCAGCGTCAGCTCGAAGCGCACCGGGCTGGCCGGGTCGATGCCCGACATGGGCGGCACCCGCAGCACCAGCGCGGCGTTGAGGGGCGGGGCGCCGGCGGGCGGGGCGGGGGCGAGGTCCAGGTCGCGCAGCTCCACCGGCCCGCCGTCCTGGCTGAAGGCGAGGCGCGGCGGCACGGTGCCGCGGGTGAAGGCGTCGTCGACAAAGGCGTCGCGACCGCTGCTGGCCACCCACCAGGCGTGCTGGCCGGGCTCCAGCCGGCGCATCAGGTCGGCGTGGCCGGCGTCGCCGAGGATCGCCCGGCCGATGGTGGGGGCGTTGAGGTAGGCCACGTAGAGGTCGACGAAGGTGGCGTCGGGCCGGGCCAGCGCTTCGGGGTCGACCCCGGCGCCTTCGCTGCCGGCAAAGCGCCGCTCCACGTCGGCGTGGCTGAGGTGCAGCCGCCCGATGGCGCCGCTCTCCACCAGTTGGGCGAAGCTGCGGGGCGCGAACGCGTCGGGCCGCACTTCGGCCGGCGGGGCCTTGTCGGCCGGCGCCGCAAAGCCCAGCCGGGCGCGGGCCACGGCCAGGGCGGCGGTGAGCACGCTCTGGTTGACGATGCGCACCGAGGCGGTGGCCTTGCTCACCCCGTCCAGCACCACCCGGTTGCTGTCGGCGCCGGCGCGGGCGTTGCCGTAGAGGCTGGAGACGGTGATCGCTTGCTTCAGGCTCCGGCCTTCGTACTGGCGCAGGAAATCCTTCAGGGGCTCCTCGCCCAGGCCCGAGAGGAAGACCGGCTCGTGCTGGCGGATCAGCTCGACGCCCAGGAAGTTGCCGCGCCGGTCGATGGTGACGAGCAGGTTGATCGGCGTGCCCTCGAAGCCCGGAATGGGCGCGAGGTCGATGGATTCGAAGGCGTAGGCGACGGGGCCGGCGTCGGGCTCCAGTTCGCTGGAGATCGGCCAGGCGGGGATGTCGTGGAGCTTGTCGCCCACGTGCAGCGGCGGCTGGATGCGCCGGGCGAGCTGGTCGTGGGTCAGCTCGCCGGCCGCCGCCGGCAGGGCGAGGGCGGCCAGCCCCAGCAGCGCGCCGGTGGCGGCCCGGTGCAGCAGGCTGCGGAGGGTGGCCATCGGCGCGGGCGGGGCTTACTGGGCTTCGAGCTGCTGCTTGAGGGCGCCCAGGCCGCTGGTGTAGATGCCGCGCACGGCGTTCTTGGCGGTGGCGGCGTCGGCGCCCTTGGCCTTGAAGCTGGACGACCATTCGACCCGGCTGCCGCCCTTGGCCGACCTGACCTGGAGGGTGGAGACGTAGCCGCTCACCGGCAGGGGCGAGTCGACGATGCGGTACTTCAGCATGCGCTCGGAGTCGCGGTGGTTCATCAGCGCTTCGACCAGCTTGGCGCCGTCTTTGGTGACGATGGTGCGCACGGCGCCGCGCTTGTCCTTTTCGCCCTTGTCGAGGGTGGTGGTGGCGACGGCCGGGTGCCAGCCCAGGTTGCCGAAGTCGCGCACGGCCGCCCACACCTTGGCGGGCGGGGCGGCGATGTCGATGCGCTCCTCGACCTTGAGCGTGTTGCCCGCGGCGGCCGGCAGGGCGGCGCTGAGGGCGAGGATGGCGACGAAGAGGGATGCCTTTTTATTCATGTTGTCTCCGGGGGTGGGGGGCTGCGTGGTCAGACTTCGATCAGGCCGGCGCGCACGGCGGCCATCGCCAGCTCGGCCATGTTCTGGATGCCGAGCTTCTGCTTGATGCGGTACAGGTGGGTGCCCACGGTGTTGGGGCTGAGGTGGAAGGTGTCGGCCACTTCGGCCACCGAGCGGCCCTGGGCGAGCTGCAGGAAGACGTGGAATTCCTTGTCGGTGAGGGCTTCGGCCGGGTGTTCGGGGCGGTCGGCGCGGCGCAGCACGGCGGCAATCTCGGGGTCGATGTAGGCCTGGCCGGCGGCCACCAGGCCTACCGCGCGGAGCAGTTCGTCGGGCGGGCTGCGCTTGCACAGGTAGCCGGCGGCGCCGGCCTTGAGGGCGCGTTCGGCGGTGAGGGCGTCGGCGTGGGCGGAGGCGATCAGCACCCGGGCGCCGGGGGCGCGGGCGAGGATGCGCTCCAGGGCCGACAGGCCGCCGCAGCCGGGCATCGAGAGATCCATCACCAGCACGTCGGGGGCGTGCTCGGCGAACAGGCGCTGGGCGGCCTCGCCGCTGTCGGCTTCGGCCAGCACCCGGGCGCCGACCCCTTCGAGGAGCAGCCGGAAGCCCATCCGCACGATGGCGTGGTCGTCGGCGAGGATGACGGTGAGGGTGTCGAGCTTCATGGCTGGGCGGGCTCCGGGTGGGGGGCGGCGGCGAGGGCGACGGGCGGCAGGGGCAGGCGGGCGCGGATGCGGGTGCCGCCGCCGTGGGGGCTGGAGATGTCGAGCTGGCCGGCGACGGCGGCGACCCGCTCGCGCATGCCGGTGAGCCCGAAGCCGGCCTGACCGGGGGCGGGTTCGATGCCGCGGCCGTCGTCGGAGACTTCCACCAGCAGGCCGTCGGCCTCGCGCAGCAGGCGCACCCGGGCGTGCCGGGCCTGGGCGTGGCGGACGATGTTGGTGCACGATTCCTGCACCACCCGGAGGGCGGTGAGGGTGATGTCGTCGGGCAGGGGGTAGGGGCCGGCGAAGAGTTCGGACGACAGTTCGATGTCGGGGTGGCGGCTCTGCCAGGCGGCGAGGTAGCTGCGCACGGCGTCGGCGAGGGTTTCCTCGTCGTGGCCGGGGGCGGGTGGGCGCAGGCGGGTGAGCAGGGCGCGCACGTCGTCGTGCATCCGCGAGGCGACGTCGCGGATCACCTCGGCGCTCTGGCTGACGGCGGGGTTGTCGGCGCAGCGCTGGACGATGGCGCCGGCCAGGGCGGCCACGGCGGTGATGCTCTGGCCCAGCTCGTCGTGCAGCTCGCGGGCGATGGCACGGCGGTCGGCCTCCAGGCGGTCGGTGACGGTGCGGGCCACGGCCTGCTGCTGGGTGAGGCGGACGTTTTCGGCCACCGCCTGGTCGAGCCGGCCGGCCATGCCGTTGAAGGCCTGTGCCAGACGCACCAGTTCGGCCGGCCCGGCTTCGGGCAGGCGGGTGTCGAAGCGGCCCTGGCCGGCGCGGTCGAGGGCGGCCATCACGCTGCCCAGGGGGCGCAGGGCCCGGTCGAGGGCCAGCCAGCAGCCGGCGAACAGCCCGGCCAGGGCCAGCAGGGCGCGGCCGGCGGCGGCGGCGAGGTCGTCCCACAGGTCCACCAGGGCGCGGGAGGGGTCGGGCTGGAGGGACAGGGTGAGGCGCCCGGCGGCGAGCTGGAGGGTGGGCAGCTCGGGCCCGAGCCACTGGGCGAACCACGCCGGCGCGTCGCGGCCGGCCTTGTAGGCGGAGGGGGGCGAGCGGTACACGGCGCTGCCGGCGGGGTCGCGGGCTTCGAGGTGGTGGGCGCGGATGCGGCCGACGGCGGCGAGGTGGGCGATCAGCCGGCTCTCGCTCCAGGCCGGGTCGCCTTCGCTGGCGCCCAGGGCGGCGGCGCCGAGCCACTGGGCGGCCACCCGGTTGGCGGCGGTGACCTCTTCGGCGATGGCGATGCGCGCGTCGCGCACCCACAGGGCGGCGCCGGCCAGCACCAGGGCGGCGGCCAGCGCGGTGAGCACGAGGCTCAGGCGCAGGCGCAGGGACATGGGGCGCGGGCCGCGGCGGGCCTGCCAGCCGGCGTTGGGGGTGAGGGCGGTGGAGAGGTCGCTCACGAGGATTTCTCCAGCTTGTAGTGCACCGGCACGATCACCTGGAACTCGCGATTCTGGAGGTTCTCGGGCGGGCGCGGCAGCGGGCTGGCGGCGGTGACCAGCTGCACGGCGTTCTGGTCGAGCACCTCGAAGCCGCTGGAGCGGACGACCTGGGTGGCGACGATGGTGCCCTTGCGGGCGATGGTGATGCGCACCTGCACCTCGCCCTCCCAGCCGCGCAGGGCGGCCAGACGCGGGTAGTTCTGCTGGCGGGCGAACAGGCTGGAGAGGTTGCGGCCGTAGCGTTCGAGGAGGGCGGGGTCGACGGGCTCGTCGGCGGCGGGGGCAACGTGGACGGCTGCCGCCGGGGGGGGCTCGGCATGGGCGACGACCGGGGCGGCCGCGCGGGGTGGGGCGGCTTCGGCAGCCACCGGCGCGGGGGCGCTGACTGCCGGCGTGACCACCGGGGCAGGCCGCGGGGCTTCGGCGCGGATCGCGGGTACCTCGGGCGAGGCGGCGCGGGCGATGACCGGCGCCGGACGCGGAGCAGGGTTGGGCTCGGCCTTGGCTGGGCGGGCGATCCGTGGGGCGGGCGCTTCGACCGGCTCGACGCGGGCCACCGGCTGGGGCACCGGCGTGGGCAGGGCGACCGGTGCCGGGGCGCGGAGCACCACGTTCAGGGTGGGCGGGGTGTCGTTCAGTCGGGGAAGGAGATCGTGTTGCCACGCGAGCGCCAGCAGGTGCACCCCGACGGAGGCGGCGATGGCGAGCTTGAACTGGGGCCCCAGGCGCGGCGCGGGCAGCTCGGGCCAGGGCGGGGCGAGGGTGGGGCCGGCGTTCATCGGGTGGCCTTTCCGCTGCCTTCGAGGGCGCGTTGTTCGTAGGCGGGGTAGAGCTGGCCGGCGGAGCGGCGGTATTCGGCTTCGGAGACGGCCAGCCGGCGGTGCTCGGGCGGCAGGGGCTGGGCCAGCACTTCGGTCATGTCGAGGCCGGCTTCGGCGGCTTGCCGCAGGGTGTCGTCCAGCCACCGCAGCCAGGCGCGGGTCTGGCGGATGGGGGCGGCGTCGCTGGCCACCGGGCCGTGGCCGGGGACGAGGCGGGTGAAGGGCAGGGCCTCGAGGCGGGCGAGGGCCGCCTGCCAGGCGTCGAGCCGGGCGTGGGGCGTGGTGGGGGCGCGGTCGTGGAAGACCAGATCGCCCGCGAACAGCACGCCGGTGCTGCGGTCGAGGATGGCGAGATCGGCGTCGGTGTGGCCGTCGAGGGCGAGCAGCTCGAAGCGGTGCTCGCCCAGCTGCAGCGGGCCGGCGGCGAGGGCGCGGGTGGGGGCGACGGGCTCGGTGCCGGCCATCCAGTCGCCCACGAGACGATACATATTTTCGTTGAGGGCGCTGCCTTCCGTATCGATTCCGTGGCGGGTGCCGGGCAGCGCGGCCAGGGTCTCGCGGGGGAAGGCCTGGTTGCCGAGGAAGTGGTCGGGGTGGTGGTGGGTGTCCACCACCAGCACCACCGGCTTGTCGGTGACCCGCGCGATGGCCCGGCGCAGCTGCTCGCCGTAGGCCCGCGAGGGGCCGCTGTCGATGACCAGCACGCCGGCCGAGGTGACGACGAAGGCGGTGTTGACGATGTTGCCGCCGTTCCGGGGGCTGAAGTCTTCGCTGCGCCCGGTGAGCACCCAGGTGTCGGGGGCGATCTGCTCGGGGGCGAGGCCGTAGTCCATGTCGGCCGCGGCCAGCAGCAGCGCCCAGCCGAGGGCGAAGAGGGCGGTGAGGGTGCGGGCGGTGCGCTTCATTTTTCGATCGCTGCCGAGATGGTGTTGCCGTTATTGTCGCGGCCGCTCACCCGGTAGCCGGCGGCGGCGCGGGCGGCGGGGATGTCAACGGTGAAGACCGGGTTTTCGGCGAGGGGTTCGAAGCCCTCGATGAGCATCAGCGGCTTGCCGGCTTCGTCGACCAGCTGCAGGGTCTGGATGAAGAAGGCCGGGATGCCGGCGGCGAGGCCGGTATCCACCGGGTGGATCACCCGCAGGCGGATGCGCTCGCCCCCTTCCTTCCTGGCCCACACCCGGCTGCTCACTTCGCCCAGACGCTTCTGCCATTCGGGTGAGGCGCTGCCGGTGGAGGGCAGGGTGCAGCCGCCGCCGGCGGTGTTCACCCAGGTGCCGCCCACGTGCCACACGCCGTCGCCGGTGCGCGCGGCGGCCCGCACCGGGGTGGATTGCTGGAGCTTGATGCGAAAGCCCAGGCCGGGGTGGGCGCCGGTGGGCTCGAAGCGGACGATCCGGACGATGGGGTTGAAGTCGGCGAAGACGATCACCTCGCGCACGTCGGGCAGCTCAGAGGCGTCCACGCTCACCGGCACGTTGAGGGCGTTCTCGGCGGTGAGCGGCGCGGTGACCTTGACCCGGCTGTCGAAGCGGACCTGGGCCCGGGCCGGGAAGAACTCCTTGCGCATGTCGCCCCAGCGGGGCGAGTCGAGGGGGTCGGCCGGGGTGGCCGCGGGGGCGGCGTGGGCCAGCGTGCAGGCCACGGCAAACGCCATGGCCGCCAGGGTGTGCGGTAGTTTCAAGCTTGTCTCCTGTTGGCGGCCTGCCCGTGGGCGGCGCGCTCTGTGATGAGGCTAAAGCTGCAAGCTTCGTGCCTGCCGCCGGGGCCCGCTTTGGCGCCCGGCAAACCGCCCGCTGCCGGCAGATGCGCCGCCGGGCCCGGTCGGGCTGCGGGCTGCGGGCGCCCCGGCCATTGCCCGGCGGCGCGACGTGTTCAGCGTCGTGCTGTTGCAGTTTGGAGCACTTGATGAGGAATGAAGCAGCTGTCTCGTCCGGTGGGGTGCCGGCATTGATCCGCATCAAAGTATTCGTTGCACCCAACAGCCCTTTTTATATCGGGAAATTTTCCCGGCCTGAAAATTTCCGGGAACCGGCGGCATCGGTGGCACGGCTTTTGCGGGTCGTGGGTGCTGCGTACCCGGGTGAGGCAGGGAGGTGGCCCACCCGACGTGTGCTAGAGCACCTTCTCGAAGGAGACATTCAATGATCCAAAGGAGCAAAAATATGAAAAAGCCGTTTGCGATGTCGATCATCGCCGCAGCGCTGATGGTTGCCGGCGCGGCCCAGGCGAAGGAAGTCACCGACGCCGACATCCTCAACGATGCAAAGACGCCCGGCGACGTCGTTCACTTCGGCCTTGGCCAGCAGGGTCAGCGTTTCAGCCCGCTGGACAAGATCAACACCAAGACCGTCAAGAACCTGGTTCCGGTCTGGTCTTTCTCCTTTGGTGGCGAGAAGCAGCGCGGCCAGGAATCCCAGCCCCTTGTGCACGACGGCAAGATGTTCGTGACCGCCTCCTATAGCCGCCTCTTCGCCCTCGACGCCAAGACCGGCAAGAAGCTGTGGAAGTACGAGCACCGTCTGCCCGAAGGCATCATGCCCTGCTGCGACGTGATTAACCGCGGCGCCGCCCTCTACGACAACCTGGTGATCTTCGCCACCCTCGACGCCCAGCTCGTGGCCCTGAACAAGGACACCGGCAAGGTCGTGTGGAAGGACAAGATCGACGACTACGCCGCCGGCTACTCTGCCTCCGCCGCGCCGCTGATCGTCAAGGGCCTGGTCATCACCGGCGTGTCCGGTGGCGAGTTCGGCGTGCAGGGCCGCATGGAAGCCCGCGACGCCAAGACCGGCAAGATGGTCTGGATGCGTCCGACCGTCGAAGGTCACATGGGCTACAAGTGGGTGAATGGCGAGAAGGTCGAGAACGGCATCTCCGGCACCCTCAACGCCACCTGGACCGGCGACCTCTGGAAGACCGGCGGCGCGGCCACCTGGAACGGCGCCACCTACGACCCCGAGACCAACCTGGTCTTCGCGGGCACCGGCAACCCGGCCCCGTGGAACAGCCACCTGCGCCCCGGCGACAACCTGTTCTCCTCCGCCACCGTGGCCATCGACCCGGACACCGGCAAGATCGTCTGGCACTACCAGACCACCCCGCACGACGGCTGGGACTTCGACGGTGTGAACGAGTTCGTGTCCTTCGACTACAAGGACCCGAAGACCGGCAAGGTCATCAAGGCCGGCGGCAAGGCCGACCGCAACGGCTTCTTCTTCGTGCTCGACCGCACCAACGGCAAGCCGCTGAACATCTTCCCCTTCGTCAAGGACATCACCTGGGCCAAGGGCTTCGACATGAACACCGGCCGTCCGCTGTACGTGGATGAGAACCGTCCGGGCGACCCGTCTGCCAGCACCGATGGCAAGAAGGGCAAGAACGTCTTCGCGGCACCGTCCTTCCTGGGCGGCAAGAACCAGCAGCAGATCGCCTACAACCCGCAGACCGGCCTGTTCTACGTGCCGGCCAACGAGTGGGGCATGGACATCTGGAACGAGCCGGTCTCGTACAAGCGCGGCGCGGCCTACCTGGGCGCCGGCTTCACCATCAAGGCCCTGCACGACGACTACATCGGCTCGCTGCGCGCGATCGACCCGACCAGCGGCAAGATCGTCTGGGAGAACAAGAACTTCGCGCCCCTGTGGGGCGGCGTGCTGACCACCGCCGGCAACCTGACCTTCTACGGTACCCCCGAGGGCTACCTGAAGGCACTGGACGCCAAGACCGGCAAGGAAGTCTGGTCCTTCCAGACCGGCTCCGGCGTGGTGGCACCCCCGGTCACCTGGATGGAGAACGGCGAGCAGTACGTGGCCGTGGTGTCCGGCTGGGGCGGCGCGGTTCCCCTGTGGGGCGGCGACGTGGCCCGTCGCGTGAACTTCCTGGAGCAGGGCGGTTCCGTGTGGGTGTTCAAGCTGCACAACGCCAAGTAATCCCGGTTGGGAGTAGGTGGCCCGGAGCATCGGGCCGCCTGGTTGCGGAAACGGCACGGATGCGATTGCGTCCGTGCCGTTTTTTTGCGCGGTTTCAGCCGGCCAGCGTCATCAGGCCGGTGTTGCCGCCGGCTGCGGCGGTGTTGATCGACACCGTCCGTTCCACCGTCAGCCGCCAAAGGGGGTAGCGCCCGTCGGGGCCGGCTTCGACCAGCGGCAGGATGCGGGTGGGGTGGTCGGCCAGCTGGCGGAGGAGTTCGGCGCGGCGTGCGGGGGGGCCGGCGTGGAGGACGCCGTCCACGCTGCCGCAGGCGTCCGCGTCGAGCAGCCGCAGCGCCGCCCTCGCTTCGGGCGGGAGGCGGTCGATGGCGGCGGCGCCGGCTTCGTTGCGCATCGCCGCCGCGGTGTTGCCGGTGGCCAGCGCGGCGGCGAACTGGGCGCGCAGGCTTGCCGGGTCGTCGGCCACGCACAGGATGCATCCCCGCGGGGCGAAGCCCAGGCTGTTGCGCTCGCCGGTGGGGCCGGGCAGGGTGGCGCCCCAGGCCAGCGGCGAGCTGGCGGCGCAGTCGTTGCAGGCTTCGGCCAGGCCGCGCAGGCCCTCCCGGTGGGCCCAGGCGCGCAGGGCGTCGAAGGGGGCGAGGCGGGGATCGTCGGCGGTGTGGCGGGTCAGGCCCAGGGCGGCCGGCGGCGGCGACAGATCGCCCAGCAGCCGGGGCAGGTAGAGCGGCCCGCCGGCTTTCGGCCCGGTGCCGGATCTGCCTTCGCCGCCAAAGGGCTGCACGCCCACCACGGCGCCGATCAGGTTGCGGTTGATGTAGAGGTTGCCGGCGTGGATGCGGCGGCAGGCGGCGTCGATGCGCTCGTCGATGCGGCTGTGCACGCCGAAGGTGAGGCCGTAGCCGGTGGCGTCGATGCTGTCGATGAGCGCGTCCAGCCCGTCGGCGGGGTAGCGCAGCACGTGCAGCACCGGCCCGAAGACCTCCCGCTCCAGCTCGGCGATGCGCTCGATCTCGATGAGGGTGGGGGGCACGAAGCTGCCGGCGGCGCAGGCCGCGGGCAGCGGGTTCTGGGTCACCCGGCGGCCGGCGGCGCGCATCCGGTCGATGTGGGCAAGGAGCGTCGCCCGGGCGGTGTCGTCGATCACCGGGCCCACGTCGGTGGCCAGCTCGGCCGGGTTGCCCACGCACAGCTCGGCCATCGCCCCGGCGAGCAGGTCGAGGATGCGGTCGGCGATCTCGTGCTGCAGGCACAGCACCCGCAGGGCGGAGCAGCGCTGGCCGGCGCTGTCGAAGGCGGAGGCGAGGGCGTCCTGCACCACCTGTTCGGGCAGGGCGGAGGCGTCGGCGATCAGCGCGTTCTGGCCGCCGGTCTCGGCGATCAGGCGGGCGGGCGGGGCGTCGGCGGGGCGCCGGGCGAGCTGGCGCTGGATGTGTCGGGCCACCTCGGTGGAGCCGGTGAACAGCACGCTCCGGATGCGCGGATCGGCCACCAGCGCGGCGCCCACCGTGTCGCCCGGGCCGGGCAGCAGCTGCAGCGCGGCCGGGGGGATGCCGGCGCCGTGGAGCAGCTGCACGGCCAGCGCGGCGCTGAGGGGCGTCTGCTCGGCAGGCTTGGCGAGCACCGGGCTGCCGGCGGCCAGCGCGGCCACCGCCTGACCGACGAAGATGGCCAGCGGGAAGTTCCACGGGGCGATGCACACCGCCGGGCCGGGCGGCTCGGCGGCAGGGGGCAGGCGCTCGATCCAGGCGGCGTAGTAGCGGCAGAAATCCACCGCCTCGCGCACCTCGGCGATGGCGGCGGCGCGGGTCTTGCCGGCTTCGCGGATGCCCAGGGCGACGAACTCGCTCCGGTGGGCGGCCAGGGCGTCGGCGGCGGCGCGCAGCAGGGCGGCGCGGCGGGCGGCGGGCACGGCGTGCCAGGGGGCGGCAAAGGCGACGGCGGCGTCCAGGGCGTGGGCCACGTCGGCGGGGCTGGCGTCGGTCACCGTGCCCACCCGGTCGCGGCGGTCGGCCGGGTTGTGCACCGGCAGCGCGGGGCCGCCGCCGGGCGGGTGGCCGGCCAGCAGCGGGGCGGCCTGCCAGATGCGGGGGGCGAGGTGGGCCAGCTCGGCGTCGAGCCGGGCCAGCTCGGCATCGCCGGTCAGGTCGAGCCCGGCGGAGTTGAGCCGCGCCGGGCCGAACAGGTCGGCCGGCAGGGGGATCGCCGGGTGGGGCTGGCCGCCCTCCCGTTGCACCTGGTCGAGGGGGTCGGCGAGCAGGGCGTCCACCGGCACGGCGTCGTCCGCGATGCGACTGACGAAGGAGGTGTTGGCGCCGTTCTCCAGCAGGCGCCGCACCAGATAGGGCAGCAGGCTGGCGTGGTTGCCCACCGGGGCGTAGATGCGGCAGCGGCCGCCGGGCTGGCCGGGGGCCACCGCGTTGTCGTAGAGCGGCTCGCCCATGCCGTGCAGGCACTGGAACTCGTACTCGGTCACGCCCCGGTCGGCGGCCATCCGGGCCACGCTGGCCAGGGTGTGGGCGTTGTGGGTGGCGAACTGGGGGTAGATCCGGTCGGCCGCCGCCAGCAGCCGGGCGGCGCAGGCGAGGTAGGAGAGGTCGGTGTGCACCTTGCGGGTGAACACCGGGTAGCCGGGCAGGCCATCCACCTGGGCGCGCTTGATCTCGGCATCCCAGTAGGCGCCCTTCACCAGCCGGATCATGATGCGCCGGCCGGTCTCGGCGGCCAGGGCCGCCAGGTGGTCGATGACGAAGGGGGCGCGCTTCTGGTAAGCCTGCACCACCACCCCCAGCCCGTCCCAGCCGGCCAGCGTGGGCTCGGCCAGCAGGCGCTCCACCAGATCGAGGGAGAGTTCGAGCCGGTCGGCCTCCTCGGCGTCGATGTTGGCCCCCAGCCCGTAGCCGCGGGCGAGCCGCATCAGGCCGACCAGCCGGGGGTAAAGCTCGTCCATCGCCCGCCGGCGCTGGGCGCGGCAGTAGCGCGGGTGCAGCGCCGACAGCTTGATGGAGATGCCCGGCCCGTGGATCGGGCCCTTGCCGGCGGCGGCCTTGCCGATGGCGTGGATGGCGCCCGTGTAGGCGCGGCAGTAGCGCTCGGCGTCGGCGTGGGTGGCGGCGGCCTCGCCCAGCATGTCGAAGGAGTGGGTGTAGCCCCGGCGGGCGGGCGCCTCGCTGCGCTGCAGGGCCTCCTCGATGGTCTCGCCCATCACGAACTGCTGCCCCAGCAGGCCCATGGCGTACTCCATGCCCCGGCGCACCAGCGGCTCGCCGCCCCGGGCGATGAGCGCGGCGAGGCTGCCGCCCAGGCTGTCCTCGCTGTGGGTGGCCACCAGCCGGCCGGTGAGCAGCAGCCCCCAGGTAGCCGCATTGACGAACAGCGAGTGGCGGTGGCCCAGGTGGGCGCCCCAGTCGCCCCGGCCGATCTTGTCGCGGATCAGGCGGTTGCGGGTGGCGGCGTCGGGGATGCGGAGCAGGGCCTCGGCGAGGCACATCAGGGCGATGCCCTCCTGGCTCGACAGGGAGAACGCGTGCATCAGCGCATCCACCCCGCCCGCGCCCTCGCGCTGCCGGCGCACCGCCACCACCAGACGCCGGGCGTGCTCGGCCACGGCCGGCCGATCCAGGTCGAGGGCCGCAAGCTCGGCCGCCAGCGCGGCCACGCAGGCGGCCTCGTCGCTGCGGCAATGGGCGGAGATGGCGGCGCGGCGGTCGGACGGGGCATTCATGGCGGCGGCTCCTCGAACGGCGGTGGGCGACAAGGGTTCGAGCGCCGCGATGGGCGGGAGTTTCGCGGCGGGCGGATAATGGCGGGCGGAGCTTGCATCGTCCGCCCTTTCACCATCTGCCTGGAGAGTACGCATGAACCGTCTGGACAACAAAGTGGCGCTGGTGACCGGCGCTGCCCGGGGTATCGGGGAGGCTGTCGCCCGTGCCTTTGCCGCCGAGGGCGCGCGTTGCTACGTGAGCGACATCGACGACGCGCGGGGGCAGGCGGTGGCCGATTCGATCGGCGGCTTGGCTGTGTATCTGCGCCTGGACGTGCGCGAGGAGGCCGACTGGCAGGCGGCGATGGCGCGCATCGTGGCGGAGGCCGGGCAGCTCGACGTGCTGGTGAACAACGCCGGCATCACCGGCTTCGAGGATGCGGCCGGCGCCCAGAACCCGGAGCACGCCAGCCTGGACGACTGGCGCCGGGTGCATCGCACCAACCTGGATGGCACCTTCCTGGGCTGCCGTTTCGCGATCCAGACCATGCGCGCCGGGGGCAACGTGGGGTCGATCGTCAACATGTCGTCCCGCTCGGGCGTGGTGGGGGTGCCGGGGGCGGCGGCGTATGCCTCGTCGAAGGCCGGCATCCGCAACCACAGCAAGACGGTGGCCCTGTACTGCGCCGAGCAGGGGCTGCCGATCCGCTGCAACTCGGTGCATCCGGCGGCGATCCTCACGCCCATGTGGGAACCGATGCTGGGCGCCGGCCCGGGCCGCGAGGCGCGGATGCAGGCCTTCGTGCGGGCCAACCCGGCCCGCCGCTTCGGCCGGCCGGACGAGGTGGCGGCGGTGTGCGTGCTGCTGGCGTCGGACGAGGCGCCCTACATCAACGGCGCGGAGCTGACCATCGACGGCGGCATTCTGGCCGGTTCGGCGGTGTCGCCGGGGGCGAGCGAGGATTGAGGGCCGCGGTGTTTTCCTGAGCCCCAGCACTTGGGGCTTTTTGCTCCCGACCGGGAGCAAAAAGGTCCGAACCGGGAACTCAATCGCCCCGACCGGGAGCAAAAAGGTCCGAACCGGGAACTCAATCGTCCCGACCGGGAGCAAAAAGGTCCGAGCCGGGAACTCAATCGCCCCGACCGGGAGCAAAAAGGTCCGAGCCGGGAACTCAATCGTCCCGACCGGGAGCAAAAAGGTCCGAACCGGGAGCCCAATCGTCCCGACCGGGACAAAAAAGGTCCAAACCGGGAACTCAATCGTCCCGACCGGGAGCAAAAAGGTCCGAGCCGGGAACTCAATCGCCCCAACCGGGAGCAAAAAGGTCCGAACCGGGAACTCATTCGCCCCGACCGGGAGCAGGATGGTCCGAGCCGGGAGCCTGTCCGGAGCCTGTCCGAATTCTTGTGTTTGAGCGCGCGGCTGCGCCTTGGCCCCTGGGTGCTTCCCTGTCGGTCGGCCTGAAGGCCGGTCTTCGGGTTGGTGGGCTTACCTGGCCGGTGCCGGCAGATCCGGGCACTGGGGCAGGTAGTCGATGTCTTTCGATACCCAGCGTTTCCATTGTTCGGGGCTCATGTTGCGGGTGAGCTTGCTGCACAGCATGTCGGGCCAGCGGGTGGGGGCGGCCCACAGGTGGAGGGCGCCGTTGCGGCTGGCGGAGTGGATGAGCTGGCCGTTGCGGCGGAAGGCGACGGTCTGGATGCGGTCTTCGTGGCCTTCGAGGGGGCGGCCGATGGGGACGCCGGTTTCGGCGTGCCACAGGCGCAGGGTGCGGTCCCAGCTGGCGGAGACGAGGTGGCGGCCGTCGGGGCTGGCGGCGAGGTCGGTCACCCAGTGGCGGTGGCCTTCGAGGGGGTCGCCGATGGGGTCGCCGGTGGCAGCATCCCAGGTGCGCAGGGTTTCGTCGGCGCTGCCGGAGTGGATGCGCCGGCCGTCGGGGCCGAAGGCGACGGCGAGCACCCAGTTGTCGTGGCCGCCCAGGGGGTGGCCGATGGGCTGGCCGAACTGCGGGCCGGGTGCGGCGTGCCAGTGGCGCAGGCTGCGGTCGGCGCTGGCGGAGACGAGGCTGCGGCCGTCGGGGTGCCAGGCGAGGGCGGCGATCCAGTGGTCGTGG
>NZ_JAYRMI010000023.1:0-53937 GCF_041904905.1 Zoogloea sp. | reverse complement strand
CGGGCCGGACGGCGGCGGCTCGATCACCGCCTTCTACACCGTGCTGGCCGAAGGCGACGACCAGCAAGACCCGGTGGCCGACTCCGCCCGGGCGATCCTCGACGGCCACATCGTGCTGTCGCGCAACCTCGCCGATCAGGGCCACTACCCCGCCATCGACATCGAACAGTCGATCTCCCGCGCCATGCACAACCTGGTCAAGAGCCAGCACTTCGACATGGTGCGGCGCTTCAAGCAGCTGTTCTCCCGCTACCAGCGCTCCCGCGACCTGATCGCCGTGGGCGCCTACCACGCCGGCTCCGACCCGGTGCTCGACCAGGCGGTGGCCATGTACCCGCGGCTCGAAGCCTACCTGCAGCAGCGCATCGACGAGAGCGAGCCCTACGAATCCGCCGTCGAGAAGCTCCACGCCCTGTTCGGAGCCACGCCATGACCCACCCAGCCCCCCGCCGGCGCCCACAAGGCGATCTCACCCCGCCCCTAAAGATTCCCGTCCCCCGCCCGATAACGCCGGAGGAACGTGAAGATGACTGAGCGCTTCCCGCTGCAACCTCTGCTGGATCTGGCGAACAGCCGCATGGACGACGCCGCGCGCAAGCTGGGCGAACTCATCGCGAGCGAACACGCCGTGGAGGAGAAGCTCGCCCTGCTGGTGGACTATCGCAAGGAATACCAGGCCCGCTTCGTGGAAGCGGCCCGCAACGGCATCGGCCCCGACGCCTGGCGCAACTTCAGCGCCTTCCTCGGCAAGCTCGATGACGCGATCGCCCAGCAGCAGCGCCTCGTCTCCGACTCCCGGCAGCGCACCGAGCAAGGCCAGCAAGCCTGGGTGGACCAGCGCAACAAGGTGAAGGCCTTCGACACCCTGTCGCACCGCCACCACAGCGAGCAGGCCCGCAAGGAAGCCAAGCAGGAGCAGCGGCTCACCGACGAACACGCCGCCAAGCAATTCCGGGATCGCACCGACGAGGAGTGATCCGCCCGGGCGCCGCCCTGGCACGTGGCTTGCTGGATGACGTGGGTCTGCATCCTCACCAGGACTCAACATCATGCCCGGACCGGCCCTGAACCCGATCGCCACCTCCGCCCCTGTCGCCGCCGCCAAGAACGCCGGCAGCCCGCGCCCCGACGCCGCCGCCGAAGCCGGCGCGCCGGATGCGCCCGAGCAGGGCTTCGCCACCGAACTGAAACGTCAGATGCAGGGCGAGCGCACCCCCGACGAGGCCGCGAACGCCGACGCCCGGGCCACCGCCGCCAGCGACGAGGCGGCCCAGCCAGGCGACGACAGCCAGCCGGCCCAGCCCCCCGTGCCGCCCGATCTGGCAGCCCTGCTGGCTGCCACCGCCGCGGGTGCCGCACAGCCGGCCGGGCCCGCACGCGAGCCCCAGGCGCCCGAGCCGGCATCCGGCAGCGCTGCCATCGCGCCGTCGGCAAACCTGGGCATGGGCGACGCCAGCGGCAACATCACCCGCGGCCCGACCGATCCGGCCGCCGATGCGGCAAATCTTGCCGGCCGCCCTGCCGCCCAGGCCGGCGTCGACACCGAATCCGCCGGCAGCGGCAAGCCGCCGCTCCCCGAGCCCGGCGTCGGCGACGCCATCGGCGCCCGACCGGGCCGCGACACCGGCGCCGACGCGCTGGCCGCCGCCCCCACCAACAACTTCGCGGCGATCCACGCGGCGGCCCTGGCCAACCTGCGCGGCGAGAGCCCTCAGCCGGCCTCCAGCCCGGTGCCCCTGCACGTCGCCACCCCCGCCGGCACCCCCGGCTGGCCGGACGAGGTGGGCAACCGGGTGACGTGGATGGTCGGCCAGTCGGAGAGCCACGCCGAACTCACCCTCACCCCGCCCCAACTGGGCAAGGTGGAGGTGTCGATCACCGTCAGCGGCGAGCAGACCAGCGCCCAGATCGTCGCCGCCACGCCGGCCGCCCGCGAGCTGATCGAGCAAAGCCTGCCCCGCCTGCGGGAGGTGCTGGCGCAAAGCGGCATCAACCTGGGCCAGACCGACGTGGGCACCTCGGGCCAGCCCGGCGGCTCCGGCGAAGGGCGCCGGGGCGATCATCGCTTCAACCCCTCCCGCGGGGGTGGCGAAGCGGTCGTGGGCGGCAGCGCCAGCGGCCCCTGGCAGCGCCGCGCGGAAGGATTGGTGGATACGTTCGCCTGACAGGCCACAAATTGACGGGCGCTTCTGCCCCTTTTTCTGGCTTGGCCGGCGGACACGTTGGATAACAATGCACTGAGATAAGGAGAAATCCAGCATGTCGAAAGCACCGGCCAAGGCGGAAGCCGCCGAAGGGGAAGCCCCCGCCAAGGGAGGCAAGAAGAAGCTCATCATCATCATCGTTGCCGTCCTGATCCTGGCGATCGCGGGCGGCGCAGCCTTCATGCTGCTGGGCAAGAAGAAGCACGCCGAAGGCGAAGAGGAGGAAGAGCCGGCCCACCACGAGCCGCCCAAGGTCAAGGTCGACCCCTCCAAGCCGCCGGTCTTCGTGCAGCTCGAACAGTTCACCGTCAACCTCGCGCCGGAAGAGGGCGAGCACTTCCTGCAGGCCACGATGGTGCTGCGGGTGGCAGACCCCAAGGTCGGCGACTCCCTCAAGCTCTACATGCCCGAACTCAAGCACCGGGTCATCATGCTGCTCTCGTCCAAGAAGCCGTCCGACCTGGCCACCACCGAAGGCCGCGAGGAACTCGCCGACGAGATCAAGGAGGAGGCCAACGACGTGCTCGGCTACGCCCCCAACCCCAAGAAGAAGAACAAGCGCAGCCGCCCCGAGGACGACGGCCCGGTGCTGGCCGTGCTGTTCAACCAGTTCATCGTGCAGTAAGCGGGACACACCACCATGGCTCAGGACTTTCTCTCCCAGGAAGAGGTCGACGCCCTGCTCAAGGGCGTCACCGGGGAGTCCGACGAGCAGGTCGGGGGCGAGGAGAGCGGCGACGGCATCCGGCCGTACAACCTCGCCACCCAGGAACGTATCGTCCGTGGGCGCATGCCCACGATGGAACTCATCAACGAGCGCTTCGCCCGCTACCTGCGGATCGGGCTGTTCAACTACATGCACCGCAACGTGGAGGTCTCGGTCGGCCCGATCAAGGTGCAGAAGTTCAGCGAGTTCGTCCGCAACCTGGTGGTGCCCACCAACCTCAACCTGTTCACCGCCAAGCCCCTGCGCGGCACCGCGCTGATCGTGCTCGACCCCAACCTGGTGTTCCTGGTGGTGGACAACCTGTTCGGCGGCGACGGGCGCTTCCATACCCGCGTCGAGGGCCGCGACTTCACCCTCACCGAGCAGCGCATCATCCAGGGCCTGCTCAAGGTCACCTTCGACGAATACGCCAAGGCCTGGGCGCCGGTGCAGAAGCTGGAGTTCGAGTACGTCCGCTCGGAGATGAACCCCCAGTTCGCCAACATCGCCACCCCCGCCGAAGTGGTGGTGGCCTCGTCGTTCACGCTGGAGTTCGGCGGCTCCCAGGCAGAGATGCACTTCTGCTTCCCCTACTCGATGCTCGAGCCGATCCGCGAGACGCTCTACTCGACGATGCAGAGCGACCACATCACCCAGGACAACCGCTGGGTGAGCATGATGGGCAAGCAGCTGCAGAGCGCCGAAGTCACCCTGGTGGCCCGCCTGGGCACCGCCAAGGTCACCCTCGGCGACATCGTCAACATGAAGCCGGGCGACGTGATCCCCCTCAACATCCCCGAGACCGTGCAGGCCGAGGTGGACGGCATCCCCTTCGTGGAATGCCGCTACGGCGTGCAGCGCGGCCAGTACGCGCTCAAGATCGAACGCTTCCTCGCCCAGGAAGACGAAACCCCGGCCAGCGGCCAGGAGTAAGCCATGTCAGAAACCGATACCCCCGACGACAACCAGATCAGCGACGACGACTGGGCCGCCGCCATGCAGGAGCAGGCCGCCGCGGAGGGCCTCACCGACCCCGCGGAGCCCGCCCTCGGCGAGGAATCCCCCTTCCAGGCCAAGCCCGCCAGCCAGCTCTTCCCCGACTTCGGCCAGGCCGGCGCCAAGAGCGGCTCGATCAACGACTACGACATGATCCTGGACATCCCGGTGCAGCTCACCGTGGAGCTGGGACGCACCAAGATCGCCATCCGCAACCTGCTGCAGCTCGCCCACGGCTCGGTGGTCGAACTGGACGGCCTCGCCGGCGAGCCGATGGACGTGCTGGTCAACGGCACCCTGATCGCCCAGGGCGAGGTGGTGGTGGTGAACGACAAGTTCGGCATCCGCCTCACCGACATCATCACGCCCGCCGAACGCATTCGCAAACTGCGGGCCTGAGCGGCGCCGCAATACGATACAGCCCCGCGGCAAAATACCGCGGGGCTGTATCGCTTCAAGAGCTGGATCAGAGCACGCCGCTGCGCCCCCGGCCCAGCACCGAACTGGCCGGCCGGCGATCCGGCGCGTTGGCCCGGTGGAGCAGCCAGCGCTCCCCGAGAATCTTCAGCGCCCGCTGGCGCTTCTCCTCATAGCCGGACATGGCCGCGCCCAGCGCCCCCCCGTCTGCCACGCCAGCCGCGAGCTGGCTGTCACGATGCCACAGCAACATGATCGCACCTCCACTCTGTTGGGTCTGCCGTCTTCCCGAGCCACCCGGCCGCAACCGGGCGCTCCGTGCGTTTTGAGTATAGGCGCCCGAGGCAGTTCAGCAGGCAAAAGCCGAAAGCATGAAAAAGTGCCGTTTTGCCCGCCTTATCGCCCCATGGCCTGCCGTCGCCCGGCGCTATGCTCCCCCGCAGGCTCCCCCCGGAATGCCTCCGGATTCTCCCCCACCGCCATGCGACCTGTTCTGCCCACCGCCATGCTGCTGCTCTCCAGCCCCGCCCTGCCCGCCGACGGCAGCCCGGAGGTGGCGGGCAGCGTCGTGCAGATGCTGCTGGGGCTCGCCCTCATCGTCGGCCTCCTGATCGGCAGCCTGCACCTGCTCAAGCGCCTGGGCGCCGGCCAGGCCGGCAAGGCCGGGCTGGTGAAGGTGCGCGGCGCGGCGGCGGTCGGCCCGCGGGAGCGGGTGGTGCTGGTGGAGGTGGCCGACAAGGTGCTGGTGCTGGGCGTCGCCCCCGGCCGGGTCACCCCGCTCTGCACCCTCGACGCCCTCGACCTGCCCACCGCCGGCGACGCCCCGGCATCGGCCGCCGGCGGCGCCGACTTCCAGGCCTGGCTCAAACAGACGCTGGAGCGCCGCCCCCGATGAAAACCGCCTCCCCCCTCCGGCGTCTGGCGCCGCTGCTGCTGATGCTGCCCCTGCCGGTGCTGGCCCAGGCCATGCCGGCCCTCACCACGTCGCCCGCGGGCGGCGGCGGCACCCAGTACAGCCTGTCGATCCAGACCCTGCTGCTGCTCACCTCCCTGAGCTTCCTGCCGGCCGTCGTGCTGATGATGACCAGCTTCACCCGGATCATCATCGTGATGTCGCTGCTGCGCCACGCGATGGGCACCCAGACCTCGCCCCCCAACCAGGTGATCGTCGGGCTCTCGCTGTTCCTCACCTTCTTCATCATGGCGCCGGTGGCCGACAAGGTTTACACCGACGCCTGGCAGCCCCTGTCGGAAAACCGCATCACCTTCAACGAAGCCCTCGACCGCGCCACCGTGCCGGTCAAGGCCTTCATGCTCAAGCAGATCCGCGAACCCGACCTCAACCTCTTCTCCAAGCTCGCCAAGACGCCGCGCGTCGAAAAAGCCGAAGCGCTGCCGATGCGCGTGGTGATCCCCGCCTTCGTCACCTCCGAACTCAAGACCGCCTTCCAGATCGGCTTCATCGTCTTCATCCCCTTCCTCATCATCGACATGGTGGTCGCCTCGGTGCTGATGTCGATGGGGATGATGATGATGAGCCCGGCCATCGTCGCCCTGCCGTTCAAGATCATGCTCTTCGTGCTGGTGGATGGCTGGAACCTGCTGATCGGCTCGCTGGTGCAGAGCTTCGGATAGCCCCCGGAAGGAACCCGCCATGACGCCCACCACCGTCATCGACCTTGGCCGTCAGGCCCTCGAACTCACCCTGCTGGTGTCGGCGCCGCTGTTCATCGCCGCGCTGGTCACCGGCCTGGTCGTCTCCATCTTCCAGGCCGCCACCCAGATCAACGAGCAGACCCTGTCCTTCGTGCCCAAGCTCATCG
Source organism: Zoogloea sp. (assembly GCF_041904905.1). Taxonomy (GTDB): domain Bacteria; phylum Pseudomonadota; class Gammaproteobacteria; order Burkholderiales; family Rhodocyclaceae; genus Zoogloea. Next base: position 47,791 of record NZ_JAYRMI010000023.1, on the reverse strand, counting down.
CCACCTTCATCACCCTGGTGGTGGCCGGGCCGTGGATGATCACCATGATGACCGACTTCATCCGCCGCCTGTTCGAGAACATCCCCGCGATGATCGGGTAGCGCCCATGCTGTCGGTCACCAGCGCCCAGCTCGACGCCTGGCTCGCCCTGCTCGCCTTCCCGCTGGCCCGCATCCTCGGGCTGGTCGGCATGGCCCCGGTGTTCTCCAACAACGGCATCCCGCGGCGGATCAAGCTGGTGGTGGGGCTGGCGATCGCCATCGGCATCGCCCCGGCCCTGCCGCCCGCGCCGCCCATCTCGCTGGGCTCCTGGCAAGGGCTGCTCACCCTGGCCCTCGAAACCCTGATCGGCGTGGCGATGGGCCTCGTGCTGCGGGTGGTGTTCGCGGCCCTCGACGTGATGGGCGAGATCGTCAGCCTGCAGATGGGCCTGTCCTTCGCCACCTTCTTCGACCCCATCGCCGGCGGCCAGACGGGCGTGGTCGGCGAGTTCCTGATCCTCATGGCCACCCTCATCTTCCTGGCCCTCAACGGCCACCTGCTGATGGTCGACGCCCTCGCCCACAGCTTCGAATGGCTGCCCATCTCCGCCACCCCGCCCCACAAGGGCGGCTGGCTGCTGCTGGCGCGCTTTGGCGCCAGCGTGTTCTCCACCGGCCTGCTGATGGCGCTGCCCATCGTCACCGCGCTGCTCATCACCAACATCGCGCTCGGCATCCTCACCCGCGCCGCCCCCCAGCTCAACCTGTTCGCCATCGGCTTCCCGATCACCTTGACGGTCGGCTTCGGGGTGCTCATCCTTGCCCTCAATCACCTGGCCCCGCTGCTCCAGCACTTCTACGACGTCGGCTTCGGAACCATGGCCGACCTGGTCCGCGCCCTGCGCTGAAACGTCATGCCACCGCCTGCCACACCGCCCCTCGACCCCGCCCACGCCGGCTTCACCGCCCTCTTCCGCTTCCTGCCTGAAATGGTGGCCCTGTCCACCCTGGACGACGACCTGCTCGTCGACGTCAACGACAACTGGAGCGCCGCCCTCGGCTACAGCCGCGAGCAGAGCGTCGGCCACAGCTGCACCGATCTGGGCATCTGGCACAGCCCGGCCGACCGCGCCGCGATCCGCGCCGAACTGCTGGCCGGACGCGACGTGGTGGACCGCCCCGTGATGCTCGTCACCCAGGCCGGCGCGCCCCTCGAAACCCTGCTGCGCGCCCGCACCCTGCGCATCGACGGGCAAGCCTGCATGCTCACCGTGTGCCAGGACATCACCCCCCAGCGCCGCCTCGAGAAAGCCCGCCAGGACGCCGCCGAAGCCCAGCGCATCTCGGAGGTCATGTTCTCCACCGCCTTCCACTCCAGCCCCGAGGCGATCACCCTCAGCCGCCTCGCCGACGGCAAGGTGCTGGCGGTCAACCCGGCCTTCGTCGGCCTCACCGGCTGGCAGCCCGACGCCGCCCTCGGCCGCACCGCCCACGAGCTGGGCCTGTGGCCCTACCCCGAAGAGCGCGTCGCCATCGTCGAACTGCTGGGCGAGCACGCCGTGCTGCGCGACTTCCAGTGCACCCTGGGCACCGCCGGCGGCAGCCACCGGGACTGCCTGGTCAACGCCTCCACCGTGGACATCGCCGGCCAGACCTGCCTGATCTGCATCATCCGCGACGTGACCGACCAGAAGGCCGCCGTCGCCAGCCTGCACGACAGCCAGAACAAGTTCACCACCATCTTCACCTCCGCCCCCATCGCGCTGGCCCTCACCCGCATCCGCGACCGCAGCTACCTCGACGCCAACCCGGCCTGGGAGCGCCTCTTCGGCTGCAGCCGCGAGACCATCCTGTCCCGCACCAGCGGTGAGTTCGGCTGCTGGATCGACCCCCGGGACTACGACGCCCTCTACGCCACCTTCGCCAGCAGCGACGTGGTCGAGCAGCACGAAGTCCGGCTGCGCCCGCTCGACCGCCCGGGCGTCGCCAGCTGCCTGATCTCCGCCCGCCGCCTGCGGGTGGGCGACGAAGACTGCGCGCTGTGGTCGATGGTGGACATCTCCGAGCTGCGCCGCATCCAGGCCCACATCGAAGACCTCAACCAGGGCCTCGAACGGCGCGTCGCCAACCGCACCGCCGAACTCACCAAGGCCCTCGGCATCCTCCACCAGACCCAGGAAGAGCTGATCCGCAGCGAGAAGATGGCGGCGCTGGGCTCCCTCGTCGCCGGCATCGCCCACGAACTGAACACCCCCATCGGCAACAGCGTCACCGTGGCCACCACCCTCGCCGCCCGCACCGACGACCTCATTGCCGCCTACAGCGGCGGCAAGCTGCGCCGCGCCGAATTCGACCGCTTCACCCACGGCGCCCGCCAGGCCGTCGACCTGCTGATGCGCAGCCTGCTGCGGGCCGAAGAGCTGGTGCGCAGCTTCAAGCAGGTGGCGGTGGACCAAACCAGCGAACAACGCCGGCGCTTCGAACTGAACGAAGTGCTGCGGGAGATGGCGATCACCCTCAGCCCGATGTTCAAGAACGGCAACGTCACCCTCCAGGTCAATGAAGCCGGCCCCTTCACCCTGGACAGCTTCCCCGGCCCCCTCGGGCAGATCTTCACCAACCTCATCGCCAACGCCCTCCTGCACGCCTTCGACGGACGCCCCCGGGGCAGCATCGTCGTCACCCCGCGCATCCTCGACGGCGCCACCCTCCAGATCGAATTCGCCGACGACGGTCGCGGCATCCCCCTGGCCGATCAGCGGCGCATCTTCGACCCCTTCTTCACGACGCGCCTCGGGCGCGGCGGCACCGGTCTCGGATTGCATATCGTTTACAATCTCGTCACCCAGGTGCTGGGCGGGCGCATTACCGTGCACAGCTCGCCCGGCGCCGGAACGCGCTTCATCCTCACCCTGCCGCAGACCGCCCCCGCCCGAAGCGAGGACCGGATCGACACCGCCCCGGGCCCCATCCCGGCGCTCAATTTCGAGGACTTCGGGCCGATAATCTGAGGCCGGTCGCGGCTTGCGCCGGCCTTCCGGGAGTTTCCATGGCCATTGCCATCGTCGACGACACACCCCTCAACCTCACCCTGATTCAGGCCCTCGTCCGCAAGCTCACGCCGCCGGACACCGAGATCGTCACCTTCAGCTCGCCGCTCGAAGGCCTGCAGTGGTGCAGCGGCAACGAGCCCGACCTGGTCATCGTCGACTACATGATGCCGGACCTCAACGGCGTCGAATTCATCCAGACCGTCCGCAAGCTCTACCCCGCCGACACCGTCCCGATCCTGATGGTCACCGCGGCCCACGAGAAGGAAGTGCGCTACGAGAGCCTCACCGCCGGCGCCAACGACTTCCTCACCAAGCCCATCGACCGCCACGAGTTCGACCCCCGCGTGCGCACCATGCTCGCCCTGCGCGCCAGCCACCAGCGCCTGCGCACCTGGAACGACGACCTGCGCAGCGCGGTCGTCCTCAAGACCGCCGAGATCGTCGCCCGCGAACAGGAGACCATCACCCGGCTGGCCCGGGCCGCCGAGTTCCGCGACCCCGAAACTGGCGCCCACATCCTGCGGATGGCCCACTACTCCCGGCTCATCGCCCGGGCCCTGGGGCTCGACACCGAAACCTGCGAGCGCATCCTCACCGCCGCGCCGATGCACGACATCGGCAAGGTCGGCACCCCCGACAACATCCTGCTCAAACCCGGCCGGCTCACCCCCGACGAGCTGACGATCATGCGCCAGCACCCCCGCATCGGCCACGACATCCTCAAGGGCTCCTCGTCGCCGATGATCCAGATGGCCGCCGAGATCGCCCTCACCCACCACGAGAAGTTCGACGGCAGCGGCTACCCCGACGGCAAGGCCGGCGAGGCCATTCCCCTGGTCGGGCGGATCGTCGCCGTCGCCGACGTCTTCGACGCCCTCACCTCGCCCCGCCCCTACAAGCCCGCCTGGACCCTCGACGCCGCCTTCGAGTTCATCCGCGAAGGCCGGGGCAATCACTTCGACCCCGTCTGCGTCGACGCCTTCCTGGGCCTGATCCCCGAGATCCTCGACATCCGCGAGCGGTTCAAAGACGAATGAAAGACAGCCTCCACCGCCTGGCGCAGCGCGCCGGCCTCGGCACCCTCCGGCAACAGCTCACCGCCCTGTTCGCCGCGCTGCTCACCCTCTCCCTCGGGGTGTACACCGTGTATGTGGGCGACGAGCAGGTGGAGTTCATCGAGCGCCTGGAGCGCCAGCACGCCGACGAGCTGACCCACGCCCTCGCCGCCGCCCTCGAACCCGACCTCGCCAGCGGCAACACCGCCAGCGCCACCCGCCACCTCCTCAAGCTCGACGACAACCCCCACATCCGCCGCGCCACCGTCACCGACCGCCAGGGCGTGCCCCTCGCCAGCGTCGCCCGGCGCGGCGAGCGTGCGCAGATCGCCGTCGAGCCCCCCGGCGACACCCCCATCCCGCTCCCCGACAGCGCCCGCCGCGCCGCCCAGGGCGCCACCGGCAACGGCTCCACCCACTTCGTGGCCTGGGCCGGCATCGGCGGCGACGCCCCGCTGGGCTGGCTGCGCATCGAGGTAGCCCCGGTGGCCGGCGACAACCTGCACCACATCATCGTCGACAGCCTGATCGCCGCCATCGTCACCCTGATCGCCGGCACCCTCGTCATCCGCCACGTCCTGCGCCCGCCCCTGCGCAGCCTGGCCCGCGCCACCGGCTTTGCCGAAACCCTCGAGACCGCCCACGGCCAGACCCTCGACGAAGACAGCCCGGTGGCCGAAGTGCGCCAGCTGGTCGACGCCCTCAACCGCACCTCGGTGCGCCTGCACGAAGGCCAGTCGGCCCTGGCCGCCAGCGAATCGCGCAACCGGGCGATCGCCCAGGCCTCCCTCGACAGCATCGTCACCATCGACGAGCACCGGGCCATCATCGAATTCAACCCCGCCGCCGAACGCACCTTCGGCATCCCCGCCCGGGACGCCATCGGCCGGCGCGCCGTCACCCTGCTCTTCCCCGAGCGCATCCGCGACGCCCAGACCCAGGCCCTCCTCGACCTGCTGGCCAACACCCGCGACGGCACCCTCGCCCAGCGCACCGAAGCCATCGCCGTGCGCCGCACCGAGCACGGCAGCGTCGAATTCCCCGCCGAAGTGGCCCTGGTGGCCGTCACCAGCGGCGGCCGCCAGCTCATCACCGCCTACGTACGCGACATCGGCGAACGCAAGGCCGCCGAAGCCGCCATGCGCCAGGCCCGCGACGTCGCCGAAGCCACCAGCCGCTCCAAGAGCGACTTCCTCGCCAACATGAGCCACGAGATCCGCACGCCGATGAACGCCATCATCGGCATGACCGACCTCACCCTCGACACCCGCCTGGACGACGAACAGCGGGAATACCTGAACCTCGTCAAGACCTCCGCCAACTCGCTCCTGGGCATCATCAACGACATCCTCGACTTCTCGAAGATCGAAGCCGGCAAGCTCGATTTCGAGCACATCGACTTCAGCCTGCGCGACTGCGTCGGCCTCGCCGTGCGCACCCTCCAGCAGCGCGCCGACGAAAAGGCCCTGCGCCTCACCGCCCAGGTCGCCCCCAGCGTGCCCGACAACCTGGTGGGCGACCCCCACCGGCTGCGCCAGGTGCTCATCAACCTCATCGCCAACGGCATCAAATTCACCGACCGCGGCGAAGTGCGCGTCCTCGTCGAACCCGGCGCCGACGCGGCCAACGGCAATCCGCGCCAGATCGAACTCGCCTTCAGCGTGGTCGACACCGGCGTCGGCATCCCCGCCGAAAAGCAGAGCCTGATCTTCGAAGCCTTCTCCCAGGCCGACACCTCCACCACCCGCCGCTACGGCGGCACCGGGCTCGGGCTCACCATCAGCGCCCAGCTCGTCCAGGCGATGGGCGGGCGCATCGGCGTCGCCAGCACCCCGGGCGAAGGCAGCACCTTCCGCTTCACCGCCCGTTTCGACGCCGGCCACGCCACCCCGGTGCTCGACGAGCAGGCCCACCTCGAAGGCCTGCCGGTGCTGGTCGCGGTGGATCACCCCGGCGAACGGGCGATGCTCGACGAACTCCTCGGCCAGTGGCGCATGAAGCCGGTCACCGTCTCCGACGCCGGCAGCGCCCTGCGCGAGCAAAGCCGGGCCAGCGCCGACGGCAAGCCCTTCAAGGTGGTGGTCATCAGCACCCAGCTCCCCGACATCGAAGGCTTCGACCTCGCCGAAGCCATCCTCTCCGCCGCCACCCCGCCGCCCTGCATCGTCATGCTGGCCGGCGAAGGTCGCCGCGGCGACGGCGCCCGCTGCCGCGAGATGGGCATCTCGGCCTACCTGCCGATGCCCATCATGGCATCCGACCTGCTCAACGCCATCCTCCTGTCGGTCGTCCCCATCGAAGACGCCGGCACCGCCAGCGACCGCTCGCCCCTCATCACCCGCCACAGCCTGCGCGAGCAGAAACGCCAGCTGCGCATCCTGCTGGCCGAAGACAACGTGGTGAACCAGACCCTCGCCCTGCGCCTGCTGGGCAAGCTCGGCCATCAGGCCGACGTGGCCGGCAACGGCCAGGAGGCCCTGGACCTGCATGCCCGCAACCGCTACGACCTGGTGCTGATGGACGTCCAGATGCCCATTCTGGGCGGCTTTGAAGCCACCGCCCGGATCCGCGAACGGGAAGCCAGCGGCGTTCCCCGCACCCCCATCGTGGCCATGACCGCCCACGCCATGAAAGGCGACCGGGAGCGCTGCCTCGCCGCCGGGATGGACGGCTACCTCTCCAAGCCCGTGCACGCCCCCGACCTGGTGGACGTGCTCATCCAGCACACCGGCCGGGGCGACCCGGCCCCGCCGCCCCCGAGCGAGCCCACCACCATCAGCGGCCCGGTGTTCGAGCGCCAGAAGGTGCTGTTCAACCTGGGCGGCGACGAGCAGCTCCTGGAGCAGCTCATCGGGATGTACATCGAAGACGAACCCCGGCTGTTTGCCGAGATCGAGGCCGCGGTAATCGAAGGCGACGCAGAGGCCCTGCACAACGCCGCCCACGCCCTGAAGGGCGCGGTGTCCAACTTCTACGCCGGCCGCGCCCAGGCCAGCGCCCTGCAGCTCGAACGCATCGGCCGCGAGAAGCGGATGACCGACGCGCCAGACGCCCTCGAAACCCTCCGCACCGAACTGGCCGCCCTGCGGCACACCTTCACCGGATCGGCCGCCTGAGCCCCGGCCGCAGCGGGGCCGGCGCGGTCGCTCAGGCCTTCGCCTGGATCAGCTCCACCTTGTAGCCGTCCGGGTCTTCGACGAAGGCGATCACCGTGGTGCCGTGCTTCATCGGGCCCGCCTCGCGCACCACCCTCCCGCCGCGAGCCTTGATCGCCTCACAGGCCGCGTAGGCGTCGGGCACCTCCAGCGCGATGTGGCCGTAGGCCGTGCCCAACTCGTAGGACTCGACGCCCCAGTTGTGGGTAAGCTCCAGCACCGCCCCCTCGGATTCGTCCTGATAGCCCACGAAGGCCAGGGTGAACTTGCCCTCCGGGTAATCCCTGCGCCGCAAGAGGCGCATCCCGAGCACGTCGGTATAGAAGGCGATGGACCGCTCGAGGTCCACGACGCGGAGCATGGTGTGCAGCAGACGCATGGTATTTTCCTGGAAATCAGAGATGGGGAAGATCCGCCGCCGCCCGGCGTAAAGCCTTGCGGGCCGCGACGTGATCGGGATAGAGCGACTCAACCACCGACCAGAAGCGCGGCGAGTGGTTCATTTCCACCAGATGCGCCACCTCGTGGGCCACCACGTAGTCGATGATCGGCAGCGGCAGATGCACCAGCCGCCAGTGCAGGCGGATGCCGCTGCGGCTGCTGCAGCTGCCCCAGCGGGTGCGGGCGTTCGAGAGCGCCACCGGCGGCACCGGCCGTCCCAGGCGCAGGCAGAACTCCTCGACCCGGTTCCTGAACAGATCGAGCCCCCGTTGCTGCAGCTCCCGCAGCAACAGCCGGCGGGCATCGCCGCCGCTGCGCAGCGCAAGCTCCAGCACCCGCTCCGGGCCGATCTCGCGCCACAGCACCCGGTTGTTGCCGCGCCCGACGGAGAGCCGCCAGACTTCGCCCAGAAAAGGCACCGCCGCCCCATCCACGGCCTCGAAGGCCGCACGGGCCTCGGGCACCGGGCGCTGCTGGAGTTTTTCGACGACCCACGCGGCGTGACTGCGGATGAAGGCTTCGGCCTCCCGCAGCCCCACCCTGAGCGGCACGCCCACCGTAAGCCCCCGGTGATCGATGCGCAGCCCCAATGTCTTGCGGACGCTGCGCCGCAGGGTGTAGGCAACCCGCAGCCCGTCGAGGAGGATCTCGCGGGATTCGACAGCCGGCGCGGTCACGCCCTGGCCGGCTCCTGACCCTTGCCGCCGCGCGGGTAATGGGACGGGAACAGCCGGCGCATCTCGGCCTCGATCCAGGCCTCGGCTTTGGCGTTGATCTCGTCCACGGTGAGCCCGTGGGTGTCGATCACCGGGCCGACGCTCACCACCACCTCGCCGGGGCGCTTGAAGAAGGCGTTGCGCGGCCAGAACTCGCCGGCGTTGTGCGCCACGGGCACCACCGGCGTGCCGGTGGCCCGGGCGAGCCAGGCGCCGCCCGGCTTGTAGCGCTTGGTGGTGCCGGGCGCCACCCGGGTGCCTTCGGGGAAGACGGTGACCCAGAAGCCCTGCTTCAGACGGTCGCTCCCCTGTTCGACCACCTGGTTGAGGGCGTCCTTGCCGGCGGCCCGGTCGATGGCGATCATCGGCATCTGGGAGATGCCCCAGCCGAAAAAGGGCACCTTGTGGAGCTCGCGCTTCATCACGAAGACCATCGGCGGAAAGACATCCTGCAGCATGATGGTCTCCCACGCGGACATGTGCTTGGAGAGCACGATGGCCGGCCCTTCGGGAATGTTGGCCGCGCCTTCGAGCCGGTACGGGATGCCCAGCACGTGCTTGATGACCCAGATCATGATCCGCGCCCAGCCCCGGATGAGCTTGTGGCGCACCTGGGGCGGGAAGGGGAAGGTGCACATGCCGATGAGGGCGTAGAGCGGGGTGAAGATGCCCAGGGCGAGCATGAACAACAGGTTGCGGATCAGGACCACGGAGGGGTTTCCAGTCAGACGGTGAGCTGCGCGGCCACGGCCGCCAGGTCGGGGAAGATCTGGGTGCCGGGCGGCAGGGCCGGGTCGGCCTGGGTCTTGACACCCTTGCCGGTGAGCACCAGAAACGGCGTGCAGCCCACCGCGACGCCGGCCTGCAGGTCGCGCAGGCTGTCGCCCACTACCGGCACGCCGCGCATGTCCACGTTGAAGCGCTCGGCGATCTGCTGGAACATGCCCGGCTTGGGCTTGCGGCAGTCGCAGGTGGAATCCGCGGCGTGGGGGCAGAAAAAGATGGCGTCCAGCCGCCCGCCCGCCTGGGCGAGCGACTTGGTCATCTTTTCGTTGATGGCATTGAGGGTGTCCATGTCGAACAGCCCGCGCCCGACCCCCGACTGGTTGGAGGCGACCACCACCCGCCAGCCGGATTCGTTGAGCCGCGCGATGGCCTCGAGCGAGCCGGGGATCGGCCGCCACTCGTCCGGCGACTTGATGAACTGGTCGGAGTCGAAGTTGATGACGCCGTCCCGGTCAAGCACGATGAGCTTCATGGACTGCCCCCTTGCCCGGCTCACGCGGAGAGCCGCGAGATGTCGGCCACCTGGTTCATCAGGCCGGCGAGCTGTGCCAGCAGGGCCAGTCGGTTCTGGCGCACCAGCGGCTCCTCGGCCATCACCATCACCTCGTCGAAGAAGCGGTCCACCGCCGCGCGCAGCCCGGCGAGCACGCGCAGGGCTTCGGTGTAGGCCTCGTTCTGGAAATGCGAACGGGCCAGCGGGGCGACTTCGACGATGGCATGGAACAGGGCCTTCTCGGCGTCTTCGACGAGCAGCGCCACGTCGGGTTCGCCGACCGGGCCCTCGGCCTTCTTGAGGATGTTGACGATGCGCTTGTTGGCGGCGGCCAGCGCGGCGGCTTCCGGCAGTTGCTGGAAGGCGGCCACGGCGTCGAGCTTGGGCACCACCAGATCGATGCGGGTGGGCTTCTGGGCCAGCACGGCGTCCACCGCGTCCGGGGCGTGGCCGGCGTCGCGCAGCAGGTTGCGCAGGCGCTCGAGCATGAAGTCGAACAGCGGGCCGGGCAGCTCGGCGCTGAGCACGCCCGGGGCAAAGGCGCCGGCGGATTCGTCGATGAGGGTGACCAGATCGAGGGGCAGCGGCCCTTCCATCAGCATCCGCAGCACGCCCAGGGCGGCCCGGCGCAGGCCGAAGGGGTCCTTGTCGCCGGTGGGGATCTGGCCGATGCCGAAGAAGCCGGTGAGGGCGTCGAGCTTGTCGGCCAGGGCCAGGGCGCGGCCGATGTTGGAGTCGGGCAGCGCGTCGCCGGCAAAGCGCGGGCGGTAGTGCTGCTCGATGGCTTCGGCCACCACCGGCTGGGCGCCTTCGGCCAGGGCGTAGTAGCGACCCATGATGCCCTGCAGTTCGGGGAACTCGCCGACCATGTCGGTCAGCAGGTCGGCCTTGGAGAGCAGCGCGGCGCGGTTGGCGAGGTTCTCGTCGGCGCCCAGCAGGCCGGCGATCTTGCGGGCCACGGTGGACAGGCGCTCGACCCGGTCGCCCAGGGAACCGAGCTTGTTGTGATAGACCACCGAGCCAAGCTTGACCACGCGCGGCGTGAGGCCGGCCTTGATGTCCTGCTCGAAGAAGAAGCGGGCGTCGGACAGGCGCGGGCGCACCACGCGCTGGTTGCCGGCGACGATGTTGGAGGGGTCGGCCAGCTCCATGTTCGAGACGATCAGGAAGCGGCTGGTGAGCTTGCCGGCGCCGTCGAACAGCGGGAAGTACTTCTGGTTGGCGCGCATCGTGAGGATCAGGCATTCCTGCGGCACGGCCAGAAACTCGGCCTCGAACTCGCCCACGTAGACGGTGGGGTGTTCGACCAGCGCGGTGACTTCGTCGAGGAGGTCGGCGTATTCGCCCAGGGTGGCCCCCTGGCGGCCGGCCTCGGTGACGAGCTGCTTCTCGATGTTGGCGCGGCGCTCGGCGAAGTCGGGGATCACCTTGCCTTCGGCCAGTAGGGTGGGCTCGTAGGCGTCGGCGGAGGCGATCTCGATCTCGCCGCGGCTCATGAAGCGGTGGCCGCAGGTGGTGCGACCGGACGGGATGTCGAGCACGCGGCCCGGCACCACGTCGGCGCCGTGGAGCAGGGTGAGCTTGTGGGCGGGACGCACGAAGGTGGCGTCGCCGTCGCCCCAGCGCATCACCTTGGGAATCGGCAGCGCCTTGAGGGCGTCCTGGACGATGCCGGCGAGCACGTCGGCGAGCTTCGCGCCGGCCACGGTGCTGGTGTAGAACAGGGCCTCGGCCTTGCCGTCCATGCGGCGCTCGAAGCTGGCTACGGCCGACAAGGGAATGCCCTTGCCTTCGAGCTTCTTGGTGAGGGCCGGGGTGGGCTGTCCGTCAGCCGTGAGCGCCACCGAGACCGGCATGATCTTCTCGGTCACATCCTTGGCAGCGGCTTCGGGCAGCACGCCGGCGACAGTGACGGCCAGCCGGCGCGGGGTGGCGAACCAGCGGAAGGCGCCGTCGGCGGCGGCCAGGCCGCGGGTGCGCAGGCCGGCCACGATGGCATTGGAGAAGGCCTGGCCCAGCTTGGGCAGGGCCTTGGGCGGCAGTTCTTCGGTGAGCAGTTCTACGAGCAGGGTCGCGCCGGTCATCACGCGGCCTCCTTCTTCAGCATCGGGAAGCCGAGGGCTTCGCGGGAGTTGTAATAGGCCTGGGCCACTTCGCGGGCCAGCGCACGCACGCGGCCGATGTAGGCGGCGCGTTCGGTGACGGAGATGGCGCCACGGGCGTCGAGCAGGTTGAAGGTGTGGGAGCACTTCATGACCATCTCGAAGGCCGGCAGCACCAGCGGCACGGCCATCAGGCGCTTGGCTTCGCCTTCGTATTCGCCGAACAGGCGGAACAGCCACTCGACGTTGGAGTGCTCGAAGTTGTAGGTGGATTGTTCCACCTCGTTCTGGTGGTAGACGTTGCCGTAGGTGACCGGCGTGCCATCCGGGCCGATCGACCAGACCAGGTCATAGACGTTCTCGACGCCCTGCAGGTACATGGCCAGACGCTCCAGGCCGTAGGTGATCTCGCCCAGCACGGGTTTGCACGAGAGGGAGCCGACTTCCTGGAAGTAGGTGAACTGGGTGACTTCCATCCCGTCCAGCCAGACCTCCCAGCCCAGGCCCCAGGCGCCCAGGGTGGGCGATTCCCAGTCGTCCTCGACGAAGCGGATGTCGTGGGCGCCCGGGTCGATGCCCAGCGCGCGCAGGCTGTCGATGTAGAGCTCCTGGATGTTGGCCGGCGAGGGCTTGAGCACCACCTGGTACTGGTAGTAGTGCTGCAGGCGGTTGGGGTTCTCGCCGTAGCGGCCGTCCTTGGGGCGGCGGGACGGCTGGACGTAGGCGGCGTTCCAGTGCTCCGGGCCGATGGCGCGCAGGAAGGTGGCGGTGTGGAAGGTGCCGGCGCCGACTTCGATGTCGTAGGGCTGGAGCAGCGTGCAGCCGTGCTCGGCCCAGAAGTTCGAGAGGCGCAGGATGATCTGCTGGAAAGTCGGTTTTTGGACGGACATGGATGCTCCGCGGCGAGGGCCGCGCGGTTTTGGGCAAAGTATCGATTTTACTGTGTTTGGGCGGGCAGGTGACGCCCCGCCGCACGGGCAGCCCGGGAAAGCGCCGCCCCCCGCGTCCGGCGCCCCTTTTCAAGAAGTAAACACCCACGGCCGTAAAGACAGGGGTAACACCTGCTGTCATCTAGAAAAAACCCAGCGCCCGCCCTTTCAGGTGCGCTCACCGGGGTGCCCTCGATCGGGCAAGACGCTGCGGAACATCGAGGAGATTCCTGACCATGAAATTAGCCAACCTGGCCGTCGCCGCACGTATGCGCCTGCTCATCGGGATGATGATGCTCGGCCTGATCGCCCTGTGTGCCGTCAGCCTGGGCAGCCTGCGCACGTCCTGATGGACGACCGCAAGGTGCAGACCAAGCATCTGGTCGAAAGCGGCGCGAGCGTCCTCAAGCACTTCCACGCGCTGGCCCAGGCCGGGACGCTCTCCGAGGCCGACGCCAAGAAGGCCGCTACCGAAACCCTGCGCGCGGTGCGCTACGACGGCAACAACTACCTCTTCGTCGTCACCGCCGCCAATCACTACGTGCTGTTCCCCACCAAGCCCGAGATGGAGGGCCGCGACGCCAGCGGCCTGAAGGACACCAACGGCAAGTTCATCTTCCAGGACATCGTGAAAGCGGCCAACGCCGGCGGCGGCTTTGTCGACTACTGGTTCCCCAAGCCGGGCGCCCAGGAATCCAGCCCGAAGGTGTCCTACGCCACCGGCTTCGCCCCGTGGGGCTGGATCATCGGCACCGGCATCTATGTGGACGACGTGGACCGGGAGTTCCGCGCCATCGCCACAATCCTGGGCGGCATCTCGCTGCTGCTGCTGGCCGTGCTGGGGGTGTTCGGCTGGCGCATCAGCGAAAGCGTGACCCGCCAGCTTGGCGGCGAGCCCCAGAGCGCCACCTCGGTGATGCAGCAGGCGGCCGACGGCAATCTCACCACCGACCTGGGCGAGACCCGGGAAGGCAGCATGCTGCACGCCCTGTCGGGCATGATGCGGGCGCTGCGCCGGATGGTGGGCGAGATCAACGACGGGGCCAACCAGCTGGTGAGCAACGCCGACCACATCTCCCGGGTGTCCACCCAGGTGGCCGACGCCGCCGAACGGCAGTCCGACGCAACCGCCGCGATGGCCGCCGCGATGGAGGAACTCACCGTCAGCTCCAGCCACATCTCGGCCAGCGCCCGCGAGACCGAGCTGAACGCCCAGCAGTCGATGCGCCTGGCCGCCGAAGGCAGCACCCGGGTGGAGGAAGCCGTCAGCGCGATCCGCAAGATGTCGGAGACCGTCATCGGCGCCTCGGACCGCATCCGGGCCCTGGAGGAGCGCATCGGCGAGGTGTCGTCGATCGCCAACGTGATCAAGGAGATCGCTGGCCAGACCAACCTGCTGGCGCTCAACGCCGCCATCGAAGCGGCCCGCGCCGGCGAGCAGGGCCGCGGCTTCGCGGTGGTCGCGGACGAAGTGCGCAAGCTGGCCGAACGCACCTCGTCGGCCACCACCGAGATCGAGCAGATGATTACCGGCATCCAGGGCGACACCGGCGAGGCCGTCCGCGCGATGAACGCTGCGCTGCCCGAAGTGGATCACGGCATCGCGCTGGCCAGCGCCGCCTCCGGCGCCCTCACGGCCATCGAGGCCGGCGCCCAGGAGGCCCTGGCCCGGGCCCACGAGATTGCCGACGCCACCCACGAACAGAGCGCCGCCAGCACCTCCATCGCCCAGCAGGTGGAGGAGATCTCGCACATGGTGGAGAACACCTCCGCCAACATCCGCGGCGCCGCCGAAGCGGCGGTGAATCTCGAGCGCATCGCCGGCGGCCTCAAGGACCAGATCGCCCGCTTCCGGGTGTGACCCGCCGCCGCCCCAGCTAAACGCCTCGGCCTGCCCGGCCGAGGCGTTTTTCCATCCCCACCGCCAGTGCGACGAGCACCGCCGCGGCCGCGATCTCGAGCCAGGCGGCCAGCCCGATGGGCGCCGACGCGAACACCCGGTTCATCGCCGGCAGGTAGGTGAACAGCGCCTGCAGCGCCACCATCGCCCCGATCCCGCCCCAGAACCACGGGTTCGACCACCACCCGCAGCACCAGAACGGCCCACGCAGGTTGCGACAGTTGAAGAGGTAGGCGATCTCGCCCGCCACGAAAACATTCACCGCCACGGTGCGCGCCTCCTCCAGCGACGCACCCAGGCCACGCCAGCGCAGGAACAGCCCGAAGGCGGCCACCAGCAGCAGCACGCCCACCAGCACGATGCGCCGCACCAGCACCGCGTCGAGGATGGCCGCGCCGGGCGCACGGGGTGGCCGGCTCATCACGTCCCGCTGGATGGGCTCGAAGGCTAGCGCCATCCCCAGCAGCACCGCGGTGGTCATGTTGATCCACAGGATCTGCAGCGGCGTGATCGGCAGGGTGACCCCGGCCAGCACCGCGAAGAGGATCACCAGCCCCTCGCCGAAGTTGGTGGGCAGCGTCCAGATGATGAACTTGACGAGGTTGTCGTACACGCCCCGACCTTCCTCGATGGCGGCCTCGATGGTGGCGAAGTTGTCGTCGGTGAGCACCATCGCGGCGGCGTCCTTGGCCACCTCGGTGCCGCCGGCGCCCATCGCCACGCCGATGTCGGCGGCCTTGAGGGCCGGCGCGTCGTTCACCCCGTCGCCGGTCATCGCCACCACCTCGCCCCGCGCCTGCAGGGCCTGAACGAGCCGCAGCTTCTGCTCGGGCTCGACCCGGGCAAAGACGCTCACCTCGCCCACCGCCGCCTGCAGCGCGGCGTCGTCCATGGCGGCCAGCTCGCGCCCGGCGATGGCCCGCGCATCCGGCCCGGCCAGCCCCAGCTTGCGGGCGATGGCGAGGGCGGTCTCGGCGTGGTCGCCGGTAATCATCTTCACCGCCACCCCGGCCCCCATGCAGGCCTGGATCGCCCGCAGCGCGGCCTGACGCGGCGGGTCGAGCATGGCCTGCAGGCCGACGAGGCACAGGCCGCCGGCCACGGCGGCTTCGTCCAGCCGCTCGCCGGCAAGCTCGCCCCGCGCGAAGGCCAGCACCCGCAGGCCGTCGGCGGCCAGGGCGCGGGCCTGGGCGTCGATGGCGTCCATGTCGAGGGGCACGGGCTCGCCGTCGGGGCCCAGCGCGGTGGCGCAGCGGGGCAGGATCGCCTCCAGCGCGCCCTTCACCAGCACCACCGGCTGGCCGTCGAGTCGGTTGAGGCTGGCCATGTACTGGCGGGCGGAGTCGAAGGCGATCTCGTCCAGCCGCGGCGAATCCGCGCGCAGTTGCCGCTCGTCCAGCCCGGCCTTGCGGGCGGCCACCAGCAGCGCGGCCTCGGTGGGGTCGCCGGTGATCGTCCAGGCGCCGTCGGCCTGGGCCAGGCCGGCGTCGTTGCACAGCACGCCCACGACAAGCAGCTCGCGCAGCGGCCCCTCGGCCGCGGCCGGGCGACCGTCCAGGGTGAGCGCACCGTCGGGGGCGTAGCCGTCGCCGCTCACCGCAAACTGCTGGCCGCCAGCCACCAGGGCGCGCACGGTCATCTGATTTTCGGTGAGGGTGCCGGTCTTGTCGGAACAGATCACGGTGGTGCTGCCCAGGGTCTCCACCGCAGGCAGCCGGCGGATGATGGCCCGGCGCCGGGCCATGCGCGCCACGCCGATGGCCAGAGTGACGGTGATCGCCGCCGGCAGGCCCTCGGGGATCGCGCCGACGGCCAGCGCCACCGCGGCCATCAGCATGTCGAGGAGCGGCTCGCCACGCAGGCTGCCCACCGCGAACCCCAGCACCGCGAGGGCCAGGATGACCACCAGCAGGAAGTTGGAGAAGCGCGCCATGGCCCGGGTGAGCGGCGTGGCGAGGGTGTCGGTGGCGTCGAGCAGATCGGCGATGCGGCCGGTCTCGGTGGCGCGGCCGGTGGCCACCACCAGCCCGCCGGCCTGCCCGGCGACGACCAGGGTGCCGGCGTAGGCCATGTTGGCGCGGTCGGCGAGCACGCTGTCGGCCGGCAGCGGGGCCACGTGCTTGCCGACGGCGGTGGATTCGCCGGTGAGGGAGGCTTCGGTGACCTGCAGCGCGCGGGCGTCGAAGAGGCGCAGGTCGGCCGGCACCTTGTCGCCGGCAGCCAGCCACACCACGTCGCCGGGCACCAGTTCGGCGGCATCCAGCCGGCGGCGGGTGGCGTCGCGCAGCACCGTCACGTCGCTGGCCACGCTGCGCGCCAGGGCGGCCAGGGCGTCTTCGGCGCGACCTTCCTGGATGAAGCCGATCAGGGCATTGACCAGCACCACGCCGAATATCACCCCGGCGTCGGCCCATTCGCCCAGGAACGCGGCAATCGCCCCGCTGGCGATGAGGATGTAGATGAGGGGCTGGTGGAACTGCAGCGCCAGACGCAGGAGCGGGCCGCGACCGGCCTTGGCGTCGATGCGGTTGGCGCCGTGGCGGGCCAGCCGGGCGGCGGCTTCGGACTCGGTGAGGCCGACGTCGGCACGGGAATCGAGGGCGGCAAAGGCTTCGTCGGCGCGACGGGCATGCCAGTCGGAGGGCGCGGAGGCGGTCATGGCACAGGGGCAGGCTGGAGCGGTTTGCCCGATCGGACCGCAGCCCGACCGGGCAAGTTCAACGGGGCTGCCGGGGCCGCCTCGCCGGGCGTCAGGCGTCGACCTTGGGCAGCATCGACAGGGCCATCGCCAGCTCCTTCTCGTCGTAGGTCTGATCCACCAGCTTGCCGGAGAGGTAGTTGGTGTAGGAGGTCATGTCGAAGTGGCCGTGGCCCGAGAGGCAGAACAGGATGGTCTCGCGCTTGCCCTCGGCCTTGCAGCGCAGGGCTTCCTCGATGGCGCCGCGGATGGCGTGGGTGGATTCCGGCGCCGGCACGATGCCTTCGCTGCGGGCGAACATCACGCCGGCCTCGAAACAGGCGGTCTGGGCGTAGGCCTGGGCTTCGATCAGGCCCAGCTCCATCACGTGGCTGACCAGCGGCGCCATGCCGTGGTAGCGCAGGCCGCCGGCGTGCAGGCCCGGCGGGGTGAAGTCGCTGCCCAGCGTGTGCATCTTGACCAGCGGCGTGAGGTGGGCGGTGTCGCCGAAGTCGTAGGCGTACTTGCCGCGGCTGAGCGACGGGCAGGCCGAAGGCTCGACCGCCACGATGCGGCGCTTCTTGGTGGTCTCGCCGCGCAGCTGCTGGCCCAGGAAGGGGAAGGCGATGCCGGCGAAGTTGGAGCCGCCGCCCACGCAGCTGATGACCACGTCCGGGTCGTCGCCCGCCATCTCCATCTGCAGGATGGCCTCCTCGCCGACGATGGTCTGGTGCAGCAGCACGTGGTTGAGCACCGAACCGAGGGCGTACTTGGTGTCGTCGTTCTTGGCGGCCACCTCGACGGCTTCGGAGATGGCGATGCCCAGCGAGCCGATGTGGTCGGGATGCTCGGCCAGCACCGCGCGGCCGTAATCGGTCTCGGGCGACGGGGACGGGATGCAGCGGGCACCCCAGGTTTCCATCAGAGCGCGGCGGTAGGGCTTCTGGTCATACGAGACGCGCACCTGGAAGACGGTCACGTCCAGCCCGAACAGGCTGCCCGCGTAAGCCAGGGACGAACCCCACTGGCCGGCGCCGGTTTCGGTGGCGAGGCGCTTCACGCCTTCCTGGGCGTTGTACCAGGCCTGGGGCACGGCGGAGTTGGGCTTGTGGCTGCCGGCGGGCGACACGCCCTCGTACTTGAAGTAAATCTTCGCCGGCGTGCCGAGCAGCTTCTCGAGACGGCGGGCGCGGAACAGCGGGCTGGGGCGCCACTGACACAGCACGTCGCGCACCGGCTCGGGAATGTCGATGTAGCGCTCGGTGGACATCTCCTGGGCGATGATGGCGTTGGGGAAGATCGGCGCCAGGTCGGACGGCCCGAGGGGCTGCAGGGTGCCGGGGTGGAGCGGCGGCGGCAGCGGCACCGGCAGGTCGGCGGCGATGTTGTACCAGGCCTTGGGCATGCGGGATTCGTCGAGCAGATACTTGATCTGGTCGCTCATGGTTTTCCTCCTGATCGGTCTTGGTTTTGTCGTGTTTGAAAGGGGCGGCCTGCGCTCAGGCGGCCAGGTCTTCCAGGGCGAGGCCCCAGTGCTTCATCAGGTAGCGCAGCAGGGTCTGCTCGCCTTCACTGACGGTCCCGTCGGCCTTGGCGATGATGAGCATCGCCGACAGGGCGACCTTCTGCAGGGCCGGATCGACGATGTCGTCGGCCAACCGGGCCAGCCGGCGCTCTTCGAGGAGAAACACGCGCTCCTGCTCGGCCTCGGTGATGACGTCGCGACAGCAGTCGAGCAGCGCCTGAACGAGCACGTCCTGCTCGATGCCCACCAGGGCGACGGTGTCGTGGTGCTTGAGCCAGTCGATTTCCCGGTTGTCCAGCCGGCCATCGGCGAGAATCGCCATGGCGATCAGGCGCGCGAGCGCCTCGGGGCTGTTGGTCGGATAAGCGCGCATGGTTCGATGATCCTGTTCGATAAAGGGCGAACCGCGATCATACGCTCATACGCGCCCGCGCTCCCGCCACCGGCGGCTCAGGCCCGTCGGCGGCGCCCTGCGAGCACCGTCGCACCCAGCACCAGCAGCGCACCGCCAACCGCCGGGCCGTTGCCCCAGCGGGCGTAGGGCGTCAGGCCCTGATAGCCGCGCACCGACACATGCAGCGCGCCGGCCTCGAAGGGCGGCAGCACCGCCTCGACGTGGCCGTCGGGCATCACCAGGGCGGTCATCCCGGTGTTGGTGCTGCGCAGCATCGGCCGGCCGGTTTCCAGCGCACGCAGACGGGCGATCTGGAGGTGCTGGGGCTGGGCGAAGGAGTCACCGTACCAG
Organism: Zoogloea sp.; assembly: GCF_041904905.1. GTDB lineage: Bacteria > Pseudomonadota > Gammaproteobacteria > Burkholderiales > Rhodocyclaceae > Zoogloea. The sequence continues at coordinate 28,233 of NZ_JAYRMI010000023.1, read as the reverse complement.
GCCAGGTTGGAGAGGTTGAGCATCAGCGTGGCCTCGGGCAGGCTACGGATGAGTTCCTCGCCAAACACGTCCTCGTAGCAGATGTTGATCGCCACCTTCTGGCCGGCCAGGGCCAGCGGCGGCTGACGCTCGGGGCCGCGGGTCTGGTCGGCCATCGGGATGTTGGCCAGGTCGTAGAACCAGCGGAACAGCGGCGGCGAGTACTCGCCGAAGGGCACCAGATGCTGCTTGGCGTAGTGGCCCGAGGGCGACACCCCAAGGCTGATCGCGGCGTTGAAGATGTGGCCTTCCGCGTCGCGGGTGAAGGTGCCGAGAATGGCGTCGCCGCCGTGGCTGGCCGCGCTACGGCCGACGGCCTCCAGGTAGCCAGGCGGCAGGTAATCGATGAGCAGCGGGATGGTGGTTTCGGGCAGCACGACGAGCTGCGCCGGGTTTTCCCGCACCATCGCCAGGTTGCGGTCGAGCCATTGCTGGAGCATCTCGGGCCGCCACTTGAGGCGCTGCTCGATGTTGGTCTGCAGCAGCGCCACCTTCACCGGCTCGCCGACGGGCGCCGTCCAGGCAATCTGGCGCAGCCCGGCCCCGGCGCCGATCACCAGCGCCACGCCCAGCAGCGGCTGCCAGCGGCGCTCGGTCAGCGCGGCCACCGCCAGCGCCGACACCAGCGCCACCAGCCCGCCGAGGCCGAACACGCCCAGCACCGGCGCGAAGCCGGCCAGCGGGCTGGGGGGCGTCTGGCTGTAGCCCACCGCCAGCCACGGGAAGCCGGTGAACATCCAGCCCCGGGTCCACTCGAAGATCAGCCAGCAGGCGGCAAACAGCGCCGCATCCGGCACCGCCCTGCCCCGCCGCAGGCCGCCAAAGGCTGCGCCGGCCAGGCCGGCGAACAGGCCCACCAGCGCGCAGAACAGCAGGATCGCCAGCGCCGCCAGCGGCATCGGCATGCCACCGAAGCGGTGGAGCGCCACATACAGCCACGAGACGCCACCGAGCATCGCCCCGAGCCCCCAGGCAAGGCCGGTGACGAATCCGGCGCGGGCGCGGCGGCCCGGCGGTGCGTCGCGCAGCGCGGCGGGCGCCCCCGGCCCAAGCAGCCAGAACAGCACGCCCAGCGCGACGAACACCACCGGGAACCCGCCGACCGGCGCATAGGCCAGCACCGAAGCCCCCCCGGCCAGGAGGGCCCCGACAAGCCGCCGCCAGCCCATCAGCCGCCGACCGCGTCGGCGTCCGGCAGGCGCTCGACCAACAGGGAATGGATGCGCCGGCTGTCGGCGCGCAGCACCTGGAAGCGCAGCCCTTCCAGCTCGATGACCTCGTTGCGCTTGGGCAGGCGGCCCAGCTTGCGGATCAGCAGGCCGCCGACGGTGTCGTATTCGTGATCGCTGAAAGCGCTGCCGAAGGCTTCGTTGAAATCCTCGATCTCGGTGCCGGCCTTGACCCGGTAGCGGCCGGCCTGATCGATGCGGATGTTGTCGGCGGTCTCGTCGAAGTCGTATTCGTCCTCGATGTCGCCGACGATCTGCTCGAGCACGTCCTCGATGGTGACGAGCCCGGCCACGCCGCCGTACTCGTCCACCACGATGGCCATGTGGTTGCGGCTGACGCGGAAATCCCGCAACAGCACGTTGAGCCGTTTGGATTCGGGGACGAACACCGCCGGGCGGAGCATCTCCCGGAGGTTGAAGGATTCGCCGGCGAAGACCCGCAGCAGATCCTTGGCGAGCAGGATGCCGACCACGTCGTCCTTGCCGTCGCCGACAACGGGAAAGCGGGAGTGGGCGGCGCCGATGGCAAAGCGGGTGATGTCCTCGACGGAGTCGGCAAGATTGACGACGTCCATCTGCGCGCGAGGAATCATCACATCGCGCACCTGCATCTCGGAGACCTGCAGCGCGCCCTCGATGATCGCCAGGGCGTCCGCGTCGAACAGGTTGCGTTCGTGGGCGGCGTGCAGCAGGTGCAGCAGTTCTTCACGGTCTTCCGGCTCTCGGGTGAGGAGCGCAGAGAGCCGTTCGAGCAAGGACGGTTTACTACTGGAAGGTTCCATAAAAGGGGTTGATGAGAAATGGGCGATGGGCGATGAATCGGGGTTCCGACCCATCGCCCATGGCGCATTGCTCACCCCACCGGATCATCGTTCGCCCGCGTAGGGATCGGGATAGCCCAAGCCGGCGAGGACCTCGCGCTCCCGGGCTTCCATCTCCTCGGCGTCGGCGTCGTCCTCGTGGTCGAAGCCCTGCAAATGCAGCATACCATGCACGGATAAGTGGGCGTAATGCGCGTCCAGGGCCTTGCCCTGCTCGGCGGCTTCGCGCTCCACCACCTGCCGACACAGCACCAGATCGCCCATCAGGGGCAGCCCGTCGGGCAGCGGCATGTCCTCGCCCTCGTCGTAGGCAAAGGTGAGCACGTTGGTGGCGTAATCCTTGCCGCGGTAGTCGCGGTTGAGTTCGCGGCCTTCGTCTTCATCCACGATGCGCACGGTGATGCGCGCGGCACCCGGCTCGGCGGCCCGCAGCCAGCGGCGGAAATCGACCCGCGAGGGTACGCCCTCCCGGTTACAGGCGTATTGCACGGAGAGATCGAGGCGGCGGGGCAGCTGGGCTTGGGTCATTGCTGGATCTGCTGTTGCTGGTTGCGCTGGGAATGCTTTTCGTAGGCATCGACGATGCGGGCGACCAGCGGGTGACGCACCACGTCTTCCTTCAGGAAGTGGGTGAAGGCCACGCCGCGCACGTCGGCGAGCACCTGCACCGCTTCGCCCAAGCCGCTCTTCTGGCCCCGTGGCAGGTCGACCTGGGTGAGGTCGCCGGTGATGACGGCGCGGGAGCCGATGCCGATGCGGGTGAGGAACATTTTCATCTGCTCGGGCGAGGTGTTCTGGGCTTCATCCAGAATGATGAAGGCCCGCGACAGGGTGCGCCCGCGCATGAAGGCCAGGGGCGCGATCTCGATGCAGCCCCGCTCGAAGAGCTTGGTGACGCGATCGAAGCCCATCAGGTCGTAGAGGGCGTCGTAGAGCGGGCGCAGGTAGGGGTCCACCTTCTGAGCCAGATCGCCGGGCAGGAAGCCCAGCCGCTCGCCGGCCTCGACCGCCGGCCGGGTGAGGACGATGCGCTCCACGTGCTCGCGCTCGAAGGCATCCACCGCACTCGCAACGGCAAGGTAGGTCTTGCCGGTGCCGGCCGGGCCGACGCCGAAGGTGATGTCGTGCTCCTGGATCTGGCGGATGTACTCCACCTGGCGCGGCGTGCGGCCGTGCAGCTCGCTCTTGCGGGTGAGCAGCGCCGGCGCCGGCGGGCTGGCCTGGGACAGGTTGGCCAACTCGATGAGGCCGAGCTGGATGTCGTCCACCGACAGGGGCGCGTCGGAGCGGTCGTAGAAATGCCGCAGGGCCCGCGCGGCGATGTGGGTCTGGGGTGGCTCGCCGTGCAGGGTGAAGCGCTCGCCACGCCGGGCGATGGTCACGTCGTAGGCGGTTTCGATCTGGCGGATGTTCTCGTCGAGCGCCCCGCACAGGTTGGCGAGGCGCAGGTTGTCCAGAGGGTGCAGCGCGATTTCGGTTGGCTTCATCGGGGACATGCTGCCAGACCGGGGCCTGGCAGGAAAGTGGCAGTCACGACCGGATCGTGATCCGGCGATTCAATCCTTCACGACGATCTCGCCGCGCAGGGAGTGAGGCAGAGCCGCGGTGATCGTCACCTCGACGAAACTGCCCACCAGACGCGGGTTGCCGGCGAAGTTGACCACCCGGTTGTTGTCGGTCCGGCCGGCCAGTTCGTTCGGGTCCTTCTTCGAGGGGCCTTCGACGAGAATGCGCTGGACGCTGCCGACCATGCCGGCGCTGATCTCGGCGGCGTGCGCCTCGATGCGCTTCTGGAGCCGCGCCAGCCGGGCGAGCTTGACGTCGGCCGGGGTGTCGTCGGGCAGATCGGAGGCCGGGGTGCCCGGGCGGGCGCTGTAGACGAAGCTGAACGACGTATCGAACCCGAGTTCCTCGATGAGCTTCATCGTCGCCTCGAAATCCGCCTCGGTCTCGCCCGGGAAGCCCACGATGAAGTCGGACGACAGGGAGATGTCGGGCCGCGCGGCGCGCAAGCGGCGCACCAGCGACTTGTACTCCAGCACGGTGTAGCCCCGCTTCATCGCCGCCAGCACCCGGTCGGAGCCGGCCTGAACCGGCAGGTGCAGGTGCGACACCAGCTTGGGCAGGCGGGTGTAGGCATCGACGACGCGCTGGGTCATCTCGCGCGGATGGGAGGTGGTGTAGCGCAGGCGCTCGATACCCGGGATGTCGTGCACGCATTCGAGCAGGAAGGCGAAATCGGCCATCTCGCCCCCCTCGCCGTCGATGGGCGCGCGCCAGGCGTTCACGTTCTGGCCAAGGAGCGTCACCTCCTTCACGCCCTGGGCGGCCAGCCCGGCCACCTCGGCCAGCACGTCGGCCAGCGGACGATAAACCTCGTCGCCCCGGGTGTAGGGCACGATGCAGAAGGTGCAGTACTTGGAGCAGCCCTCCATGATCGACACGAAGGCGCTGGCCCCCTCCACCCGCGCCGGCGGCAGGTTGTCGAACTTCTCGATCTCGGGGAACGAGATATCCACCTGCGAGCGGCCGGACGACTTGCGTTCGGCGATCAGCTTGGGCAGGCGGTGCAGGGTCTGCGGCCCGAACACCAGATCCACGTAGGGCGCGCGCTGGACGATCGCCTCGCCCTCCTGGCTCGCCACGCAACCGCCGACGCCGATGATGAGGTTGGGGTTCTTCTGCTTGAGGTGCTTGACCCGGCCCAGATCGTGGAACACCTTCTCCTGCGCCTTCTCGCGCACCGAGCAGGTGTTGAAGAGGATCACGTCCGCCTCTTCCGGGTTGTCGGTCTTCTCCAGACCGTCAGCCGCCCCAAGCACATCCGCCATCTTGTCCGAGTCGTACTCGTTCATCTGGCAACCGAAGGTACGGATATAAAGCTTCTTCATTGCGTGTTGACCAAGAGCCTTCAAAACTCTATTATAGCGGGCTCCGGTTGGTGATGTAGCTCAGACGGTTAGAGCGACGGATTCATAACCCGTAGGTCGGCAGTTCGATTCTGCCCATCACCACCACAGAACACTGAGCAACACCAAGCCGCTGAATCGCAAGGTTCAGCGGCTTTTTTGCGTTCCGAGCCCCACCGTGGGCTGCCCGTCACCGAAAATCCCCTCGAGAATGGATCGACTCGCCGCCGGAAGCGGTGGGAAGATATGCCCATCGCGGCCCCGCCGCGCACAAGAAGATCCAACATCATTTCACGGGCCGGACCGGGGCCCGGCACCAGGGGGAAGACCATGCACAAGCGCGACACCACGCTCACCACCGATCAAAAGGCGCTCGAGATCAACCTCGACAAGTTCAAGTACGGCTCCATCGTCGAGATCGGCGCGGGGCAGGAGGTGGCGCGGCGCTTCTTCTCGGTGGGTGCCGCGGCGGGCACCGTGGCCAAGACCATGTCGGCCTACGACATGGCAGTGAGCGACGACATCTACGGCCATGCGGACCGCTACGTGAGCCGGGCGCGCCTGCTGCAGATGCTGGACAAGGAGTTCTCGCTGGTGGTGCAGCGGCTCGCCCACGTGCGGCCCAAGAACACCACCTTCTTCGCCTACGCGGCCACCGTCACCGCGCGCAGCTTCAAGCAGAAGAACGAATGCCACGGCTGGGTGGGCATCCGCCTGCAGCTGCATCCGGGCGCCGCGCCCTCCGACGTGATCCTGCACGTGCGCATGCTCGACAACGACAACGCCCAGCAGTCCGAAGCGCTGGGCATCCTCGGGGTCAATCTGATCCACGGCGCCTTCCACCACTTCCATCACCCGGCCTGGGTGGTCGAGAGCCTGGCGGACGGCCTGGGCTCGGAGCGCATCGAGGTGGACCTGATCCATTTCTCCGGCCCCTACTTCGAGGAAGTGGAGAACCGCCTGATGAACCTGCACCTCATCCGCAGCTGGCTGACCCGCGCGGTGGTGTTCGCCCCCTCCGGCGAGGTGGTGGTGCCGGGCGAGCTGTTCTACCGCAAACCGGTGATGGTGATGCGCGGCAGCTTCAAGCCGGTGACGCTGGTGAACGAGGACATGATGTGCGCCGGCCTCAAGCAGTTCAGCCAGCTGGCGGCGGTGGAGGAAGGCGAGATCCTGTCGCTCGCCGAGATCACCATGAACTCGCTCATCAGCGGCGACAACGTGGATGGCGCCGATTTCCTCGCCCGCATCGACCTGCTGGCCTCCCTGGGCTACACGGTGATGATCTCGGACTACGTGCGCTACTTCCGCCTGCGCGCCTACCTGCGCCGCTACACCCAGAAGCCCATCGGCATCGTGCTCTCGGTGCGCGACTTCAACTACCTGTTCGACGAGAAGTACTACGAGGGCCTGGAGGGCGGCATCCTGGAGGCCTTCGGCAAGCTCTTCCCGGACAACACCCACGTCTACGTCTACCCCACCCGCCTGCAGCGGGGCGGCGAGACGACGCTGGTGACCCTCGACAACGTGGACGTGCCGGCCAACCTGCACCACCTGCTGGCCTTCCTGAAAGAGAACCAGAAGCTCCTGGCCGTCGAGCCCCACGACGACAGCCACCTGCACATCGACGTGGCCGAAGTGCTCACCGGCCTGCGCCGCGGCCGGGGCGCGTGGATGGACGACGTGCCGGCCAGCGTCGCCGAACGCATCGTCGCAGGCCGCCTGCTGGGTTTCGATACGGAGTAACCGCTGGCTTCTCAGGCCCGCTCCGGAACCTTCTCAGCCGTATCGGCCAGCTTGAAGAGCGCCGTCATCAGGTTGTTTCCCGCGACGAACAACGGCTCGGTGGCGCCCTTGCCAGCCAACAGGGCACTCACCGAGTCGCTGACGCGGTAAAGCGAATTGGCGGTTCGGATGTAGAAATACACCGACGCCGAATCGGGCTCGGGATGGGCATCGACCTTCTCGGCCTTGGCAATCCATCTGGCAGCCTCGGCCACGAACGCCCGGGCCAGCTCAGCGGCCCCGTATCCGCCAGCAATGGCGGAGCCCTGCCTCTTCATGTAGATGCTTCCGGTTCCGTCCGCGCAGGCGATCACCGTCGCCTGCGTATCCTCGATGGGCCAGTCCATGGCAACACCAATCACGGCACCGGGCTGGCGGGGCGCGCTGCCGAGCATGTCCTCGGGCGCGGCGGTGTAAAAGATTTCGCGCAAGCTCTGATACAGGGCGAGGTTGGCCTTCTCCCGACGCTTACGCCACGCAGAAAAACCAAGCGCCGCGCAACCCATGAGCACGTACAGCGCCAGCTGCAGAGTAACGGCATCCATGACCATCTCCTCATCGACACAATGTCAGATTCATTGTATTGCTGGCGAGGAAACGTCAATTCGATCTGGGTCAAACGCTGCCGCTACCCCAGCGCCTTCGCCAGCAGCACCGCCACGTGCATCGCCTCGCGGCCGGCGCCGTCCTTGATCTGGTGTCGGCACGAGAAGCCGTCGGCGATGATTGGGGCGTCGTCGGCGGCGGCCCGCACGGCCGGCAGCAGCGCCAGCTCACCCATCGCCTGCGACGCCTCGTAGTGCTCGGCCTCCAGCCCGAAGCTGCCGGACATGCCGCAGCAGCTGGCATCCACGATGTCGAACTCGAAACCGGGAATCCAGCCCAGCACCTTCTTCACCGACTTCATCGCCCCGAAGGCTTTCTGGTGGCAATGGCCATGCACCACCGCCCGGCCGCCGGGGACGGGCTTGAGATCGAGCTTCAGCCCCTTGTTGCCCTCGCGCATCAGAAACTCCTCGAAGAGGAAAGCCTGCTTGGAGAGCTGCCCCACCGCCGGGCCCAGGGACAGGCTGTAGAACTCGTCCCGCAGCGCCAGCAGGCACGAGGGCTCCAGCCCGACGATGGGCGTGCCCTCGGCCAGCGCCGGGGCCAGCGCGGCCATCACCCGCCGGGCCTCGACCTTCGCCTCATCCACCAGCCCTTGCGATAGATAGGTGCGCCCGCAGCACAAGGGCCGCGTCGGCTCGGCGTTGGTGGCGACCGGCTGCAGCACTTCCACCGCATAGCCGCCGGCGCGCAGCACCTTGAGCGCCGCCTCGGCCACCTCGGGGGTGTAGTAGTGGGTGAAGGTATCCACGAAGAGCAGCACCTTGCCCCGCGTGCCGGTGGCTTCGAATGCCGGCGCGGCAAAGCCGCCTGCCACGATCTCGGGGATCGGCCGCCGGGCCGCGATGCCCAGCCAGCGCTCCGCCACGCCCGCCAGCCACGGCGAGGCGTTGCGCAGGCGCACCAGAAGCTTGAGCAGCGGCCGCCACGCGTGCAGCCAGCGCGGCAGCCCGGCAAACAGCCGCACCCGCCGCGACGCCCCGAGCCGGGCATTGCGCTGGGCCAGGTATTCGGTCTTGATGAGGGTCATGTCCACCGCGCTGGGGCACTCCTTCTTGCAGCCCTTGCACGACACGCACAGGTCCATCGCCGCGGCAAGGTCGGGGTGGGCGAAGGGCTCGTCGCCCAGCTCGCCATTGAGCGCCGCCTTGAAGGCCTTGACCCGCGCGCCGGTGGAGTGCGCCGGGTCGTGGGTGATCCGGTAGCTCGGGCACATCACCCCCTTGCCGTCGCGCTGGCACTGGTGATTGTTCATGCACACCGCCACCGCCTTGGCGTAGTTGCCCCCGGTGGCGGGGATGCCCGCGTAGGCGTCGCCCACGCCGTAGGTGTCGTAGGCCGACCAGTCGAGATAGGTTTTCATGCCTGTCGCCACGCAAGACCGGTGCCAAATGCGAAAGCTTCTCAAATCAGACATTTAGGCCCCCGCGGGGCTGTCGCGTTTGCGACAAAGGGCTGACAAGCCGCCTTGCGCCAGAAGATTAAACCCATGTTTTTCCGGCAATTTCACGGCTGGCACAGCGATTGCTGGTTAGCGGGCGTAACCCCGATTCAGAGGAGCCCAACGTGGAACTGCCCGTCATCAGCAATGCCGCACACGAAGAATCCGGCGGCGGATGTTCTTCCAGTGGCTGCGGCACGGCGCCCGACGCCCTGTCGCATCTGCCCGATCACATCCGTGCCAAGGTCCAGGATCACCCCTGTTACTCGGAAGAGGCCCACCACTACTTTGCGCGCATGCACGTGGCCGTCGCCCCGGCCTGCAACATCCAGTGCAACTACTGCAACCGCAAGTACGACTGCTCCAACGAATCCCGCCCGGGCGTCGTCTCCGAGCTGCTGACGCCCGATCAGGCGATCAAGAAGGTGCTGGCGGTGGCCGCCGAAATTCCCCAGATGACGGTGCTCGGCATCGCCGGCCCGGGGGACCCCCTCGCCAACCCGGCCCGCACCTTCGAGACCTTCGAGCAGCTCTCGGAGAAGGCGCCGGACATCAAGCTGTGCGTGTCCACCAACGGCCTCTCGCTCCCGCAGTACGTGGACGAGATCGCCAAGCACAACATCGACCATGTGACGATCACCATCAACTGTGTCGATCCCGAAGTGGGCGCCAAGATCTATCCGTGGATCTATTGGAACAACAAGCGCATCTTCGGCATCGAGGGCGCCAGGATCCTCATCGAGCAGCAGCAGAAGGGCCTGGAGATGCTCACCTCGCGAGGCATCCTCGTGAAGGTGAACTCGGTGCTCATCCCCGGCGTGAACGACGAGCACCTCAAGGAGGTCTCGAAGATCGTCAAGGCCAAGGGCGCCTTCCTGCACAACGTGATGCCGCTGATCGCCGAGCCCGAGCACGGCACCTACTACGGGATCATGGAGCAGCCGGAGCCCACCCCCGAGCAGCTGCAGGACCTGCAGGACGCCTGTGCCGGCGACATGGCGATGATGCGCCACTGCCGCCAGTGCCGCGCCGACGCGGTGGGCCTGCTGGGCGAGGATCGTGGCGACGAGTTCACGATGGACAAGATCGACGTGATGGACGTGGATTACGAGGCCGCGATGGTGCGCCGCAAGGAAGTCCACGACTCGATCATCGAGAAGCTCGAAGCCCAGCGCGGCCACGCCAAGCCCAAGCCCCAGGGGATTCCCGAAGGCTCGCGCCCGGTGCTGATGGCGGTGGCCGGCAAGAACGGCCTCGTCGCCGAGCACTTCGGCCACGCCAAGGAGTTCCTGATCTACGAGGCCTCGCCCGACGGCGTGCGCTTCATCAGCCACCGCAAGACCGAGCTGTACTGCGGCGGGATGGACAGCTGTGGCGAAGGCGACGAGGAACCGGATTCCCTCCTCGACCGCAACATCAAGGTGCTCGAAGGCTGCGAAGTGGTGCTGTGCTCCAAGATCGGTTTTGAACCGTGGGGCAAGCTCGAAGCGGCCGGCATCGCCCCCAACGGCGAGCACGCGATGGAGCCGATCGAAGAGGCGGTGATGGCGGTGTACAAGGAGATCGCCGCCACCGGCCGGCTGCTCCCGAGCGCCGACAGCCTCAAGGTCGCCTGAGCGCATCAACCCTCAACCCCTTCGTCGCGCCCGCCGGGGAAGCCTCCGGCGGGCCTTTCGGGAGCCCTGACATGGCACTTCAGATCACTCAATCCTGCGTCAATTGCTGGGCCTGCGTGGACGTCTGCCCCAACGACGCCATCTACGCCGACAAGCCCCACTTCCTCATCGACGACATGAAGTGCACCGAGTGCCTCGGCGATCACGCCACGCCCCAGTGCGCCGCCATCTGCCCCATCGAGATGGCCATCGTCGACGAACTGGGCGAGTTCCTCAACCCGCCCGGCTCGCTCACCGGCATCCCCATCGAGAAGCTCAAGGAGTACGGGCTGTACCGGGAGGTGGCCTGATGGCCCAGGTCATCTTCTTCGAGAAGCCCGGCTGCCAGGGCAACCAGCGCCAGAAGGCCCTGCTCGCCGCGGCCGGCCACACCGTGCACGCCCGCAGCCTGAAGGCCGAGGCGTGGACGGCGGAAGGGCTGATCGCCTTTCTGGGCCGGCTGCCGGTGCCGGAGTGGTTCAACCGCAGCGCCCCGGCCATCAAGCTGGGGCAGATCGACCCGGACGCGCTGGACGTGCGCCAGGCCCTGTCGCTGCTGCTGGAGAACCCGCTGCTGATCCGCCGCCCGCTGATGCAGGTGGGCGACGAGCGCATGGTGGGCTTCGACACCGCTGCCGTGGACGCCTGGATCGGCCTGCGGGGCGTCGAGTTGCCCCAGGGCAACATCGAAGCCTGCGTTCACGGCAGCCACCCTTCCTCCGCCTCGTGTGGCGCAACCGCCACGGAAAACGGAGCAGACCATGCGCGCGTCGGGACTCACTGAGAAAGCGGTCGAACTCGCACCGGGCGTTCACTGGGTGGGCGCCCTCGACCCGCATCTGCGCAACTTCGACATCATCCTGCGCACCGCCAACGGCACCACCTACAACGCCTACGTGGTGTGCGGCGACACCGGCGTGGCGGTGATCGACACCGTGAAGGAGAGCTTTGCCGACGATTTCTTCCGGCGGCTCGAATCCGTCGCCCGTTACGACGAGATCACCACCATCGTCCTCAACCACCTGGAGCCGGACCACAGCGGCGCCCTGCCGGAGCTGCTCAAGCGCGCCCCCCAGGCCAGGGTATACCTCTCCCGCCGCGCCCAGATGATGCTGAAGGCGCTGCTCAAGCCCAGCGGCGAAGCCCCGCCCGAGTACATCCCGGTCACCACCGGCGACACCATCGACCTGGGCGGGCGCACCCTCACCTTCCTGCACACGCCCTACCTCCACTGGCCCGACACCCAATGCACCTACCTCGTCGAGGAAGGCATGCTGTTCTCGGGCGACGTGTTCGGCTGCCACTTCTGCGACGCCCGGCTCTACAACGACGCGGTGGGCGATTTCCGCTTCTCCTTCGAGTACTACTACGCCCACATCATGCGGCCGTTCCGCGAGAACGTGCTCGACGCGCTGGCCCTCATCGAGCCCCTCAACCTGCGCCTGATCGCCCCCGCCCACGGCCCCATCCTGCGCCACCTGCCGCGGGACTACGTGCAGCGCTACCGCGAGCTGGCCATGCCGCGCCTGTTCAACGAGGCCCGCAGCGAGAAGACCCTGGTGGTCTTCTACATCTCGGCCTACGGCAACACCCGGCGGATGGCCGAAGCCCTGGCCGCGGGCGCCGAATCCATCGGCGGCGTGCGGGTGTCGCTGTACGACCTGGAGGGCGGCGAGTCCGGCATCTTCACCGACCTCATCGAGGAAGCCGACGGCCTCGCCTTCGGCAGCCCCACCATCAACGCCGACGCGGTCAAGCCCATCTGGGACGTGCTCTCGTCCCTCACCACCGTCAACGTCAAGGGCAAGCTCGGCGCCGCCTTCGGCAGCTACGGCTGGAGCGGCGAGGCGGTGCGCCTGATCGAGGACCGCCTACGCGGCCTGAAGCTGCGCGTGCCGGTGGAAGGGCTGCGCATCAAGCTCGTGCCCGACGCCGGCGAGCTGGCGCAGTGCCACGCCCTGGGCGAAACCCTCGCCCGCCACCTCACCGGTCAGGTCGAGCACCGGGAGATCGAGTTCAGCGCGCTGCAGGCGAGCCCCGCCTAAACCCATTCAGGACAACCAGGAAAACCCACCATGCCCAAAGCCAAAGTCACCTTCGAAGACATCGGCGTCTCCGTCACCGTCCCGGCCGGCACCCGGCTCATCGAGGTGTCCGAAAAGGTCGGCGCCGGCATCACCTACGGCTGCCGGGAAGGCGAGTGCTGCACCTGCCTCACCAAGATCGTCTCGGGCGCCGACAACCTCGCCCCGCCCAGCATGCTCGAGGACCAGGTGCTCAAGGACAACCTCGCCCCCCGGGGCCATCGCCTGGCCTGCCAGGCCCAGATCATTGGCGGCGAGATCGTCGTCAAGCCCGCATAAGACTAAAAGCACGTCCCGCAACCACAGAGAATTCCGTGAAACCCGTCATCCAGGAGAACGCCAAATGGCCCTGATTACCTTCAGCAGCCCCATGCACAAGGACAAGACCGTCTACGCCGTGGCCGGTAGCCACACCCAGACCATCCTCGCCCTTGCCAAGGAGCACCACATCCCCATCGACTTCGGCTGCCAGGAAGGCAACTGCGGCACCTGTCTCGTCAAGGTGTCGTCCGTCGATGGCAAGCGCCGCGCCATGGGCGGCCCGCTCAACGTGCGCGAAGTCGCCGCCCTCACCGAGCTGGGCCACATCACCAAGGCCCAGGTCGAGCAGATGTACGTGGACGACATCCCGCCCACCCAGTGGCGGCTGGCCTGCCAGATGATCGTCCGCGACGAGGACATCCTGGTCGAGTACCCGAGCAAGTAAGTCCCACCTCGAGGGAGGCCGCCATGAACGTTCTGGATCGCACCGCCCATCGCGCCCTGGCCGTCGCCGGCCTGCTGGCCCTGCCCTGCCGCGAAGCCGCGCGGGTCGACCCGAACCGCCCGCTGCTGGCCAGCCTGCTGGCCGGCCAGTGCCTGGGCGAAGGCTGCCTCCCCCCCGACCTGGGCCTCGGCGCCCCCACCTGCCGCCAGCTGATCGACGACTACTTCACCGGCTTTGCCCTCCCCCCCTGCCCGCGCCACACCGAGCGGGTGCCCGAATGGAGCGACCTGCAGAAGCTGCTGCTCGACCACCGGGGCGGGCAGCGCACCTCGGAGCGGTGGGTGGCCGACATCCTCGCCACCGCCTGCACCGGCGCCGACCACCTGTGGCAGGACCTCGGCCTCGCCAGCCGGGACGAACTCAGCCGCCTGATGAGGGTGAACTTCCCCAGCCTCGCCGCCGCCAACACCGGCGACATGAAGTGGAAGAAGTTCCTCTACCGCCAGTTCTGCGCCGCCGAAGGCATTTACGTCTGCCCCGCCCCCTCGTGCGGCGTGTGCAAGGACTACGCCAAGTGCTTTGGACCCGAGCAGTAAGCCCGCCGCCGGTCGCCCCCGCCACGCCTGAAGGCCGCGCCGCTGCGGCCTATCTGGGGCTCGCCGTCGGCGACGCCCTGGGCGCCACCGTCGAGTTCCTAACCCCCCGCGAGATCCAGCACCAGCACGGCACCCACCGGGACATCGTGGGCGGCGGCTGGCTGCACCTCAAGCCCGGACAGGTCACCGACGACACCACCATGTCCCTCGCCCTGGGCAAGGCCATCCTCGCCGCCGGCCACGTGGACGCCCGTGCCGCCGCCGACGCCTTCGACGCCTGGATGCGCGCCAAGCCGGTAGATATTGGCAACACCGTACGGCGCAACCTCATCGCCTACCGCAAGACCGGCCACCCCGAGGCGCCGCTGTCGGAGCACGACGCCGGCAACGGCGCCGCCATGCGCGTGCTGCCGGTGGCGCTGGCCACCTTCGGCCAGCCGCCGGATGTGGTCGCCGCCGCCTGCCGGGCCCAGGGCCACGTCACCCACCACAACCTGCTGTCCGACGCCGCCAGCGACACCCTGGCGGCAATGGTCCACGACCTCCTCGCCGGGCAGGGCCTCGACACCGCCCGCCGCCACGCCGACGCGCTGGCAGCCGCCCACCCGCTGTTCGCCTGGCAGGGCAAACGCCGCGACAACCCGAGCGGCTACGTGGTCGAAACCCTCCAGGCGGTGTTCCAGGCACTGTTCTCCACCCACAGCTTCGAGGCCTGCCTGGTGGACGTGGTCAACCGCGGCGGCGACGCCGACACCACCGGCGCCATCGCCGGCATGCTGGCCGGCGCCTGCTACGGCCCGGACGCGATCCCCACCCGCTGGCGCAAGGCGGTCGACACCGAAGTCCGCCAGCGCGTCGAGTGGCAGGCCGTGGCGCTGCTGAAACGGGGCTGACCGGCGAATCGGGCAGACCGTGTCGGCCTGCGGGGCGCGAACACCCCGCGCTGCGGCCGGGTGATGCGCTGCGAAGGCGCGGTGGGTGTGGCGCGTCGGATGCTGCTGCGCCAACCGGATCGACGCGTTTTTCCCCGAAAAAAGTCTGTTCCGGCCCCGCCAAACTCAATTCAGAGCCCGCCAAACATCGTTTGCCGCCGCCAAACTCAATTCAGAGCCCGCCAAACGTCGTTTGCCGCCGCCAAACTCAATCCAGGGCCCGCCAAACATCGTTTGCCGCCGCCAAACTCAATCCAGAGCCCGCCAAACATCGTTTGCCGCCGCCAAACTCAATCCGGGGCCCGCCAAACATCGTTTGCCGCCGCCAAACTCAATCCAGAGCCCGCCAAACGATGTTCGGCGGCGGCAAACGCGTAGGTCGGGTTAGCGCAGCGTAACCCGACACCCGGCCCCCCAACCCCGGCAAGACCGCATCAACCCCGACCGCGCTTGATGCACCCCGCGAGCGCGGCGTCCATGGTGGCCAGATGGGTGTCGAACCACGCGGGCAGGCCCTGCACGTAGCGCCGCGCCAGCCCCAGCCGACCGGCGGCCACCCCGCGGGCGAAGTGGGCAAGCTCGCCCAGCACCCGCAGGTGTTCGCTGTTGTGCTCGCCGATGGCGGGGAAGCGGCTGGCCTTCATCAGCCGCTCCTCGTTCTCGAAATGCTGCCGGGTGTGCACCTGCAGGCGGGCGAAGAGGACGGGAAAATCGGCGTCCGACGCCCCCTGCAGGGCGTCGGCCAGATCGAGGAATTCCCGGTGGGTGGCGTCCATTTCGGCCACCCCCAGTTCATGCCGCTCGGACCAGGGCATCACACCGCCCCGTGGGTCTCGCGCTTGGCGTTGTTGGTGGTCTTGAGGGCCTCGTCGACGCTCATCTCGGGGTATTTGAACTTGAAACCCTTGAAGGCGTTGAACACCGTGAGCACCTTGTCGGCCGCCCCCTGCCCCTTGAAGTCGCCCTTTTCGAGGGCCACCAGGTCGATCAGCTCGTTCCAGCACAGGCCTTCGGTGAGGGGGATGAAGGCCACCGTCGCGCCGTTGACAACCGAGACAAAGGGCTTGGGAATATTGACGGTGAACATCACCGCCACGGTGCTGGGGTTCAGGCCGCCGCCGAACTTCTCCATCAGGAACGGCCAGTGCTGCAGTTCTTCCAGCGAGCCGGAGAGCAGCTTCAGCTCGTCGCCCTGACCCAGCACGATGGCCTGCTTGAACAGCGCGACCGGCGGCTTGCGACGCCCCTGGTCGTCGGCCACTTCGCCTTCGACCACGACGAGTTCGCCCCGATAGGCCTCCCAGCCGGCATCGCTGGCCGCTTCGCGGAAATTGGAGTTGAAAAAGTAGGGTTCGTAACGATCGAGCAGCATGGTGGTTTTCTCCGGGTGGATGCAAAAAAGACGGGGTCAGGCGGGCTGGGCCGCGCCGATGAAGTCGAAGACGTCGGCCTCGAGGATCTCGAGCCCGATGCGGGCGCAGAAGCGGCGCTCCTTGGCGGTGGGTTCGGCGATGAACACCCAGCCCGCCGGCTTGCCCGCCGAGAAGATCATGTCGGCCATCACCATGCGCTCGGTGTCGCGGTTCAGGCGCATGCCCATCAGCAGGTATTGCTTGCCCTGGCGCAGCTGCTTGATCTCGGGCGGGATCGAGAAGCCGCCCATCAGCTCGGTGATGAAATCCACGTAGTCGGCGTCGGAGGCGATGTACACCGGCTCGGGGCGCGGCGTGCCCATGGGCTTGAAGAGCACCGGCAGCCGGGTGTCGATGGCTTCGGTGCGGCTGTAGGCCTGGCCGTCCCAGCGGTAGAGCTTGTAGCGGTAGTCGGTGCCACCGATGCGGGCGATGCCGACGATCAGGGTGTGGGGCGCGTCGGCGTAGGAATCCTGCAGCTGGGTGTCGCGGTTGATGTCGATGACGTAGGGCGGGGCGATGTCCTTCAGCCAGTCGTGGAAGGCGCCGCGGGTCCAGGCGGTCTCGCCGTAGGTGCGGGTGAGGAACTTGGTGACGGCCGTGCGGCCGCGCTTGAGTTCCACGTTCATGGCCGCGCGGGGAAACTCGTACATGAGCTTGGGCGCCATGGGCTTGCCGTCGTTCATGGCGTAGATGAGGGAATCGCTGTCGGCGGGGATAGGGGCGCCGGTGGCGGCGTTCTTTACGTCGGCCAGCACGCCGGGGCCGAGGTAGGGAACGATGCTGCCGTCGGCGATGCCGGCGATCAGCTTTTCGCGGAGTTCGGGTGTCATGGTTGGGCTCGCAAATGGGGGCTGAGGGGGTACGGAGCCCGTACAGCAATTTTCACGCCCGCTCGCGCAGCCAGCATTCACGGGGGCGGCCCTGCGGCGAAAGACGCCATTGTCGACTTTGCGACAGGCGGCTTTGTCGCCCGCCTCGCTGCTTTCGGGCGGCCCCGGCCGGGGGCTTTGACAGCCGCTGGCTGCGCGCGGATCATCGGCGGCGTCGCCCCGCCAGCCTGCCCGCCATGCCCTTCGCCCCCAACGTCCACGCCTTCCAGCTCGCCATCGCCCTCGCCTTGTTCGTGGGCTGCGTGGCCGAACCGATCCGGGTGGTGCAGGCGCTACGGGGTTCGCTGGGCAAGCGGCTGGGGGTGGCGGAGGCCGGCCGGCGCAGGGCGGCCCGCTTCTTCTACTGGGCCTTCCCGTTCTGGCTGGCCCTGCTGTGGGCCTTGCTCAACGTGAAGGTGCTGGGCAGCTGCAGCGGCGACACCTGCATCGGCGTGTCGCTGCCGGCGTTTCCGTTTCCCTTCCTGTACGGCATCGGCGAACTGGTGCTGCTCGCCGGGCGAGCGCCCGTCGCGCCGCGCTAGAAGGTGGACAGCACCACCGACGATACGCCGCCGATCACCAGGAACTCGTCCTCCCCCTGGAGCGCCCCCGGCAGCAGGCCGCAGTAGAAGAACACCTTGGTGAGCGGCACCGTGACCGACAGGATGTAGTCGCCGAACTCGCAGGCGCGCTCGCGACTGCAGGTGAAGGAGTTGAGGTTGTTGAGGAGCACGACGTGCTCGCCGTCGGCGCCCTTCTCCAGCACCTCGTGGTCGGTGAGGCGGTTGACGCCCCGGTACAGGGTGACGTGGCGGCTGGTGCCGTGGCGCCGCGCCAGCTCGAACTGGCAGTAGGTGTAGAGCAGGTCGAGCTGGGCCTCGAGGGCGTTGGTGCCATACAAGCCCTGGGCCCGCTGCTCCAGATAGCGCCGGTAGGCGTCGCCGGCCGGATCGCGCAGGGCTTCCCGGTGGTAACGCGGCATGAGCCCGAAACGGGATTCCACCCAGCCCTTCAGCACCGCCCCCTCGGCACTGTCCGAATCGAAGCTCCAGCCCCGGATCGCCTTGATGTAGTTGGCCTTGGCCCGCGCCCGGTTGCGCCGGGTGAGCCCCACCTCCTCCAGCCACTCCAGGCGGAAGCGCACGGTCATGTAGTCGCGGAAGACGTCGGGCCGCGTCGCATCGCTTGCCGCTTCGAGCCGCCGGAAGAGATCCGGGTGCAGCTCGGCAATGCCGTCGAGGAGCAGGGGCGCCGGGTGGCGCTGGTAGGCGAGGCTGCCCAGGATGACCGCCGGGAGATTGCAGCGGTTGATCGGGAGGCGGGCGTCGCGGGGGAGTGTCGCCTTGTCATCACCCCTACAAGGCGTGGGGGTTTTGTCGCATCCGTACATTCCGACCAAACCCGGGCTGTTTTGGCTTTTTCTTGATGGATCAAACACTTGAGTTCTGTCAGCCGACCTGGCACGCAACATGCTGAAGTGGAGGTGCGACTCTCACTGCTTCATTTTCAAATCGACTGACAGATCAAGGAGATTACACCATGGCAAAACTGCGTCAATGCGCCATCTACGGCAAGGGCGGTATCGGCAAGTCCACCACCACCCAGAACCTCGTCGCCGCGCTGGCCGAATCCGGCAAGAAGGTGATGATCGTCGGCTGCGACCCGAAGGCTGACTCCACCCGTCTGATCCTGCACAGCAAGGCCCAGACCACCGTGATGCACCTGGCCGCCGAAGCCGGTTCGGTCGAGGATCTCGAACTCGAAGACGTCTTGTCCGTCGGCTTCGGTGGCGTCAAGTGCGTCGAATCCGGTGGCCCGGAACCCGGCGTCGGCTGCGCTGGCCGCGGCGTGATCACCGCCATCAACTTCCTTGAAGAAGAAGGCGCCTACGACGAAGACCTCGACTTCGTGTTCTACGACGTGCTGGGCGACGTGGTCTGCGGTGGCTTCGCCATGCCGATCCGTGAGAACAAGGCGCAGGAAATCTACATCGTCTGCTCCGGCGAGATGATGGCCATGTACGCGGCCAACAACATCTCCAAGGGCATCGTGAAGTACGCCAACTCCGGTGGCGTGCGTCTGGCCGGCCTGATCTGCAACAGCCGCAACACCGACCGCGAAGACGAACTCATCATGGCCCTGGCCGCCCGCCTCGGCACCACCATGATCCACTTCGTGCCCCGTGACAACGCCGTGCAGCACGCCGAAATCCGTCGTATGACCGTCATCGAATACGACCCGAAGCACAAGCAGGCCGACGAATACCGTCAGCTGGCGATGAAGATCAACAACAACACCAACTTCGTCATCCCGACCCCGATCGAGATGGAAGAGCTGGAAGACCTGCTGATGGAGTTCGGCATCATGGAAGCGGAAGACGAGTCCATCGTCGGCAAGACCGCCGCCGAGCTGGCCGCCGAAGCCGCCGCCTAAGCATCGCAAGACCGGCGGGGGCTCCGGCGCCCGCCTACTTCAACCAGTACGTTGGCTACAGATTGGTGGCGACGTCAGGAGGAACAAATGACGACTCTGTCTCGCGAAGAAACCGATGCCCTCATCGCCGAGGTGCTCGAGGTTTATCCGGAAAAAGCCCAGAAGGACCGCAAGAAGCATCTGGCGGTCAATGACCAGACCATCGAACAGTCCAAGAAGTGCATCACTTCCAACCGCAAGTCGCTGCCTGGCGTGATGACCATCCGCGGCTGCGCCTACGCCGGCTCCAAGGGCGTGGTGTGGGGCCCGATCAAGGACATGATCCACATCTCCCACGGCCCCGTCGGCTGCGGCCAGTACTCCCGCGCCGGTCGCCGCAACTACTACGTGGGCACCACCGGGGTTAACTCCTTCGGCACGATGAACTTCACCTCCGACTTCCAGGAGAAAGACATCGTCTTCGGCGGCGACAAGAAGCTCGCCAAGCTGATCGAGGAGATCGAACAGCTCTTCCCGCTGCACCGCGGCATCTCGGTGCAGTCCGAGTGCCCGATCGGCCTGATCGGCGACGACATCGAATCCGTCTCGAAGAAGGCCGCTGCCGCCATCGAGAAGCCGGTGGTGCCGGTGCGTTGCGAAGGTTTCCGCGGCGTCTCGCAATCCCTCGGCCACCACATCGCCAACGACGCGATCCGTGACTGGGTGCTCGACAAGCGCGACGGCGTTGCCTACGAAGGCACCCCCTACGACGTGGCCATCATCGGCGACTACAACATCGGCGGCGACGCCTGGGCGACCCGCATCCTGCTGGAAGAAATGGGCCTGCGCGTCGTGGCCCAGTGGTCTGGCGACGGCACCCTGGCGGAGATGATGAACACTCCGAAGGTCAAGCTGAACCTGCTGCACTGCTACCGCTCGATGAACTACATCAGCCGGCACATGGAAGAGAAGTACGGCATTCCCTACCTGGAATACAACTTCTTCGGCCCGACCAAGATCATCGAATCCCTGCGCAAGATTGCGGCCTTCTTCGACGACTCCATCAAGGAAAAGACCGAAGCCGTCATCGCCCGCTACCAGCCGATGATGGACGAGATCATCGCCAAGTACAAACCGCGCCTGCAGGGCAAGAAGGTGATGCTCTACGTCGGCGGCCTGCGTCCGCGCCACGTGATCGGCGCCTACGAAGACCTCGGCATGGAAGTCATCGGCACCGGCTACGAGTTCGCCCACAACGACGACTACGACCGCACGATCAAGGAGATGGGCGACGCCACCCTGCTCTACGACGACGTGACCGGCTTCGAACTGGAAGAGTTCGTCAAGCGCCTGAAGCCCGACATGGTCGGCTCCGGCATCAAGGAAAAGTACATCTTCCAGAAGATGGGCATCCCGCTGCGCCAGATGCACTCCTGGGACTACTCCGGCCCCTACCACGGCTACGACGGTTTCGCGATCTTCGCCCGCGACATGGACATCGCCCTGTCCAACCCGACCTTCAAGAACCTGACGCCCCCGTGGAAGAAGGTCGTCGAGGACGAAGCCAAGAAGGCCGCCTGAGTTTCAGGAACCCGGGAAAGGCCGCCTGGCGGCGGGTGATTGCGGACGCAGAATCCTTCGCCCGACCCCGGCCGGCCGGCCCCACCCCTCTCAAGCTTGCGCCATGACCCGCGGATGTGCGGGCCAGGCAAGGAGAATGCAAATGCAAACCGCAGACAACATCAAGCCCTGCTACCCCCTGTTCCGGGACGACGACTACAAGAAGAACCTCGCCGAGAAGCGCGACAAGTTCGAGGAAGGTCACGCCCCCGACAAGGTGTTCGAAACCTTCATGTGGACGACCACCAAGGAGTACCAGGATCTCAACTTCAAGCGCGAAGCGCTGACCGTCGATCCGGCCAAGGCCTGCCAGCCCCTGGGCGCCGTGCTGTGCGCCTCCGGCTTCCACAAGACCCTGCCCTACGTGCATGGCTCGCAAGGCTGCGTCGCCTACTTCCGCACCTACTTCAACCGTCACTTCAAGGAGCCGTGCTCCTGCGTGTCCGACTCGATGACCGAAGACGCCGCGGTGTTCGGCGGCCAGAAGAACATGTTCGACGGCCTGGAGAACGCCAAGGCCATCTACAAGCCGGACATGATCGCCGTCTCCACCACCTGCATGGCCGAAGTCATCGGCGACGACCTGAACGCCTTCATCAACAACTCGAAGAAGGCCGGTCACATTCCCCAGGACTACCCGGTTCCCTTCGCCCACACCCCGTCCTTCGTCGGCTCCCACACCACCGGCTGGGACAACATGGAAGAAGGCATCCTGCGCTACTTCACGCTCAACAGCATGGAAGGCAAGGTCGTCGGCTCCAACAAGAAGGTGAACATCGTTCCGGGCTTCGAGACCTACCTGGGCAACTACCGCGTCGTGAAGCGCATGCTCACCGAGATGGGCGTCGGCTACACGATGCTGTCCGACCCGACCGACGTCTTCGACACCCCCGCCGACGGTGAATTCCGCATGTACGCCGGCGGCACCACGATGGACGAGGTCAAGGACGCCCCGAACGCCATCACCACCCTGCTGCTCCAGCCTGCCCAGCTCGAGAAGACCAAGAAGTTCGTCGAGAACACCTGGAAGCACGACATCCCGAAGCTCAACATCCCGATGGGTGTCGAGTGGACCGACGAGTTCCTGATGAAGGTCTCCGAAGTCACCGGCCAGCCGATCCCGGCCTCCCTGGAACTCGAACGCGGCCGCTGCATGGACCTGATCTCCGACAGCCACGCCTGGCTGCACGGCAAGAAGTTCGCCCTCTACGGCGACCCGGACTTCGTGCTGGGCATGGTCAAGATCCTGCTGGAAGTGGGCGCCGAACCCACCCACATCCTGTCCCACAACGCCAACAAGCGCTGGGGCAAGCAGGTGGAGAAGCTCCTCGCCTCCAGCCCCTTCGGCGTGAATGGCAAGGTGTACGTCGGCAACGACCTGTGGCACATGCGCAGCCTGTGCTTCACCGACAAGCCGGATTTCCTGATCGGCAACTCCTACGGCAAGTACATCCAGCGCGACACCCGCTACAAGGGTGAAGAGTTCGAAGTGCCGCTGATCCGTATCGGCTTCCCGATCTTCGACCGTCACCACATGCACCGCGCCACCACCCTGGGCTACGAAGGGATGATGTCCGTGGTCACCCAACTGACGAACGCGGTCCTTGAGCAACTCGACAAGGAAACCATCGGCATGGGCACCACCGACTACAACTTCGACCTGGTGCGCTGATCCGGACTACCGGCGGGGGCAGATCACCGCGCCCGCCGGTCCGCAGGAGAGTTACATGGCCAACATCATGATCCGGCAGGCCGAAAACGGTGGCTTGACCTTCTACCTCCCGAAGCGCGACCTGGAAGCCTCCATCGAGTCCATCGAGTTCGACACCCCCGAAAAATGGGGCGGCGAACTGAAGCTGGACAACGGCGGCTCGTACTACATCGACCCGATCGCCAAGCCCCCCCGCCTGCCCATTTCCCTGCGCGCCAAGCGCCTTGGCGCGGCCGAAGACTGAAGGAGAATCATCATGGCAATGAAGATCGACCCCGACATGTGCACCGCCTGCGGCGACTGCAAGCCGGTGTGCCCCACCAAATCGATCAGTTCCGGCAAGGTCTTCTACAAGATCGACGCCGCCACCTGCACCGAATGCGACGGTCACAACGACTCGCCCCTGTGCGTGGACGTCTGCCCGTCCGGCTGCATCAGCCCGGCCTGAGGCACGCCGCCCGAGCGACGAGCCTTGAGCCGAGCGCCGGTCGCCCCCGCGGGATGCCCGGCGCTCCACTGAAGACCCGTCCTGGATCCTGGAGCCCATCATGTCCGCCTCGCCCATCGCTTCCCGGGAAGCCGCCCTGCGCATCGCGCTGGCTGCCCGCGCCCTCGACGGCCTCGACGTCAAGGCCCTCGTCGGCGCCCTGCTGGAAAAGCTCGAGCCCCCGCTCACTGAAGCCAAGCTCGCCAAGCTCACCGTCGAGGATCTGCGCGCCATCCTGGCCGGCGACTTTGCCGAACAGGGCTGCCACGTGGGCGTGGATAACGAGACGCTCAAGAACGCCGTCCGGCTGCTGTGGGGCCAGGGCATCGAGCACGCCGACTTCCCCGCGGTCGATGCCTACACCGACGGCGACATGCCCGGCTCGATCCGCGTCGCCGTGGCCGCCAACCGGGGCGAGAACCTGGACGGCCACTTCGGATCGTGCGACCGCTTCCTGATCTACCAGGTCGGCCAGCAGGCGATCCGCCTGATCGACGTGCGCAGCACCGCCGAAGCCGACGGCGCGGAGGACAAGAACGCCTCCCGCTCGGCCCTCATCGGCGACTGCCAGCTGGTGTACGTCCAGTCCATCGGCGGCCCCGCCGCCGCCAAGGTGGTGCGCGCCGGCGTGCATCCGGTCAAGAAACCCACCGGCGGCCCGGCCCGCGAGGCGCTGCTCGAACTCCAGAGCCGGCTCGCCAGCCCGCCGCCCTGGCTCGCCCAGATCATGGGGGTTCCCGCCACCTCCCTCGCCCGCTTCGAGGAAGGCATCGAGACCGGGGAGGCGCTATGATCTCCGCCGACCAGCTCGCCCGCATCGGCGAGGCCGTGAGCACCGCCGGCACCGCCGACGCCCTGCGCAAAGCCTTTCCCGGCCTGCACTTCACCGAATGCAGCGCCGACGACGTCTCGCCCCGCTACAAGGTGGCGCTCAGCGTTCCCGGCTACGACCTCTACCTGGTGAGCGGCGCCACCGGCCACTGCCTCGAATTCACCGGCGACCTCGACAGCGCCACCGGCATCGTGATCGCCGCACAGGTGGACGATGAGTGACAAGACCAAGGCCGATGCCGGCTTCGGCAAGCTGGGCCTGTGCTCGGGCTGCGGGTACTTCCCCGACTACCTGAACAGCCACCGCTGCACCCCCGGCGACGCCTGCATCCGCGCCCACAGCGGCCGGCAGATCGACCGCTTCCTGCGCACCAACCCCGAAGAGGCCAGCCTCTACCTGGCCGACATCTTCTGGGAGCGCCGGGCCATCGCCGCCCGCTACGCGCCCGAAGCGCTCATCGCGCCCCTGCAGCACGACAGCGACGAGGTCGTCCGGCGGGTGGTCGCCTCCCGGGTGCCCCTCGACCGGCTCACCGCCATGAGCCGCGACCCCGACCGCGAAGTGCGCCTCTCGGTGGCCTCGCGCCTGCCCGAATCCCAGCTCGCCAGCCTCATCGCCGACCCGGATTACATGATCCGCGCCACGGTCGCCCGTCGCCTGCCCCACGGCCAGCTCGCCCGCCTCGCCAAAGACCCCGAGCGCGAGGTGCGCAAGGTCGTCGCCTCGCGGCTGCCACCGTTTGCCCTGCACATGCTCGCCAACGATCCCGAGCCGGAAGTCCGCGCCGTCGTCGCCGAACGCGCCCTGCCGGGGCTCGCCGCCGCCCTGCTCCAGGATCCGGAATGGTGGGTACGCCTGGCCGCCGTGAGCAACGCCCCGCTGGAATTCCTGGCGCCTCTCCTCTCCGACCCGGAAGCGGAAATCCGTGAAGCGGCCAAGGCCAGACTGGCCGAAGCCAACGCAGCATGATCCCAAGGACACAACCATGAAAGAGAACCAGGCCTGGTCGGAATACTGCAAGTCCCTCTCCCCTGCCATCGTCGAGGCCTCTGCCACGGTGCCCGTCAGCAGCGGCCCCAACGCCCTCATCAAGGCCCTGGGGCTGGCCCTGCCCGACTGGAAGTTCCGCCACGCCATGAGTCGCGGCGGCTGGTATCGCCTGGGCGGCATCGTGGCGGCCGACGGCGCGCGGATCAGCGACAACCTGGAACGCTGGGTCGAAGCCAGCCTGGACGAACGGGATGGCGACATCGCTCAGCTGATCGACGATTTCGCCGACCAGACGCTCTACGCCACCCGCCTGGTCGGCCAGACCCACTATCTGGTATCCCACGCCGGCGACGGGCACGCCGACTTCCTTCAACTCGAGATCGAGGACTTGCAGGAGATCCGCGCCCACCGGCTCTTCGCCAACGACCCCGCCACCGTCGAAGACCTGGTCGCCCCCCGCACCGGCGACGAGCACTGCCTGCCGGTGAGCCTGCCCCACTACGCCTTCCGGCGCATCCAGCACATCGGCAGCTTCCTCCAGCGCATGCGCGCCCAGCGCCCCGAGCCCGCGCCCATCCACCGCATGATCGACGACTGGAGCGCCAGCAGCGCCGGCGCCAGCAGCACCTTCTCGAACCAGTGGGTCGTGGCCACCCGGGAGCACCTCGACCGCTACCACCAGCCCGTCTTCCGCGCCCAGCCCATCGCCACCCTGGCCGGCACGCCGCCCGAGTTCGACGCCGCGCCCGGCACCAGCGGGCTCGCCCTCAACGAGGCGCTCAGCCACTTCGACCGCGAGATCGGCTACCCCATGGCCTGGTACTTCCACATGCTCGGCACCAAAGCCGTGCCCCACTGGGTTGCCCAGGTGGTCATCGAAGACACCATGGCCGGCTTCGCCTACCTTCCCCAGCGGGACGTGGACGTCGTCCGCAACTGGCTGCACCGGCCCTACGCCCTGTAAGAGCCGGGCATCCGCCGCCGCTCAGCGGGTGCGCGCCGCCCCGGCGACGGCAGTGCGGTCTGCCCAGCAGGCCGCCACATCCAGCATCCTGTTGGCAAAGCCCCACTCGTTGTCGAACCACACCAGCAGGTTAAGCAGGTGCGCACCGCTCATCTGCGTCTGCCCGCCATCGACGATTGCCGAATGGGGGCTGTGATTGAAATCGATCGACGCATGGGGCGCCGCCGTGTAGGCCATCCGGCCCGACCCCTGGCCCTCCGCCGCGGTACGCAGCAGGGCGTTCACCGCCTCCACCGTCGTCGGCCGCTGCAGGGTGGCCACCAGATCGATCGCCGAGACATTGACCACCGGCACCCGAATCGCCTTCGTCTCGACCCGCCCGGCCAGCTCCGGCAGCAGGCGCTCCACCCCCCGGGCGAGCCCGGTCGCCACCGGAATCATCGACTGCATCGCCGAACGCGTGCGATGCAAGTCGGCGTGGTGATAGCCGTCGATCAGCGGCTGATCGTTCATCACCGAGTGCAGCGTGGTCATCAGAGTGTGGTCGATGCCATAAGCCGCATCCAGCAGCGCCAGCACCGGCACGATGGCGTTGGTGGTGCACGACGCCGCCGACACGATCCGCTCATCGCCAGTAATCAGGCCCTCGTTGTGACCGAACACCACCGTCTTGTCCACGTCCGCCGCGCTGTGGCCCGGATGCGACAGCAGCAGGCGCCGGCAACCGGCCCGCAGGAAGCGCTCCAGCTCGTCGCGTCTGGCGTAACGCCCCGACGCCTCGATCAGCAGATCCACGTCCAGCGCCCGCCAGTCCACCCCATCCGGCGCGCTGGCATGAAAAACCGGGATCTCCGCGCCGTTGATGCGCAGCCCCCCGTCGCCCACCTCCACACTGCCCGGAAAACAGCCGTGGGTGGAATCGAAGCGGGTGAGATACGCCATGCTCTCCAGCTCCGACGGCTCGTTGATCGCCACCACCGAGAAGCGCTCGCGCAGCGGCGAACCCATCAGCGCCCGCAAAAAGCACCGCCCGATGCGCCCGTAGCCATTGATCGCAATCCGCACAGTCATGTCCGCTCCTGCCTGTTCTGCCCGCCCGGCCCGATCGGGCCGATGAAGCGGTTGCCGGCCAGCATCCCCACGCCCATCGCAACGACGTAGAGCAAGGCCTCGCCGGCACCGCTGCCGGCCATCACCAGCGCCGGCCCCGGGCAATAGCCCGACAAACCCCAACCGACACCGAAGAGCAGGCTGCCGATCACCAGCTGGCGATCTATCGGCCGGCTCACCCGCGGGTCGGCCGCATCCCGTCGCATCGACCACTGGAAGAAAGGCAAGGCAACCGCAATGGCGCCAGCCATCACCAAAGCCAGCGAAGGATCCCACAGCCCGCCCACATCGAGAAAGCCCTGCACCTTGGCGGGCTGGGTCATCCCCGAGAGCATCAGGCCAAGCCCGAACAGCAGCCCGGACAGCAACGGCGCCGCCGAAACAAGAATCCGCTTCACGCTGCGCTTCCTCCCAAGACCCGCAGCAGCGTCACCACCACCATCCCGGCGCCCATGAACGAGACAACCGCAACCAACGAGCGCACCGAAAGTCGGGACAGGCCGCACACCCCATGTCCGCTCGTGCAGCCTCTCGCCATGCGCGTTCCCAAACCCGTCAAAAACCCGGCCAACACCAGAAGAAGCGGCGAAACAGCCCCTCGGGAATCCAGCCCCTGCGCCCCCGCAGCCAACCAGGGCGCGAGCAGCATCCCCACCAGAAAGCGCAGACGCCACGCGCCTTCATCCAGGCCATGCCCGTTCAAGGTCTCGGCAAAGATACCGCTCACACCCGCAGTACGCCGAATGGACAGCCACAGCATCGCCGCAGCTGCGCCGATCAGGACACCCCCTCCGACAGCGCTCCACGGTGTGAAATTACCCCAGTCAATCGCCATTGCTATCCGCCATCACTTTTTTGAATCGGAATCCGGGCCCAAATGAACCTACAAACGAAACACCCCCTGAGGCGTGAGCCTGAGGGGGTGTTGAATGGTTAGTCTGACGATGACCTACTTTCACGCACGGATGTGCACTATCATTGGCGCGGTCTTGTTTCACGGTCCTGTTCGGGATGGGAAGG
>NZ_JAYRMI010000022.1:0-55022 GCF_041904905.1 Zoogloea sp. | reverse complement strand
CCGTACTTGGCGCTGGCGCGCTTGGCGAACAGCAGGAAGGAGCCGTACACGCCGGCGTAGCCCAGGGTCAGCGCGTCGCGGTCGATGCGGATCGGGAAATCCATGATCGGGATGACCAGGTCTTCGGCCACGTCGGTGATCTTGGCCACATTCACGCCGGTGTCGATGCCCATCAGGTCGCACACCGTGACGAGCACCTCCATCGGGGTGTTGCCGGCGCCGGCGCCCAGGCCCGCGGCGGCCGCGTCGATGCGGGTGGCGCCCACTTCGATGGCGGCAATGGAGTTGGCCACGCCCATGGCGAGGTTGTGGTGACCGTGGAAGCCCAGCTCGGTTTCGGGCTTGAGGGCATCGCGCACGGCGCTGAGGCGCGCCTTCACGCCGTCGGGCAGCAGGTGGCCGGCGGAGTCGGTCACGTAGATGCAGTTGGCGCCGTAGCCTTCCATCAGCTTGGCCTGCTTGACCAGCCCTTCGGGGCTGTTCATGTGGCTCATCATCAGGAAGCCGACGGTGTCCATCTCCAGCTTGCGGGCCAGGGTGATGTGCTGCTCCGAGACGTCGGCCTCGGTGCAGTGGGTGGCCACGCGGATGGTGGCAACGCCCAGCTCGCGGGCCATCTTGAGGTGGTCGACGGTGCCGATGCCCGGCAGCAGCAGCGCCGAAACCTTGGCCTGCTTCATCAGCGGAATCACCGTGGAGAGGTATTCCTCGTCGGTATGGGCCGGGAAGCCGTAGTTCACCGAGCTGCCGCCCAGGCCGTCGCCGTGGGTGACTTCGATCAGCGGGATGCCCGCTTCGTCGAGGCCGGTGGCGATCGACTTCATCTGCTCGAGGGACATGAGGTGGCGCTTGGGGTGCATGCCGTCGCGCAGGGTCATGTCGTGCAAGGTGACGGCCCCGCGTCCGCCGCGGGCGGCGGCCGATCCCCCGAGGGGATCGCGGCTGGCTTCGGACGGCCGGGCGCCATCCGCGTGGGTAATCTTCTTTCCTTTGAGATCCATGTCCGGCTCCTTACGCGGCAACGGGTTTCAGGGTCAGACGGCCGGCGAGCATCTCTTCGGCAAACATCTCGGCGGTGCGCGCGGCGGCGGCGGTCATGATGTCCAGGTTGCCGGCGTACTTGGGCAGGTAGTCGCCCAGGCCTTCGACTTCCAGGAAGACCGACACGCGCTTGCCGTCGAACACCGGGCCATTGACCAGGCGGTAGCCGGGCACGTACTTCTGCACTTCCCGGATCATCGCGGCGATGGATTCGCGGATCGCGTCCTGCTGGGGTTCGCCTTCGACCAGGCAGTGCACGGTGTCGCGCATCATCAGCGGGGGTTCGGCCGGGTTGATGATGATGATCGCCTTGCCCTTTTCGGCGCCGCCCACGCGTTCGACGGCGCCCGCGGTGGTGCGGGTGAATTCGTCGATGTTCTTGCGCGTGCCGGGGCCGGCGGATTTGGACGAGACGGTGGCGACGATCTCGCCATACGCCACCTTCTGCACGCGCGACACGGCGGCGACCATCGGGATGGTGGCCTGGCCACCGCAGGTGACCATGTTCACGTTCATCTCGCCCTTGCCCACGTGCTCGAGCAGGTTGACCGGCGGCACGCAGTAGGGGCCGATGGCGGCCGGGGTGAGGTCGATCATGAGCACGCCCAGCGCGTTGAGCTTGCGGCTGTTCTCGGCGTGCACGTAGGCGCTGGTGGCGTCGAAGGCGATCTGCACGCCGTCGGCCAGCACGTGGGGGAGCAGGCCGTCCACGCCCTCGGCGGTGGTCTTGATGCCCATCTCGCGGGCCCGCTTGAGGCCGTCCGATTCGGGGTCGATGCCGACCATCCACACCGGCTCGAGGACAGGGCTGCGCTGCAGCTTGGCCAGCAGGTCGGTGCCGATGTTGCCCGGTCCGATCAGGGCGCATTTGATCTTGTTGGTCATGAGAGTGTTCTCTGAATGGAGGGGTGGGTCAGTCGAAGACGGCGCTTACGCCGCCCAGGCCCTCGATGCTCACGTCGAAGCGGTCGCCGCTCTGCACGGCCACCATCGGGCCGAGGGCGCCGGTGAGCACGATGTCGCCGGCCAGGAGCGGGCGGCCGCGGCGGGCCATCGTGTCGGCGAGCCACACGGCGGCGTTCAGCGGGCTGCCCAGGCAGGCGCGGCCGTTGCCGCGGGAGACGACCGCGTCGCCGCGGCACATCTGCATGGCGCAGGCGGTGAGGTCCACGTCGGCAAGCCGGACGGGCCGGCCGCCCAGCACGAACAGGCCACTGGAGGCGTTGTCGGCCACGGTGTCGGCGAAGCGGATGTTCCAGCCGGCGATGCGGCTGTCGACGATCTCGATGGCGGGCAGCGCGTATTCGGTGGCGCGGAGGAGGTCGGCGTAGGTGTGGCGCTCGTGGGTGAGGTCGCGGCCCAGCACGAGGGCGACCTCGGCCTCGACCTTGGGCTGGATGAGCCGGCCGGCAGGCACCGGCTCGCCGTCGCCCACCGCCATGTCGGCGAACAGCATGCCGAAGTCGGGCTGGTCGACGCCCAGCTGGGCCTGCACCGCCAGCGAGGTGAGGCCGATCTTGCGGCCGACGAGGCGGCGCCCTTCGGCGAGCCAGGCGCGGGTGTTGAGTTCCTGGATCGCGTAGGCGGCGTCGGCGTCGGTGGCGGCCAGACGGTCGCGCAGCGGCGCGATGGCTTCGCCGCTGGCGTGGGCCGCCTTGAGCAGGGCCGCGGCGGCGGCCGGCGCGAGGGGGCTCGTCCCCGTCACTTGATGAGCTTCCAGTGGTTGTTCTCGACCTTGATGAGCACGATGGCGCTGGCGTCGTAGCCGGCGTGGTCGGTGGCGGACATGGTGTAGACGCCGTTGGTGCCGACGAGCTTGCTGGTCTTCTCGATGCCCTCGCGCACGGCGGCGCGGAACTCCGGCGTGCCGGGCCTGGCCTTGCTCTTGAGCGCGGCCTGGAGGCCGTTCTGGGCGAGCTGCCAGGCGTCCCACGAGGCGCCGGCGAAGGTGGAGCGGGAGTCGGGGCCGTTCCTGGCTTCCAGCTCCTTCACGAAGGCTTCGGCGTTCTTCTTGGTGGGGTGGCTGTCGGGCAGCTGTTCGGCCACCAGCACCGGGCCGACCGGGATCAGCGCGCCCTCGACGGCCTTGCCGCCCACGCGCAGGAACTCCTTGCTGGTGACGCCGTGGGATTGGTAGATCTTGCCCTTGTAGCCACGCTCGCGCAGGGTGATCTGGGGCATGGCGGCGGGGGTGCCGGAGGCGCCGACGAACACCACGTCGGGCTTGGCGGCGATCACCTTGAGCACCTGGGCCTGCACGCTGGGGTCGGCGCGGCCGTAGCGCTCGCTGGCGACGATCTGCAGCTTGCCGTCGGCGGCCTTGGTGAGCGCCTTCAGGAGCAGCTCGCCCCAGGAGTCGGAGAAGCCGATGAAGCCGACGGTCTTGGCGCCGCCGGCCACCATGTCGGCGACCACCTTGTTCACCATGAGGTCGGCCGAGGGTTCGCTGCGGAACACGAAGCCGCGCTTGTCGCCGCTCACGTCGAGGGGGGCGACGGAAACCATCGGGGTCTTTTCGGCGTTGGCCACGTCGGCCATGGCGATGGCGGTGCTGATGAGGTTGGGGCCGAGGATCGCGTCGACCTTGTTCTCGGAGATCAGCTTGCGCACGTTCTTGACGGCGTTGGTGGGGTCGGTGCCGTCGTCGAGGACGATGAAATTGACCTTCTCGCCGCCCACCGTCGTCGGGAACAGGGCGACCGCCTTCTTGGTTTCGGCGCCAAGGGCGGCGGCCGGGCCGGTGAGGGAGGCGACGACGCCGACGTTGATGTCGGCCAGCGCCGGGGCGGCGAGGGTGGCGAAGGTCAGGGCAAGCAGGGTCTTGGATTTCATTATGGTCTCCTCGGTGGGTGGCTGTCGGTACGGCCTTGGGCTTATTGGGGGAGGCGGCGGAAGCCGCCGTTCAGGTAGATCAGGGCCTCGCCGTCGTTGCGCTCGCAGGTGGCGAGCACTTCGCACAGGAAGGCGTGGTGGGTGCTTTCGTCGAAGACCTTGATGACCCGGCAGTCGAAGTTGGCGAGGGCGCCGTCGAGCGTGGGCGCGCCCGACACCATCTCGCGCCAGCCGCCGAAGCGGAAGCGCTCGTCGCCGTGGACGTCCTTGACCATGCCGGCGAAGGCCTTGGCGACTTCCTCCTGGTCGCCCGCCAGCACGTTCACGCACAGGGCGCCGCTGTTGAGCACGATGTCGCTGGCGACGACGTTCTTGTTCACGAACACCACCAGCCGCGGTGGGTCGGCGGTGACCGAGCACACCGCCGTGGCGGTGAGCCCGGCGCGGGTGTCGCCGTGGCGGGCGGTGATGATGGTGACGCCCACCGCAAAGTGGCGCATGCCGTAGCGGTGGTCGTCGGCCGAGACGGTGGGCAGCGCCGCGAGGCGGGCGTTGGGCTGCCAGTCGAGTTTCTGGTTGATCTGCTGGCTCATGGCGGCACTCTCACTGGTATTGGGCGGTGGCGGCCGGCTTGGCGCCGAAGGGGTTGGGCTGGGGCAGCGGGTTGCCGAGCAGGTGGCCGCCGAGCAGGTCGCCGATGTTGTCCTGGTTCTGGGTGATGTGGTTGGCGCCCACCAGGATGTCGCGCATCTGGCGCTGCATCGGGCAGTTGAGCCACACGCCGCGGGTGGAGGTTTTCTTGAAGATCATGTGGGCGGCGTCGAAGCACTCGCCGCCGGTGAACTGGTTGGTGGCGAAGTGGCGGATGCGCACTTCAAGGGGCACCAGCTTGCCCTGGGCGGCGTAGGCCCAGGCTTCGTCGGTGTTCTGCAGCACCCGCGAGGCGGCGCCGACGATTTTGGCGTAGGCCTCGCCCAGGCGGCTCTTGATGAACGGATCGTTCACCGCGGCACCGACGGCCTGGTTGATGTTCTGGCGCGGCACCATGTGCTCGATGTACAGATCCACCATGCCGCGGGCCATGCCGACGATCACCGACGACACGGCGGCGTAGAAGACGTAGAAGAAGGGCATCTTGTAGAGGTTCTCCACGTGGCCGTGGGAGTGCTCGTCGTAGGCGCCGATCACGTGGCTGCGGTAGTCGGGGACGAAGGCTTCCTTGATGACGAGCTTCTTCGACCCGGTGCCGGCGAGGCCCACCACGAACCAGTCGTCGACGATCTCGAAGTCGCTGCGCTGGATCCAGAACGAGCGGAACACCAGTTCGCCGTTCTCCTGCACGCGGCCGCCCACGAAGGCGCCGCCGGCGGCGTGGTCGCAGCCGCTGGAGGTGAGCCACTCACCGTTGAGCTTGTAGCCGCCTTCCACCTTGGCCACGGTGCCGAAGGGCGCGTAGGACGAGGAGACGAGCCGGGATTCGTCGTCGCCCCACAGCTCGTCGCCCACCCGGGCCGACAGCAGGCCCACCTCGAAGGGGTGCACGCCCAGCACCATCACGTTCCAGGCGCTGGACGGGCAGCCGCGGGCCAGCTCCATCAGCACCCGGTTGAGGACGTTGGGGTGCATCTCGTAGCCGCCCCAGCGCCGGGGCTGGAGGATCTTGAAGAAGCCGGCGTCCTGGAAATCCTGGATGGTCTCGGGGGAGACCATGCGGTTCTTCTCGCAGGCTTCGGCGCGGGCGCGCAGCACCGGGATCAGGTCGTGGGCGCGCTGGACGATCTCGTCGGCGCTGGGGATCTGCACGTGGGCGGTTTCGTTCTTGCTCATGGGGTGTTCCTCGTGTTCGGGGTGGGGGCGGGTCAGCGGGTGGCGGCGCTCAGCACGCCGTAGCCGGCGATCCATTCGTTGATCGGGCGGTAGTAATCCTTGCGGGCGGTGTAGCTGCCGCAGGCGGCGAGGGCGGCGAAGGCGGCGATCCAGGTACGCACTTCGTGGGTGGAGCGGCCCGCGGCGCGGGAGATGGATTCGATGTCGAAGCTGTCCACCTTGTGCAGCTGGCCTTCGATCAGGAGCTGCATGAAGCCTTCGTCCCACTCGGGGTTGAGCGGGGTGAGGGGGCAGTCGGGGGTGCCGAACACCTGGCCGGTGGCGACGGTGCGGGCCTGGCGGGCGGCGCGGGCTTCCGGCGTGGGGTTGCGGCCGGCGATCAGGAAGTTGGCGATCTCGTCGGGGGCGTCGGCCAGCAGCGGCACCGGCGGCTCGTGGGAGAGGCCACCCGTGCCCAGGATCAGCACGCGCTTGCCGAGCCCGGCGATGAAGCGGCCCACTGCGTCGCCCAGCTTGCGCACCCGGCGGTAGGGGCCGAAGGGGGGCGCCACCGAGTTGATGATGATGGGGATCACCGGATAGCGGGTGAGGCTGCCGGTCAGCTCCTCGAGCGTCTGGGTGCAGCCGTGGTCCACCTGCAGCCGGTGGGACAGGGCGATGTCCACGTCGCTGTCGAGGATGTGGCGGGCGAGATCGAGGGCCAGCGCCTTGGGGATCGACAGGGGGCCGGGCAGGGTGCCGTAGTCGGCCACCGATTCGGCGGCGGTGGCGATGACGAAGGGCGGCATCAGGTCGTAGAAGAGACCGTTGTAGTGGTCCGGCGCGAAGATCACGATCAGCTCGGGGTCGAAGGCCTCGACTTCGGCGCGGGCCCGGGCGAGCACGCCGTCGACCTCGGCGACGACCGCCGGTCCGGGGTCGTTGAGGCCGCGCAGCGGGGTGTGGGACAGGCATTTGAGTTGCACGCTCATGCAGGCTCCTTGAACGGTGACGAAAAGCCGGCGGGTGGGAATCGCCGGGACCGATGAGTCGGGAAGGAGCTCGCCGCTGCGCGCACGGCAAATCCGACGGGGTGCCCGTCGGGGTGTCATCTCCACGCCTCGTTATCGTTTTGTGGAAACGATTCTAGGAAAGGGCGTGGCGGGGAAGAAATTTGTTTGAGAATTGTGCACAATGTGCACAACATTGATTGCAATCAAGAAAACTAAAAAGGGCAAACCCCATGCGGCCATCCACCGGCGCCAACTACCGCCATGTTCAGGGGCTGAGCCGGGGGCTGGCGATCCTGCGCGCGATCAACCGCTCGCCCAACGGCTGGATCACCATCGCCGAGCTGGCTGCGCTCACCGGCCTGCATCGCACCACGGTGCGGCGCATGCTTGAAACCCTGCAGGCGGAGGGCTACGTGCGGCGCAGCGAGTCGGACGACAGCTATCGCCTGGCGCACAAGATCCGCCAGTTGAGCGACGGCTTCACCGACGACGAGTGGATCTCGGAGGTGGCCAACCCGGTGCTGGGCGAGCTGCTCCAGCAGCTTGTGTGGCCGTCGGACCTGTGCACCATCGACGGCGACGCGATGCTGGTGCGCGAGACGACCCACCGGTTCAGCCCGCTGTCGTTTCACCGGGCCATGATCCGCCAGCGTCTGCCACTGCTGCTGACGGCGGCGGGGCGGGCCTATCTGGCTTTCTGCGGTGGGGAGGAGCGCGAGCAGCTCCTGCAGTTGCTCGCGGCCGGCAGCGATGAGCAGGCGGCCTTTGCCCGCAACCGCGCGCTGGTTGACCTGCTGTGCGAGCGCATCTGCGCCCAGGGCTACGCGACGAACGACGGCGAGTGGAGTCTGCAGACCAAGATCGGCGCTCTGGCGGTGCCCATCCACCACGGCGGGCAGGTGCTGGCGACGATCAATCTGGTCTTCCTGCGCAAGGCGGTGAGCGTGCCCGAGGCGGCGCGGCGTTATCTGCCGGCGCTGCAGGGGGCGGTGGAGAAGATCGAGGCGCGCCTGGCCCGGCCCGACGGGCCGCTGGCTGGCGGAGGGGGATGAGCGACGCGCCGGCCGGGCGTGGGGCGCCCAGAAAACAAAAAGCGCCGGAACCCGGCGCTTTTTGCTGATGCGGCAGAGGCGGCCTGGCGGCCGCCCGGTGCTTTAGACCGACATGGCCAGCTCGAACAGCTCGCGCTTGAGGGCGAACTGCTTGGGCAGGCGATCCTGCAGCTTGTCGAACCACTCCTTGTGGCCGGCCAGCTCGGACTTCCAGGCTTCGGCGTCAATCTTGGTGAGGGCTTCGAACTCTTCCTTGGTGACGTCGGAGCCGGTCCAGTCGATGTCTTCGTACTGGGGCATCCAGCCGAGGGCGTTTTCCTTGGCGGCGACGCGGCCGCGGACGCGGTCGACGATCCACTTCAGGACGCGCATGTTCTCGCCGAAGCCCGGCCACATGAACTCACCCTTCTCGTTCATGCGGAACCAGTTGACGCAGAAGATGCCCGGGGCCTGATCGACGGTGTGACCCATCTTCAGCCAGTGGTTGAAGTAGTCGCCCATGTGGTAGCCGCAGAAGGGCAGCATGGCGAACGGATCGCGACGGACCACGCCCTGGGCGCCGAAGGCGGCAGCGGTGGTTTCGGAGCCGAGGGTGGCCGCCATGTAGACGCCGTAGTTCCAGTTGAAGGCCTGGTACACCAGCGGCACGGTGGTGGCACGACGGCCGCCGAAGATGAAGGCGGAAATCGGCACGCCGGCGGGATCTTCCCAGGCCGGGTCGATGGACGGGCACTGGCTGGCCGGGGCGGTGAAGCGGGAGTTCGGGTGCGCAGCCTTGCGGCCGGTTTCCTTGGCGATCTCCGGGGTCCAGTCCTTGCCTTGCCAGTCGATCAGGTGAGCCGGGGCTTCCTTGGTCAGGCCTTCCCACCACACGTCGCCATCGTCGGTCAGCGCGACGTTGGTGAAGATGATGTTTTCCTTGAGGGTGGCCAGGGCGTTGTAGTTGGTCTTCTCGGAGGTGCCGGGGGCGACGCCGAAGAAGCCCGCTTCCGGATTGATCGCGTAGAAGCGGGTGGTGCCGTCGGCTTCGGTGCGCGGCTTGATCCAGGCGATGTCGTCGCCGACGGTGGAGATCTTCCAGCCATCGAAGGACTTCGGCGGGATCAGCATCGCGAAGTTGGTCTTGCCGCAGGCGGACGGGAAGGCGGCGGCGACGTAGGTCTTCTCGCCGGTGGGGCTTTCCACGCCGAGGATCAGCATGTGTTCGGCCAGCCAGCCTTCGTCACGGGCCATGTTGGAGGCGATGCGCAGGGCGAAGCACTTCTTGCCCAGCAGCGCGTTACCGCCGTAACCGGAACCGTAGGACCAGATCTCACGGGTTTCGGGGTAGTGAACGATGTACTTGGTGGTGGGGTTGCACGGCCAGGACGAATCCTTCTCGCCGTGGCCCAGCGGGGCGCCAACGGTGTGGACGCAGGGCACGAACTCGCCATCGGTGCCGAGGACGTCATAGACGGCCTTGCCCATGCGGGTCATGGTGCGCATGTTGGTGACCACGTAGGGGCTGTCGGAGATCTCCACGCCGATGTGGGCGATGGGGGAGCCGAGCGGACCCATGGAGAACGGGATCACGTACATGGTGCGACCGTGCATGCAGCCCGTGAACAGTTCGTTCAGGGTCTTGCGCATCTTGGCCGGATCTTCCCAGTTGTTGGTGGGGCCGGCGTCGTCCTTGTTGACCGAGCAGATGTAGGTGCGGTCTTCGACACGGGCCACATCGGAGGGGTCGGAACAGGCGAGGTAGGAATTCTTGCGCTTTTCCGGGTTGAGCTTGATGAGCATCCCGGCTTCGACCATTTCGGCGCACAGACGGTCGTATTCTTCTTCGGAGCCGTCACACCAGATGACGCGGTCGGGCTGGGTGAGGGTGGCGATTTCGGCGACCCACTGCTTGAGTTTCTGGTTTTTGACGTAGTCGGGCGCGGCAGCGATGGCGGCTTCGGCAATGCTTTGAGACATCTGACGATTCTCCAGGACGTTACGGATTGCGTTGTTTCTCATGTGCCGGCTAGGGAGTCCGCCGGCTGGGCGATCGCGTCTTTTGGCCACCAGGGCACGGCGCGTATTATTGGCTCGATCGGGCTTGGCCCGGGGTGTCCGATCGGGATTTACCCCAGGGAAGCTAGCCTATAATTATGCCACGGTTCGTCGGGTAACGTCATTTGCACGTCACGACCAAGTGCTGTGGATGTCACGAATTGCTTCAACGAAGTTGTGCTCCCATCATGGGCGCACCCACCCATAAACACACCATCTGGAGAGACAGCAGCATGGATGAACGGATTCGTCAGGCCGCCCTGGAATATCACCGCCTTCCCCGCCCCGGCAAGATCTCGATTGCCCCCACCAAGGCCTTGACCAACCAGCAGGATCTGTCGCTGGCCTACTCTCCGGGCGTGGCCGCCGCGTGCGATGCCATCGTCGAGGACTCGGCCGAGGCCGCCAGCCTCACCGCGCGCAGCAACCTGATCGGCGTGGTCACCAACGGCACCGCGGTGCTGGGCCTGGGCAACATCGGCCCGCTGGCCGCCAAGCCGGTGATGGAAGGCAAGGGCGTGCTGTTCAAGAAGTTTGCCGGCATCGACGTGTTCGACCTGGAGATCGACGAGCCGGACGCCGACAAGCTGATCGACATGATCGCCGCGCTGGAGCCCACCTTCGGCGGCATCAACCTCGAGGACATCAAGGCCCCGGAGTGCTTCTACATCGAGAGCAAGCTGCGCGAGCGGATGAGGATTCCGGTCTTCCACGACGACCAGCACGGCACCGCCATCGTGGTGGGCGCGGCGCTGCTCAACGGCCTGCACCTGCTGGGCAAGGACCTCTCCAAGGTCAAGCTGGTCACCTCCGGCGCGGGCGCCGCGGCGCTGGCCTGCCTGGATCTGCTGGTGATGCTGGGCGTGCCGGTGTCCAACATCTGGGTGACCGACATCGAAGGCGTGGTCTTCGAGGGCCGCACCAAGCTGATGGACCCGATCAAGGCGCGCTACGCCAAGGTGACCGACGCCCGCACCCTGGGCGAGGTGATCGAGGGCGCGGACGTGTTCCTGGGCCTGTCGGCCGGCGGCGTGCTCAAGCCCGAGATGGTCGCCAAGATGGCCGCCAACCCGCTCATCATGGCCCTCGCCAACCCCACGCCGGAGATCCTGCCCGAGGAAGTGAAGAGGGTGCGCGGCGACGCCCTGATGGCCACCGGCCGTTCGGACTACCCGAACCAGGTGAACAACGTGCTGTGCTTCCCGTTCATCTTCCGGGGCGCGCTGGACGTGGGCGCCACCACCATCACCGACCAGATGAAGCTCGCCGCCGTGAAGGCCATCGCCGAGCTGGCCCGGGCCGAGGCGTCCGACATCGTGGCGGCCGCCTACGGCGAGAACGTCTCGGGCTTCGGCCCCGAGTACATCATCCCGAAGCCCTTCGACCCGCGCCTGATCGTCAAGATCGCCCCCGAGGTGGCCCGCGCGGCGATGGAGTCCGGCGTGGCCACCCGCCCGATCGCCGACTTCGACGCCTACCGCCAGCAGCTCAACAACTTCGTGTGGCAGTCCGGCCTGGTGATGAAGCCGGTGTTCCAGGCCGCCAAGCGGGCTCCCAAGCGGATCATTTTCTCGGAAGGCGAATCCGAGCGGGTGATGCGCGCGGTGCAGACGGTGGTGGACGAAGGCCTGTGCCGGCCCATCCTGATTGGCCGGCCGGACATCGTGATCGAGAACATCGACCGCTTTGGCCTGCGCCTGCGCCCCGAGCTGGATTTCGAGCTGGTCAACCCCGAGACCGACCCGCGCTACGATCAGCTGTGGTCCCACTACCATTCGCTGATGGAGCGCAAGGGCGTGTCGGTGGATTACGCCAAGCGCGAGGTGCGCCGCCGTCCCACCTTGCTCGGTTCGCTGCTGCTCAAGTTCGGCTACGCCGACGGGATGATCTGCGGCACCTATGGCATGCACGGCCTGCACCTGAAGTTCATCGAGACGGTGCTGGGCCGCCAGAAGGGCGTGCGCAACTTCTACACCATGAACCTGCTGGCGCTGCCGGGCCGCACGGTGTTCCTGTGCGACACCTACGTCAATTACGACCCGACCCCCGAGCAGGTGGTCGAGATGACCCGCCTGGCCGCCGACGAGGTGCGCCGCTTCGGCATCCAGCCGCGCATTGCGCTGCTCTCCCACTCCAGCTTCGGCACCGAGAACTCGCCCACCGCCGAGAAGATGCGCAAGGCGCTGGTGATGCTCCACGCCGAGCACGGCGACCTGGAAGTCGAGGGCGAGATGCACGGCGACGCGGCGCTGGATGCGGGCATCCGCCAGCAGATCTTCCCCAACGCCAAGATGAAGGAAGACGCCAACCTGCTGATCTTCCCCACCCTGGACGCCGCCAATATTGCCTTCAACCTGCTCAAGACGGCGGCGGGCGAGGGCATGACCATCGGCCCGATCCTGCTCGGGTCGGCCAAGCCGGTGCACATCCTCACCCCCACCGCCACCGTGCGGCGGATCGTCAACATGACGGCGCTCACCGTCGTCGAAGCCGGCCGTTGATCGACACGGGCCGTTCAGGCCCGGCCGCCGCGTGCCGTTAAGCTTCACAGCAACCGGGTGGAGGATGACGGCATGACGGACGGCAGGGCGGCGCTGGTGCT
Source organism: Zoogloea sp. (assembly GCF_041904905.1). GTDB lineage: Bacteria > Pseudomonadota > Gammaproteobacteria > Burkholderiales > Rhodocyclaceae > Zoogloea. The sequence goes on along the minus strand of NZ_JAYRMI010000022.1, from coordinate 42,639 downwards.
CACCGGCGGAGGCGCGCGGGCGGCCTATCAGGTGGGGGCGCTCATCGCCATCCGCGACGTGTGGGGCAGGCGCGCCGAGAACCCCTTTCCGATCATCTGCGGCACCTCCGCCGGCGCGGTGAATGCCGTCGCGCTGGCGGTGTTTTCGGCCAACTTCAACGAGGCCGTCAAGAAGCTGGCCTTCATCTGGCGCAACTTCCACGTCCATCACGTCTATCGGGCCGACACCCTGGCCATCGCCGAATCCGTCACCCGCTGGGGGTCGGCGATGTTCCTGGGCTGGCTGTTCCGCCAGTCGCCGCGCTCGCTGCTCGACAACCAGCCGCTGCGGGCGCTCCTCGAAGCCCAGCTGGATTTCGGCGCCATCGACCGGGCCATCGCCGACGGCCACCTGCAGGCGGTCTCGGTGACCGCCTCGGGCTACACCTCGGGCGAGAGCCTGTCGTTCTTCCAGGGGCGGGACGATCTCCAGCCCTGGCGACGGGCCCAACGCGTCGGCGTGCGCAGCGACATCAAGGTCGAGCACCTGCTCGCCTCCAGCGCGATCCCCTTCGTGTTTCCGGCGGTGCGCATCAACCGCGAGTACTTCGGCGACGGCTCGATGCGCCAGACCGCACCGATCAGCCCGGTGATCCACCTCGGCGCCGACCGCATCCTGGTGATCGCCGGCGGCCGCCGCTCGGAAGAGGCTCGTCAGCGCACGGACACCTATCCCTCGCCGGCCCAGGTGGCGGGGCACACCTTGTCGAGCATCTTTCTAGACGGTCTGTCGATGGATCTGGAGCGCCTGGAGCGCATCAACGGCACCGTCGGCGCCCTGACCCCGGCCCAGCGCGAGGCGGCCGGGATCGCCCTGCGGCCCATCGAAACATTCGTGATTGCGCCGTCCCAGCGTCTGGATTATCTTGCGGCCCGCCATCGCAACGCGCTGCCCCGGGCCCTGAGGCTCGTTTTGAGCGGTATTGGTGCAACGCGAAAGAATGGCTCGGTGTTACTCTCCTACCTCCTGTTCGAGCGCGGGTATACCCGCGCGCTGATGGAGCTGGGTTACCAGGACACGATGAGCCGCCGCGACGAGCTTGCCCGCTTCCTGCGGGTGCCGGAGCGCTGAGGGGAGGGCCTCCCCGCTTCCCCCGGAGCGGCCGTCAGTTACAAAAAAAGATTCACAAAAAACTTCAAAAATTTAGAATAACCCATTATTTTGAATAGAAGTCTGCCGTTAACGGTTTGCCGCCCCGAATGCGGCGCCACCCGCGGCAGGCTTTCGTCATCGGTGGATGGCTTTGCGCGCATGCGAGCTACATCGCGTCGGTTTTATTTCCGGCGGAGCGCCGACTCCGCCGCTGTATGGATCTGGTTTGAGAACGATGAAAATCCGTAATTCCCTGATAGCCCTGCTGGGGGTCTTTGCGCTTGGCGCAGCGGCGCCGGCGGATGTTTTTGCTGCGGTGCAGCGTGCGTCGGCCAAGAAGCTTGCCGCGCCGGCCAAGTCCGCCGCCAAGGTGGAGAAGACCGCCAAGGCCGACAAGCCTGCAAAGGGGGGCAGGCTGGTCGCGGCCGCGCCGGCCCGCAGTGGCGGCAGGCTCGCTGCCCGACATGAGCGTGGTCAGGCGCGCTTCGTTGCCGCGGCGCCGGTCGTCCAGCGCGCGGCCTTCGCGCCGTCCGGCCAGGATATCGACCAGGAAGGCAACCCGCTGCTGCACTCGGCGGCCTTCATGATCGCCGATCAGGCCACAGGCAACGTGCTGCTTGAAAAGAACTCCGACGCCGTGCTGCCCATCGCCTCGATCACCAAGCTGATGACCGCGATGGTGGTGCTGGATGCGCGCCTCAATCTGGGCGAGATCCTCACCATCGGCCAGGAGGACGTGGACACCCTGCGCGGCAGCAGCTCCCACGTGCCCGTCGGCACCGATCTGACCCGCGAGGACATGCTGCGTCTGGCGCTGATGTCGTCGGAGAACCGCGCCGCGTCGGCCCTGGCCCGCCACTACCCGGGCGGCCTGCCGGCCTTCGTGGCGGCCATGAACCGCAAGGCGGCGTCGCTGGGCCTGCGCGAGACCCGCTTCTCCGACAGCACCGGTCTCAACTCCGCCAACGTGTCGAGTGCACGCGATCTGGTGAAGATGGTGTCCGCCGCGTCGCGCTATCCGCTGATCCGCGAGTTCTCCACCACCGCCAACTACGTGGTGTCGCTCAATGGCCGTCAGCGCCAGTTCAACAACACCAACGCGCTGGTGAGCAGCCCGGACTGGCAGATCGGCGTTTCCAAGACCGGCTTCATCAACGAATCCGGCAAGTGCCTGGTGATGCAGGCGTGGCTGCTCAACAAGCCGATGATCATCGTGCTGCTGGATTCCTTCGGCCGCTTTACCCGGGTGGCCGACGCCCAGCGGGTCAAGCGCTGGCTCGAGAGCGCTGCCGTGCAGCAGAAGGTGGCGGCCAACGGCCGCGGCCCGGCAACCTGATAGGGCGATCGCTTCAAGCAAAACGGGCGCCAGATAGCGCCCGTTTTGTTTTGATCGACTGACTACGAATCAGCGGTTCGGCGGCATGTAGCCCAGCGCGCGGCTGATTTCGTCGGCAGTTTCGCGGATCAGCGGGGCGCGATCCGGATCGAAGCGCTCGGACGGCGTGGACAGCGACAGGCCGGCGACGAGTTCGCCGCTGTCGTCCCGGATGCCGGCGGCGATGCAGCGCACGCCGGTCTCCACCTCGTCCAGGTCGAAGGCCACGCCGTGACGGCGCACCTTGTCCAGCTCTTTCTCGAGGCCCTGCAGGGTGGTGATGGAGGTGGCGGTGGATGAGGGCAGGCCGGTGCGCCTGGCGTATTCCTTGACCTTCTGGGCGCCGTCTTCCACCAGGAACAGCTTGCCGGTGGCGGTGGTGTGCAGTGGCGCGCGGGCGCCGACGATGTGCACCACCCGCACGGCCGATTTGCCGCTGGAGGTGCGCTCGATGTAGACGATCTCGTCGCCGGCGCGGATACCCAGGTTGACGCTCTCGCCGGTGGCGGCGTGGAGCTTGAGCATCGCCGACATCGCGGTTTCGCGCAGGGAGATGCGGGATTTGACGAGGCTGCCCAGTTCGAGCAGGCGGATGCCGAGCCGGTAGACGCCGGCATCGCTGCGTTCGACGAAGCCGCTGCTGGTCATGGCGCCGAGAATGCGGTGGGCCGTGGAGGAGTGCAGGCCGGTTTCGAGGGCGAGCTGCTTGAGCGGCACCGGATCGGGATGCTCGGCGAGGACGTCGAGCAGCTTCATCATGCGCTCGATGACCTGGATGGGATTCTTCGCGGTTTCTGGCGTGGACAAGACGGTTTGTGCAAGGGTCGTCGGGGATTGCGAATGGTAGCGCAGTCGCGTTGATTTCGCCTAGTGAAATGCTGCGCTGCGCAAGCCAGCGCGCAGGCAGCCTTGGCGGGCCGTCAGCCGATCATCAGATGGCCGACGGCGCGTGCCAGGATGCCGACCGCGGCGCCCAGGGCGGCCGGCTTCCAGACGTCCGCCACCCGCCGGCCGGCGGAGACGAGCACCGCCACGCCGGGGATGTCCAGCGGGTGGATGAGCAGCCCGGCGCTGGCGCCGTTGAGGGTGGCGGCGGTGGCCGTGCCGGCGCGGAGCATCTCGTCCATCACCCCCATCATGGCGGTGCCGCCGGCGAGGAACTTGGTGAGGGTGGGCAGGATCAGGGCCGGGTCGGCGCTGATCGCCAGGAGCGCCGGCGACAGCCACAGGGTGAGCGCATCCAGCGCCCCCAGCCGGCGCAGGGCAAGCACCGCGGTGAGCGACAGCACCAGCATCGGGATGGCGCCCACGGCGATCTTGAAGGCTTCGGCGCCGGCCCGGTTGATCACGTCGAGGATGCCCTTGGCGCTGTCGGCCACCGGGTGGTGGAGGGTCTCGTCGAGGGTGTGCTCGGTGGCGGGCAGGCGTCGGCCGAACACGTAGTAGGTGGCTGCCGCAGCAACCAACCCGCCGACCATCGACCAGCCCAGCACGACGCCGAAGTGCAGGCCCATCGCGGCCAGGGGCATCGACACGTTGGCCTGGGCCATGGCCATCACCATCGCCAGGGTAGCGGCCAGGTGGCGGCTGGAGGTGCCGCGCTGGTCCATCATCGCGAGGGTGGCCACCGGCGCGGCGAAGCTGACGAAGTTGATCTGCACCGCGGCGAACACGCCCAGTCCGGTGAGGCCGAAGGGGCGCAGTAGCGGTGCAAGGCGCGCCACGGCCCAGTCGAGCACGCCGCGGGCTTCGAGCAGGCGCATCAGCGACAGCATGACCACCATCACCGGCAGCAGCACGAAGAACGACAGCTCGACCGCGGAGCGGCCGGCGCGCAGGATGACATCGATCAGCAGGTCCATGGTTGCAGTGCAGCAAAAAGGCCGGGAGGCCGATTATCGAGGGCGTCCGGCATGGCCGACAAGTCGGGCAGGCCTTTGGCGGACGGCATCAGGGCTTGAGCAGCCCGGCCACCAGCGGCAGCAGCCAGGGCAGGGTGAGGGCGGTGAACAGGCCGTTGAGCCCCATCGCCAGGGCCGCAAAGGCGCCGGTCTGCTCGCTGATCTGGAAGGCCCGGGCGGTGCCGATGCCGTGGGACGCGAGGCCCAGCGCGAAGCCCACGCTGGCGTCGTCCTTCACGCCCAGCCGGCGCAGGAGGCCGCCGGCGAAGATGGCGCCGAAGATGCCGGTGAGGATCACGAACACCGCGGTGAGCGAGGCGAGCCCGCCCAGGCGTTCGGCGACGCCCATGGCGATCGGGGTGGTGACCGACTTGGGCGCCAGCGACACCACTGTCGGCGTGCTGGCACCCATCAGCGCGCCAATGCCGTAGGCCGACAGGCCCGCCACCAGTGAGCCGACCACCAGGGCGATCAGCAGCGGGCCGCTCATCGCCAGCAGCCGCCGGAGCTGGCCGTGGAGAGGCACCGCGAGGGCCACGGTGGTGGGGCCGAGCAGGAAGTGAACGAACTGGGCGCCGTCGAAGTAGCGCTGGTAGGGCGTGCCGGTGGCGAGCAACAGGCTGACCAGCACCGCCACCGAGATGAGCACCGGATTGACCGCCGGATGCCCGCCCGCCTTGCGGTGGAGGAGGATCGCCAGCATGTACACCGCGAGGGTGAGGGTGAGCCACAGGAGCGGCTGGGCCGACAGGTAAACCCAGATCTCGGTCATGCTTTCGCTGTTCATTCGGCACCTCCGCCGGCGCGCCTGCGGGTCAGGACATGCAGGGTCAGCCCGGTGGCGGCGAGCCCCAGGACGGTGCTGGCGACCAGGGCGACGGCGATCGGCCAGGCTTCGTCGGCCAGCCGGCTGGCGTGGAGCATCACCCCGGGGCCGGCCGGCCCCCCCAACAGCGAGAGGGTCGGCAGCAGCCCCCCGGCGGTGGGGCGCCGGGCGGCGTCGGGGCCGCGGCGGGCCACCAGGTAGATCAGCAGCAGGGTCATACCCAGCACCGGGCCGGGCACCGGCAGGTGGAGGGCGACCCGCAGGGTTTCTCCGGCGAGCTGGAAGGCGAGGAGGAGGGCGAAGGCGGCGATCATGGGTGTGCTCGTCTGAGGGCCGGCCGGGGGAACCGAATGAAAAAGGGCCGCGGAGCGCGGCCCTTCGGTGCTACCGGTGCGGCAGGGTTACTTCTTGGCGGCCTTGGCGGATGCGCTGCGGGCAGCCTGCATGAAGTTGTCGAAGCGGTTCTCGGCTACCGCGAACCACTGGATCTGGTCGTCGCGGAATTTCTTCCAGGCGTCGTAGATCTTCTTGAACTTGGGGTTCTTGGCGGCGGTTTCCTCGTAGAGTTCGTTGGCGGCCTTGTAGGCGGCGGCCATGACCTCGTTGGGGAAGGGGCGCAACTGGGTGCCGGAGCCGACCAGTTGCTTGAGCGCCGTGGGGTTCTTGGCGTCGTAGCGGGCCTGCATTTCGGCGTGGGCGTACAGGCAGGCGTCTTCCAGGATGGTCTGGTATTCCTTCGGCAGGGCGGCCCACTGCTTCTGGTTGACGTAAAGGGCGATCTGCGGGCCGCCTTCCCAGAAACCCGGGTAGTAGTAGTACTTGGCGACCTTGTTGAAGCCGAGCTTCTGGTCGTCGTAGGGGCCGATCCATTCGGCGGCGTCGATGGTGCCCTTTTCGAGGGCCGGGTAGATGTCGCCACCGGGAATCTGCTGGGGCACCACGCCGAGCCTGGCGAGCACCTGACCGGCGAAGCCGCCGCAGCGGAACTTCAGGCCGTTGAGGTCTTCGACGCTCTTGATCTCCTTGCGGAACCAGCCGCCCATCTGGGCGCCGGTGTTGCCGCAGGGGATGTTGTAGATGTTGTAATCCTTGAAGAATTCGCGGAAGAGTTCCAGGCCGCCGCCGTCCATCATCCAGGCGGTCTGCTGGCGGCTGTTGAGGCCGAAGGGGACCGCAGTCTCGAAGGCGAAGGTGGGGTCCTTGCCGATGAAGTAGTAGGAGCAGGTGTGGCCGCATTCGACCGTGCCATCCTTGACCGCGTCGAGCACGCCCGGGCCCGGAACGATCTCGCCGGCGGCGAACACCTGGATCTGGAACTTGCCGCCGGTGGCCGCGGCAACCCGCTTGGCGACGACATCGGCACCGCCGAAGATGGTGTCGAGGCTCTTGGGGAAGCTGGAGGCGAGGCGCCACTTGATGGTCGGCAGATCGGCCGAGAGCGCGGGCGCTGCGACGGCACCGGCGGCGACGCCGACGCTGGCCTTCTTCAGAAATGAACGACGTTCCACGTTGTCTCCTTTTTTTGATTCGCTACAAGGGTGCTTCAAGCGTGCTTCGATTATTCATGAGCCCCCAGGGGCAAGACAGTAAGGAAAACCCTATGCTGCCCTGCCGCAACGCTGCGGGCTCGGGGCGGGGGCGGCGGCTTACTTCTTGCCCTTGAAGTTGCCGTAGCGGGCGGCCTGCATGAAGTTGTCGAAGCGGTTCTCGGCCACGGCAAACCACTGGAGCTGGTCGTCGCGGAAGCGCTTCCAGTGGTCGTAGATCTTCTTGAACTTGGGGTTCTTGGCGGCGGTTTCCTCGTAGAGTTCGCTGGTCACCTTGTAGGCGGCGGCCATTACGTCGTTGGGGAAGGGGCGCAGCTGGGTGCCCGCGGCGATGAGCTGCTTGAGCGCGTGAGGGTTGCGCGCGTCGTAGCGGGCCTGCATCTCGGCGTTGGCGAAGGCGCAGGCGTTCTCGAGGATGGCCTGGTACTCCTTGGGCAGCTCGGCAAACTTCTTGGCGTTGACGTAGAGCGACAGCTGGGCGCCGCCCTCCCAGAAGCCGGGGTAGTAGTAGTACTTGGCGACCTTGGCGAAACCGAGCTTGAGGTCGTCGTAGGGGGCCACCCATTCGGCGGCGTCGATGGTGCCCTTTTCGAGGGACGGGTAGATGTCGGCCGGCGGGATCTGCTGGGGTACCACGCCGAGCTTGGCGAGCACCTGGCCGGCAAAGCCGCCGATGCGGAACTTGAGCCCCTGGAGGTCTTCGATCGACTTGATCTCCTTGCGGAACCAGCCGCCCATCTGGGTGCCGGTGTTGCCGCAGGGGATCGGGTAGATGTTGTAGTCCTTGAAGAACTCCCGCAGCAGTTCGAGCCCGCCGCCTTCCTGCAGCCAGGCGTTCTGCTGGCGGCTGTTGAGGCCGAAGGGGATGGCGGTGTCGAAGGCCAGCGCAGGATCTTTGCCGATGTACCAGTACGACGCGGCGTGGCCCATCTCGACGGTGCCGTCCTTGACCGCGTCCAGCACGCCGGGGGTGGGAACGATCTCGCCGGCGGCGAAGAGGGAAATCTGGAATTTGCCGCCGGTGGCTGCAGCTACGTGTTTCGATACCGTTTCGGCCGCGCCGAAAATGGCGTCGACGGTCTTCGGGAAACCGGAGGCGAGGCGCCATTTGATGGCGGGCAGGTCTGCGGCGAGGGCTGGCGCGGCGGCTGCGCCGGCGGCGAGGCCGGCACCGGCCTGTTTAAGGAAGGCACGTCTTTCCATGGTGTTCTCCTTTTTCTTGTTTGGCGATCGGGCGAAAGAGGCGAGGGCAGGCGTCAGGCGCCGGCGACGGTCATGCGGTCGACGAGGATGGAGCCGCAGTGCTTGGAGCCGCGTACCAGCACGTCGGAGCCGATCTCGCGGATGCCCATCAGCATCTGCTTGAGGTTGCCGGCGATGGTGATCTCGTGCACCGGGTACTGGATCTTGCCGTTCTCGACCCAGAAGCCGGCGGCGCCGCGGGAGTAGTCGCCGGTGACGTAATTGACGCCGTGGCCAAGCAGCTCGGTGACGAGCAGGCCGCGGTCCATCTGCCTGACGAGGCCGTCGAGGTCGTACTGGCCGGGTTTGACCAGCAGGTTGTGGCTGCCGCCGGCGTTGCCGGTGGACTGCAGGCCCAGCTTGCGGGCCGAGTAGGTGCTGAGGAAGTAGCCCTGCAGCACGCCGTCGACGATGACCTCGCGGTCGCGGGTGGCCACGCCGTCGTCGTCGAAGGGGCTGCTGGCGAAGGCCTTGGCCAGGTGCGGACGTTCGGAGATCTGGATGTGGCTGGGGAAGACCTGCTTGCCCAGGCTGTCGAGGAGGAAGCTCGACTTGCGGTACAGCGCGCCGCCGCTCACGGCGTGCACGAAGGCGCCGATCAGCCCGGCGGCCAGCGGCGCCTCGAACAGCACCGGCACCTCGCAGGTGGGGATCTGGCGGGCGCCCAGGCGGGCCAGGGCGCGGCGGGCGGCGAAGGTGCCGATCTCGTCGGCGTCGGCCAGCTCGGCCGGGTCGCGCTTGGTGGTGTACCAGTCGTCCCGCTGCATGTCGTCGCCCTCGCCGGCGATCACCGAGCAGGACAGGAAATGCCGCGAGCTGGCGTAGCCGCCCATGAAGCCCAGGCTGTTGGCCGAAATGAAGTGGGATTCCTGCATCGACACGCTGGCGCCGTCGGAGTTGCGGATCTCGGGGCTCACCGCGAAGGCGGCGCGCTCGCAGCGGCGGGCTAGCTCGATGGCGTCTTCGGTGGAGAGCTTCCAGGGGTGGTACAGGTCGAAATCGGGGAAGTCCTTCGCCAGCAGCGCTTCGTCGGGCAGGCCGGCGGCGGGGTCGGGGGCGGTGAAGCGGGCGATGGAGACCGCCGCATCCACGGTGGCCTTGAGGGCGTCCTTCGAGAAATCGGAGGTGCTGGCGTAGCCGCGCTTCTGGCCGTCGTAGATGGTGACGCCGACGCCCTTGTCGCGGTTGTACTCGATGGTGTCCACCTCGTCGCGGCGGACGGTGACGGACTGGCCGAACCCTTCCGAGACATCCACCTCGCAGGCGCTCGCGCCGCGCTTGCGGGCGAACCGGAGAATGTCGTCGGCGATGGTCTTGAGGTTGTCCTGACTGAAGCTGAAACGGTTGTCGGCCATGGCTTTGCGGGTGGGGCTGGGGCTAAAGGCTATAATCTTACCCTTCCCGCGCCTTTTTCACCCCCCAGATGGCCAAGCACAAATACAACCCAGACGAAGAATTCGACGGCCCCAGCAAGTCGCAGCTCAAGCGCGACAGCGCCGCCCTGCAGGATCTCGGCCGCGAGCTGGCCGAACTCGGCAAGGAGCGCCTGGCCAAGGTGCCCATCGACGAAGACCTGCGCGACGCGGTCAAGGATTACCAGCGCTTCACTGCCCACGAGGCCAAGCGCCGTCAGCTGCAGTACATCGGCAAGCTGATGCGCAACGTCGACCCGGAGCCGATCCGCGCCGCGCTGGATGCCTTCAAGGGCGTGTCGGCGGTCGAGACCGCCAAGATGCACCGCCTCGAAAACCTGCGTACCAAGCTGCTCGAAGATGAGAAGACCCTTCACAGCATCGCCGAAGCCCATCCGGGTGTCGATCTGCAGCAGCTGCGCGTGCTGCGCCGCAATGCGATCAAGGAGAAGGAGCAGAACAAGCCGCCGCGGGCCTACCGGGAGCTCTTCCGGGTGCTGCGCGAGCTGGAGGAGGGCGGTGCAGATACCGCCGATGGCGACGAACAAGCCGGAGACGAGGTATGAGCGACAAGGTGAAGATCGGCCTGGTGTCCATCAGCGACCGGGCCTCGGGCGGCATCTACGAAGACAAGGGCATCCCGGCCCTGCAGGGCTGGCTGGACAAGGCCCTCGTTACCCCGTGGGCGCCGGTGACGCGCCTGATCGCCGACGACCAGCCCACCATCGAGGCAACCCTGATCGAGCTTTGCGATGTGGCCGGCTGCCATCTGGTGCTCACCACCGGCGGCACCGGCCCGGCCCTGCGCGATGTGACGCCGGAGGCCACCCTGGCGGTGGCCCACAAGGTGATGCCGGGCTTTGGCGAGCAGATGCGTCAGGTGAGCCTGGCCTTCGTGCCCACCGCGATCCTCTCGCGGCAGGTGGCGGTGATCCGCGGCAGCAGCCTCATCGTCAACCTGCCGGGCCAGCCCAAGGCGATCGCCGAGACCCTGGAGGGGCTGAAGGACGCCGACGGCAATCCGAAGGTGCATGGCATCTTTGCGTCGGTGCCGTATTGCGTCGATCTCATCGGCGGGCCCTACATCGAGACCCACGACGCGGTGGTGAAGGCCTTCCGGCCCAAGTCGGCGATCCGCCCGCAGCCCTGAGGGGGCTCCGCTGGCGGCCCGGCTAATCCGGCAGCCCCAGGAAGGGCAGGGCCGAGAGGCGGACGAGGTGGTGCACGGCGGCCAGGTTGAGCGCCACCGTCACCCAGAACACCAGCTGGAACCGGGGCTTTGCCGACTTGTGGCGAAGCAGGCGCTGGGCCAGCAGCGCGCCCGGCCAGCCGCCGATCAGCGCCAGTAGGTGCAGCATGCTCTCGGGCGTCCGCCATTCGCCGCGCCGGGCGGCGGCCTTGTCGTGGGCGTAGATCGGAAAAGTAATCGCGCTCGACGCCAGGTAGATGCCGGGCACGGCCACCGGTAGCCGCCCGAGCATCGTCGCGACGGCCAAGGCGAGCGCGAAACCGGCCACCGCCAGCAGCGCCACGGGGCTGCCGCCGGCCTTGTGCGGCGGCTGTGCCGCCAGGCGTGTGGCGACATGGGCCACATCGGCCGCCGCGGGCCTGCCCTGGGGGTCGGGCCGCAGCGCGTAGGTGAGCAGCGCGCCCTCCGTCGGCCGGGGCTGGTCGGCCTGGAACGCCTTGACGTGGACGAACACCTGCCGACCACCGCCGTTGGGGGCGATGAACCCGAAACCCTGGGCGTCGTTCCAGGTGGCGAGCCTGCCTTGATGGCGCATGGGGGGCGGGCTTGGCGCCGCGGCTTACTTCGCGAAGATCCGGATCACCTTGCCGGTGAGCCGCGGCGGCTGGGGCAGATAGCCCCCGGCCAGCTGCTTGCGGCGCTCCTGCTCCCGCCACCAGGCGCGCACGCCGAGCAGCGCGACGGCAATCGCCGAGTACACCAGCGGCTCGGTGATGTCCTTCTTCACCAGCCACCAGAAATGCACGCAGCCGAGGATCGCGATGGCGTAGATCGCGCGGTGCAGCGCCTGCCAGCGGCGCCCGCCCAGCTGGCGGATGGCGAAGTTGCTGGAGGTGAGGGCCAGGGGCGTCATCAACACCAGCGCCGCGAAGCCGACGGTGATGAAGGGCCGCTTGAGGATGTCGCGGGCGATGGCGTGCCAGTCGAAGAACTGATCGAGCCACAGATAGGTGACCAGGTGAGCGACGCCATACGCGAAGGCGAGCAGCCCGAGCGTGCGGCGCAGGCGTACCACCCAGTGCCAGCCGGTGAGCTTGCGCAGCGGCGTGACGGCGAGGGTGACGAGGAGCAGGCGCAGCGTCCAGTCGCCGGTGCTGCGGGTGAGCGTCTCGATGGGGTTGGCGCCCAGGGTGTCGAGCTCGAAACCCCGCCACAGCAGCAGGGCCGGCAAAAGGCAGGCGGCGAAGAGGGCGGTCTTGAGGGCGGAGAGTTGGGTGTTGCTGGGTGTCATGGTCGGTAGGGGTCAGAAGTTGCGGCGCAGGTCCAGGCCGCCATACAGCGACGCGACCTGTTCGGCGTAGCCGTTGAACATCAGCGTCCGGCGTTTGGTGAATTCGCCGATCCGGCGTTCGGTGGCCTGGCTCCAGCGCGGGTGGTCCACCTCGGGGTTCACGTTGGCGTAGAAGCCGTATTCCGACGGGCCGGCCTTCATCCAGGTGGTGACGGGTTGCTTCTCGACCAGGCGAATCGCCACGATCGACTTGCCGCCCTTGAAGCCGTACTTCCAGGGCACTACCAGCCGGATCGGGGCGCCATTCTGCACCGGCAGCACCTCGCCGAACAGGCCCACCGCCAGCAGGGTGAGGGGGTGGCGGGCCTCGTCGAGGCGCAGGCCCTCCAGGTACGGCCAGTCGAGCACGCCTCGGGTCATGGTGGCCTTGTCGTAGTGGCTCACGAACTCCACGTACTTGGCGCTGCCCTGGGGGTCGACCTGCCGGAGCAGGCTGGCGAGCGGAAACCCCACCCACGGGATCACCATCGACCAGCCCTCCACGCAGCGCATCCGGTAGATCCGCTCCTCCAGGGGGGCGAGCTTGAGGAGTTCCTCGATGGTGAAGCTGCGGGGCTTGTTCACCAGCCCCTCGACCCGCACCGTCCAGGGGGCGGGCCGGAGTCGGAAGGCGTTCTCGGCCGGATCGGCCTTGTCGGTGCCCAGCTCGTAAAAATTGTTGTAGCCGGTGACGGCCCGGCGGGACGTGGCGGGTTCGGCGGTGCTCAAGGGGCTTGCGGTCAGCGGGCCCAGGCTCGCAGGCGCGGCCCTGGCGGCGGGCAGCGCGGTGGCGAGGGCCAGCCCGCCGGCTTGGGTCATGAAGCGGCGGCGGGCGCGGTACACCGCCGGATCGGCGATCTCGGACGGCGGGATGTCGTCGGGGCGACGGATCAACATGGGGGCTCCCAGTCTTGGTCTGCCGGGGTGGACGCGGCCCGGCGGAAAAAATTGCAGTCGGCGCCAACAATATTTTCAACCCCGCGGGCAGCTGGCAGGCCGGCCCGGCGGGGCGCCGACGGCATCGATCCGCCATGGCGCCAGGCCCGGGTTTGCGCCTAGCAGGTGCGGAGCCGACTCTGCTAAACTCGACGACTATTCAAGGTGCGTCGCGTGCTGCCGTCTACCCGGGCTTCTTCCTGTTCGGGAGGTGGGTCCTGGCGAGCCAGCACCCATCCTGTCAAGCCTGACTCCGGTTCCTTCATGCGCATTCTGCTCAGTAACGACGACGGTTATTTCGCCCCTGGCCTGCAGGCCCTTGCCGCGGCCCTTGCCGAGGTCGGCAAGATCGATGTGGTGGCCCCGGAGCGCGACCGCAGCGGCGCCAGCAACTCCCTCACCCTCGACCGTCCGCTGTCCCTGCGCAAGGCCGCCAGCGGCTTTCACTACGTGAATGGCACGCCCACCGACTGCGTGCACCTGGCCGTCACCGGCATGCTCGACACGCTGCCGGACATGGTCGTGTCGGGCATCAACCACGGCGCCAACATGGGCGACGACACCATCTACTCGGGCACCGTCGCTGCCGCCACCGAAGGCTTCCTGCTCGGCGTGCCGGCCATCGCCATCTCGCTGGTGGCCAAGGGCGCATCGGATTTCAGCGCGGCGGGGCGCATCGCCCGCGAACTGGTGGAGCGCTTCCAGCGCGACCCGGTGCGCCAGCCCACGCTGCTCAACGTCAACGTGCCCGACCTGCCCTACGACCAGATCAAGGGCATCCGGGTGACGCGTCTCGGCAAACGCCACAAGGCCGAGCCAACCATCAAGTCGCTCACCCCCCGCAACGAGACCGTCTACTGGGTGGGTGCCGCCGGCAGCGCCCAGGACGCGGGCGAGGGCACCGATTTCCACGCGGTGGCCAACGGCTACGTCTCGGTCACGCCGCTGCAGATCGATCTCACCCATTACGGGCAGATCGACAGCGTCCGCGACTGGCTGGGCAAATGACCAGCGAGGTCCTCCGGACGGCGCTCCAGACCGCCCAGCGCGCCCGCGCGCGGATGGTCGAACGTCTGCGCGAGCAGGGCGTGCGCGACGAGAAGGTGCTCGCCGCGATGATGGCCGTGCCCCGTCACCTGTTCGTCGAGGAAGCCCTGGCCACCCGCGCCTACGAAGATACCGCGCTGCCCCTGGGCCTGCAGCAGACCATCTCCCAGCCCTTCGTGGTGGCGCGGATGATCGAGCTGCTGCGCGCCGGCCGCGAACTCGGCAAGACGCTCGAGGTCGGAACCGGCTGCGGCTATCAGGCCGCGGTGCTCTCCCAGGTGGCGACCGAGGTGTATTCGGTGGAGCGGCTGCGTCTGCTCCTCGACCGGGCGCGCAACAATCTGCGCCACCTGCGCCTGCCCAACGTCCGCCTGAAACATGCCGACGGTAGCGTCGGCCTGAAGGAAGCCGCGCCCTTCGACACGATCATCGTTGCCGCCGCCGCACCCAAGGTGCCGCCGGCCCTCACCGAGCAGCTGGCCGAGGGCGGCCGGCTGATCCTGCCGGTGGGCGCGGCCGACCAGACCCTCGTGCTCATCGAGCGCACGTCCCGCGGCCTCCGAGAAACACGCCTGAGCGCGGTACGCTTCGTGCCGCTGTTGCCGGGCACAGAATGACTGACCCCAACCGAATGATGTTGTCCCGTTTCAAGTTTGCCCGTGTTCCCGCTGCGCTTGCCGTCATCCTGACGATGGCTGGCTGCGCCTCCAAGGCGCCTGCGCCCGTCGCCGACCGCACCCGTCCGGGGGCTACGGCTTCCGCGCCGGCCGAGCAGCCGGCGCCGCCGCCGCGGGTTGCCCGCCCCGGTTTCTACATCGTCAAGCCTGGCGACACCCTGATCCGCATCGCCCTCGACCACGGCCAGAACTACCGCGACATCGCCGCCTGGAGCGGCCTTGAGAACCCCAACCTGATCGAGGTGGGGCAGGAACTGCGTGTCCGTCCGCCTGAATCCGGCGCGGTGACACGGCCGGTGTCCACCAGCTCGGGCGTCGAGGTGCGACCGGTGACGCCGGCGCCCAGCACAACCGCCGACGGCGTGCGCCGCGAGCCGAAGGGCGGCAAGGTGCCGTACTCCGAGCAGGCCTGGGCCCAGGCCCAGAAGCCCGAGGCGCCGGTCACTGTGGCGAAGGTCGAGCCCCGGCCCGAGCCGAAGCCCGAGGCCCGGCCGGAAATCAAACCCGAAGCAAAGCCGGAGGCGAAGCCCGAGCCCAAACCCGAAGCCAGGCCAGAGCCGGTTGCCGGCGAAAAAATTGACTGGGCATGGCCGAGTTCCGGCAAAATCATCTCCGGTTTCAATGAAACGTCCAGCAAGGGCGTGGATATCGCCGGCAAGCATGGCGATCCTGTCCTCGCCGCGGCGGGTGGCCGGGTGGTGTACGCCGGCACCGGTTTGCGCGGATACGGCAAACTGGTTATCGTAAAGCACGACAACAGCTTCCTCAGCGCCTACGCCCACAACCAGACCTTGCTGGTCAAGGAGGGGCAGGCGGTGACGAAGGGTCAGAAGATCGCCGAACTTGGCGATACCGATAGCGATCGGCCCAAGCTTCACTTCGAAATCCGCCGGCAGGGCAAGCCGGTCGATCCGGGTAAATATCTACCTCCCCGCTGATTCCGGCGGGTCTGGGGGGTGAAGCGGGGCAGGGCAGGATAAGTAAGACTATAGACGCCGGATTTCACCCTTGCCGGCTTTTGGGTGGATACCGGACGGTCGGCAGGCGCGATGGGGCCTGCCGGTGTTGCTCCCCCAAGAGACAGCGAGGGCGTCATGTTCGATTCGGCAGTGCCGGAGGAGATGGATAACACCGAGCCGGATCTCCCTCCGGAGGTAGAGGTCTTTCTCGAAGCGCCAGTCGCCTCGTCGCTCGATTCCGATTTCCTCGGCGACGTCACCCAGCTCTACCTCAACGAGATCGGCGTCAACCCGCTGCTCACCGCCGACGAGGAGCTGTCCCTGTCGCGGCAGGTCCGCGAGGGCAACTTCCTCGCTCGCCAGACGATGATCGAGCGCAACCTGCGCCTCGTCGTCAATATCGCCAAGCACTACCTCAACCGCGGCATCCCGCTGCTCGATCTGGTCGAAGAGGGCAACCTCGGGCTCATCCACGCCCTCGAGAAGTTCGATCCCGAGCGCGGCTTCCGCTTCTCCACCTACGCCACCTGGTGGATCCGCCAGAACATCGAGCGGGCGATCATGAACCAGTCGCGCACCATCCGGCTGCCGGTGCATGTGGTGAAGGAGCTGAATCAGGTGCTGCGCTGCCAGCGCCAGCTCGAAGCGGCCAGCAACGGTGACGCCACCGTCGAGGATGTGGCCCGGGAGCTGGCCCGTCCGGTGGACGACGTGCGGGCCATCCTCGCCCTCAACGAGCACACCGCTTCGCTGGATGCCCCCCTCGACATCGACCCGACCCTCTCGATCGGCGAATCGCTGGCCGACGAGGAGGCCGACACCCCCGACGTGCAGATCCACGATCTGGAGGTGGGGAGCCTGGTGCGGGACTGGATCAACCAGTTGAGCGAGAAGCAGCGGCTGGTGATCCGCCACCGCTACGGCATCGACGAGTGCGAGGTGCAGACCCTCGAAGAGCTGGCCGACAGCCTGGAACTCACCCGCGAGCGGGTGCGCCAGATCCAGCTCGAGGCCCTTGGCCAGCTGCGGCGCATCATCAAGCGTCGGGGCGTGTCGAAGGACGTCCTGCTCTAATCCCCCGCGATTTTCCCGGAAGCCAGCCCGTATGACCGAAACCGTGCGCGTGTATCACAACGCCCGCTGCAGCAAGAGCCGCGGCGCCTGCCAGCTGCTCGAAGAGCAGGGCGTGCCGCTGGAGGTGGTGGAATACCTCAAGCACCCGCCCAGCCGGGACGAGCTGGCGGCGTTGCTCAGAAAGCTTGGCCTGCCTGCCGAGGCCATCGTCCGCAAGGGCGAGGAGATCTACAAGTCCGAATACGAGGGGCGCAGCCTGAGCGAGGACGAATGGCTCGACGCGTTGGTGGCGCACCCGATCCTCATCGAGCGGCCCATCGCCGTGCGCGGCGAGCGAGCCGTGGTGGGCCGCCCGCCCGAGAAGGTGCTGGAACTCCTCGCCTGACTGCCCCGCCGGGCGCCGGCATCAGCGCCGGCTGCCGATCTGAGTCGCCGTCCGCGCGGCCTTCACCGCCTCGCCCAGCTGGAACACCGACATGGCGTAGAAGCTGCTGCGGTTGTAGCGGGTGATGACATAGAAATTCTGGTAGCCCAGCCAGTATTCGCTGTCTTCGCCCGGGGTCACCAGTTCGACGAAGGCGGCCTTGCCGGACGGCGCGCTGCCGTCGGCGGCCTTCACGCCGTGGCTGGCCAGGGTGGCGGCGTCGAAGGCCGGGTTGATGTCGTTGGCGATCAGCGGCGGCAGGTTGGCGCCGGCTTCGAGGCTGGCGCGTACCGCCACCGGCGCGCCGCTCTCCCAGCCGTGCATCTGCATGTAGCGGGCCACGCTGCCGATGGCGTCGGCCGGGCTGTTGAGCAGATCGATCTGGCCGTCGCCGTCGAAATCCACCGCGTAGTTGCGCACGCTGCTGGGCAGGAACTGGGGCAGGCCCAGGGCGCCGGCGTAGGAGCCCTGGTAGTCCAGCGGGTCGCGGTGCTGCTCGCGGGCCATCAGCAGCAGGGCTTCGAGTTCGCCGCGGAACAGCTCGGCCCGGCGGGGGTAGTCGAAGGCGAGGGTCGACAGGGCCGACAGGGCCTGGTAGTTGCCGGTGTTGCGCCCGTAGATCGTCTCGACGCCGATGATGCCGACGATGATCTCCTCGGGCACCCCGTATTTGTCGCTGGCGGCCTTGATGGTGGCCTCGTGGCGATTCCAGAAGGCGAGGCCGGCCTTGATGCGCACCGGCTCGATGAAGCGGCCGCGATAGCGCTGCCAGGAGCGCACGCCGGGGTCTTTGGGCGGCGAGATGTACTTGATGACCGAGGGCAGGTATTCGGCGCGGCGGAAGAGGTAGGTCAGCGCGTCCTTGTCGAAGCCGTGTTTCTGGCTCATCTCGTCGATGAACTGCCGGGCCTCGGGCCGGTCGGCGTAGCGTTCGGCGCGGGCGCCGGTGACGAAGAGGGAAAGCAGGCCCGCGAGCAGGAGTGGCACAAGGCCGGGGCGGGGCGTCGGGGTGTTCATCGGGGGCGGAAGCTTTTGGTGGCGTGGTGGAAACGTTTCAGGCGCTCCGGGTCGGCGGGGCCGGAGCCGTAGCGCAGGCGGGCGTAGTCGGTGGCGATGGCGGATACCCGGTCGGCCAGCTCGGGGTGTTCGCGGGCAAGGCGGGCGGCGTAATCGACGGGGCCTTCCCAGCTGTGGCGCGGCAGGCCGGCGCCGGCAAGCTGGCGACAGAAGCGCTGCCAGCTGCGGTCGATGGCGTCGGCCGAGGTGCGCCGGCGCAGGGCCCACAGGGTCAGCCCGCCCATCACCGCGGCACAGCCGCCGGCGAGCAGGGCCGCGAGGGTCTGCCAATCGGGGTTGCCAAAGCCGAGGCCGGACAGCAGGTCCCGCTGGCGGGCCGGATTGTACCCGAGAACCCATTGGTTCCAGCGGTTGTTCAGGGCGTCCAGGCGGTCGCGCAGGCCGTGCAGCCAGGCCAGGTCGGCGCGCACCAACAGGGGCAGCCGGGCGCTGTCGGGCAGGGCGGCGGCGAGGCCGTTCTCGATGCGCTGGGGGGCGGCGGCGGCGGTGGGGTCGATCCGCACCCAGCCCTGGCCGGGCAGCCACACTTCGGCCCAAGCGTGGGCGTCGGACTGGCGGACGACCAGGGTGCCATCGACCGGATTGATCTCGCCGCCCTGGTAGCCGGTGACGACCCGCGCGGGCACGCCGGCAGCCCGCATCACCACCACGAAGGCGGCCGAGAAGTGCTCGCAGAAGCCCTGGCGGGTGTCGAACAGGAAGCTGTCCACGTCGTCCCGCCCGAGGGGCGGCGGGTCGAGGGTGTAGCGCAGGCCGCTGTCGCGGAAATGGCGGATGGCGAGGTCGGGGATGGCGGCCGGGGTGGCGGCCCGGGCGCGCAGCTGGCGACCGAGTTCGACGCTGCGCGGGTTGGCGCGCGGGGGGAGGTCGAGGGCCTGACGCAGCACCAGATCCGATTCGTCCAGCCCGACCGGGGTGTGGGGGTGGGAGACGATCTCGACCCGGCGCCGGGCCTGGACGGGCTCGCGGGCGAGGAGCTGGAAATCGTTGGAGATGCGGGTGCCCGCCGCCACCGCCGGAAAGTCGAGGGCCAGCAGCCAGAGCTGGTTGTGGGGTTCGAGGGTGATCGCGTAGGCGTAGGCGGTGCCCTGGGGCGAGTAGGGCGGGCGGTCGGCCAGCTGCAGGACGCCCGCCCGCCAGGTGCGGCCGTCGAAGCGGGTGAGCACCGGGCCGCGCCAGTAGCGTTCGGCGGCGGGGGGCGGGTCGCCCTGGAAGTCGACCCGGAAGGCGATTTCGGCCGATTCGCCGAGGCGGGCCAGATCGCCCGGGGTCATGCTCTCGGAGAGCCCGCCGATGCGGCTGAAGGCGTCGGCCGGCAGCCCCCACAGGGGGCCCTGCACCCGCGGAAAGAGGAGGAACAGGATCAGCATCAGGGGTGCGGCCTGGACGAGCAGCCGGCCGGCCTCCAGTGCGCGGGCGCGGGGCGAGGCGGGAGCCCGGCTCTGCAGCGCGAGCAGGCTGGCCACCGCGGCGTGGGCGCCGAGCAGGGCCAGCGCGGCCACCGCCATGTCCTGCTCGTAGAGGAACTGGGTGAGCTGCAGGAACAGGCTGAGCAGCACCACCGAGCGCCCGTCGCGGATCTCGCGGGTTTCGAGGAGCTTGAGCCCGAGCAGGCCGGCGAGGAGGGCCACGCCGGGGTCCTTGCCGAAGAAGTGGCGGTAT
This sequence comes from Zoogloea sp., assembly GCF_041904905.1. GTDB lineage: Bacteria > Pseudomonadota > Gammaproteobacteria > Burkholderiales > Rhodocyclaceae > Zoogloea. The sequence continues at coordinate 22,829 of NZ_JAYRMI010000022.1, read as the reverse complement.
TCGGCGAGCACCGCGGCGACGATGGCCACGGCCAGCGCCGCCAGCACATGACGGTGGGGCAGACGGCGCCCGCCGGCGGCGATCAGGGCCCGCCAGCCCACGAGCAGGGCGGCCGCGGCGGCGATGAGGGGCGGCAGGTGCCCGAAATGGGGGGCGAGGGTGACCGTTGCCAGGGCCAGCAGCCAGCCGATCTGCTCGGGGCGCAGGCTCATGGGGCCACCTCCGGCGCGCCGGGGGGCAGGCCGAACAGGGCCAGCGCGGCGAGGCAGGCGTGACGGTGGGCCGGGCCGCGGGCGGGCGCGAAGCGGGTGCCGGGCAGGCTCAGGCCGTAGTCGATGCCGGCCGCGTCGGCCTCCAGCACCCAGCGGGCGAGGCGGGACAGGCGGGCTTCGGTGCCCAGGGCCGGCGGCAGGTGCTGCCAGTCGAGCCATACGGCCTGGCTGCCGGCGCCTTCGAACTCCTTGGTGCGCCACGGGCCGCCGCGGGCCACGCTCTTCCAGGCCACATGGCGGGGCGAATCGGCCGGCTGGTGATGGCGCAGGCCGGAGAAGTCGTCCCGGCCCCGGCGGCGCCCACCCTGGCCGGGGCGCGGGTCTTCGCCGTAGGGCAGGGGCGGGGCGTCGGCTTCCGGGGCCGGGTAGACCAGGCATTGCCGGTCTGGCTGGAGGAGGCTCCAGGCGCGGATCAGGCCGAGGGGGTGACGGGTTTCGAGGGTGAGCCGTGGCAGTTGCTGCCAGCCGCGCTGGTGGGTGGGGACGGCGACCTCGTGGGCGGCGCTCGCTTCGGCGGGAACGTTGAAGGGGGCGTCGTCGTTGGGGACGCCGGTGGGCCAGATCTTCAGGCCGATCCGCTGGCGCAGGGTGGGGTTGTGCAGCACGACGCCGAAGCGGGCCGGCGTGCCGCAGAAGACGGCGTCGCAGCGCCCGGGGGTCACGGTGAGGTCCACCAGGTTGCGGAAGGCGTGGTGGATGCTGATCCAGGCCACGCTGCCCACCAGGAAGGTGAGCGCGAAGCCCAGGCTGAGGCCGTAGTTGATGGACCCGAGCAGCATCGCCAGCAGGGTGGTGCCAAGGGCGAGGCCGAAGCGGGTGGGCAGCACGAAGATGCGCCGCTGGCCCAGGTGGATCGGCGCGGGCTCGGGGCCGCCGACCCGGAACAGCCAGCGCCGGAGGCGCTCGCGCAAACGGGGCAGGGGGGGCATCAGGGCAGCGGCACCGCTTCGATCAGGCGCCGCACCAGCGCGTCGGGGGGCAGGGGAGCATCGTCGGCGGCGCGCAGGCGGTGGCCGGCGACGGCGGGCAGCACCGCCTGCACGTCTTCCGGCAGCACGTGGTCGCGGCCGGCCAGCAGCGCCCAGGCCCGGGCGGCGGCCAGCAGCCCCAGCCCGGCGCGGGGTGACATGCCGAGGGCGAAGCCGGCGCCGTCGCGGCTTTCGGCGAGCAGGGCCTGGACGTAGTCGAGCAGCCGCGGCCCGGCGTGGATGGCCCGGGCGGCGGCGAACAGGCTGTCTAGCTCGCCGGGGGCGAGTTCGGCCGGCAGGTGGGCGATCAGCTCCCGGCGGTCCTCGCCGGCCAGCAGGGCGCGCTCGGCGGCCCGATCGGGGTAGCCCAGCGACAGGCGCATCAGGAAGCGGTCGAGCTGGCTCTCGGGCAGCGGGAAGGTGCCGATCTGCTCGGCCGGGTTCTGGGTGGCGATCACGAAGAAGGGCAGGGGCAGCGGCCAGGTCTGGCCTTCGGCGCTGATCTGGCGTTCCTCCATGGCCTCGAGCAGCGCGCTCTGGGCCTTGGGGGTGGCGCGGTTGATCTCGTCGGCCAGCACCAGCTGGGCGAACACCGGCCCCGGGTGGAAGCGGAAGGCGGCGTCCCGCTGGTCGTAGATCGACACCCCGACGATGTCGGCCGGGAGCATGTCGCTGGTGAACTGGATGCGCTGAAACTGCAGGCCCAGCAGGCGCGCCAGCACGTGGGCGAGGGTCGTCTTGCCAACCCCGGGGATGTCCTCGATCAGCAGGTGGCCGCGGGCGAGCACGCAGGCCAGGGCGAGCCGCAGGGCATGATCCTTGCCGAGGATGATGCGGCTGGCGGATTCGAGGAGACGTCGGACGATGTGAATCGGCATGGCGGAGGCTTTTTTCGGGGACGGGTTAAGTGGATAATGATTCCACAACAGCGGGCAGGCTGTGCGGCCTTGCCAACGCGGTCTGCTACAACAATCAACGCGCTTCTGCGAGGTTTCGCGAGGGGAGGGTTTCAATGACGAGTACTGCATTCATCACACACCGCGACTGCTGGCTTCATAACATGGGTGAGCATCACCCGGAGTCGCCCGAGCGGCTGGCCGCCATCAACGACCGCCTGATCGCCGCGGGTCTCGACATGTACCTTTCCTTCCACGACGCGCCGATGGCGAGCGTGGACCAGATCTCCCGCGCCCACCCGCGCCCCCATGTCGAGGAACTCCTGGCCAGCGTGCCCGAGCACGGCATCCGCCACCTCGACCCGGACACCGCGGTGTGCCCCAACACCATGAAAGCCGCGCTGCGCTCCGCAGGTGCCGGCATCCTCGCCACCGATCTGGTGATCTCCGGCGAAGTCGAGAACGCCTTCTGCGCCATCCGCCCGCCCGGCCACCACGCCGAGGCCGACAAGGCGATGGGCTTCTGCTTCTTCAACAACGTGGCCGTGGCTGCCCGCCACGCCCTTGAAGAACACGGCCTGAAGCGCGTCGCCATCATCGACTTCGACGTGCACCACGGCAACGGCACCGAGAACATCTTCAAGGACGACCCCCGCGTGCTGATGGTCAGCATCTTCCAGCACCCGTTCTACCCCTACAGCGGCGCCGACAACCCGGCGCCCAACATGGTCAACGTGCCGGTCAAGGCTGGCTCTCGGGGCGATGTGTTCCGCGAGATCGTCTCCGACATCTGGGTGCCGGCCCTGCGCAACCACGCTCCCGAGATGATCTTCATCTCCGCCGGTTTCGATGCCCACTACGAGGACGACATGGGCTCCCTGGGGCTCGTCGAGGCGGATTACATCTGGGCCACCGAGCAGCTCAAGAAGGTCGCCGCCGAGACCGCCGGGCGTCGCATCGTGTCGATGCTCGAAGGTGGCTACTCCCTGTCGTCGCTGGCCCGCAGCGTCGTCGCCCACATCAAATCCCTCGCCGATCTCTGATCCGGCCGCGCGGCGAGGCGTCTGCTTCGCCGCGCTTTTCCCGGCTACCTCCCCCCTGTTTTGGTAACAGCAATTTGCGCCCGTCTATCCTTCCGGAAGTGATTGGGTACAATATTCAACTTTCCCTCTCTCCCGATAGCCCATGATTACCGGTTCGATTGTCGCCATCGTCACGCCGATGCTCGAGGATGGCAGCCTGGATCTGCCCCGTTTCCGCAGCCTGATCGACTTCCACATCAAGGAAGGCACCGATGCGATCGTCGTCGTCGGCACCACCGGCGAATCGCCGACGGTGAACGTCGAAGAACACTGCGAACTCATCCGCGTGGCCGTCGAACACTCCGCGGGCCGCATCCCGGTCATCGCCGGCACCGGCGCCAACTCCACCCGCGAAGCCATCGAACTCACCGAGTTCTCCCGCAAGGCGGGCGCGGTGGCCGGCCTGTCGGTCGTGCCCTACTACAACCGTCCGACCCAGGAAGGCATGTACCGGCACTTCCGCGCCATCGCCGAAGCCAGCCCGCTGCCGATGATCCTCTACAACGTGCCGGGCCGCACCGTTGCCGATCTCGCCAACGACACCACCCTGCGCCTGGCCGAGATCCCCAACATCATCGGCATCAAGGACGCCACCGGCAGCATCGACCGCGCCTGCGACCTCATCGCCCGCGCCCCCAAGGATTTCGCGCTGTACACCGGCGACGACATGACCGCGATGGCCTTCATCATGCTTGGCGGTCACGGCACCATCTCGGTCACCGCCAACGTGGCGCCGCGCCTGATGCACGAGATGTGCGCCGCGGCCATCGCCTGCGACGGCCCGCGCGCCCGCGATCTCAACGCCAGGCTGGTCAAGCTGCATCGCGACCTCTTCTGCGAAGCCAACCCGATCCCGGTGAAGTGGGCGGTGGCGCAGATGGGGCTGATCGGCGACGCCATCCGCCTCCCCCTGACCCCGCTGTCCGAGTCCTTCCATGGCCGCGTCCGCGAGGCCATGCGTCAGGCCGGCATCGAAGTCTGAAGCGCTCGCATCTGAGCGTGTCAAACCAGGACTGGTTTTCCCAACCCCGAGGGTTACGAATGCAAAGCCGAAAGTTGGCTTCCGGTGCGACGGTGATCGTCGCGTTCGCGCTTGCCGGATGCTCCGGTTCCTTGCTGGAATCGAAAAAGATCGACTACAAGAGCGCTGCGGCCACCGCCAAGCGTCCCACGCTCGAGGTGCCGCCCGATCTTACCGCCCCCACTGCGGACGATCGCTATGCCGTCCCCGACGTGAATCCGAAGGGTATCGCCACGTACTCCGCCTACAGCGCCGAGCGTTCGGGGCAGGCCGGGGCCACGGGCGCGACGGCTGCGGGCGCCGTCGCGGTGGCGCCCCAGTCCATCGACAAGATGCGGGTGGAGCGCTCCGGCTCCCAGCGCTGGCTGGTGGTTCCCGGTTCGGCCGACAAGCTGTGGCCGCAGGTGCGCGAGTTCTGGCAGGAGAACGGTTTCATCCTCAACGTCGACAGCCCCGAGATCGGTGTGATGGAGACCGACTGGGCCGAGAACCGGGCCAAGATCCAGGATGACATCATCCGCCGCACCCTTGGCAAGGTCATCGATGGCGTCTACTCCACCCCGGAGCGGGATAAATACCGCACCCGGCTGGAGGCCGGCAACGAGCCGGGTACCGTCGAGATCTACATCAGCCACCGGGGCATGATGGAAATCTACCCGAACGAGGCGAAGACCCAGACCATCTGGCAGCCTCGCCCGGCCGATCCCGAACTCGAAGCCGAGTTTCTGCAGCGGCTGATGGTCCGCCTCGGTGCGGACGAGACGCGCGCGAAGGCGCAGATCGCTGCCGTGCCCAAGGCCGAGAAGGCCAGCCTGCAGAACGTGGAAGGCGGCGCTGCGGTGCTGGAGGTGCAGGAAGGCTTCGATCGCGCGTGGCGTCGGGTCGGTCTGGCCCTTGACCGGGTCGGCTTTACCGTCGAAGACCGGGATCGTGCCCAGGGGCTGTATTACGTGCGCTATGTCGATCCGGAGATCGACGTCAAGTCGAAGAAGGATGAGGGCATCCTGTCCAAGCTCGCCTTCTGGCGTGGCGACAGCAAGCCGCAAGTCCAGTCTGGCAACCAGTACCGGATTTACGTGAAGGGTGGGGATGCCTCGTCGTCCATCAAGGTGCTGACCCGGGAGGGCGGCACGGATACGTCGGAATCGGCCCGGAAGATCCTGGCGCTGCTCCACGCACAGCTGAAGTAGGCATCGCGTTAGCGGCAAGACAAAGCGCCGGCAGTGTCCGGCGCTTTGCTTTTGTGCTGCCCGTTGCTCAAGCCAGCTTTGCGGCCGGACGCTGGGCGTAAAAAAAGCCAACCCGCAGGTTGGCTTTTTTCAACAGCGAAAAGATTACTTCTTCTCGGTGTTGGCAGCAGCGGCAGCGGCAGCGTTTTCGGCGGTGGAGCCAGCAGCAGCGGGAGCGGCGGCGGGAGCAGCAGCTTCAGCGGGCTTGGCGTCAGCAGCCGGGGCAGCGGCAGCCGGAGCGGCCTCAGCGGGCTTGGCGTCGGCGGCGGGGGCAGCAGCCGGAGCGGCCGGGGCAGCAGCGGCGGGAGCAGCAGCCGGAGCTTCAGCGGGCTTCGGCTCTTCCTTCTTGCCGCAAGCGGTAACAGCGAGTGCAACGAGAGCAGCAACCAGGAGAGATTGTTTCATTGTTGGTTTCCCTTATCGATAAATGAAGTACAACAAGCTTAAATCAGGAGCAATCAGGTGGGGGACCCGATCTGGCCCGTATGCTACCACGGAGGAAGTGCTTGAATAAAGGCATTGTTGCGTTGCCGCAACAGGCCTGCGGCGGTGTCGGGCAGGCCTGTCAAGCTGGGGGGCTATTCCATCAGATTTTTTGATGGGTGCGCGAAACCGCAGCAATACCAATCGTACAGCAGGGCGATGCCTTCTTCCGACAGGCCGACGATTGTGTCTACCCGCCGCTCGTCGGCCAGCTGCTGAAGAAGGGGCTGATCGGAGGTTTCGACCGGAACCGGTTCGCCGTTGAGGAAGAAGTGGCCGTCGGCGAAGAGCAGCAGGCTGCGGGCATCGAGGCGGTAGCCGGCGTCGGCGCAGGCGTCGACGAACTCGTCGTGCTCAAGCGGCTCGTCGGGCGAATCGAAGAAGATGTGGGCCTTGGGCTCGGTGAGGTAGGCGCCGAGAAAGCCGCGTACGTCGTCCCGGGTCCAGGTGATGCGCTGGAGGGTTTCGGCGACCCGGTCGATCATCTGGTCGCTGATCTCGGCCGAATGGGCCTGCCGCTTCAGATCGGGGTCGGCGTAGATGCCGTCGAGCTGGAGGGTGTCCTGGAGGTAGCTGAGGAACTGCTGGGCGAGTTCCTGGGCGGTGGGCGAGCGGAAGCCGATGGAGTAGGTGGTGCACTCGCCGATGGCGATGCCGTTGTGGGCCCAGTGGGGAGGCAGGTAAAGCATGTCGCCCGGCTCGAGCACCCAGTCGTAAACCGGGCGGAAATCCTGCAGGATCTTGAGGGGGGCGTCTTCGATGAGGGTGCGGTCGTCCTGGTCGCTGATGAGCCAGCGGCGCTTGCCGATGCCCTGGAGCAGGAAGACGTCGTAGTTGTCGAAGTGGGGGCCGACGCCGCCGTTATCGACGGCGTAGCTCACCATCAGGTCGTCGAGACGGGCCTGGGGGATGAAGTCGAAGCGGTGGAGGAGTTCGTCGCCATCGGGGCAGAAGAGGTTGAGCCCCTGGATGAGCACCGTCCAGGGTTGCTTCTTGCGCTTGAGATCCGACGCCTTCTGGGGGCCGTGAATGACTTCCCAGGTGCCGCCGCCGTGGGTGACGTAACGGGATTCCACGTCCGGGTCGCGGGCGAGTTCGAAGAGTTCGTCCTTCGTCACGACGCCGGTGAAGCCGGGAACCGCCTGGCGAACGAGGAGCGGTTTCTTTTGCCAGTATTCGGTGAGGAAGGTCTCGACCGACAGGCCGCCAAGAAGTGTGTTTGTCATCCCGTAATTATAGCGCGTCGGATTGCATCGGCCCGCCCCGCCGCTAAAATGGCGCCCTTCCTGTCCGGACCGTATCGCCATGCACGCTGCCACCCTTCGCGAAGCCGTTGTCGAATCCCTCGATCACGAGGGGCGCGGCGTCACCCACGTCGATGGCAAGACGATCTTCATCGAGGGGGCGCTGCCGGGCGAGCGGGTCCAGTTCACGCCTTACAAGATCAAGCCGAACTACGAGGTGGCGGACGTGGCGCGGGTGATCGTCCCGAGCGCCCAGCGGGTTGAGCCTCGCTGCCCCCATTTCGGGGTGTGCGGCGGTTGCAGCATGCAGCACCTGGAGGCGGGCGCCCAGGTGGCGGCCAAGCAGCGGGTGCTGGAGAACGCCTTGTGGCACATCGGCCGGGCGCGGCCGGATGTGCTTTATCCACCCATCGTCGGGCCAGCCTGGGGGTATCGCTACCGGGCGCGGCTGTCGGTGCGGATGGTGCCGAGCAAGGGCGGCGTGCTGATCGGCTTTCACGAGCGCCGCAGCAGCTACGTGGCGCCGATGGAAAGCTGCGCGATCCTGCCGCCTCATGTTTCGGCGATGGTGCCGCGGCTGCGGGAGCTGGTGGCGGGCCTGTCGGCGCCGGATCGCCTGCCGCAGATCGAGATCGCGGTGGGCGAGGGGATCACGGTGATGGTGTTCCGGCATCTGGTGCCCTTCAGCGCAGCCGATACGGCGCGGCTGACCGCGTTCGCCCACGCGGAGTCGGTCCAGGTGTGGGTGCAGCCGAGCGGCCCGGATTCGGCACGCCGGCTGGCGCCGGAGGCGGCGCCGGGGCTGGCGTACACGCTGCCCGAGTTCGGGGTGTCGATGGCCTTCCGGCCCACCGATTTCACTCAGGTGAACATGGGCATCAACCGTGTGCTGATGCGCCGGACGATGCAGCTCCTCGACCCGCAGCCCGGCGAGCGGATCGCCGACCTGTTCTGCGGCCTGGGCAACTTCAGCCTGCCGATTGCCCGCCTGGGTGCCTACGTGGTGGGGGTGGAGGGCAGCGACGCGCTGGTCCGCCGGGCGGGCCAGAACGCCGTCGACAACGGCCTGGGCGAGCGCTGCGAGTTCCACGCGGCCAATCTGTTCGAGGCCACCGAAGACAGCCTCGCGGCGCTCGGGCCCCTGGACAAGCTGCTGATCGACCCGCCCCGGGAGGGGGCGATTGCGGTGGTGAAGGCGCTGGGCGTGTGTTTGCCCCGGCGCATCGTCTATGTCTCGTGCAACCCGGCCACGTTGGCGCGGGATACGGCTGTGCTGACCAACGAGAAGGGCTATCGGCTGAAGGGGGCAGGTATCGCCAACATGTTCCCGCAGACCTCCCACGTGGAGTCGGTCGCGCTCTTCGAGCGGATTTGAGTTTGTGCTGCTCCTATGAAAAAGGCGACCCGAAGGTCGCCTTTTTTTGCTGACGAAGCGGGCGGATGTCAGTCGCGTTCGCCGCCAAAGGCCATGATGAGGTTGAGCAGGCTCACGAACACGTTATAGACGTCGAGGTAAACCGCCAGGGTGGCCGTCACGTAGTTGGTCTCTCCGCCCTGCACGATGTTGCTGATGTCGTACAGGATGTAGCCCGAGAACAGCAGCACCACCGCCGCCGAGATGGCCAGGTGCAGCACCGGCATCTGGAGGAAGATGTTGGCAACCATTGCTAGCAGCACCACCACCAGCCCAACGGTGAGGAACTTGCCCATGTTGGTGAAGTCGCGCTTCGAGACGCTGGCGATGCCTGCCAGGGTGACGAAGATTGCGCCGGTGCCACCCGCCGCCAGCGCGATCATCGAGCCGCCGTTGGAGAAGCCCAGGGCAACCTGAAGGATGCGCGACAGCATCAGGCCCATGAAGAAGGTGAAACCCAGCAGCAGGGCGACGCCCAGGCCGTTGTTCTTGTTCTTCTCGATGCCGTAGAAGAAGGCGAACGAGATGCCCAGGAACAGCGCGAAGGCGATGAACGGGCTGCCTGCCAGGAACGAGAACTGCATCTTCACGCCGAGTAGTGCGCCGGCAACGGTCGGCACCATCGAGAGCGCGAGCAGCATGTAGGTGTTGCGCAGAACGCGGTTCGCGCCTTGCGACAAAACCTGCGTTTGCTGACCGTAAGTGTCGAGTTGCATGGAATTCCTCCGAGTTGATGTAAAGCAGATGGCCTGCACGGGCTGAGAGTAGCGGACCCCCCTGAAAGTTTCAACCGCGTCCGGCGTGCTAGAATGCGCACCCCGCGGAGGTGTGGCAGAGTGGTCGATTGCACCGGTCTTGAAAACCGGCAACGGGAAACCGTTCGTGAGTTCGAATCTCACCGCCTCCGCCAAGTACCCTGCAAGAACGCTCCTTCCGGAGCGTTTTTCTTTGGGCGGTGCCCGGCCCGGGGCATGAGCCTTTCGGTGGTGGTCAGGTGCGTCTTGCCGCCGCCGAAGCGGCGTGTGTGGGCGTGAATCGGCTTGATGGTGCCACGCGAGACACTGCCGCCGACGTGAATCGTCGTCACTGCGCCGTGAAACTGACTTGCCCTCCGGTGAAACTGAGTTTCCGCGCCTGAAACTGCGTTGCGCGAGTGGGAAAGACGGTTTCAGCGCCCGAAACTGCGTTGCAGCGGGGCGGAATGACTGTTTCAGCGGCGGCAACTGTCTTTCCGGCTCGGTAAACTTCGATTCGTGGCGTGAATCGAGGTTTCGGGCGCTGAAACGGTTCTTGCCGCCGGTCAAGCCGGGTTGCGGCCGATCACGCCTTCGAGCGGCGAGCTGGGGCTGGCCTGGTATTCGCGGCGGGGCATGCGGCCGGCCAGAAACGCGTGGCGGCCGGCGCTCACCCCCTGCCGCATCGCCAGGGCCATGCGTACCGGGTCGCCGGCGGCGGCGATGGCGGTGTTCATCAGCACGCCGTCGCAGCCCAGCTCCATGGCGATGGCGGCATCCGACGCGGTGCCGACGCCGGCATCCACGATCACCGGCACGCGGGATTCGTCGATGACGATGCGCAGGTTCCACGGGTTGAGGATGCCCATGCCCGAGCCGATCAGGCTGGCCAGCGGCATGATTGCGATACAGCCGATGGCTTCGAGCATCCGCGCCTGTATCGGATCGTCCGAGCAATACACCATCACCCGAAAGCCGTCGCGCACCAGGGTTTCGGCGGCGCGCAGGGTTTCGGGCATGTTGGGGAAGAGGGTCTCGGGGCTGCCCAGCACTTCCAGCTTGACCAGGTCGTGGCCGTCGAGCAGTTCGCGGGCGAGGCGCAGGGTGCGCACGGCATCCTCGGCGGTGTAGCAGCCGGCGCTGTTGGGCAGCAGGGTGTGGCGCTCGGGGTCGAGGGCGTCGAGCAGGTTGGGGGCTGACGGGTCCTGGCCGATGTTCACCCGGCGGATGGCCACGGTAACGATCTCGGCGCCGCTGGCGTCGATGGCGTCGCGGGTCTGCACGAAATCCCGGTACTTGCCGGTGCCCACCAGCAGGCGCGAGCGGAAGACCTGCCCGCCAAGGGTGAAGGGGGTGTCGAGCGGCCCGGGGGCGGTGCCGACGTTCGGTTCGATGTTGCCCATGACTAGCCTCCTCCCACGGCCACGACGATCTCGACCCGGTCCTGGCCTGAGAGCCCGGTCTCGGCGTAGCGCCCCTTGGGGACGATCTGCCCGTTCACTTCCACGGCGATCCGCTTGCCGGCGTAGCCGAGCGAATCCACCAGATCGGTTACCTTCCAGCCGGGTGGCACTTCCGACGGTTGCCCATTCACGCAGATGTGCGTCGTCATGTTGCCTCCCGCGGGTGGGGGGCGAGCTGGTCGGCCCGGTAGGACGAGCGCACCAGCGGGCCGGCGGCGACTTCGGTAAAGCCCATGTCCAGCGCGATGCGGCGCCACGCGTCGAAGGATTCCGGCGTCACGTAGCGATCCACCGGCAGGTGGGCGGGCGATGGCCGCAGGTATTGGCCCAGGGTGAGGATGTCGCAGCCGTGGGCGCGCAGGTCGCGCAGGGTGGCGAGGATCTCGTCGTCCGTCTCGCCCAGGCCCAGCATCAGGCCGGACTTGGTGGGCAACGTCGGCAGCAGGCGCTTGACCCGCGCGATGAGGGCCAGCGAGCCGGGGTAGTCGGCGCCGGGGCGCACGGCGCGGTAGAGGCGCGCGACGGTTTCGATGTTGTGGTTGAAGACGTCCGGCGGGGTGGCGGCCAGATGGTCGAGGGCGAGCGCCTCGCGGCCGCGGAAGTCGGGGGTCAGCACTTCGACGCGGATGCCCGGCACGGCGCTGCGCACCGCGGCGATGCAGGCGGCGAAGTGGGCGCCGCCGCCGTCGCGCAGGTCGTCGCGATCGACCGAGGTGATGACTACGTAGCGCAGGCGCATCTCGCGCACGGCGTCGGCGAGGCGGCGGGGCTCGTCGGCATCGAGCGGGGCCGGGCGGCCGTGGGCCACGTCGCAGTAGGGGCAGCGCCGGGTGCAGATGCCGCCCATCACCATGAAGGTGGCGGTGCCGCGGGTGAAGCATTCGCCGATGTTGGGGCAGTCGGCCTCTTCGCAGACGGTGTGCAGGGTGTGGCTGCGCAGGCGCTGGCGCAGGGCGCTCACCACCGCGGTGCCGGGGTCGCGGGCGCGTAGCCAGGGCGGCTTGGGGGGCGAGGCGCGGGCGCTGTCCACCTTCACCGGGATGCGGGCGAGCTTGTCGGCGCCGCGCAGGCCGGCGGGCGTATCGATGACGTGGGGCATGGATGAAATCTCCGCTGGGCGCGGGGCCGTGAAGCCCCGCGCGGGTTGGGGCGATCAGCCGACGAAGCGGGCGATGGCCCGGTTGACCTCGTTGGCGGCCTCCATCTGCACCATGTGGCCGCGGTTGGGCAGCACCTCCACCGGGTAGCGGCCGGACAGCGCGTGGGCGTGGGCGACCGGGATGATCCGGTCTTCCTCGCCCCACACCAGCAGCACCGGCTTGGCGATCTCGGGCAGCGCGTCGGCCAGCACCACGGCCTGCTTGCCGCCGGCGAAGAGCTTGCCGGAGAGCGTGGTGAGCGCACTGCCGACGCCTTCGAGGCGCTTGTACTTGAGGAGATCGTCCACCAGCTGGCGGGTGACGAGGCCGCTGTCGGCGAAGAGGTCGGCCAGCACGGGCTTGAGGGCGTTGCGGCTGCCGGCGGCGACGAAGCCGTCGATGTAGCCGCTGTTGATCTCGCTGCCCAGGCCCGCCGAACACACCAGCGAGAGCGAACGAACCCGCTCCGGGTGGCGCCGGGCGACCATCAGCGACACCGCGCCGCCCATCGAGTGGCCGACCAGGTGGGCGGCATCCACACCCACCGCCTCCATGAAGGCCGCCACGGTGTCGGCGAGGCTTTCCAGGGTGCCTTCGCCCACGTCCTTGGTGGATTCGCCGTGGCCGGGCAGGTCGAGGGCGTATACCTCCCGGTCGGCGGCGAGGGCCTCATGGTTGAACAGCCAGTTGTTGAGATCGCCGCCAAAGCCGTGGATCAGCAGCATCGGCTCGCCGCCTTCGCCGCGCTTGAGGTAGCGCAGGCGGTGGCCATTCACGTCGATCTTCTGGGGCGTGGGGCCCTGATCCTCGGCGTCGCCGTCGGCGGGCTTGAAGTTGGACTGGTAGTCGGCCACGAAGGCGTCGATGTCGGCATCCGACACGCTCGCGTCGGCGATCACGCCCAGCAGGCCGCCCACCGGCAGCACGTCCTCGTCGGCGGCGAGGGTGCGGCGCAGCACGCCGCTCTCGGCCGCCTCGACGGCGCCGGCGATCTTCTCGCTCTCGACCTCGACGATCTCCTGGCCCTTCTCGATGGCATCACCCACCTGCTTGAGCCAGCCGTTGACCTTGCCCTCCTGCATGGAAAGGCCCCACTTGGGCATGGTGACGGGATGGATGGCGGACATCAGCGGTACTCCTTGAGGGCTTTGGCGGCGGCGACGATCTTGGCGGCGCTGGGGATGTAGAGTTCTTCGAGCGAATCGCTGAAGGGCACGGGGGCGTGGGGGCCGGTGATCTGGCGGATCGGCGCCTTGAGGCTGTCGAAGGCGTTCTCGGCCACCAGACCGGCGATGTCGGAGGCCATGCTGCAGCGGGGATGGGATTCATCCACCACGATCAGGCGGCCGGTCTTCTCGACGCTCTCGAGGATGGTGTCGGTGTCCAGCGGCGAGGTGGTGCGCGGGTCGATGATCTCGCAATGCACGCCGGCCTTCTGCAGCTCGGCGGCGGCCTCCTGGGCCTTGTGCACCATGCGGCCGATGGCGACGATGGTCACGTCGTGGCCTTCGCGCACCACCGCGGCTTCGCCGAAGGGCACGGTGTAGAGTTCCTCCGGCACCTCGCCTTCCATCGTGTAAAGCGCCTTGTGCTCGAGGAAGATCACCGGGTCGTTGTCGCGGATCGACTGGATCAGCAGGCCCTTGGCGTCGTAGGGGTTGGACGGCACCACCACCTTCAGGCCCGGGATGTGGGTGAAGATGTTGTAGAGGCACTGGGAGTGCTGGGCCGCGGCGCGGAAGCCGGCGCCGTACATGGCGCGGATGACCACCGGCGTCTCGGCCTTGCCGCCGAACATGTAGCGGAACTTGGCGGCCTGGTTGAAGATCTGGTCGAAGCACACGCCGAGGAAATCCACGAACATCAGCTCGGCCACCGGGCGCATGCCGCAGCAGGCCGCGCCCACCGCCGCGCCCACGTAGCCGGATTCGGAGATCGGGGTGTCGATCACCCGGCCCGGGTGCTTGTGGTAGAGGCCGCGGGTGACGCCCAGCACGCCGCCCCAGGCGTCCTGCTCGCCGGGGGAGCCGGCGCCGCCAGCCACGTCCTCGCCCATGACGATCACGTTCTGGTCGCGGCTCATTTCCTGGTCGAGGGCCTCGTTGATGGCCTGCTGGTAGGTGATTTTTCTTGCCATGATGGGTTTGTCTCCTTTGAATTCCTTGGGGTGGCGGCTCAGTAGCTCACGTACACGTCGGTGAGCAGGTCGGCTTCGCCGGGCTTGGGATCGGACTTGGCCTTGACCACCGAGTCGTCGATGAGGGCCTTCACTTCGGCATCGATGGCGTCGAGATCGGCCTGGGTGAGGGCGCCGCTCTGGGTGACGCGGCGGGCGAACTGCATCAGGCAGTCCTTGTTGTCGCGCAGGGCCTGCACCTCGCCCGGGGCGCGGTAGGTCTGCTGGTCGCCCTCGAAGTGGCCGTAGTAGCGCGAGAGCTTCACCTCCACCAGCGACGGGCCGCCGCCGTTCCGGGCGCGCTCGATGGCCTCGCCGGCGGCCTCGTACACCGCGAAGAAGTCGAAGCCATCCACGGTCACGCCGGGCATGCCGAAGGCGGAGGCGCGGTCGGCGATGTTCTCGCAGGCCACCGAGAACTTGGACGAGGTGGCTTCGGCGTAGCCGTTGTTCTCGGCCAGGAAGATCACCGGCAGGTTCCACACCGAGGCGAGGTTCATCGCCTCGAAGATCGTGCCCTGATTGGACGCGCCGTCGCCGAAGAAGCACACGCTCACGTAGGGCTGGCCGCGCAGCTTGGCGGCGAGCGCGGTGCCGCACACCAGCGGGCCGCCGCCGCCGACGATGCCGTTGGCGCCCAGCATGCCCACCGACAGGTCGGCGATGTGCATCGAGCCACCCTTGCCCTTGCAGGTGCCGGTGGTGCGGCCCCAGATCTCGGCCATCATCCCCACCGGGTCGACGCCCTTGGCGATGCAGTGGCCGTGGCCCCGGTGGGTGCTGGCGATGTGGTCTTCGGCGGTGAGGTTCATGCACACGCCGGTGGCCGACGCCTCCTCGCCGGCGTAAAGGTGCACGAAGCCCGGGATCTCGCCAGTGGCGAAATCGGTGTGCAGGCGCTCTTCGAACTCACGGATGGTGCGCATGGTGCGATAGGCCTTGAGCAGGTCTTCGCGTTCGAGTTTCTTGGTCACGGTTGTCTCCAGTTTGTTGGAAGTGTTGAGGGCACCCGGCGGCGGCCGTGGGTTGTCCGCCGCCCGGATTCAGGCCGGGGCGATCGTGCGATCGGCGCCCGTTGGCCCCGGTGCGGCGGGCGGGCCGTCGCGCGGGGCGGGTTCTTGGGGGGCGGTCACCGCGAGGGCGTCCGCCGCGTGGGCGGCGGCCAGGGTGGCCGCCACGTCGAGGGTGATCGGGCCGTCGAGGGCGAGCCGCACGCAGGCGGGGCCGCGGCCGTCCAGGACGATCTCGGGCTCGCCGTCGAGGGCCAGGATGGCGGGCCGGGTGCCAAGCGCGAAGGCTTCCCCCGGCTGCATCGGCCCGCTGGCGGCCACGGCCACGGCCTGCACCAGCCCCGGCGACGTCGCCGCGAGGCGGGCCGTGCCGGCGCCCAGCCGAACCCAGCGTCCGACGGGCGCGCTCCGGCTGACCGGGCCGCAGGCGGCGGCGATGGCGGACAGGCCGATGGCGTCGGGCTGGGCGAAGGCGGCGAAGACGGTCTCGACGGCATCGGCGGTGCACACGGCGCGGGCGCCGATGTGCTCGGCCGGCATCACGCCCACATCCACCAGGGCCATGGCCTCGCCGCTGGGGTGCGTCACGCGCAGGCACTTGTTGCGGACCAGCGCCGGCTGGATGCGGCCGGTTGCGGCGAGCCCGGCGGCCAGGCCGACGACGGTCGCCTCGCCGAGCGCCGGGAAGGCGTTGTTGGTGCCGGTGGAGAGGGTGGCCAGCGGAACGTCGCCCGACGCCAGCGCCACCGCCCGGTGGGTGCCGTCGCCCCCGAGCACGACGATCATCGCCACTCCGGCGGCGCGCATCTCGCACACCGCCCGGACGGTGTCGCGGGCGTCTTCGAGCACCGGCATGTCGATGAAATCCACCTGCGGCCAGCGCACGCCGGGCCGGCGGCGGTTGAGGTCGGCCGCCTTGCGGAGCCTGACGGCGATACCGGCCCGGTCGGGCATCGTCAGCACCCGCGGCACCCCGGTCGCCCCGAGGGCGCCGAGCAGGCGCTCGACACAATTGACCTTGTCGGCGGCGGAATAAACCGAGGCCCCGCTGGTCAATCGCCGGATATCGTGCCCGGAGGCCGGATTGGCCACGATGCCAATCAAGGGCGGGGCATTCGATACATTTCTCACAATCGCTCCGCAATTCAGTATCAGGTCCGGTTGAATTAGCAGGTCGCATGCCAGCAATTGATTTTTATTTTTTTATTGCAGTGCGGTTTCGGCTGACTTCAGGCGGTGCGCGGAATTGGATTTATCCGCGTTGTCTGGATGTTGCGGCGCGGCAATGAAACCCCGGTCGCCGGTTGATACAGGCGACCGGGAATAATCAGGAAAATGAGACACCTGTCTCAATTTCTCGGCCGGGTCGCGGCATTGATTTAACTGACGTAACGGAATACGCTTCGCGCTACCAAAGGAAGCAATACCTATAAATCCCTGCCTATTAATAAACAAAGGGGAAAAAATGATTCGGGGTCATGGAGAGATCGCCCGCCACGTGGCGCGGGTGGTCGATGTGGTGGAGCGCGGCTGCGTGGCGAGCCGCCAGCCGGTGCACGACAGGCTGGCGCGTTCGTGGGAGCGCTCCCTCAGCAACTATCGGGTCGATCCGGGGCAGGCGAGCCTGCCCCAGGTGGTCACGGCGCGGGAATTGCGCGAACACCGGGAGCGGCTCGACACGTTCATGCGCATCGCGCGGGAAGGCGTCGATCGCCTCTACGATTCGCTGCGGCCGGCCAACTACTGCGTGCTGCTCACCGATGCTGCCGGCGTCACCGTCGACCTGCGCACGGTGCCCGAACTGGAGCGGGAGTTCCGCGCCGAGGGCTTTCGCGACGGCACCCGCTGGTCCGAGATGGAGGAGGGCACCTGCGGCGTGGGCACCAGCCTCGTGGATCGCCAGCCGATCCTGGTGCATCGGGGCGAGCACTTCCGCTCCCACAACATCGCCTTCACCTGCAGTTCGGCGCCGATCTTCGGCATCGACGACGAGCCGCTGGCGGTGCTCGATGCGTCGGCCCTCAATTCACCGGAGCACCGCGAGAGCCAGGTGCTGGTCTTCCAGATGGTGGTGGAGAAGGCGCGCCTGATCGAGGACGCCTTCGCCTTTCACAGCCTGCGCGGCTACTGGGTGCTGCAGCTGGGGCGAAGCCCCGAGCTGATGCACGTGCACACCGATTATCTGGTGGCCTTCGACGACGGGGGGCGGATCGTCGGCGGCAACCGGCGCGCCCGGCAGGAGCTGCTGCAGCGCCGCGGTCCGGCGCCGGAGCAGATCGGCGATCTGTTCGAGTGCTCGGCGTCCGACCTGCTCGCGGCGGCGCACGCCCGGCCGGGCCAGGCGATTCCGCTGCGCATCCAGGGCAGCGGGACGCGCATCTTCGGCCTGCTGCGGGCGCCCGACGCGAGGCCGCGCAGCGGCATTGCGCAGGTGGGCGAAGCCGTCGGCAACGACGCGGCCGGCGTCGCCGAGACTCGGGGCTTCGGCCATCTGGCCACCGACGATCCGCGGGTGAGCAACAACGTGCAGCGGGCGTTGAAGGTGGCCAACCGCGACATCCCGGTGATGCTGCTGGGCGAGACGGGCACCGGCAAGGAAGCCTTCGCCAAGGCGCTCCACGACGCGAGCGACCGCTACAAGCAGCCCTTCGTGGCGCTCAGCTGTGCGGCCATCCCCGAAAGCCTGATCGAGAGCGAACTCTTCGGCTACCGGGACGGCGCCTTCACCGGCGCCCGCAGCAAGGGCGCGCGGGGCAAGATCATCCAGTCGGACGGCGGCACGCTGTTCCTCGACGAGATCGGCGACATGCCGCTGGTGCTGCAGAGCCGCCTGCTGCGGGTGCTGGCCGAGGGCGAGGTGCTGCCCCTGGGCGCCGAGAAGCCGACGCCGGTGCGCCTGCACATCGTGTGCGCCACCCACCAGGATCTGCCGCGTCTGGTGGCGGAGGGGCGCTTCCGGGAGGATCTTTACTACCGCCTCAACGGCGCGGTGTTCATGCTGCCGCCGCTGCGGGAGCGAGAGGACATCGGTGCGGTGATCGATCGGGTGCTGCACGAGGAGGCGCGGGCCATGGGCCGGGAGCTTCACCTGGCCGACGAGACCCGCGATGCCCTGATGCGCCACCCGTGGCCGGGCAACATCCGCCAGCTGCGCCACGCGATGCGCTACGCCTGCGCGATCAGCGACGGGCCGCTGCTGATGCCCCAGTCCTTCCCGCCGGATCTGTTCTCCGCGGCGCCGTCCGGCCTGATGCGGGGGGCGGTGCAGCCGGCGCTGCCGGTGCTCGTGGCGCCGGCCGACGTGCCGCCGCCGGCCCTCAAGCCCAAGGATCTGGCGCTGCGCGAGCGGATGCTCGAGACCCTGCGCCGCAACCAGTGGCAGGTGACGGTGTCGGCCCGGGAGCTGGGGCTGTCGCGGGCCACCTTCTACCGCAAGCTCGCCAAGCTGCAGATCGTGGCGCCGAATCGTCAGGCGTGGTGACGGCCGCCGCCGCCAACGCAGAAGGGGCCTCGCGGCCCCTTTGCTTTTTCTGGCAGAGGGCGTGGCCGGCTAGGGCTGCTGGCGCCCCAGGTGCATGAGGTAGGCCACCAGCTCCCAGATCTGCTCGGGCGTGAAGGCGGCGCCCCAGGGCGGCATGACCTCGGCGCCCTGGCGGCCCTTGCTGATGGTTTCAAAAGCCAGCTCGGGCGGCAGGTCGTCGCCGCGGCCCTTGAAGTCCGGCGCCCGTCCGCCGGTGCCCTCGTGGCCGTGGCAGTAGCCGGCGCAGGTCTTGGCGAAGCGGCGGCGGCCGGCGTCGACGCGGGCCGGGTCGTTCAGGTCGAAGGGGGCAAGCGCGAGGTGGGTGGCGGCCTTGGGCTGGGTGGCGGCGATCAGCTTGACGTAAGCGGTGAGCTGGTCGATCGCTTCGGCGTCGAGCACGGTGCCCCAGGGGGGCATGGCCTTGTCGCCGTGCTTGCCGTGCACGATGCGTTCGTGGATCAGCGTGGGGTCGAGATCGGCGCGTCCGGCGAGGCGCGGGCCGTAGCTGCGGCTGCCGTCTGCGGGGGCGACGCCGGTGCCGGCGGCGCCGTGGCAGCTCACGCACAGGGCGTCGAAGCGGTGCTTGCCGGCGGCCACGCGGGCCTTGGCGTCGTCGGCGGGGGGCGCCACGGCAAAGGCGGCGGTGGCCATGAAGAGGAGGGTGGCCCCGCGCTGCAGCGCCAGGCGAAGACGGATCGGAGATTTCATTGTTGTGCTCATCCCAAAAAGATGGGGTGCGGCGAGGGGAGGTCTCGACACCGCACCCCGGAACAGCGCGGCCGCCGCGTCCGGCGTGGCCGTGCTGCGGAGCCGCTTACTCGAGGGTGAAGGCGATCAGGGCTGCGCCGCCGGGCAGATCCTTGATCTGCGGGAAGGCGCCGGCCAGGAAGCCCGGCGCGTGGGAGCCGAGGCCGGTGGGGATCACGATGTACTGCTTGCCCTTGACGGCGTAGCTGACCGGGCCGCCGCGGGCGCCGGAGCCGGCGTTGAAGCGCCACAGCTCCTTGCCGTTGTCGGCGTCGTAGGCGAACAGGTGGCCTTCCATGTCGCCGGTGAAGACCAGCCCACCGGCGGTGGTGAGCACGCTGGAGAGCGGGGGCAGCGGGTAACGGATGCTCCACTTGATCTTGCCGGTGAGCGGATCGCGGGCATCCAGGCGGCCGTCGGGCTTCTTGCCGGAGGGCGGCGGCACCAGCTTGATCTCGTCGATGCCCAGCGACAGGGCCGAGATGGCGGTGAGGTTGGCCGGGTCGTCCTTGCCGGCGACGACCTCGTTGCACACCTCCATGGCGTGGGTGTACCACAGGCCGGTGCCCGGGTTGTAGGCGCCGTGGTTCCAGCTGCGGGCGCCGAGCAGGTTGGGGCACAGCAGCTCACGCTTGCCCGGCTGGGGGCGGCGGGGCTCGATGAGGGCGCCGGTCTTGGGGTCGATGCCCTTGGCCCAGTTCATGTTTTCGGCAAACTGCCAGACGTTCTCCAGGCTGCCGTCCTGCTTGTCCATCACGAACACGAAGCCGCTCTTGTTGAGGTGGACGATCACGTCCTTGCCGCCCTTCTTGACCACCAGCGCCTCGTAGGCGGCATCGAAATCCCAGCTGTCGTGGGGGATTTCCTGGCGGTGCCACTTGAGCGTGCCGGTCTTGGGATCGATGGCCAGCAGGGTGGAGGTGTACTTGTTATCGCCCTCGCGCCCCGGGGTGTAGTAATCCGGCGCGGCGTTGGAGGTGCCGATGTAGAGGGTGTCGGAGGCCTCGTCGTAGGTGCCGGGCATCCACGCCGAGCCGCCGCCCACCTTGCCGCTGTCGCCCGGCCAGCTGGCCGGGTCGTTCTTGATGATGTCGAAGGTCCAGGCCGGCTTGCCGGTGTCGGCATTCACCGCGTAGATCTTGCCGGCGATGGGCTGGTCGCCGCCGGTGGTGCCGCCGAAGAGCACGTCGCCGGCCAGCTGGGGCGGGGATGAGAAGAGCGCGCCGTACTGGGTCTTGGGGTCGGTGAGCTGGGTGGACCACAGCTCCTTGCCGGTCTTCTGGTCGAGGGCCAGGAAGCGCCCGTCGAGGGTGCCCACGAAGACCTTGCCGCGGCCGACGGTCACGCCGCGGCTGGCCGAGGCGTAGAAGGCCTGTTTGGCGATGGGGTTGAGCTTGGCGGTGTAGCGCCAGATCGTCTTGCCGGTGGCGGCATCCACGGCCCACACGTTGTTGTCGGCCGAGATGTAGTAGAGCACGCCGTCCAGCACGATGGGCGTGGCCTGCAGGCCGTGGGCGATGTTGCCGGGCTGGTGCACCCAGGCCACCTTCAGCTTCTTCACGTTCTGCTTGTTGATCTGGGTGAGCGGGCTGAAGCGCCAGGCGTTGGAGGAGCGGTGGTACTGCGGCCAGTTGTCGGGGTCGGCGAAACCGGGCTTGGCGTCGGCGGCCATGCCGGCGCTGGCGGTGAGCAGGGAGACGGCGGCGAAGATCGGAGTCAGGGCGCGTTTCATGGTGAGAGTCCTCAAGCAGGGAGCGGGCTGGCCAACCGGTGAGGGCAGCGAGGGGGGCAAGGCCCGCCCTCCGGCTGCCAGCCGGCAGGCGGTGTCAGAAAGTGAAGTTGATGCCGGCGTTGACCAGCGTGGTGCGGTGGCCCACGCTCGGAATGCCCGCCGCGACGATGCTGGTCTTGATCGTTGCCGCCGAATCCGCATCGACGAAGGCGGTCTGGACGTACAGCGTCGTGTCCTTGCGCAGCGCGAAGTCGTTGGAGATCACGACGTTGCGGGTGTGGTCGCCCGAGTTGAGGCGATCCTTGTTGTCGTAGTAGGCGAGCGTCGCGGTGTTGTCGGGGCGCCACTTCCAGTCGACGCCCACGCCGATGGCGTTCACGTTCGACACGTTCTGGCCATTGGCGTGGTTGTTCCGGGCATTGAGGTAATTGGCCTTGAAGGTGAAGTCGCCAAAGGGCACCGCAATGCCCAGGCCGCCGTGGCGCACGTTGTCGTTGGCGGTCTGCTCGTCCTTGATGACCTGATACGAGGCCGACAGGATCACCGGGCCGGTATAGGTGCCACCCAGGGCCCAGGCGCTGTTCTTCTGGGTGCTGCCCGATTGCCCGCCGGCCGACCACAGCACGCCGAAGCTGAAAGGCCCCACGGTATTGCGATACTGGATCGCATTGCTGAAGAAGATCCCCACATCGTTATTGGTATTGCGGTCGGTGCCCACGGCGCCGGCGGTGGCCTGGTATTGGTTATAGGCCCAGGCGTAAAGGTTGGAGAATTGCTCCTTGAAGGCGCGGGGCTCGGTGCCGATATGGGCGAGCAGCGCCGGGCCATATTGGCGGCCCAGGGTCACGCTGCCCCAGTCGCCCTTCAGGCCAAGGTTGGCCTGACGCCGGAAGAACGGGGTGCCGGTGCCCTCTGCGTCGCCCGAGCCGTGAAAGCGGCCGTTGTTGGTGTCGTAGTGGATCTCCAGATTGAAGAAGCCTTCGAGCCCGCGCCCCAGGTCGCGGTCGCCCTTGAAGCCCAGGATCGACTGGCGCAGGCCGCTGGTTTCCATCGAGGTCTTGCTCTTGCCGTTCGGGTCCGTGCGGCTCTGGTAGAGCAGGCCCGCATCGATGATCCCGTAGATCTCGACATTGGTTTCGGCGAACGCCGGAAAGGCAAGTGCGGGTAGAACGACGGCGGCAGCAAGGCGGCCGTCGATTCGACCGCGGCGGGTGGGCGTAATCGGTTTCATGATTGTCTCCTCTTTTAATTGGCGGCCCCGGCCTACCTCACCGGAGCAACGAGTGCCTTTTCCCCTGAGCGGGCCTGGCAGCGGAGACAGATTGCAATTTCTTTGCCAGCGGATGAATTTCGCGCCGTTCGGTCAATTCCCTTCAATTCGTGGGCAAATAAGGAGACAACTGTCTCAATTCTCCTTTCGAAATGGAGACGCCTGTTCGTCAAATGAGACAGGTGCCCCAGCCAATTGCGGTTCTGGCGGTGGGGTGGGCGTGGTCTGATATTTGCTGGTCGTCTTGGCCCCCACAAGGCCGGCGGTTCGCTTTCCCGACCGCTCAACACCCACGGAGACCCTCATGAACGCCACCGACAAATTCCTCGCTGCGTCCGCCCACGTGGACGAAGCGGCCGTTGCGCCGCTGCCCAACTCCCGCAAGATCTACGTCGAAGGCTCCCGGCCCGACATCCGCGTGCCGATGCG
>NZ_JAYRMI010000111.1:0-8585 GCF_041904905.1 Zoogloea sp. | reverse complement strand
CGTTGTCCGGGAGGACGGGGGTGGTGGCTTCGGTGAGGGGGCGGGCGGTGGTGGCTAGCATGGGTCGGTTCTCTCGGGTTTTGTGGGGGAAGGGGGAAGTGGGAAGTGGGGGATCAGCCGGCCTGCAGGTTGCCCAGGGCGTGGTGGGCGGCGAGGCGCACCACGTAGCCGAGCTTGAAGAAGGCGGCCGACACGGGCAGGGCCAGGTGGCCGGCGATCTGGGTGGCCAGCTCGAAGCGCTCCGCCAGGGGGTAGGCGATGGCGGTCGAGACGATCATCCCGAGGCCGGCGAGGGCCATCATGGCGCGGCCGGCGGTGAGCACCCGGCGGGGGTCAGGGGTGGGCGTGGGCATGGCGGGCTCCTTGGTGGGCTGTGGCCGGCTGGCCGGCGGCGAGGGCGATGCGGCAGATGTGCTCCAGCCGCTCGACGTGTTCGAAGGCGTCCCAGGGCGTTCTGCCCACCGCCACCACGCCGTGACGGTCGAGGCCGACGATGTGGGGCGCGGGCCCCAGGGCCGGCTGGAAGGCGGCGTCGCAGGCTTCGGCGAGTTCGTCGCTGGTGGCGGGCAGGGCCGGCACGTCGGGGCCGACCCGGGTGTAGCGGGTGACCTCCGGGAAATCCGCCGACAGCGCGGCCAGCCGGTGCCCGGCGTAGAGGGCGGCGACGATGTAGGTGGGGTGCAGGTGCAGCACCGTCAGGTCGCGACGGTCGAAGCGGGCCTGCAGGCGGCGGTGGAGCGCCAGCTCGCCCGAGGGCGGCGGATGTCCGCCCTCCGCCGCGGGGCCGTCGGCCGCCACGAAGACGAACTGGCCGGGCGTCAGGGCGTGCTTCACCACGCCGCTGGCCGAGATCAGGAACCCGCGCCGGTCGGTCATCGCCACCGACACGTTGCCGTCGCGGGTGCTGATCCAGCCGAGGTCGTAGGCCCGCCGCATGACCTCGCAGGCCTGGGCGACGACGGGATGTTCGGGAGGGGTGAATTGCGGTGTGTTCATGGCGCGCTCCGTCGGGTGTTGTTAAGTTGACTTTAGAATGCATCTTTAAAAGAGTCAACAAAAATGAATCTTTAAGGAAATCACCTATAATCGGAGGGTCACGCACTCCCGCCGGCTCGTCCGAGCCGCCACCGTCGGCCATGCACATCACCCTGCACACGGATTACGCCCTGCGCGTCCTGATCTACCTGGCGTCCAACGACGAGCGCTTGCCCACCATCCAGGAGATCTCGGAGCGCTTCGACGTCTCCCGCAGCCACCTGATGAAGGTGGTCAATCAGCTGATCCGCAACGGCTTTGTGGAGGGCATCCGGGGCAAGGGCGGGGGCCTGCGGCTGGCCCGGCCGCCCGCGGAGATCGGGGTGGGGGATGTGGTGCGCAAGATGGAGACGGATCTGGCGCTGGTGGATTGCTTCACGGGGTCGCGCAGCTGCCTGCTGAGCAGCAGCTGCCGCCTGCGCGGGGTGCTCGACAACGCGCTGGGGGCCTTCCTGGCGTCGCTCGATCGGGTGAGCCTGGCCGATCTGCTCGGCCCCGCCCAGCATGAGATCCTGTTCATGCCGCAGCGGACGCCGCCTTCCGCCTGAGGGGCGGCGGCGGCAGCGGCCTTGGTGTGGCGGCCGGTCTGGTCCCGGTGAGGAGGCGGCCCCTTCGGCCGGGGCTTACATCTCGATGAACTCGGTGCCGGGGGTGGCCCGGCCGCCGGACGGCTCGGGGGGCGGGGCCGCTTCGTAGAGGCTGAAGGCGTTGAGGCTCTTCTTGAGGCGCTCGGCGGTCTTCAGCAGGTCTTTCGAGAGCCCCATGGCCAGCCGGGCCACGTCGGTGTTCTGCTCGACCATGCCGGCCACGGCCTCCATGCTGGCGGCCACCGATTCGCCGGAGGTGGCCTGCTCCTGCGCAGCGTCGGCGATGTGGCGGGCCATGTCATTGACGGCTTCGCTGGCCACGGTGATGTGGGCGAGGTCGGTCACGCCCTTCTTCATTTCGTCCAGGCCCACGTCCACCTCCGAGACCGCCTTCTGCATGGCGAGCACGGCGCTGCCGGCGATGGTCTGGATGTTGCCGATCAGGGCGCTGATGTCGCGGGTGCTGCGGGCGGTGTTCTCGGACAGCTTGCGCACCTCGTCGGCCACCACCGCGAAGCCGCGGCCGGCTTCGCCCGCGCGGGCGGCCTCGATGGCGGCGTTGAGGGCCAGCAGGTTGGTCTGATCGGCGATCTCCTTGATGGCGGTGGTCACCTCGCCCACCCGCTGGATGCTGTCGCTGAGGGCGCCGATGATCCGGCTCGAGTCGTCGACCGTGGCCACCACCACGTCGTTGGCGGCCATGCTGCGCCCGATGGTGGCGTTGCAGACGCCCACCAGCTCTTTCGAGGTGCGGGCGTGCTCGGCGGTCTGCTGGGCGCTGTGCGCCACCTCCTTGACCGCCTGGCTGAACTCTTCGGTGGTGGCCGCGACGCGCTCGACCTCGTGCTGCTGCCGCTCGGACTGCATCGTGACCAGGTACATCTGGGCGTCCAGGTCGGCGCTGCTCTGGAGCAGGCTGCGCACCGAGGTCTGGATGTTGTCGAGCATCACCTTGAGGTTGGTCTGCATCACCGCCAGGGAGGCGAACATTTCGCCGAAGTCGTCCTGACGGCGGATGTCCACCTCGTCCAGGAGCACGCCCTCCGAGATTCGCCGGAAGTTGTGGATGACCTGCTGCATCGGCCGCACCACCGAGCGGATCAGCAGCGTGGCGAGCAGCGCCAGCAGGATCGACCCGGCCAGGGCCAGCCCGACGAACACCGTCCGGGCGGTGTCGTCGCTGTCCCGGCTGAGGGCCTGGGCGGCGGCCTTCTCGCGCAGGATGCCGGCGTTCACGTCCCGCGCCCGGGCCTTGGCCTCTTCGTAGAGCGGGTAGAGCGTCGACTCCATCAACGCGGAGGCGTCGGCGTAGCGCTGCGCCTCCAGGGCGGCCAGGGCCGGCTGGAGCGCCTGGGCGATGTAGGCGTCGCCCGAGGCCACGAAGGCCTCCACCCGGGCCCGCTCGGCGGCGTCGGCCGGGCGCTGCCGCACCACCTGCCGCAGCTCGCGGATGCGCGCGATCTTGTCCTTCACCGCATTGAGGTGGCGGTCGAGCGGGTGGGCGTGGCTGGCGGATGCGCCGCCCGCCGGGTCGTGCAGCACCCCGAGGGCCACGTGCTTGTAGGCGCCGTCCATCAGCGCCAGGATCTGCTCGACGGCCAGCGCCGGCTCGGCGTGGTGTTCGTAGGCGGCGGTCAGCTGGGTGTGCCCGTCGCGGATGTAGCCGTAGCCGATCAGGCCGGCGGCTGCGACGATCAGCACGGCGAGCCCGGCGTAGGCGCCCAGGCGGGCCGCCAGCCCGCTCAGCCCGTGGCGTCGCGGCCGGGGCATGCCGGCCTTGTCCTTGCGCAGGCGCGCGTAGAGCGCCTCGGCCTCGGCGATCTGGGCGCGGGTCGGCGGCGTGCGCACCGACATGTAGGCGACCACCCGGTTGTCCTTGGTCACCGGGATCACGTTGGCGAGCACCCAGTAGAAGTCGCCCCCCTTGGTCCGGTTCTTGATGACCCCCCGCCACGGCCGGCCGGCCTTGAGGGTGCGCCACAGATCCTCGAAGGCCTGGGGCGGCATGTCGGGGTGGCGCACGATGTTATGGTTCTGGCCCAGCAGCTCGCTCCGGCTGAAGCCGCTGATGTCGACGAACGCCCGATTGGCGTACGTGATGACGCCCTTCAGGTCGGTCCGCGAGACCAGCAGACGCTCGGGCGGAAGCAGCACTTCGGTCTGCGTGACCGGCAGATTTTGTCTCATGGCGTTGGGTGCGCCCCGGGGCGGCGGTCGGGCGCTCAGCAGCGGAGCGCAGGGTCGTTGGCGTGGCCGTAACGGTGAAATACGTTGTCCGATTGCGGCGCCCGCACCTATGTCTTTAGAAATATGTCTAAGGTAAGCCCCGAATTGATCCATAATGAGTACTTTTGCGTACGCAAAGGATTCTGCCTGCGCTCCCGCCCGGGCCCGATTTGCCTACAATCCCGAGATTCCCCGAATCCAGCAGAAGCACTAGCCGATGAACGCCCCCTTATCCGACACCCGCCACCTCGCCGATGCCCGCGGCTGGTGGTTCGTCCGCCGCGGCCGGGAGGTTCTGCTCGACGAGACCGGGGGGGTGCCCTGCGGCCCGTGCCCCCTCGTCGGGCTCGATCCGCTGCCGGTGCTGCAGGTGGGCGAGTTCGACGGGATGCCCTGCTTTGCGGTCGAGCTGCCCGTCGGCGCGCCCTTCGGCGCCTTCTTCGGCGACCCGAAGCGGCTCTACGACAGCCTGCCGCTGCCTGCGCGCACGCCCCTGTCGCGGGCGCTGGAGGTGCTCGAATGGGATCGCAGCCACCGTTTCTGCGGCAGTTGCGGCGCGCCCACCGAACACCGCGGCGGTGCCATCGTGCGTCACTGCAGCAACCCCGCCTGCGGGCGCGAGCACTTCCCCCGCGTCTCGCCGGTGGTCATCATGGCGGTCGAGCGGGGTGACGAAATCCTGCTGGGTCGTTCGCCCCACTTCCCGCCGGGCGTCTTCAGCGTGCTGGCGGGTTTCGTGGATGCCGGCGAGAGCGCCGAACAGGCGGTGCACCGGGAGATCTTCGAGGAGACCGCCCTGTCGATCCGCGACGTGCGCTACTTCGCCAGCCAGCCGTGGCCCTTCCCTCACTCGCTGATGCTCGGTTTCCAGGCCGACTGGGCCGGCGGCGAGATCGTCTGCGATCCGCGCGAGATCGAGGACGCCGCTTTCTTTCATGTGGACCGGTTGCCCAACACCTTCCGATTCCGTTCAACCCTGTCGTTCTGGCTGATCCAGGACTTCTGCCGACGTCACGGCCGCTCTTGGCCGGACGGCAACTGACCCGCCCCGGAGGCACCCCGATGTCGATTACCCCCCGCGATCTGCTCACGCGGATGTTCAAGGCAGCCGTGAAGGCCGCCCAGCCCGAGCACTGCCTGCCCCCCTTCCTCCCCAAGCCCCCCACCAAGGGGCGCACCATCGTGATCGGCGCCGGCAAGGCCTCCGCCGAGATGGCGCGGGTGCTCGAACGCCGCTGGCGGGGCGAGCTGTCCGGCCTGGTGGTCACCCGCTACGGCCACGCCGTGCCCTGCGAGCACATCCGCATCGTGCAGGCCGCCCATCCGGTGCCCGATGGCGCCGGGCGCGCCGCGGCCGGGCGGATGCTCGACATGGGTCGCCAGATGACCGCCAACGATCTGGTGATCTGCCTGCTCTCCGGCGGCGGCTCGGCCCTGCTGCCGCTGCCTGGCGACAACATGACCCTGCACGACAAGCAGGCCATCTCCCGGGCGCTGCTCAACAGCGGCGCGACCATCTCCGAGATCAACTGCGTGCGCCGTCACCTCTCGGCGGTCAAGGGTGGCCGGCTGGCGGCGGCCTTCCACCCGGCGCGGATCGTGAACCTGATGATCTCCGACGTGCCCGGCGACGATCCCATGAACATCGCCTCCGGCCCCACGGTGGGCGACCCGACCACCTGCGCCGACGCCCTCGAGATCGTCAACCGCTACGGCATCGACCTGCCCAAGGGCGCCCGCTGGCTGCTCGAGACCGGCGAGGGCGAGACGATCAAGCCCGACGACCCGCGCCTGGCCAAGGTCGAGACCCACCTCATCGCCACGCCCCAGATGGCGCTCGAAGCCGCGGCCGAGGTAGCCCGCGCCGCCGGCATCGTGCCGGTGATCCTGGGCGACAGCATCGAGGGCGAGGCCCGCGACGTGGCCAAGGTGATGGCCGCCATCGCCCTGCAGGTGCAGCGCCACGGCCAGCCTGCCGGTGCGCCCTGCGTGCTGCTGTCGGGCGGTGAGACCACCGTCACCGTGCGCGGCAAGGGGTGCGGCGGGCGCAACGTCGAGTTCCTGCTGGCCCTCGCCCTGGCCCTC
Organism: Zoogloea sp.; assembly: GCF_041904905.1. GTDB lineage: Bacteria > Pseudomonadota > Gammaproteobacteria > Burkholderiales > Rhodocyclaceae > Zoogloea. Next base: position 2,652 of record NZ_JAYRMI010000111.1, on the reverse strand, counting down.
GACGGCGCCCCGGATATCCACGCGATGGCCGGTGACACCGACGGGGTGGACGGCATGGAGGAAGTCGCCGGGGCCTTCGTCGCCCCCGACACGCTGGCCCGGGCCTGGGCCCAGGGCATCCGCCCCCGCGACAGCCTCGAGGCCAACGACGGCCACGGCTTCTTCGGCGCCCTGGGCGACACCCTCGTCACCGGGCCCACCCTCACCAACGTCAACGATTTCCGCGCGGTGCTGGTGGGCGTGCCCGGCAAGGGGTGAGCGTCGACGGAGGGCCGGACGGGTCAAGAATGAGCCCGCCCGGCCGTTAAATCCGTCATGATCTGTGCGACCTGTTCGGCCTGACCGATGACGCCGGGGCTCATCCGCCCGGGTGTCGTTGCGGTGGGGGCCAGCCTCTTCTCCGTATCGACCCGCCGGGTCTCGCGTCTGTGCCGGCTCGCGCTGGCCTGCCTGCCGCTGGCGGCGGCCCTCGTGCCCGGGGCGGTGTGGGCCGAAACCGCATCCGAGGCCCAGCTCCGGGCCGCCTATCTGGTCAATTTCCTGAAGTACGTCGAATGGCCCGCCGCCAACGCGGGGGCCACCATCTGCGTGCTCGGCCGCGACACCCTCGCCGCGCCGCTGGCCACCTACGAGGGGCGGGCGATCCTGGGGCGGGAGATCCGCATCCGCCGGGTGAACCAGCCCGATCAGCTGGCCGACTGCCAGGAGGTGTTCGTTCCGGAAGGCGACGAGGAGCGCTTCGCCGGCGCGATCCGCAACCTGGGCCGGCAGCCCGTGCTCACCGTGGGCGAGAACGCCCGTTTCGTGGAGCAGGGCGGCGGCGTGGCCCTGGTGCGGGTGGATAACCGGCTGGTGTTCGACGTCAATCTGGGGGCGCTCCAGCGGGCCGGGCTGAAGGTCAGCCCGCAGATGCTGCGCCTCGCCCGGGATGTGGTGGGAGGCCATCGATGAGCCGCCTCGGCCCCGCCCTGGACGCCCGCATCGCCGCGCTCCCGATCCGCCGCAAGCTGGCGCTGATCGTGGCCATCGCGGTGGCGGTGGGGCTGGCCTTCGTGTTCGTGATCGTCGGCGTCGGCGAGCTGCGGGAGAACTACGCGGCCCGGGTGGCCAAGCTGCGGGCGGTGGCCGACGTGGTGGCCTTCAACGCCTCGGCGGTGCTCGAATTCCAGGACGCCAGCGGCGCCGACCACCTCTTCCGGGCCCTCGAAAGCGATCCCGACATCGTGGCCGCCCATCTCGTCCAGAAGGACGGCGGCTTCACCCACAGCTACGTGGCCAAGGGCTGGCACGCGCCCCTGCCGCCGCCCGCGACCCGCCTCACCGACCGCTTCGCCACCCACTTCGACTGGACCAGCCTGTCGGTGATGGTGCCGATGTTCAGCGGCGGCGAGCTGATCGGCTCGCTGGCGGTGGTCAGCCGGCTCGACAACCTGTGGGGGACGGTCGCGCTGCAGTTCCTGCTGTTCGGGGTGGCCCTGGGCCTGGCTTTCCTGCTCGCCACCGGGGTGGCGATGCGGCTCCAGCGGTCCATGAGCGGCGCCATCACGGCCCTCACCGACACCGCCCGGCAGGTGTCCGAATCCCGCGACTTTGCCTTGCGCGCCACCCGCAGCACCGGCGACGAGATCGGCCAGCTGGCCGACGCCTTCAACACCATGCTGGGCGAGCTGGCCGCCCGCGACCGGGCCCTGGCCGCCCACCGGGCCCAGCTCGAGGAGACCGTCGAGACCCGCACCGCCGAGCTGCGCCTGGCCAAGGACGCGGCCGAGAGCGCCAACCGGGCCAAGAGCCAGTTCCTGGCCAACATGAGCCACGAGATCCGTACCCCGATGAACGGCATCATCGGCATCGCCGAGCTGCTCGACGCCAGCGCGCTGGACGCCCGCCAGCGGGAGCTGCTGGCCAACCAACGCTCGTCGGCCACGGCGCTGCTCCACCTGCTCAACGACATCCTCGATTTCTCGCGGATGGAGGCTGGCAGCCTGCAGCTCGAAGCGGTGCCCTTCAACCTGCGCGAGACCATCGAGCAGACCGCGGCGGTGTTCGCGCCGGCGGCCCGCAAGAAGGGCTTCGAGCTGTGCCTCGACATCGCGCCGGCGCTGCCCGACCTGTTCCGCGGCGACCCGCACCGGATGCGCCAGATCCTCAACAACCTCATCAGCAACGCCGTCAAGTTCACCGAGCGCGGCGAGGTGCGCATCCAGTGCGCGCTCGTCTCCGGCGAGCCCTTGCCCTGCGTGCGGCTGGCGGTGCGCGACAGCGGCATCGGCATCGACGCCGAGGCCATCGGGCGGATCTTCGACCCCTTCCGGCAGGCCGACAACTCCACCAGCCGGCGCTACGGCGGGTCGGGGCTCGGGCTGGCCATCGTCCACGACCTGGTGGGGCTGATGGGCGGCGAGGTGAGCGTGCGCAGCGAGGTGGGCGTCGGCTCCACCTTCGAACTGGCCCTGCCGCTGCTGCCCATCGACGCGGTGCGGCGCCTGCCGGGCTGGGTGGCCGGGCTGCGCGGGCGGCGGGTGACGGTGATCTGCGCCGACGTGGAGCGCGGCGCCCGCTGGGCCGGCGCGCTGGCCCTGGGCGGCATCGACGCCAGCATCGTCGGCGCCTGTTCCAGCGCGCTGGATGCGCTGGCGGCCGGGCGGGTGGATG
>NZ_JAYRMI010000021.1:0-55167 GCF_041904905.1 Zoogloea sp. | reverse complement strand
CCCCCGCCGAGCCCGACACAGCCCCGCCGGCCCACGCCGACATCCCTGCCGACATCGCCGACACCCCGGCCACCCTCGACGCGCCAGGCGAGCCGGCCGAACCCGACGCGCCCGACGAACCCGCCCCCCCCGCTGCCGCCCCGCAGCCGGATGAACTCGACATCCCCGCCGACACCCCGCCGTCCACCACGACCGACGACGCCTGGCCCGACGCCCCGCTCACCGGCGACGACCCCCCGCCCGGCGCCCCCGTGGCCGGCGTCGGCAGGGGGGTCGTGGCCGGCAGCCGGCCCCCGGGAGCCCCGCCCGTCGCCCCCTTTGCCGACATCGACATCGATTTCGACACCGCCAGCCAGCCCCCGGAAGCCCCGCCCGTCACCGAGTTCGGCAGCACCGACGAGCGCGACGAACTCGACGACGCCGTCGGCCACGCCGAAGCCCCCGCCGTCGCCCCCTTCGAAACCCCGCCCTTCCAGACCGACTGGCCCTCCGCCGCCGATCTCGACCTGAAGGCCGCGCCCGCCGAGCCCGTCGACTTCGACGCCCTGCTCGTCAAGCAGGACGAAGACCCGACCCCGCCGGAAGCTCTCGCCGCCACGCCGGGCGACCAACCCTGGCCCGCCAGCGAAGAGCCCGCCGCCATGCTCGCCCAGGCCCAGGCCGAAGCCCCCCTCGCCCCCATCGAGATCGACACCGCCGCCGACGCCCCCAAGGTCGTCGCCGAAACCGTCAAGACCGTCGAATCCTACGAAGACGCCGACGACGAGCCGACCATCGAACCCGAGCCCGAACCCGCCCCGCCGCCGATGCTCCGGCAGGCCGCCTGGACCGCCGGCGCCACCCTCCTCAGCCTCGCCCTGCTCGCCCAGGGCGCGCTGGTGTTCCGCAGCGAGATCGTCCAGTCCTCCCCCCAGACCCGGCCGTTCATGGAAAGCCTGTGCGCCGCCCTCGGCTGCGAGCTGCCCCTGCCACGCAACGCCGCCGACATCGCCATCGAAAGCTCGGACATCCAGCCCGACGCCACCCGCGAAGCCTACTTCACCCTGCACGCCACCCTGCGCAACCGGGCCGACTATCCCCAGGCCTACCCGCACCTGGAGATCACCCTCACCGACGCCCGCGACAAGGCCCTGGTCCGCAAGGTGCTCGAGCCCGCCCAGTGGCTGCCCGCCGACGCCCCCAAGGATGCCTTCGCCGCCAAGCGCGAAGTTGCCACCCGGATCGGCTTCGAGGCCCCCGGCGTCGCCGCCGCCGGCTACCGCGTGTACGTCTTCTACCCCTGACCGCAGCCACCGGCACTCAACCGCCCAACCATCGCCCTAATCATGTCCACCCTGATCTGTGGTTCCATCGCCTACGACTCGATCATGGTTTTCCATGACCGCTTCCGTAATCACATCCTGCCCGAGCAGCTGCACATCCTGAACGTCTCCTTCTTCGTGCCCGAGATGCGGCGCGAGTTCGGCGGCTGTGCCGGCAACATCGCCTACAACCTCAAGCTGCTGGGCGGCGAGCCCCTCATCATGGCCACCGTCGGCGACGACGCCACGCCCTATCTGGCCCGCCTCGACGCCCTCGGCCTGCCGCGCACCCACGTCACCCAGGTGCCCGGCACCTTCACCGCCCAGGCCTTCATCACCACCGACCTCGACGACAACCAGATCACCGCCTTCCACCCCGGCGCGATGGTGCACGCCCACCTCAACACCGTCACTCAGGCCACCGGCGTGCGGCTTGGCATCGTCGCCCCCGACGGTCGCGACGGCATGCTCGAGCACTCGCGGCAGTTTGCCGAGGCCGGCATCCCCTTCATCTTCGATCCGGGCCAGGGCCTGCCCATGTTCAACGGCAGCGAACTCCTCGCCTGCCTGAAACTGGCCGACTACTGCACGGTCAACGACTACGAAGCGCGCCTGCTGTGCGAACGCACCGGCCGCTCGATCGAATCCCTGGCGGGCGAGGTGAAGGCCCTGATCGTCACCCGCGGCGGCGAAGGCTCCGAGATCCACGTGGGCGGCACCCGCATCGACATCCCCTGCGCCGCACCGGCCCGCGTCGAAGACCCCACCGGCTGCGGCGACGCCTACCGCGCCGGCCTGCTCTACGGCATCGACCGCGGCCTCGACTGGGACCAGACCGGGCGCCTCGCCTCGCTGATGGGCGCCATCAAGATAGCCAGCCGCGGCGGCCAGAACCACGCGCCCAGCCGCGACGAGATCGCCGAAGCCTATCGCAAGGCCTTCGGTTCAACCCTGTGGTGAAAGGAAGAACGATGCGAATCCTCAATCTGGGCCTGGCCCTGCTTACCGCCGTCACCCTCGCGGGCTGCGCCACCGGCCAGGGCGCCGGCGATTACCAGCGCGCCGAAACCCGCCGCGTGATGAGCGTGCGGATGGGCGTGATCGAAGGCGTGCGCGCCGTCAAGCTCGAAGGCACCAAGTCGCCTGTGGGCACCCTGGGCGGCGCCGCCGTCGGCGGCATCGCCGGCAGCTCGGTGGGCTCCGGCAAGGGCTCGGCCATCGGCGCGGTGGTCGGCGCGGTGGTCGGCGGCCTCGCCGGTGCGGCGGCCGAAGAAGGCATGACCCGCTCCCAGGGCGTCGAGATCACCCTCAAGATGGACAACGGCGAGATGCTCGCCGTCACCCAGGAAGACCAGGGCGAGAAGTTCCAGCCCGGCGAACGCGTCCGCCTGCTGCAGGACGGCCGCACCACCCGCGTCACCCGCTGACCCGGCCTTCCCCCCGATAGCGCGGGGCGCCCCCGGGGCGCCCTGCGTCTTCCGCGCGTCGTCACACGCCGGTAACCGCCCCTTCACCGCACCGCAACGCGCCCTTCCCACAATGCGCGGAAACCCCACGAGGATTTCCGCCATGCTGCACAAGCAACAACACGCTGCCCAACGCCCCGGTCGCAACCTGCACGTAGGCCTCGCCAGCAGCCCCACCGAAGTGCTCGAAGCCCAGAAGCTGCGCTACCGGGTGTTCGCCGACGAGATGGGCGCCCGCCTCTCCAGCCGCATCCCCGGCGTCGACCGCGACCTCTACGACCCGTTCTGCGAGCACCTGATCGTCCGCGACGAAGACGCCGGCCGCATCGTCGGCACCTACCGCATCCTGTCGCCCTCCGCCGCCCGAGAAGTGGGCAGCTACTACTCGGAAGACGAGTTCGACCTCACCCGTCTGCGCCACCTCAAGAGCCGCATGGTCGAGATCGGCCGCTCCTGCATCGACGCCGAATACCGCTCCGGCGCGGTAATCGCCCTGCTGTGGTCGGGGCTCGCCCGCTACATGCTCGAGAACAACTACGACTACCTCATCGGCTGCGCCTCGGTGAGCATGGCCGACGGCGGGCACATGGCGGCCAGCCTGTATAATCGGCTGAAGGAAGAACACCTCTGCCCCCTCGAATACCGCGTGTTCCCCCGCACCCCGCTGCCCCTCGCCGCCCTGCGCCAGGATCTCGACGCCGACACCCCGCCGCTCATCAAGGGCTACCTGCGGGCTGGCGCCTGGATCTGCGGCGAGCCGGCCTGGGACCCCGACTTCAACACGGCCGACCTGCCCGTCCTGCTGCCGGTCTCCCGGCTGGACGCCCGCTACGCCAAGCACTTCATGGGACGCAAGGACTGAAACCCGACCGCCCCGCGCCCTTCCTGCTGCGCCTTGCCCGCTATCTGACGCTCGCCGCCCACGTGCTGGCCGGCGTGACGCTCGCTGCCCTCGTCTTCCCCTTCCTTGGCCCGCTGCGCCGGCGCTGGCTCAAGCGCTGGTGGTCGGCGCGGCTGGTGCGCAGCCTCGGGGTCGAGCTGCAGATCCACGGCGGCGACGACGTGGCACCCGGCTGCCTGCTGGTGGCCAACCACGTCTCGTGGCTGGACATCTTCCTCATCAACGCCGCGTGGCCGGCGGCCTTCATCTCGAAGGCCGAAGTACGGCAGTGGCCGCTGTTCGGCTGGCTGGCGGCGAAGAGCGAGACCGTCTTCCTGCACCGGGGCAGCCGCGGCCACGCCAGGGTGGTCAATGGCGAGATCGCCACGCTGCTGGGCGAAGGGCAGTACGTGGCGCTGTTCCCCGAAGGCACCACCACCGACGGCCGCAGCCTGCACAACTTTCACGGCGCGCTGCTGCAGCCCGCCATCGACGCCGGCGCGCCGATCCAGCCGCTGGCCATCGCCTACCGCCTGCCCGACGGGCGCTTCACCCGCGCCCCGGCCTACGACGGCGACGTGAGCCTGGGCGAATGCCTGCGGGCCATCGTGGCGGAGCGCCACATCGTCGCCCGCATCGATGTGGCGCCGGCGCTCGACACCCGCGCCACGCCGGATCGCAAGGCCCTCGCCCACACCGCCCGGGCAGCGATCCTGGAACGCATCGAAAGCGCCTGAAGCCCGCCGGCCCGGCAGGCTTCAAGTCGGATCGACAGCAGGAAGGACGGGCCGGATCGGGCCCGCTCAGGACGGCTTGAGCTTGCCGTGGGTGAGGCCCGGGCAGGCCACCTGGAACACCTTGCGGTCTTCCAGCCGCACCGCGGTCAGCTCGCGCCCCCACAGGCAGCCGGAATCCAGGGCCAGCAGCCTGGGCTCGATGCGCAGGCCCAGGGCCGACCAGTGGCCGAACACCACCGTGGTGTCGGCGCTCTTGCGCCCCGGCACCTCGAACCACGGCACGAAGCCCTTCGGCGCCTTGGTGACCTCGCCCTTCACCTTGAAGTCCATCACCCCGTCGGGGGTGCAGAAGCGCATCCGCGTCATCGCGTTGACGATCACCCGGATGCGCTTGTAATCCCGCAGCCCGTCGTGCCAGGCGGCCGGCTCGCTGCCCCACATGTTGTGGAGCAGATCGCTGTGGTAGGGGCCGGCCAGCGCGCCTTCCACCTCCCGCGCCAGCGCCCGCGCCTGGGGCGCCGTCCATCCCGGCAGCAAGCCCGCGTGGACCATCGCGAAGCCGTCCTCCAGGTGCATCAGCGGGCGGGTGCGCAGCCAGCCCAGCAGGGCATCCCGATCCGGCGCGTCGAGCACCGCCTGGATGGTGTCGTCCTTGCCCCGGGCGCGCACCGAGCCGTAGGCCACCATCAGCAGGTACAGATCGTGGTTGCCCAGCACGGTGACCGCCGACGCCCCCAGATCGCGCACGAAGCGCAGGGTCTGGAGGGAATCCGGCCCCCGATTGACCAGATCGCCCACCAGCCACAGGCGATCCCGGGCGGGGTCGAAGTCGATCCGGTTGAGCAGTGCGGTGAGGGACGTGAAGCAGCCCTGGATGTCGCCGATCGCGTAAGTCGCCATGATGTTCAGGCCCGTCGGCCGGGCGTGTCGACCACCTGCAGCGCAGGTGGCGAGGGGGACGGAGTGTACTCGGGCACCCAGCGGCGCAGCTCCCGCCGAACCTCCAGCGCGCCCACCGGGCGGCGCTGGCGCAGCCACTGCAGGAGCACGTCGAGGGTGCCGGGTTCGACCGGCTGGGCGCGGGCAATGCGCAGCTTGGGGTGGTGGGTGGGGCGGGTCTCCTCGGCGTCGGCCAGCACCTCCTCGTAGAGCTTCTCGCCGGGCCGCAGGCCGGTGAACACCACCCGGACCTGCTCGGCGCTGCGCCCGGACAGGCGGATCATGTCCCGCGCCAGCTCGGCGATCTTCACCGGCTCACCCATGTCGAGCACGAAGATCTCGCCGCCCTTGCCCATCGAGCCCGCCTGCAGCACCAGTTGCGCGGCCTCGGGGATGGACATGAAGAAACGGGTGATCTCGGGGTGGGTCACCGTCACCGGGCCGCCCGCGGCGATCTGCTCCTGGAACTTGGGGATCACGCTGCCGGCGCTGCCCAGCACGTTGCCGAAGCGGACGATCTCGAACTGGGTCTTGCCCTCGGCCGACATGGCCTGGCAGACCTTCTCGGCGAGGCGCTTGGTGGCGCCCATCACGTTGGTCGGGTTCACCGCCTTGTCGGTGGACACCAGCACGAAGCGCGACACCCCGCAGGCCACCGCACTGCGCGCCACCTGCCAGGTGCCCAGCACGTTGTTGCGCACCGCCTGCCAGGCATTGTCGTCTTCCATCAGGGGCACGTGCTTGTAGGCCGCGGCGTGGAAGATCACGTGGGGGTGGTAGCGGCCCATCACCTCGTCCACCCGCACGGCGTCCTTCACGTCGCCGGCCAGCGCCACCAGCTGGATGTTGGGGAAGTGCGCCGCGAACTCCTCGCTCAGGCGGTACAGCGCAAACTCGCCGATGTCGAAGCACACCAGGATCGACGGCTCGTAGCGGGCGATCTGGCGGCACAGCTCGGTGCCGATGGAGCCGCCGGCCCCGGTCACCATCACCGACTTGCCGCGCAGGTACTCGCGCACCTCGGCGGTGTGGATGCGCACCGGGTCGCGCCCGAGCAGATCCTCCACATCCACGTCGCGCACTTCGCTCACCTTGACGCGCCCGGTCATCACGTCGTCGATGGCCGGCACGATCAGCGCCTTCACCCCGGCCCGCACACAGGCGCCGGCCACCTTGCGGCGCACCTCGTGGCGCTCGTTGGGCATGGCGATGATGGCGTGGCCCACCTTGTACTCGTCGGCGATGCGCTCCAGGTCGGCGATGCGCCCGAGCACCTTGCAGCCGTACACCTCGCGCCCCTGCTTGGCCTGGCTGTCGTCGAGCAGGCCCACGACCCGCCACTCGGCCGAGCGGGACAGCTCGCGCACCAGATTGACCGCCGCGTCGCCGGCGCCCAGCACCACCACCGGCTGGCCCAGCGCCCGCAGCCCGCCGTACAGCCGGGATTCCTTCCAGGTGCGGTAGAGCACCCGCGAGCCGCCCATGTACATCGCCAGCAGCAGCGGCTGGAGCAGGAACACCAGCCGCGGCACCTCGGGCGCCGCGCGCACCGCCACCACCACGAACAAGGGCGTCAGCAGGGTGGCCGCCGCCACCGCCCGGGCAATGCACACCAGATCGGGCAGGCTGGCGAAGATCCAGATGCTTCGATACAAACCGAAGGCCCGAAGGAGCAAAGCTTGTATCACAAGCACCACGAACAGGCCCTGGGTGAGCCCGGCGTGGAACTCCCGCGGGATGTCGAAGTTGAACCGCACGAGGTAGGCCAGCCACCAGGCCAGCGCCACGCCGACCACGTCGGACAGATAGACCAGCGAGGGGTGGAATCTTTTCTGAGTCAAGGCAAGGGCGCCTTGGCGGCCTCGAACCGGCGCCATGCGCGGTCGATCGCCCAACCGAGGACGAGGTAGATGAATGCCCACATTGTAATCATGGCGCACTGCAGCGAAAACCCTAGTGGCAAGCCTGCAACAGCCGTGCCGCCGACTGCCGCCATCAGGGCGTAGGCCGCCAGCGCCGTGCCCCGGTGGCCCAGCCCCATCTGCACCAGGCGCTGGTAGTAGTGGGTGCGGTGGGCCTGCCAGATCTTCTCGCCGCGCAGGGCCCGGCGCAGCAGGGTGACGGTCGCATCCATGACGAAGGGCGAGAACACCAGCAGCGGGAACCACAGCGGCCACGCGCCCGCCTCGCGCCCCGCCAGCCCCAGCGCGCCGGCCATGAAACCCAGCGGCACCGAGCCCGAGTCGCCCATGAAGATCCGCGCCGGGTGAAAGTTGAAGCACAGGAAGCCGGCCGCCGCCGCCGCGATGCCCGCGCAGGCCGCCGCCAGCGCCGGCTGCCCGGCCGCCAGCGCCACCCAGGCCAGACACGCGAAGCCGGCCAGGGCCATGCCACCAGCGAGGCCGTCGGCGCCGTCCATGAAGTTGTACAGGTTGGCCATCCACGTCAGCCCCAGCAGGCACAGCGCGGCGAAGGCCCAGCCCCCGGCCGGCGCCAGCAACGCCAGGAAGACCGCCGCGGCCAGCAGCTGGGCCACCAGCCGCCGCCGGGCCGACAGGCTGCGCCGGTCGTCCAGCAGCCCGACGACCGCCAGCGCCAGCCCGCCCCCCAGCGCCGCCACCAGCCCGCGCCCGGCGCCGGCGCCCAGCACCGCCACCAGCCCGCCGGCCAGCGCGCCCGCCATCACCCCCACCCCGCCGGTGCGCGGAATGGGCTTGACGTGCAGCGAACGCTCGTTGGGGTGATCGAGGAAGTGCAGCCACGACCCTGGCCGACAGCACAGCCAGGTGACCGCCCAGGCCACGCCAAAGGCGAGCAGCGGCGCCGCGAGCAACACCGCGTCAGCCGCCACGGCGCATCTCCCGCAGGCCGGCGGCCAGGTCCACCGTCGCCCGCCAGCCCAGCTCCCGCTCGATGCGGGCCGGCGAGTAGCAGGCCGACCCGAGCAGCCGATCCAGCGCCTCGCTGTCCAGGGGCACGCGTCGCCCGGCCACGGCGGCCCCGAGATCGCCCAGCCGGGCGGCGGCCACCAGCAGCCCGCGGGGCACCGCCCAGCCCACCGGCGCCAGCCCGGCCGCGGCCCGCAGCGCGTCGTAGAGCTGCCGCCCGGAATGGGTATCGGGATGGGCCACGATGTAGCGGCGCCCGGCCGCCCGCGGATCGCCCGCCACCGTCCGCATCGCCGCCACCGCGTCGCTCACGTGGACCATCGAGCGCCGGTTGCCGGTCTCGGGCAGCGGCGGAAACCACCCGCGCCGCACCAGCGCGGCCATCCGCTCCAGGTTGCCGCGCCCGCCGGCGCCATAAACCATCGCCAGCCGCAGGCACACCACGTGCATCCCGAAGCGCTCGCCGGCCGCCAGCAGGGCCTCCTCGGCGTCGCGCTTGGCCAGGCCGTAGGCAGAGGTGGGCGGCGCCGGCCAGGTTTCGTCCACGCAGGCCTCGCCCGGCTCGCCCATCGCCTTGACGCTGGAGAGGAACACCAGCCGCCGCACCCCGGCCCGGCCGGCGGCGTCGGCCAGGGCCCGGCTGCCCTCCAGATTGACCAGCCGGTGACGGGCCGCGTCGGCCTCGCTGCGGGCACCGAAGGCGTGGGCGTGGCCGGCGCAGTGGAAGACCGTGTCGATGCCCGCGCAGGCCGCCGCCAGGCTGGCCGGCTGGCACAGGTCGCCCTGGATCTCGCCCACCCCGGCGGGCGGGCGGCGGGTGAGCACCCGCACGTCCAGCCCGTCGGCGCGCAGGGCCGCCACGAGGCGCCCGCCGATGAAGCCGTGTCCGCCGGTAACGAGGATGCCCATGGCGATCAGAACGCCTCGCGCCGCCGCAGGTAGCTGGCGAAGCGCGGCACGCCGTCCTGGGTCAGATCGCGATACACGAAGGTGACGAGGCTGCCCACCGGCGGCGGGTTGCGCCGCTCGGCGTCGGTGAAGCCGGTGCCCAACTGGAAGCGCACGCCCTGGGCGGTCTCCACCAGCAGCGCGCCCATCAGGCCGGCGAGCCGCCCGCGGCCGGGCAGGTGGGCGATCACGGTGGCCTCGGCGTCGAGGAGCGGCTTGAGCTTGAGGAGGGCGTCGCTGCGGCCGGTGAGGTAAGGCGCGTCGGCCAGATGGAGCATCAGCCCCTCGCCGCCACCGGCGACGACTTCATCCAGCCGCGCCTGGAGCGCAGCCCGGTCGGCCACGCGGAACTGCTCGACGCAGGCCAGCCACGGCACCCCGGCCCGGGCCACGATGGCCTTGAGGCGGGCGATGCGCTCGGTGAAGGGGCCGGCGCCGCCGGGCTGCTCGAACACCATGAAGCGCACCCGGCGCCAGTCGTCGTCGCGGGGCTCGCGGCGGCGGACGATGCCGGACAACTCCTCGAAACGGCCGCGGCCGATCCACAGCTCGCCGTCCAGCGGCTCGGGCGGCAGGCCGGCGACGAACCAGGCCGGCGCATTCACCGCGCGGCCGCTGCGGAACCGCAGGCTGCGCCCGTCCCACACGGCGCGCACGCCGTCGAGCTTTTCGCTGACCCAGTAGCGGGTGAGGTCCACGTCGCCGCGCAGCACCTCGGCGAGGAGCAGCGGCGGCGCATCGGCCCCCGCCCACACCCGGGCCGGGCCGCCCAACGCCACCGCGAGGGCGGCACAGACCCCGCCGCGCAGACACCGGCGGCGGGTTTCGGACGCAATCTTCAGAACCATCTCCAGCCGTGCAATCGGAAGAACAGCGCGGCACCCTGCACGAAGAGGCGGATGTGATACAAGCCCTTCCTGGCCGCGTGACCGCCATGATGCACGACTTTGACCGCCGGCACGTAGGCGATCCGCGCCCCCCGGGCGGCGCGCAGGCTGAGGTCGTAGTCCTCGAAGTAGAGGAAGAAGCGGGCGTCGAAGCCCCCCAGGCGCCGCAACACCCCCGCGCGGAAGAACATGAAGGCGCCGCTCACCAGGGGTGGGTCCCACACCACGGCGTCGCCGATCACGTCCTGCATCTCGTAGCGGGCCATCCGCGCGGCGAAGCGGCGGCGCAGCCAGCCCGGCGCAAAGCCGCGCAGGAACAGGTCGAACACCGCCGGCACGCGCTTGCACAGGTATTGCACGCGGCCGTCCTCCCAGCGCACGGCGGGGGCGACCAGGCCGCACTCGGGGTGGGCGCGCAGGAAGGCCAGGGCCTCGACGAGGGCGTCGGGCGCCAGCTCGAGATCGGGGTTGAGGATCAGGTGAAAATCGCCGGCGCCGTCGAGGCTGAGGTTGTGCCCGCAGCCGAAGCCGACGTTGCCGTGCCCCCGGAGCACATGCACCTGCCAGTCGTCGGGCAGGCGCAGGCCGTCCAGCACGGCGTCGCTGCCGCCGTTGTCGATGAGGAAGAGATCGGGGACGACCCGAGCCGCCCGGCTCGCCGCGACCAGCGAATCCAGGGTGGCCCGAAGCTGCCCGGCGTCGGGCCGGTACAGCACGAGGCTGACGGTCAGGCGTTCCATCGACGCCCGTCACCGGAGATGGCGGGCGGCAGGACGCCGCCCCGCACGAAGGCGATCAAACCTTGTAGTAGCTCCGGTACCACTCGACGAAGCGGCCGATGCCCACCGGCACCGGGGTGGCCGGCACGAAGCCGGTCCAGGCGTTGAGGGCGTCGGTGTTGGCGTAGGTGGCCGGCACGTCGCCGTCCTGCAGCGGCATGAAGTTCTTCTCGGCCTTCTGGCCCACGGCGTCTTCGATGGCCTCGATGAAGCTCATCAGCTCGACCGGGTTGTTGTTGCCGATGTTGAACACGCGGAAGGGCGCGTTGCTGGTGCTGGGGTTGGGCGCGTCGGCGTTGTAGGTGGCGTCCGGCTCGGCGGTGTGGTCGAGGGTCTTGATGACGCCCTGGACGATGTCGTCCACGTAGGTGAAGTCGCGCTTCATCTTGCCGTGGTTGAACACGTCGATGGGACGGCCTTCGAGGATCGCCTTGGTGAACAGGAACAGGGCCATGTCCGGACGACCCCACGGGCCATACACGGTGAAGAAGCGCAGGCCGGTGGTGGGCAGGCCGAACAGGTGGCTGTAGGTGTGCGCCATCAGCTCGTTGGCCTTCTTGGTGGCGGCGTACATGCTCACCGGGTGGTCGACGCTGTCGCACTCGGCGAAGGGCATCTTGGTGTTGCCGCCATACACGCTGGAGCTGGAGGCGTACACAAGGTGCTGCACCTTGTTGTGGCGGCAGCCCTCGAGGATGTTCATGAAGCCCGAGATGTTGCTCTCGATGTAGGCGTGGGGATTGACCAGCGAGTAGCGCACGCCGGCCTGGGCGGCCAGGTGGATGACCTTGTCGAACTTCTCTTCGGCGAAGAGCTTCTCCATGCCTTCCCGGTCGGCCACGTCGAGCTTCACGAAGCGGAAGTTCTCGTGGGGGGTGAGGCGGGCGAGGCGATCCAGCTTGAGCTGGACGTCGTAGTAATCGTTGAGGTTGTCGAGGCCGACGACGGTGTCGCCGCGCGCCAGCAGGAGCAGGCTGGTGTGCGAGCCGATGAAGCCGGCAGCGCCGGTAACGAGAATTTTCATGGTCGTAGAGGACGATGCGGGTTGTGGGGCGGGCACGCCGAGGGGGCAGAACCGTCAGCTCGTCATTTTCGCACGGCACCATGACAGCGTAAATCGAAGACACAACTTGTGCCGTGGCATCTGCAACGCCCGGTATACTCCGCGACGATCGCACCGACACTCATCCCCTTGATCCATCGCAGCCTTTACACCGCCGTCTGGTATGTTGCCGCGCCGCTGGTTGCGCTGCGGCTGCTGTGGCGCGCCCGTCGGCAGCCGGAATACCTGCAGCACCTGGGCGAGCGCCTGGGCCGCTACCGCACGCTGCCGCCCGGCCCGGTGATCTGGCTGCACGCGGTGTCGGTGGGCGAGACCCGGGCCTGCGCGCCGCTGCTCCACGCCCTGCTCGACGCCCACCCGGATCACTCGGTGCTGCTCACCCACATGACGCCCACCGGCCGCGCCACCGCGGCCGAACTCTTCGGCAGCCTCGCCCCGCGGGTCCAGAGCGTCTATCTGCCCTACGACTTCCCGTGGGCGGTCGAGCGCTTCCTGCGGCACTTCCACCCGCGCCTGGGCATCCTGATGGAAACCGAGCTGTGGCCCAATCTCGTCGAGGCCTGCCGCCGGACCGGCACCCCGCTGGCGATGGTCAATGCCCGCCTGTCGGCCCGCTCGGCCAGGGGCTACGCGCGGGCCGGCGCGCTGGCGCGCAAGGCCTTCGCCCACCTGTCGGCCATCGGCGCCCAGACCGAAGCCGACGGCCAGCGCATGACCGATCTGGGCGCCCGCTACGTGATGGTCACCGGCAACATCAAGTTCGACATCGCCCCGCCGGCGCCGATGCTGGCCCTGGGTGCCAGCTTCCGCAACCGCTTCGGCCCCCAGCGCAAGGTGTTGCTGGCCGCCAGCACCCGCGAGGGCGAGGAAGGCCCGCTCGTCGAAGCCTTCGCCCGGCTGTGCCCGCCCGAGGTGCTGCTGGTGCTGGTGCCGCGCCACCCGCAGCGTTTCGACGAGGTGGCCAAGCTGGTCAAGCGCGCCGGCGTCAAGCTGCAGCGCCGCTCCCGGGACGAGCCGGTGATGGCCGACACGCGGGTGTGGCTGGGCGATTCGATGGGCGAGATGTACGCCTACTGCGCGGCGGCCGACGTGGCGATCATCGGCGGCGCCTGGGAGAAGCTCGGCGGGCAGAACCCCATCGAGGCCAGCACCGTGGGCTGCCCGGTGATCGTCGGGCCCCACACCTTCAACTTCAAGGCGGTGTGCGAGCAGGCCATCGAGGTGGGCGCCGCGGTGCGCGCCGACGACATCCAGGATGCCGTCGAGGAGGCCCTCGAGATCCTCGCCAACCCGCCCCGCCGCGCGGCCATGGGGCAGGCCGGGCGCAGCTTTGCCCAATCCCACCGGGGCGCCACCGGGCGCACCATGGACATGCTCACCCCGCTGCTGCGGGGCTCCCGGCCCCAGCGGCCGTAAGTCAGCCGCGCAGCAGGTAGTCCGCCACCCAGCCGGCGAAGATCGCCGCGCCCACCCAGTTGTTGTGCAGGAAGGCCCGGAAGCACTTGGGCCGGTCGCGCTCGCGGATCAGGGTGAAGTGGTAGCCCATCAGGCCCGCCGCCACCGCCAGCCCGGCAAAGAAGGCCGCCCCGGCGCCGGTGACCGCCCCCACCCAGCCCAGGATCGCCAGCGTGGCCGCGTAGCACAGCATCACCGCCGCCACGTCGAAGCGGCCGAAGGTGATCGCCGAGGTCTTGATGCCGATCTTCAGGTCGTCCGGCCGGTCCACCATCGCGTACTCGGTGTCGTAGGCCACCGCCCAGAACACGTTGGCCACCAGCATCGCCCACGCCACCAGCGGGATCTCGCCCTGCAGCGCCGCAAAGGCCATCGGAATGCCGAAGCCGAAGGCGATGCCCAGGTAGGCCTGCGGAATCGCCAGGAAACGCTTGGTGAAGGGGTAGCTGCCCGCCAGGAACACCGCCGGCACGCTCATCAGGATGGTCAGCAGGTTGAGGGGCAGCACCAGCAGGAAGGACACCCCCGCCAGCCCGGCTGCCAGCCACAGGGCCTCCTTCGGCGATACCCGCTTCGCCGCCAGCGGGCGGTGGCGGGTGCGCTCCACGTGGCCGTCGAAATCCTTGTCGGCGTAGTCGTTGATGACGCAGCCGGCCGAGCGCATCAGCACCGTGCCCAGCACGAAGATCGCCAGCACCGGCAAGGCCGGCCGGCCCTCCCCCGCCACCCACAGGGCCCACAGGGTAGGCCACAGTAGCAGCAGGATGCCGATGGGCTTGTCGAGGCGCATCAGCTTCTCGTATTCGGCGAGGCGCTCGCGCAGGGTGAGGGTGGGCATCGGCGAACTCATGGGGCCAGGCTCCGGATGGCGGGCAGGAAGATTTCGGTGACGAGCAGCGGCGCGCCATTGCGCCGGAAGGCCGAGCGACGCGCCCACAGGGCCGGCAGATCGGCACGGCCGGTGGCGCGGGCGGCGTGGTGCCAGCGGGAATCGCGGGCATCCAGGCGGGCCGCCTCCAGCGGCGAGCGGGCCACCCGCGGGTCGTCGAAGAGCACCGCCGCCAGCGGCCGCCCGCCCAGCCCGTGCAGCAGGTGCCAGTCGGCCGGGATGCCGGTGTCGGCCACCAGCGAGCGGGCGAACACCACCGGCGTGCCGTCGGCGATCAGCAACACCTCGCGCTGCCACAGCCGGCCGTGGCGATGCACGCCCAGGGCGGCCATCTCGTCCGGCAGCACCACGCCCTTACCCTGGCTCACCACCTGCAGCGAGAAGCGCCCGCAGCGGCTGCGGATGCGGGCGGTGAGGGAGCTGTCGTCGGTCAGCCAGCCGCGCATCTGCCGCGGCGCCTGCCAGGCAGCCATGCGGAAGGGGTCGCGGCCCGGAAAGTGGGCGAGGGTCATCGGTGTGCGGAGAAACGAAGATCGCCCGCGGACGGGCGGCGCAATTGTACGGCTTATGGCGGGGGCGGAGAACCGCAGGCAAGCCGGCGGGCGTCACGCCTTGAGCAGCGAGGCCCGGCCGCCGAACCAGCGGGCGGTGATCGAATCCGCCACCCGCGGCGCGTCGCGCAGCAGGGTTTCGGCCAGCTCGCGGGCGATGTCCACCAGCACCGCGTCTGCTTCGAGGTCGGCGTAGCGCAGCAGGGGCACGCCGCTCTGGCGGGCGCCGATGAACTCGCCGGGGCCGCGGATGCGCAGGTCTTCCCGGGCGATGATGAAGCCGTCGGTGTGCTCGAAGATCGCCTTCAGGCGCTCGCGCCCGGCCTGCGACAGCGGCTGGGCGTACAGCAGGATGCACACCGACTCATGCACGCCGCGCCCCACCCGCCCGCGCAGCTGGTGGAGCTGGGCGAGGCCGAAGCGCTCGGCGTGCTCGATCACCATCAGGCTGGCGTTGGGCACATCCACACCTACCTCGATCACCGTGGTGGCCACCAGCACCTGCACCTCGTTGGCGCCGAAGGCGGCCATGGTGGCGGATTTCTCGTCGTTCTTGAGGCGGCCATGCACCAGCCCCACCTTCAAGTCGGGCAGCGCGGCCTGGAGCATCTCGAAGGTTTCCTGGGCGGTCTTCAACTGCAGGGCTTCGGATTCCTCGATCAGCGGGCACACCCAGTAGGCCTGCCGGCCGGCCACGCAGGCGTCGTGCACGCGGCGGATCACCTCGTCGCGGCGCTGATCCGACACCAGCTTGGTGACGATGGGCGTGCGCCCCGGCGGCAGCTCGTCGAGCACCGACACGTCCAGGTCGGCGTAGTAGCTCATCGCCAGCGTGCGCGGGATGGGCGTGGCGGACATCATCAGCATGTGGGGCGATTCGCCGGCCTGCCCCTTCTCGCGCAAGGCCAGGCGCTGGCGTACGCCGAAGCGGTGCTGCTCATCCACCACCGCCAGGGCCAGGAGCGGCAGGGCCACCGGGTCTTCGATCAGCGCGTGGGTGCCCACCGCCAGCAGAATCTCGCCGGCAGCGAGGCGGGCCATCGTGGCCTCGCGCGCCTTCTTCTTGCGGCTACCCGAGAGCCACGCCACCTCCAGCCCGATGGGCGCGAGCCAGTCTGCCAGCTTGCGGTAGTGCTGCTCGGCGAGGATCTCGGTGGGCGCCATCAGCACCGCCTGACGGCCGTTTTCGGCGGCCAGCAGCATGGCCAGCGCCGCCACGCAGGTCTTGCCCGAGCCCACGTCGCCCTGCAGCAGGCGCTGCATGGGGTGGTCGGAGGCCAGATCGGCGGCGATCTCGGCAAAGGCGCGGCCCTGGGCGCCGGTGAGGGCAAAGGGCAGTTGTTCCAGCAGGCTGCGGGTGAGCGTGTCGTGGCCGGGCAGGCTGGGGGCGTTCTTGGCGCGACGGGCGGCGTAGGCGCGGCGCAGCGAAATCTGCTGGGCCAGCAGCTCGTCCAGCTTGATGCGCTGCCACGCCGGGTGGCCGCGGTCCTCGATGTCCAGAATCGCCATCGACGGCGGCGGCGCGTGGAGCGTGGCGAGCGCATCCGACAGGGTGGGCAGGTTGAGGCGACGACGCAGGGGCTCGGGCAGATCGTCGGAGAGCGGGTTGTGGCGCAGCGCGCCGCCGATGAGCTTGCGTAGCGCCGACTGGGCAAGGCCCGCGGTGGTCGGGTAGATCGGGGTGAGGCTGTCGGGCAGCGGCTCACCGGCAGCCACGGGTTTGATGCGCGGGTGGATCATCTCGGCGCCGAAGAAACCGTCGCGCAGCTCACCGAAGATGCGCAGCCGGCTGCCGGCCGCCAGCTGCTTCTGCTGGCTGGGGTAGAAGTGGACGAAGCGCAGCATCACCTCGCCGCTGGCGTCCGACGCCCGGGCCAGCAGCTGGCGCCGGGGCGGCGGGCTCACCTCGCAGGAGATCACCTCCACCTCGCACTGGGCCGGCACGCCGGGGCGCAGGTCGGCCAGCATCGTCAGGCGGGTCTCGTCCTCGTAGCGCAGCGGCAGATGCAGGATCAGATCGGCCGGGGCAAAGATGTCGAGCTTGGCCAGCCGCTCGGCCAGCTGCGGCCCCACGCCCGGCCAGCCGCGCACCGCCGCCTTTCTGGGCGGCGCGGCGGTGGCCGTGGCAGGCGCGGCGGTGTCGGGCAAGATCAGCCCAGCACGAGCACGGCGTCGGCCTCGACCAGCGCGCCGCGGGGCAGCTCCTTCACGCCCACCGCCGCGCGGGCCGGGAAGGGCTCGGCAAAGTAGCGGGCCATCACCTCATTCACCTTGGCAAAGTTGGCCAGATCGGTGAGGTAGATGTTGAGCTTGACCGCATCGGAGAGCGAACCGCCAGCGGCCTCGGCCACCGCCTTGAGGTTCTCGAACACGCGCACCGTCTGAGCCTCGAAGCCCTCGACCATCTGCATGGAAGCCGGGTCCAGGCCGATCTGGCCCGACATATAAACCGTGTCACCGGCCTTGACGGCCTGGGAGTAAGTGCCGATGGCGGCAGGGGCGTTGGGGGTGGCGATGATCGTCTTGGACATGGGAGAAAGCTCCGTGGGTTGGATGGGCGGAGTTTACCGGGAATGGGGGCTTCACCAGCAAGGGGGAGGTGGAGACAGGGCGGGTTGGCGCCGCATGAACCGAACACCGGCACGCTCCCCCACCCTACGCCGCCTCCTTAACGCCCTCTCCGATCACGAGCACCTCAGCCTCGCCGCCAAAAGCAAGATCCGCCAAGCCGTCTTCGCCCGCCTCCGCATCCGCGTCCGCGTCGCCACCGCCAACCTCGTCGAGATCGGCTTCTCCCCGCGCGAGGAACGCATCGCCCGCATCCACCACTACGGGCAGATGGATCAGGTCAGTCCGCACCTGAGGGTGAGGTATCCGATTCAGCAGGCGCTAGGGATTACGCCTTCGGACAGTGAAGTGCTCACCTCGGCCATCTATAGTCACCTTGCGAGGGAGTAGCGACTCATCCCCGTTCATGCGATAGATCCGGTGCCAAAGTGGCACCGCAGTTGACAGCATGGTGCCACTTTGGCACCATGCCACTGCCCATCAAGCCGTTCGTTGGGCAACGCATGAAGGATTCGAACTCGCTGACCTACTCGAACTCGCTGACCTACTCGAACTCGCTGACCTACTCGAACTCGCTGACCTACTCGAACTCGCTGACCTACTCGAACTCGCTGACCTACTCGAACTCGCTGACCTACTCGAACTCGCTGACCTACTCGAACTCACTGACCTACTCGAACTCACTGACCTACTCGAACTCGATACTCATATCTCTAGGAATACCTTCATGGCTAACACCAAGGTGCGCGAAACGTCTCCCGAAAACCGGGGCCGGATTACCGCCCGAGTGCCTCAATCTCTTGTAGAAACACTGGATCTGGCCGCAAGCATGGTCGGCTCCACCGTCAGTCAGTTCGTCGCGCAGGCAGCACTGGAAAAAGCGGAAAGAATCATCGAGAACGAGCGAGTCATCAGAATGTCGGCACAATCAGCCGCCTGGTTTTTCGACCTCATCGACAATCCACCGCCTCCTACCCCTACGCTGGCGAACGCTATGAAGCGTTACAACGCTAGAAAGGCAAGCAGTGAAGGCTCAAATTCAACGTTTGAGTTCGGAGCATGACCGGACCAAGTTCGATTGCGGCGAGGCCGCTCTCAACCTCTGGCTGGCCGAGCAGTCGCTCCAGCAACAAAAAAGAAGGCAGTCGAGAACCTTCGTATTTGTCGACGTAGCAAATCCAGAAGTCATTCTGGCTTACTACACATTGACAATCAGCGAAGTGGACGGAGCTTCCTACCCGTCGCGCAGGTCTCAACCGCGCCGCCTGCCAGTTATCCGTCTCGGACGTCTGGCGGTGAGCAAGGAACTGCAACAGCAAGGGATGGGGGAATTCTTGCTGATGAACGCCATCGAGCGAGCGAACGAAATCTCCAACAACGGAGGTGGAGTTGCCCTCGCCGTGGATGCAAAGAATGACCAAGCTGCGGCGTTCTACCAACGCTACGGCTTCGAGTCAGCCCCCGATGACCCGCTGCTGCTATTTCTTCCCCTCGGGGATCATCTCAGTACGGCGACCTGAGTAAGCGAAGTCAAACGAAAAGCCGGTCGGTGGATCATCCACCGGCCGGCTTTTGTGCGTTTAACGATGCTGCATTCAACGTTGACGTACGCACTTCCGACACCGATACTCTCAGCTCGCTAAGACAAAAGCACACAGGTTTGGCGACCTGGATTTCAGCAGGCGGACAGCCGCCCCGCGGCTTTTTTTGCGTCCGCACGCGCCTGCGCGCGTCCTTTTCAATGGGCGGCCCAGGTGGGGAGACCTTCGGGTCTGCCGGTCCCTGCTGCCGGTTCGCCAACCCCACTTGGTGCCGCCCACCCCGTTTGGCGACGGGAAGCGGCTCTCTCAATTCAGCAGGAGCCCGATCATGTCCCACAAGCCCGCCGACGGCCGCCGGCCGCTCATCATCAACCGCCCGGCCCAAACCTTCGGGCCCGTCCGTCTCCAGCACCTCGACCGCGTCATCCACGTCTGGACCCCGCCCGAAATCCTCCAGGCCGATCCCCTCTTCAGCCACTTCTACACCGGCCGCCGTCGCCACAAAGGCGGCGCCGCCAGCAAAGAAGCCATCTGCAAAGACGGCATCGTCCACCTCTCCATCCACGCCCTCACCGCCGCCCGCGCCGACGCCCCCTTCCAGGCCTTCCTCGCCCAGCTGCTGGCCGACCAATAAGGGGCATCGCCATGTCGAAAATCGCATCGAGCAATTCGGCTTCCAGGAAGACACCGACTACATTGTTCACAAATTTGTGAACAATCCCGGCCAAAAGGTAACCGCCGCGCCCAGCGCGGCTTTCGAGGACGATGCGGCCCCCGCAGGCCGCCCCAGCCTCGACAGCTACACGACGAACAGCAGGATCACCGGCACGGGCGTCGAGTGCTGGGTGCCCGAGATCGCCAGTTCCTGAATCATTGGGTGATTGGGGCAAGATGGAGCGCGGCATGTAGCACGTGCAGCTCGCTACATGCCCGTTCAGCCCGCTTACTGGTCTGCCTTTGGAACCGCCAAAACGGTTGCGCCAGGTGACATTGCAAACTCCATGTCGAGCGTCTGCGTGTACTCGCTCGACTTGGTGTATTTGTTCCCAAACTTGAAGGCCACGAGCTTCAACTCGAAGCCACCGGTGCTCTTGTTCGACACGCTGAACTCAACGGACAACTTGATCGGATTGTCCTTGCCGAGTTCAGTACTCAGACAAGGGACGCGACTATGGTCAACCGCCAGTATCTGATCGCGGAGAGCACTGATCGCCGAAGCGATCTCATGGTTACCTTCCTTCGGCTTGGTATCGCTCGTTTGATCCTGCGGCACGAGACTTACCACCACCGTCTGAGAGTGGGTCCGCCCGTATTCCCCTGAAAAGCTCGGATCGAAGCTCACTACGCCAATCGGGTCCGCAACACCCGCAGTCGGCTCACGCGTGCGCGTCGCAACGGTCTTGAGCGTTGCCGTCACTGCCTTCGGAACCAAGTTCATCGGCTTTTTCCCGTCGTAGCACGTCCCCGTGTTCGGCTGCACCTTTGCCTCCGTCATCCGGTAAACCGTAATCTCGTCTTTGACGAGATTGAGCACCTCAGACACGCTCGCGATCTTTTCGTCCGGGTCCTTAACGTTCATGAATCCGCACGCGTTAAGCAGCAAAGCGGAAACCGAACCGACAACTACAGTCCTGACTTTCATGATGCCTCCCTGTGGTGTCGACGCACCGACCAAGGCTGATCGATGGTTTGAATGAAATGCTCATACGAGCACTTTTCATTGTTGGCCATCTAAAAAGAATATCAAGTTCAAATTTAAGATTCAGATACTTGTCGTGAATGAAGTAAGGCCAACCACAGTACAACCCTAACCTCCCTCCCCCTCCCGCGCGCGCGGCATCCTGACGGCCCCCCCATCACGGATCGCCGCGCATGCCATCCCTCTCCCCTGATCTCCTCGACGTAATCAACCTCGCCCGCCGGCTGGCCAACACGCATCGCCTCGGCACCATCGAGCAGATCGACCACCCCGCCGCCCGCGTCCGCGTCCGCTCCGGCGACATCGTCACCACCTGGCTCCCCTGGTTTACGTGGCGGGCTGGCGCACCCCAGCTAGAGCGCGCCCACCGTCGAGGAGCAAGTGCTTATCCTCGCTCCATCCGGCGAACTCGCCGGCGCCGTGGTTCTCCCCGCGCTCTACACCAACGCTAACCCCGCGCCCAGCAGCAGCCAACTCAACGGTAACGTCCTGCCTGAGCCCAGCCCCGCTGCTGTGTTCGCCCCCACCCGAGCCACCGCCAAATCGCTGGCGGACCAGCAGCGCTTCGTCGGTCGCGACGTTACTCTTACCGCGGTTTTCGAGGCTCGCCAACAATCCGGCTGCGCACACCCACCCGTCACCCACAAATCTATGTCGCCTACATTCATGTATTATTTGAAAAGCGTAAACAACGCATTGCTGTACTTTCACACAACATCATCCGACTTCAGGAGAACCGTCATGACGCAAAACCTCGTGTCCCTCGATCTCACCGACAACCTGCCCAAGTTCGATGGGGCGCTGGATGCCATCGAGGGGGTGATGGATGTTTTCGTGTCGCTTACGCCGGAGCAGATGCGGCAGCTCACCAAGATCGGGGACAAGAGCGAGACTTTCTGCCGGCAGACCGTCGCGATCCTCGACCAGAACAGGCAGGCCCTGCCGCCGGGCTTCGATCTGGACGAGCTGAAGCGCGATCTGGCGGCCTTCGATGCGCTGCGCCCGCGGCTGATCCGCCTGCAGGCGCTGGCGGCCAAGTGCGCCGATACCCAGGTGGCCCTGGGCAGTGACATCCTCTCGGCGAGCTACGACGGCTACCGGCTGCTCAAGACCTTCGGCAAGGCCGACAACGTGACGCCGCTGAAGGAGACCATGCGTTCCAACGTGCGCCGCACCGCGCCGCCCAAGGCCGACAGCGCGGCCTGAGCCCGGCCCGGGGTTTGAGGGGGTGGGGGGTGGTTTTTCATCGACAGGGGGTAATTGCCCCCCTCCACTGCCTAACTTTTAGGCGACGCTGCCTGATCTTTAGGCAATCGAGGGTGAACGGCACCCTCGACTGCCTCATTTTTAGGCGACATTGCCTAAACTTTAGGCAGCGCTGCCTGACAATGAGGCGGCAGTGCCTAAAGTTTAGGCAGCAGAGGGTAATCGGGAGGGTCGATTGCCTAAAGATTAGGCAATCGAGGGTGAACGGGCCCCTCGAAGGGGTCGGCCTTACCCCGGCGGCCGGGCGTGTCAGGCGGGAGTCGTTTGGCGCCGGGCGAGGCCGGTGCCTGGGGTGGCAGGTGTGACGGGCGCTTCATCCGGTCGGGGTGTCGGACGGGGCGGGGACATGTCGGGTGACGCTGCGCGAACCCGACCTACGCCTCACTACCCCAACGTCGGGTTACGCCCTGCGGGCTAACGCCGACCTACACCCCGCCGGGTGGGCGCGCGCATCTCCGTAAATCGGCGTTAGCGCCGCCCGCCCTCCTCACTCCTCACTCCTCACTCCTCACTCCTCACCCCTCACTCCTCACCCCCCACTCCCCACTCCCCACTGCCCCACGGCCCCAAACCGCGCTACCCTCTCGCCCACTTCCCAATCCCCACTTCCCCCCCGCCATGCCCCTGCCCGATGCCTTCACCCAAGCCCTTGCCGCACGGTTCGGCAAGCGTTTCTCCACTGCCGAAGCCGTGCGCGCCCACCACGGGCACGACGAGTCGCACTTTGCCGATGCGCTGCCCGATGGGGTGGTGTGGCCGCATTCCACCGACGAGGTGGTGGAGGTGGTCAGGCTGTGCCACGCGCACCGGGTGCCGGTGATCCCGTTTGGGGTGGGCAGCTCGCTGGAGGGGCACATCCTGGCCACCAACGGCGGGATCAGCGTCGATCTGTCGGAGATGAACCGGGTGGTCGCCCTCCACGACGAGGACATGGACGCGGTAGTGCAGCCGGGCGTCACCCGCAAGGCGCTCAACGCGGCGCTGCACGGCACGGGGCTGTTCTTCCCCATCGATCCGGGCGCGGATGCGAGCCTCGGCGGCATGGCCTCGACGCGGGCCAGCGGCACCAACGCCGTGCGCTACGGCACCATGCGCGAGAACGTGCTGGGGCTGGAGGTGGTGCTGGCCGACGGCCGGGTGATCCGCACCGGCGGGCGGGCCCGCAAGTCGTCGGCGGGCTACGACCTGACCCGCCTGTTCGTGGGCGCGGAGGGCACCCTGGGCATCGTCACCGAGCTTACGGTGCGCCTGCATCCGCTGCCGGAGGCGATCTCCAGCGCCACCTGCGCCTTTCCGGACGTGGCCAGCGCGGTGCGCACGGTGATCCAGACCATCCAGCTGGGCGTGCCGGTAGCGCGCATCGAGCTGCTCGACACCCTCACGGTGCAGGCGGTCAACCGCTACAGCAAGACCTTGCTTCGCGAATCGCCGATGCTGTTCTTCGAGTTCCACGGCTCGCCCACCGGCGTGGAGGAGCAGGCCCAGACCGTGCAGGAGCTGGCCCGCGACAACGGCGGGCTGGATTTCGAGTGGGCCACCCGCCCCGAAGACCGCACCCGCCTGTGGCAGGCCCGCCACGACGTGCTGTTCGCCTGCCTCAACCTGCTGCCGGGCAGCCGCGGCATCACCACCGACGTGTGCGTGCCCATCTCGCGGCTGGCCGAGGCCATCGCCGCCACCCAGGCCGAGATCGACGCCAGCGGGATGATCGCCCCTATCGTGGGCCACGTGGGCGACGGCAACTTCCACGTGGTGATCCTCACCGAGCCGGACAAGCCCGAGCAGGTGCACGCCGCCGAGGCCCTGGGCCGGCGCATCGTCGAGCGGGCGCTGCAGCTGGACGGCACCTGCACCGGCGAGCACGGCATCGGGATCGGCAAGAAGGATTTCCTGCTCGCCGAGCACGGCGAGGGGGTGGCGGTGATGGCCAGCCTCAAGGCCGCGCTCGACCCGCTGGGGCTGATGAACCCGGGCAAGGTGATCGGCTGATCCTCCCGCCGGCGGGGGGTGGCGGGGCGGCCCGCAGATTTATCCGGAATTAACAATCCGGCGATCAAGTCGGCCTGGGCGGGGTCGATACCCGAGGGATCGTCCACCGCACCCCCGCGATCCGCCATGTCCGCCTCCTCCATCCGCGCCGATGACATCGCCACGCTCTCCGGCATCGTGCTGGCCCTGGCCGGCATCGTGGCCCACACCGCCGGCGCCCCGGCCTGGCTGCACTACGCCCTGGGCGGCGGGGTGATCGCGGCGCTCATCGCCGCCACCGTCATCAGCCACCGGGCCCGGGCCCGCGCCCGCGAGCACACCCGCCGGCAGCGCGAGCGCATCGACTCCGGGGTGCTCGAGTACGACACCCTGTGCGACCGCATCGCCGCCGAGAGCGAGGCCCACTACGCCCGGCTGGGCGAATCCCTCACCCAGATGAACGAGGTGGTGGCCAGCGCCGCCCAGGCCATGGGCGGCAACGACCACCGGGAGCAGCTGCGCCAGCAGGTGGACGAGCTGGTGGCCCTGGCCGCCAACGAAGACCAGGCCCGGCAGCACAGCGGGCTGCAGCGCTTTGCCGAGGAAACCCGCGAGGCGCTGCGGGCGTTCGTGCTCACCGTGGGGGCGCTGCAGACCAGCGGCGCCGACATCGCCGCCCGCTTCATGGCCATGCGCGAGAAGGTGAACGCGGTCACCCGGCTGATGACCGAGGTGAACCAGATCAACAACCAGACCGAGTTGCTGGCCCTCAACGCCGCCATCGAGGCCGCCCGGGCCGGCGAGGCGGGCCGCGGCTTTGCGGTGGTGGCCGACGAGGTGCGCAAGCTCGCCCAGCGCACCGAGGTGTTCAGCACCCAGATCGAAACCCTGCTCCGGGAGATCCACGTCGCCATCGACGACGTGGGGGTGGCGGTGGATGTGTCGGCCTCCACCGACATCAGCAAGGCCCGCGCGTCGGAAGACAACGTGAACGCCATCTGGGCCGAGATGAGCGAACTCAACGCCCGCACTGCCGTGCAGGCGCAGCGCATCAACGAGGTGTCCGAATCGATCCACCGGCTGGTGATGCAGGGCATCCTGTCGATGCAGTTCGAGGACATCGTGAGCCAGGTGCTGGGCAAGCTGCAGCAGCACACCGCCTTCATGCGCCGCTACACCCAGGGCTTCTTCGACGCCCACCGGGACGTGGATGAAAAGGACGGCCTCACCCGCATCCAGCGCCGGGTGAGCACCCTCACCCACCTGCTCCACGAGTCGACCCGCTCCGCCGCCGAGATCCGCTTCGAGGCGGTCGGCCAGACCGCGGTGAGCGCCGGCGAGATCGACCTGTTCTGACCCACCCGCCACCCGATTTGCGCAAATACAACATTTGAAGCGGGTAAGCACCGCTCCCGCCGGAATGCGCTAACATCGTTCCGGCATCATCCGGCAGCACGAACAAACTTCCAACAACGCATGAAGAGGGTAACGACTATGAAGAAACTGCTGATTTCCCTGGCTGTCCTCCTCCCCGCCTCCGCCTTTGCCACCGCCAACAACGTCGGCTCCTGCGGTCTGGGCTCCAAGGTGTTCGAAGGTCAGAAGGGCATCGTCCCGCAAGTGCTGGCCGTCACCACCAACGGCACCTTCGGCAACCAGACCTTCGGCATCACCTCCGGCACCCTGGGCTGCACCCAGGACGGCGTGGTCAGCTCCAACTGGAAGACCGCCATGTTCATCGACGGCAACAAGGCCCAGCTGGCCCGCGACGCCGCCTCCGGCCAGGGCGAAACCCTGGACGCGCTGGCCGCCCTGCTGAAGATCGACGCCCAGGACAAGGCCGCCTTCGTCAGCCTCGCCAAGGCCCGTCACGCCGACATCTTCGCCTCGGTCGACTCCGCCGACAGCATCGCCACCCAGCTCAAGGCCGCGCTGCAATCCGACGCCCGCCTGGCCAAGTACGCCGACGCGGTGTAAGCCCCTCTCCGGCGGGCTGGCGATGCCCACCCGCCGCACCTCAAGCCCTGTGCCCGCACAGGGCTTTTTGTTGCCTGCCCGCCCCCGATGAAGACCCTGCCCGCCCCCCTCGTCCCCGTCCTCATCTCCGCCCTCATCCCCCTGCTCGCGCTGGCCGCGCAGCCCGCCCGGGCCGACACCGCCATCGCGCTGCCCCAACTCCAGGCCGCCGCCCGCGCAGCCCAGCTCGCCGACGACCCCGCCTGGGCCGACCTGCTGCAGTACGAGCCCGCCCCGGTCACCGGCCGCCTGCGCAGCCTGGCCGACGACGCCGGCTTCTTCAACGCCCCCGACGGCGCCACCAACGCCGCCGCCGAACTCGACGCCACCCTCGCCCGGCTCGTCGAGCCCGCCCGCCCCGACGCCCCCGACGAGCACCCCCAGTGCCGCTTCCCGGCCCGATTCCACTGGCTCAAGTCGCGCCTGCCCCAGCTCGCCCAGGCCACCCCCGACCGGCCCTGCCCGCGGCTTTCCGCCTGGGCCGCCGAAATCCGCCCGGCGGGCGCCACCCTGGTGTTCCCGTCGGCCTACGTGAACAGCCCCGCCTCGATGTTCGGCCACACCCTGCTGCGCATCGACGCCGAAGGCCAGACCGACGCCACCCGGCTGCTCGCCTACACCATCAACTACGCCGCCAAGGCCGACGCCACCGACGGCTTCACCTTCGCCATGAAGGGCCTCTTCGGCTTCTACCCCGGCACCCTGTCCAGCTCGCCCTACTACGTGAAGGTGCGCGAATACAGCGACATGGAGAGCCGCGACGTGTGGGAATACCGGCTCAACCTGACGCCCGACGAGACCCGCCAGCTGCTGCGCCACGCCTGGGAGATCGGCGCCACGCGCTTCGACTACTGGTTCTTCGACGAGAACTGCTCGTACATGATCCTGCGCCTGCTCGACGTGGCCCGGCCGGGCCTGCGGGTGTCCCGGCGCTTTCCCCTCACCGCCATCCCGGTGGATACGGTCAAGGGCGTGGTGGAGGTGCCGGGCCTGGTGACCGAGATCGCCTTCCGCCCCGCCGGCGGCACCGAGCTTGCCCACCGGGCCAGCCGCCTGCCGCCCGCGGCCATGGCCGCCGCCATCGCGGTGGCCGACGGCCGGCAGACGCCCGCGAGCCTGGGCACCGCGCCGCTGGCCATCGAACAGCTGGAGTTTGCCGACCGGCTGGTGGCCTTCCGCGGCCACGCCGGCAAGCTCGACCGGGACGACGCCCTGGCCCGCCTGAAGGCCATCCAGACCACCCGCAGCCAGCTGCCCGCCATCGACACCGGCAGCGTGCCGGTGCCGCCCCGCCCCGAGACCGGCCACGCCTCCGGCCGCTTCGGGCTGGCGGCGGGGCGGGCCGCCGGCGCCCCGGCGCTGTTCCTGGGCCTGCGCCCGGCCTACCACGACCTGCTCGACCCGGAGACCGGCTACAGCCGCGGCGCCCAGATCCGCTTCTTCGACATCGCAGCCAGCCAGCGCGAAGGCCACGGCTGGCGGCTGGATCGTTTTCTGCCGGTGGATATCGTCTCCGTCGCCCCGCGCCGGGAATGGACCCAGCCCCTGTCGTGGAAGGTGCGCTTCGGCTGGGAGCGCAGCCTGGGCTACCGGCTCGCCCCCAGCCCCACGGTGGCCGGCGGCCCCGGCGCGGCGTGGGAATGGACGTCGGGCGCCGGCCCGCTGATGGGCTACGTCTTCCTGGAGAACCAGCTCCTCGCCCACGGCCACCTGGAGAAGCGCTGGGCCATCGGCACCGGCCCCCTGGCCGGCGTGCTGTGGGATCCGGCCCCGGCCACCCGCCTGCAGCTGGAGGCCAGCCGCCAGTGGTTCAACGACGGGCGCCTGGAGCGCAGCCAGGCCCGCGCCCTGCTGCGCCACAGCCTGGGCCGCGACAACAACCTGGTGGCGGAGTACGAATGGACCCGCGCCGAACTGAGCGCCGACGGGCGCCAGGAGCGCCGCATGGCGCTGGGCTGGCAGCGCTACTTCTAGCCCACCAGCCCCAGCGCGGGCCGCGCCGCGAGGCCCGGGAAGACCGCCGCCCGGTCGCGCTCGGGCAGCGCCAGCAGCTCGGCCAGCACGTGGCGGTGGTCGGTGGTCACCGCCAGATCGACGCCCTGATCGAGGTGCGGGGTTTCGAGCCCCGGCCACTCGCCGGCCATCCGCCCGCCGCGCACCCCGTCGCCCAGCACCAGCATCGCCGCGCCGTGGCCGTGGTCGGTGCCCTGGCTGCGGTTGGCGCGCAGGCGCCGGCCGAACTCGGTCATCGCCACCACCCGCAGCGGCAGCCCGGCGGCCGCCATGTCCCGGTGAAAGGCCGCCAGCCCGCGGGCGAGCTGGCCCACCAGCGCGTTGAAGCGGCCGGGCTGGGCGTCGTGGGTGTCCCAGCTGGCGTGGTCGATGCACGCCACCCGCAGGCCCACGTCCATCTTCGCCAGCCGGGCGATGGCCTGCAGGCCCTGGGTGAAGCCGTTGTTCTCGTAGTTGGCGCCGGGCGGCGCGTAGGGCGCCAGCCGGCCGTCGGGCTGGCGGGGCAGGCGCGCATCGATCAGCGCGGTGCGGGCCAGCACCCGGGCGCCGGCCTGGCGCACCGGGTCGGCCGTGCCGGCGGGGTAGAGCCGGGCGAGCACGGCGGCGGCGTCCTTGCCCCCGGCCAGCGGCACGCCGCCGGAGAGATCGGGCAGCGCCAGCGCGTCGTCGTAACGCAGCAGCGAGGCCGACAGGCCGGCGTTGGCCGACACCGCGGCGATGCGCCGGTCGTCGCCCCCGCGCTCGCCGATGGCGGCCAGATAGCGGGTAAGCCAGCCGCTGTCGCTGCGGGCGTAGTCGAGCTGATTCACCACCCCGCGCTCGATCAGATCCTGGGCCTCGAAGTGGCTGCGGGTGGCGTTCATCAGCCCGGCGGCGTGGATCACCGCCAGCCGGCCGGCCTCGTACAGCTCGAAGAGCGGCGTCGCCTCCGGGTGCAGGCGGAAGTCGAGCCCGCTGCCCAGCCCGTTGGCCAGCGCCAGCCCGGGGCGCTCGCC
Organism: Zoogloea sp.; assembly: GCF_041904905.1. Taxonomy (GTDB): domain Bacteria; phylum Pseudomonadota; class Gammaproteobacteria; order Burkholderiales; family Rhodocyclaceae; genus Zoogloea. The sequence goes on along the minus strand of NZ_JAYRMI010000021.1, from coordinate 26,318 downwards.
CCCGTCGAGCACCCGCAGCTCGGGCGGGCGGGCGTCGATGTAGGGCTTGTCGTTGGCCGGGGCGACGAGGTTGAGCCCGTCGCAACCACCGCGCTGGAAGACCACCAGCAGCAGCGGCGCGGGCGGGCCGTCGGCGGCGAAGGCCAGCCGGCCCAGCCCCAGGCCCGGGGCGAGGGCACCGGCGGCGGCGCAGGCTTTGAGGAAATCGCGGCGGGTCGTCATGGGGCGCCTCTCGTCAGCAGGTCTGGAACTCGGCGCTCATCGCCGCGAAGGCCAGGATGCGCCGCAGCAGGTTGGCGTCGGCGGGGCGGGTGGCATCCAGCGGCCGGGCCGGGTCGACGGCGAGGCCGGCCAGGATCGCCGCCGCCACCGGGGCGCCGGCCGGGCCCACGCGGCGCGCGGCGCGGGCCTCGGCCACCTGCCCGGCGCTGCCGGCCGCGGCGCCGGGCAGGCGGGCCGGGTCCACCGCGCCGTTGCCCCAGCGGTTCTCCGCCAGCCCCTGCACCAGCTGCCAGCGCTGGCGCAGGCCGTTGGCGCTGAGCCAGTAGGCGGTCTCCTCGGGGTGGCCGGTGGGCGGCCCCCAGCCGAACAGGCGCTCCCCGGCGTAGCCCAGGCCGGCCACGAGCCCCTCGCTGGCGCTGAAATCCATGCCGCTGCCGCGCACGAAGGCCGCCGCCAGCGCCAGCGGACGCCGCACCCGGGCGCCGCCGCTGCGGGCGAAATCGGGCGACAGGGCAATAAGTTCCACCACCCGGGCGATCTGGTCCGGCTGGCGGCGGGCCCGCCACCACAGGTCGGCGGCGGCGGACAGCAGCCGCGGCGAGGCGCCCTCGCCCACCAGCCGACGGCACAGCTTGCCGCTCAGGTGGCGGGCGGTGGCGGGGTGGTCGGCCACCAGATCGAGCACCTTGCGGCCGTCGGCGAGGGCCGGCTGGAAGGGGTCGAACTCCACCCCCAGCACGCGCTTCTGGTAGTTGTCGTGCCAGCCTTCGACGTAGGCGAAGCGGCCGCTGGCGGGCAGCCGCTCGGCCCCGCCCAGGCCGCTGCCGTCCTCCACCACCCAGCCGGTGAAGGCGCGGGCGGCTTCGTACACGTCCTGGTCGATGAAACCGCGCGGCTGGCCCTTGAGGGCGCCGGGCACGTCGCGCCAGCGGTTGTAGAACTCGTTGAGGTAGTGCTCGCGGCCCAGGCTGTGCAGCTCGAAGAGTTCGCGGGCGTAGTTCTCGTTGGCGGCGCCGGCGCGGGACGAGCGGTTGTTGAGGTAGTAGAGCATGGCGGTGCTGCCGGCCACGGCTTCGAGGAACTCCCGGAAGTTGCCCAGGGCGTGGCGGCGGATCGCGTCCCGGTCGTAGGTGGGCAGGGCCACCGCCACCTGCACCGTCTGGCTGGCGTCCACGTTGAAGTGGTTGTGCCAGAAATCCACCAGCACCTCGCGCAGCTGCCAGCGGCTGTAGACGGCGCGGATCAGGCAGGCCGCGGCCACCTCGCTGCGCGGGCGGAAGCGTTCGGGGCCGGCCATCGGGCGCTTGTAGTCGGTGAGCGGCCAGAGCTGGGCGATGGGCGCGGCAAGCGTATCGAGGGGGCGCAGCTCGTCCATCGCCGGGTATTCCGGCCCCGGCGCCTTGCCCGCGTCGTAGCGCATGCGCAGGCGGGCGGCGGCCAGCCGTGCGGCGCAGTCGGGGTCGTCGCCCTCGGGCGGGGCGAGCTGCTCGGCCAGCCACGCCGACAGGCCCGCCTCGCGCAGGTGCTGGCGCTCGGCCGCCGGACCGGGCCCGAAGGCGAGCCGGCCAAGGATGAGTTCGTCGCTGGGGCCCGCGGGGGCGGGTGCCCCCCGGGCGGTTCGTTGCCTGGCCATCGCAGCCTTCCGGTCGTCGCTCCAGCCGCAAGCATAACGGCCCCGCTTTGCACCGGCCTTGCATGCCGCCGGAACCCGCGGCAATTCTTTGTATCCAAACTCCAGATTCCGCCCCGGACCGGGCGCCGCCCACAAGGCCGCGCCATCCCGCAGTCGCACCCCGATTTGGCGAGGACACCACCATGGCCGAGCAGGACCTCCCCCTCAAGCCGACCCCCGGCGCCAGTCTCGACGACAAATACACCGTTGACAGCGGCCGCGTGTATCTCACCGGCTATCAGGCCCTGGTGCGCCTGTTGCTCATCCAGCGCGAGCGCGACCGGGCCGCCGGGCTCAACACCGCGGGCTTCGTGTCCGGCTACCGGGGTTCGCCCCTGGGCGGGCTGGACCTGAGCCTGTGGAAGGCCCAGGACCACCTGGCCCGCCACGACATCGTGTTCCAGCCCGGCGTGAACGAGGACATGGCCGCCACCGCCGTGTGGGGCAGCCAGCAGGTGGCCCTGTCGCCCAAGGCGCGGGTGCAGGGCGTGTTTGCCATGTGGTACGGCAAGGGGCCGGGGGTGGATCGCTGCGGCGACGTGTTCCGCCACGCCAACGCGGCCGGCAGCAGCCGCTTCGGCGGGGTGCTGGCCATCGCCGGCGACGACCACGCGGCCAAGTCGTCCACCCTGCCCCACCAGACCGACCACTTCTTCAAGTCGATGATGATGCCGGTGCTGGCCCCGGCGGGGGTGCAGGAGTACCTCGACTACGGCGTGCATGGCTGGGCGCTGTCCCGCTATTCGGGCTGCTGGGTGGCCTTCAAGGCGCTGGCCGACACGGTGGAGACTTCGGCGTCGGTGGATGTGGACCCGCAGCGGGTGACCACCGTCACGCCCACCGACTTTGCGCTGCCGCCGGACGGCCTCAACCTGCGCTGGCCCGACCCGCCGCTGGTGCAGGAGCGCCGCCTGCTGCACTTCAAGCTCTACGCCGCGCTGGCCTACTGCCGGGCCAACCGGCTCAACCGGGTGACGATCGACTCCCCCGCGCCGCGGCTGGGCATCATCACGTCGGGCAAGAGCTACCTGGACGTGCGGCAGGCCCTCGACGACCTGGGCATCGACGAGGCGCTCGCGGCCGAGATCGGCATCCGGCTCTACAAGGTGGGCATGGTGTGGCCGCTGGAGGCCGAGGGCGTGCGCCGCTTTGCCGAAGGGCTGGACGAGATCCTGGTGGTGGAAGAAAAACGCCAGCTGCTCGAATACCAGCTCAAGGAGGAACTCTACAACTGGCGCGAGGACGTACGCCCGCGGGTGGTGGGCAAGTTCGACGAGAAAGGCGAGTGGGCGACGATCGCCACGCCGGGGCCGGACGGGCGGGTCACCGTCGACCACGGCGAGTGGCTGCTGCCGGCGGCGGGCGAACTCTCTCCGGCGATGATCGCCCGGGCGATCGCCGCGCGCATCGGGCGCTTCTTCACCTCGGCGCGCATCGAGAGCCGGCTGGCCTTCCTGCAGGCCAAGGACAACACCCTGGCCCACCGGGTGTTCGCCATCGACCGGGTGCCCACCTTCTGCCCCGGCTGCCCCCACAACAGCTCCACCAAGGTGCCGGAAGGCAGCCGCGCCACCGCCGGCATCGGCTGCCACTACATGGCCAGCTTCATGCCCGACCGGCGCACCGGCCCCTTCACCCAGATGGGCGGCGAGGGCGTGCCGTGGGTGGGCCAGGCGCCCTTCACCGACGAGCCGCACATCTTTGCCAACCTGGGCGACGGCACCTATTTCCACTCCGGCATCCTGGCGATCCGTCAGGCGGTGGCGGCCTTCAACCGCGCCCCCCGGGGCCGCCAGCCCACCGGCGGCATCACCTACAAGATCCTCTTCAACGACGCGGTGGCGATGACCGGCGGCCAGCCGGTGGATGGCGAACTCACCGTGCCGCGGCTGCTACGCCAGCTCCAGGCCGAAGGCGTGGGCAGCATCGTGCTGGTCACCGACGGCACCGACCGCCCCTGGCACGTGGCCGACATCCCCCACGGGGTGGCGATCCGCCACCGGGACGAGCTGGAGACGATCCAGCGCGAGCTGCGCACCCTGCCCGGCGTGTCGGCGCTGGTGTTCGACCAGACCTGCGCCGCCGAAAAGCGCCGCCGCCGCAAGCGCGGCACCTACCCCGACCCGCATACCCGCGTCTTCATCAACGAGGCGGTGTGCGAGGGCTGCGGCGACTGCGGGCGCGAATCCAACTGCATGGCGATCCTGCCCGTCGAGACCGAGTTCGGCCGCAAGCGGCAGATCGACCAATCGGCCTGCAACAAGGATTTCTCGTGCATGAACGGCTTCTGCCCGAGCTTCGTGACCATCGAAGGCGGGCGGCTGAAGAAGGGCCGCGCCGCCGCGATGGACGCCAGCCACCTGCCGCCCCTGCCCGCCCCCGCCCTGCCCGCCACCGCCCGGCCGTGGGGCATCCTGGTCACCGGCGTGGGCGGCACCGGCGTGGTCACCATCGGCGCGCTGATCGGCATGGCCGCGCACCTGGACGGCAAGGGCGTCACCGTGCTCGACATGACCGGCCTCGCCCAGAAGGGCGGCTCGGTGTTCAGCCACATCCGCATCGCCGACGACCCGGCCCAGCTCCACGCGGTGCGCATCGCGGTGGGCGAGGCCGACGCGGTGATCGGCGGCGACGTGGTGGTCACCGCCAGCGCCGACGCCCTGTCGCGGATGGCGGTGGGCACCACCCACGGGGTGGTCAACTGCGCCGAGACGCCCACATCGGAATTCACCCGCAACCCGGACTGGCAGTTCCCCCTCGACAAGATGCAGGCCGCGATCGTCGAGGCCGTCGGCCGCGAGGGCTGCAGCTTCCTCGACGCCACGGCGCTGGCCACCGCGCTCCTGGGCGACGCCATCGCCACCAACCTGTTCCTGCTCGGCTTTGCGTGGCAGAAGGGCTGGGTGCCGGTGAGCGAGGCCAGCCTCGACAAGGCCATCGCGCTGAACGGCGCGGCCATCGAGATGAACCGTCAGGCCTTCGCCTGGGGCCGCCGGGCGGCGGTAGACCGGGCCGCGGTCGAACGCGTCGTGGCGCCGCCGGCCGTCATCCCGCTGCGTCCAGCCTCGGCGCCCCGCTACCTGGACGAGCGCATCGCCCGCCGCGCGGCCTTCCTCACCGCCTACCAGGACGCCGCCTACGCCCGCCGCTACACCGATTTCGTCGCCCGGGTGCGCGAGGCCGAAGCCGCCCTGGGCAGCCAGCGCCTCGCCGACGCGGTGGCCGACGGCTACTTCAAACTGCTGGCCTGCAAGGACGAGTACGAGGTGGCCCGGCTCTACGCCGACCCGGCCTTCTGGCAGCAGATCGGCGAGCGCTTCGAGGGCGATTTCAGGGTGAGCTTCCACCTCGCGCCCACCTTCCTGGCGCGGCCCGATCCGGACTCCGGACGCATCCGCAAGCTCAAGTTTGGCCCCTGGATGAAGACGGCGTTTGGCTGGCTGGCGAAGCTGCGGCGCCTGCGCGGCACGCCCTTCGACGTCTTCGGCTACCACCCGGAGCGCAAGGCCGAGCGGGCGCTGATCGCCCGGTACGAAGCCGACCTTGGCCGACTGATCGGCGAACTCGACGCCGGGCGCCTGCCCATCGCCATCGAGCTGGCCCGCCTGCCGGACGAGATCCGCGGCTACGGGCACGTCAAGGCGGCGGCCATGCAGCGGGCGGCCGAAAAGCGCGAGGCGCTGCTGGCAAGGTGGCGCGAGGCCGGCCACCGACCGGCAGACGCGGCCTGAGGCGTCAGCCCTTTATTTGCACGAGCAGCAGCGTGACGCCGTGCAGCAGCATCGCGACGACGCCGAGCGTCCACGCAGCCTGATAGCCCCGGGCCGCGAAGCGCTGGTAGGCCGCACCGTTATCGCGCGGGTCGTAGTGATCCACCACCGCGCTGAGGAGCACCGCCACCGCGCACAGCACGGCGGCGGCCATGGTCCACGCCACCACCCCGTGCAGGTGCAGGGAATCCACCAGCCGCGCCCGCCACCGCACCGGCAACTGGATGAGCCGCTTGTCGACGAACAGGCCGTACCCAGCGTAGGCCAGGATGCACAACGCCGCCGCGCGCCCCAGCCGGACGCCCCGCGGAATGTCGTCGGGCGGGCAGCCCGCCGGCGCCTCCCCGGCCCACCCAGGCGGCGCCACGGGGTGCAGGCTGCGCAGGTGATCGGCCAGCGCCGCCAGGCTCGCCTCGAAGGCCGCGTCGATCCGCAGGGTGGGCGCCGCGAGGGCCGCCTCCAGGCGCGCCCGCTCGGCCGCCAGGGCCGGCACCGGCGGCACGGCCAGCAGGCAGGCCACCGCTGCGCGCAGCTCCCGGTTGGAGGGCAGGCCGCCCGGCGCCGACGCAGCGCGGTTCAAGGCTCGCCCGACGATGGCGAGGGCATGCTCAGGCTGCACGTTCAACTCCGCAAGGAAAGGGACGACAGAATACCATCGGCATTCCGCCGTCTTTCGCGCCTACGCCCATCGTGTGCAACACGCTAAACTGCAGCCCATGCGCCGCCTGTCTGCCTTCACCCTGCCGCCCGCCCTCAAGGCCCTGCTGGCCCAGCTGGGCGGGGTGGGTGTCGCCTACGCGGCGGGACGGGGCGGGCTGCTGCCGCCGGGGGCGTGGCCGGTGGTGGCCGTCCAGGCCATCGCCGCCGCGGGCATCGCCACGCTGCTCCGCAGCGACCGCTGGTGGCGCTGGATCCACCTGGGCTTCATGCCGGTGGTGGCCGGTGCGCTGGCGCTGCAGATCGCCCCGGGCTGGTATCTGGCGGCCTTCGCAGTGTTCGCGGCGATCTACTGGAGCAGCTTCCGCACCCAGGTGCCGCTGTTCCTCTCCAACCCGCGCACCGCCGAGGCGGTGGCCGGCCTGCTGCGCCGGGATCGGCCGCCGTCGGTGCTCGATCTGGGCAGCGGCACCGGCTCGCTGCTGCGCCCGCTGGCCCGGCTGCGGCCGGATTGCCGCTGCGAGGGCGTCGAATCGGCCCCCGCGCCCTACCTGCTGTCGCGCCTGCTGGCCCGCCACCAGCCCAACATCGCGCTGGCCCGGGGCGACTTCTTCAAGATGCCCTGGGGCGACTACGATCTGGTGTATGCCTTCCTCTCCCCGGTGCCGATGAACGCGGTGTGGGACAAGGCCCGCGCCGAACTGCGCCCCGGCGCGCTGCTGGTGAGCAACAGCTTTCCGGTCGGGGGCGTCGAACCGGAGCAGGTGATCGAGGTGCCCGACCGCCGCCGCACGCGGCTCTACTGCTACCTGCCCGCCGGCCCTGAGCCCGCCCCCAAGCCCTTGGCGTCAAAAGGTTTTGATCGCCGATAAGCGGTCGAATCCCCCCTCAATTCCGCCCCTCGTCCGGCCGTTAAGGCAGCAATAATGGCGTCATCGCGCCTTGCGTTCAGCGAGAGGATCTCCACCATGTCCCGCATCATCTGCGTCATCGGCAACAAGGGCGGCACCGGCAAGACGACCCTGTCCCACATGCTGTGTCAGGGCCTGGGCCTGCTCGGTCAGCGCTCGGCCTGCGTGCTGACCGACACCCATCGCGAGCCGCTGGCCCCCGACGGACGCCGCTACGTGACCGCCGACGGACGCACGCCGGAGGCTCTGCACAAGATCGTCGGCAAGCTGCGCACCATGGAAGGCTGGGTCGGCGTGATCGACGGCGGTGGCAACCGGGCCGACGTGGACCGCCTGCTCGACAGCCTCTCGGACATCGTGATCGTGCCCTTCCGGGATTCCCACGAAGACCTGCGCACCACCCTGGCAGACCTGCAGACCTTCCCCCACGCCTACGGCCTGCCCTCCCAGTGGCCCACCAACGCCTGGCAACGGGACGCCGCCGACCGCAACGTGGCCCAGCTCCTGGGCGACTACCGCGACCGCCTGCTGCAGCCGGTGGCGAGCCTGTCGGCCTCCAAGCTGCTGCTGCAGAAACAGATCCCCGACAGCCTGCCCTCCAACCTCGGCAACGCCTGCCGCAGCCTGGCCCGGCAGGTGCTGGAGATCCTCGAGATCGGCGATGCGGAGGCCGACCGGCACACCGCCCAGCCCACGGCCGCCATCCCCGCCGCCGCCCTGCCCCAGGGCTACGCCAGCGCCGCCCGCCACTGACCGCCGGCCGCGCCCCCTGCCGCCATCGCACGCTTGAAAAAAAGACCCTACGAACGCTGAGGTTTTCCCCCGGCGCGCCGAAATAACTGTCGGACGAGACAGCGCCCACCGCGGCGACAGGGAGAGCACGCAGATGCGCAGCAACGAGCCGACCACCACCACCGAACGCACTTTCGGCGACGACGTCGCCATCATTTCCCACACCGACGACGCGGGCCGGATCAACTTCGTCAACGACGACTTCGTCACCGTCAGCGGCTTCTCGAGCGACGAGCTGCTGGGCCAGCCCCACAACATCGTCCGCCACCCGGACATGCCGGTCGAAGCCTTCCGCGACCTGTGGGCCACCCTCAAGCGCGGCCGGCCCTGGTCCGGCCTGGTCAAGAACCGCTGCAAGAACGGCGACTTCTACTGGGTGCGCGCCTCGGTCACGCCCAAGCCCGAAGGCGGCTTCATGTCGGTGCGGGTCAAGCCCGGCGCCGACGAGGTGCGCGCCGCCGAAGCCCTCTACCGGCAGATGAAGCTCGACCCGTCGATCCGCCTGCACGAAGGCCGCGTGCGCCGGCGGGGGCTGGCCGGCTTCGCCCAGCGCAGCGTGGCCCGGATCGACAACATGCCCATCGGCCGCCGCCTGCTCGGGGTGATGGTCATCGTGATGGTCCTGCTCTGCGCCACTCTCGCCGACAGCCAGCGCTCGGCGCGCCAGATCGAGGCCCGCTACCAGGAGCACATCGCCCGCGACGGGGCGCGGCGGGTGGAGTTCTACAGCATGTACGCCCAGGGGCTGCAGATGGGCCAGGCCCTGCGCAACGCCATGCTCGACCCGGGCAACCCCAAGGCCTACGACAACTACACCAAGGCCGCCGACGCCTTCGACAACGTGGCCGGCAAGGCCCGCGGCCTCGACGAGCAGCACTTCGCCTCGGGCCTGCCCGCCCACGTCCAGACCCTGCGCGACACCCAGAAGCAGATCCACGAGCGGATCTTCGCGCTGGTGAAGGACGGCCGGGGCGAAGAGGCCCGGGCCCTCCTCAACAAGGACGAGACGCCCAAGTGGCGCGAGATGCGGGATCTCCTGCTGGCCGAGATCAAGCGCCTCGACGAAGCCTCGCCGCGCCTCCTGGCCGAACTCAAGGCGGCCTCCGACGCCGGCATCCGGCGCAGCCTCGGGCTCGGTCTGGGCGCCGTGCTGCTGGGCCTCCTCCTTGGCGCCGGCCTGCTCGCCCGCACCGCCCGGCAGGCCGCACGGGCCCGGGCGATGGTGGCCACCGTCGCCGGCGGCAACCTCTCCATGGCGATCCGCCCGGGCAGCACCGACGAGATCGGCGAGATCCTCACCCACGTCGCCATCCTCCGCAACCGGCTCCACGAAGCCATCAGCCTGATCCAGCAGAGCGCCCGCGAGCTGGCCACCTCCAGCGCCCGGCTGGCCCGCGCGAGCGAGGCCACGGTGGACGCCACCGCCGCCCAGTCCAGCGTGCTGTGCGGCATCGCCGACACCGTCGAGCGCCTGTCGGCCAGCAGCGCGTCGATGAGCGACACGGCCGGCGACGCCCTCGCCGCCGCCCGCAGCTCCATCGCCAGCACCCGCAACAGCGCCACCATCAGCCGCAACGCCGCCGAGAGCATCAACGGCGCCGCCCGCGTCGTGGCCGACACCGAAGAGAGCATCGTCGAGCTGGCCCGGATGTCCGCCGAGATCGGCCGGGTAGTGCAGGTCATCCACGACATTGCCGACCAGACCAACCTGCTGGCCCTCAACGCCGCCATCGAAGCGGCCCGCGCCGGCGAGCAGGGCCGCGGCTTCGCGGTGGTGGCCGACGAGGTGCGCAAGCTGGCCGAACGCACCGGCAGCTCCACTCAGGAGATCGCCCAGGTCGTCAAGCGCATCCAGGACACCAGCACCCTCGTGGCCGGCGCCGTGGCGGCCGGCAGCCGGGAGGTGGGCGCCGGCGCCCGCAACGCCCTGCAGGCCGGCGAGGTGGCCGCGTCGGTAGAGGCCTCGGTGATCGAAGCCGGCAACGCGGTGGAGCGGATCGGCGCGAGCCTCGCCGAGAGCAGCGCCGCCACCCGCCACATCGCCGAGCAGATGGAATCCGTCGCCCGCAGCGCCGAGACCGACGCCGGCATCGCCCGCGATTCGGCCGCCGAAGCGCGCCAGATCGGCCGCCTGGCCGACAAGCTGCAAGCCCTGGCCGCCCAGTTCCGGGCCTGAGGCCGCACCCCGCGGCCGCCTGCGCCGCGGCCACCCCGGCGGGCCGGCGCGCGCGCCGCCGGCGGGCAGGAACAATTCCTTGATCCGCGCGGTTTACCCGTCGGGGTCGGTCGGGCAGAATGCGCCGACTCCGACTTGCGTACCCGCCGATGCTCACTGCTCACGGTCTTGCCTGCGATCGCGGCGACCGCCGTCTTTTCTCCGCTGTAGACTTCGCCCTCGCCCCGGGCCAATGGCTGCAGGTGGAGGGCCCCAACGGGGCCGGCAAGACGAGCCTGCTGCGCATCGTCGCGGGGCTCGCCCCGGCGGCCGACGGGCGCATCGACTGGGACGGCCGGCCGGTCTCCGAGGTGCGCGACGAGTACCACGCCCGCCTGCTCTACCTGGGCCACGCCCCCTCCATCAAGGACGACCTCTCCGCCCTCGAGAACCTCCAGAGCGCCGCCGCCATCGCCGGCCGCCCGCTGGACGAACACACCGCCCTCACCGCCCTGCGCCGGATCGGCCTGAAGGGCCGCGAAGACCTCCCCACCCGGGTACTCTCCCAGGGCCAGAAGCGCCGCGTGGCGCTGGCCCGCCTGCTGTGCAGCCAGGCCCGGCTGTGGATCCTCGACGAGCCCTTCGTGGCCCTCGACGTGGCCGCCGTCGCCCAGCTCTGCGAGATCCTCGACGAGCACCTCTCCCGCGGCGGCCTGCTGCTGTTCACCAGCCACCAGGCCGTGCAGCTGGGCGGCACGCCCTCCAGCGTGAGGCTGGGCCAATGAGCGCCTTCCTCGCCATCGTCCGCCGCGACCTGCTGCTGGCCGCCCGCCGCAAGAGCGAGGTGCTCACCGCGCTGTTCTTCTTCATGATCGTGGTGAGCCTGTTCCCGCTGGGCATCGGGCCCGAGACCGCGCTGCTGCGCCGCATCGCCCCCGGCGTGCTGTGGGTGGCGGCGCTGCTGGCGGCCATGCTGTCCCTCAACCGCCTGTTCGCCGCCGACCACGCCGACGGCACCCTGGAGCAGATGGCTCTGTCGCCCACCCCGCTGGCCCTGCTGGTGGCCGGCAAGACCCTCGCCCACTGGCTCACCGCCGGGCTGCCGCTGGTGCTGCTGGCGCCGGTGCTGGGCATCCAGTTCGATCTGTCGATGCGCTCGCTGGGCATCCTGATGCTGTCGCTGCTGCTGGGCACCCCGCTGCTGTCGCTCATCGGGGCGATCGGCGCGGCGCTCACCCTGGGCCTGCGCGGCGGCGGCGTGCTGCTGTCGCTGCTGGTGCTGCCCCTGTATATTCCGGCCCTGATCTTCGGCGCCGGCGCGGTGGAGGCCGACATGGCCGGCCTCGGCGTGGGCGGACACCTGTCGCTGCTGGGCGCCCTCCTGGCGCTCGGCGTGTTCTTTGCCCCGTGGGCCGCCACCGCCGCCCTGCGCATCGCCCTCGAATAGCGCCGCCCCACCCTTTACCGGATTCGTCCCATGAGTCAGCGCCTCATCAACTGGTTCAAGTTCGCCTCACCGGCCAGCTTCTACCCCCTCGCCGGCAAGGCCTGGCCGTGGTTTGCCGCCCTCGCCACGGCCTTCTGCGCCGCCGGGCTGTGGCTCAGCTTCTTCGTCGCCCCCACCGATTTCCAGCAGGGCGAGGGCTACCGGATCATCTTCATCCACGTGCCGGCCTCGTGGATGTCCATGTTCATCTACTGCGTGATGGCCTTCTGGGCGGCCATCGGCATCACCTTCAACACCCGCCTGTCGGGCATGATGAGCGCGGCCCTGGCCCCCACCGGCGCGCTGTTCGCCTTCATCTCGCTGTGGACCGGCGCCCTGTGGGGCAAGCCCATGTGGGGCACCTGGTGGGTGTGGGACGCCCGCCTCACCTCCGAGCTGATCCTGTTCTTCCTCTACATCGGCTACATCGCCCTCACCGCCGCCATCGACGACCCGCGCCGGGCCGACAAGGCGGGCGCCATCGTGGCGCTGGTGGGCGTGGTCAATGTGCCGATCATCTATTTCTCGGTGAAGTGGTGGAACACCCTGCACCAGGGCGCGTCGGTGTCCCTCACCAAGGCGCCGTCGATGGCCACCACCATGCTGTGGGGCATGCTGCTGATGGCGCTGGCCTTCTGGATGTACAGCATCGCCATCGCGCTCTACCGGGTGCGGGCGATCATCCTCGAACGCGAACGCCACACCACCTGGGTGGCCGAACTGCCGGAGATGCAGCGATGAACTGGGGCAGCGCCAGCGAATTCTTCGCAATGGGGGGCTACGGCCTCTACGTGTGGGGCAGCTTCGGCGTGACCGCCGCCGCCCTGCTGATGGAAACCCTGCTGGTCAGGAAACGGCTTGCCGACACCCGCCGCACCTTGCGCCGGGAACTTGCCGCCGACCGCAACGATCAAGGCTGACATGAAACCACGTCAAAAACGCTTCGCCATCGTCGTGGGCGGGCTGGCTGCCCTCGGCATCGCCGCCGCCCTGGTCCTCAACGCCTTCCAGAGCAACCTGGTGTTCTTCTTCACGCCCACCCAGGTGGCGGCGGGCGAGGCCCCCAAGGGCCGCGCCTTCCGCATCGGCGGGCTGGTGAAGGAGGGCAGCCTGGAGCGCACCGACATCACCGCGCGCTTCGTGGTCACCGACACCGCCAAGGAAATCCCCGTCACCTACAAGGGCATCCTGCCGGATCTGTTCTCCGAGGGCAAAGGCGTGGTCGCCCAGGGTTCGTTAGGGCAGGACGGGCAGTTCACCGCCACCGAAGTCCTGGCCAAGCACGACGAGAACTACATGCCGCCCGAGGCCCAGGCCGCGGTGGATAAAGCCCACGAAGCCTCCCGAACCCTGAAACAGTGAGGCGTGAAGAGAGATGAGTGAGGAGGCCGAGTACGGGCCTCGTGCCCTCCCGATTCACTCGGCCACCGCTTCACGCCTCACTCCTGCCCCCCACCTCCTCGCGCGAGCAAACCCATGATCCCCGAAATCGGTACCTTCGCCCTCGTGCTGGCCCTGCTGGTGGCCCTCGTCCAGGGCACCCTGCCCCTCGTCGGCGCCCAGCGGGGCGTGGCGGCCTGGGTGGCGCTGGCCCGACCGGCCGCCTCCACCCTGTTCCTGCTGATCGCGGTGGCCTTCGGCTGCCTCACCGCCAGCTTCATCGACAACGACTTCTCGGTGCTCTACGTGGCCCAGCACTCCAACTCGCGCCTGCCGCTGGAGTACCGCATCGCCGGCGTGTGGGGCGGCCACGAGGGCTCGCTGCTGCTGTGGGTGCTGATGCTGTCCCTGTGGGGGCTGGCGGTGGCGGCCTTCTCCCGCAGCCTGCCCGACGACATGGTGGCCCGCGTGCAGGGGGTGCTGGGCCTCGTGGCGGCCGGCTTCATCCTGTTCATCCTGGCCACCTCCAGCCCCTTCGTGCGCCTCCTGCCCGGCGCCGAAGACGGGCGCGACCTCAACCCGCTGCTCCAGGACCCGGGCCTGATCTTCCACCCGCCCATGCTCTACATGGGCTACGTGGGCTTCTCGGTGGCCTTCGCCTTCGCCATCGCCGCGCTGCTGTCGGGCCGGCTGGATGCCGCCTGGGCCCGCTGGTCGCGGCCGTGGACCACCGCCGCGTGGGTTTTCCTCACCCTGGGCATCGGCCTGGGCTCGATCTGGGCCTACTACGAGCTGGGCTGGGGTGGCTGGTGGTTCTGGGATCCGGTCGAGAACGCCTCCTTCATGCCGTGGCTGGTGGGCACCGCGCTGATCCACTCCCTGGCCGTCACCGAGAAGCGCGGCAGCTTCAAGAACTGGACGGTGCTGCTGGCCATCGGCGCCTTCTCCCTGTCGCTGCTGGGCACCTTCCTGGTCCGCTCGGGGGTGCTCAGTTCGGTGCACGCCTTCGCGTCCGACCCCAAGCGCGGCGTGTTCATCCTGATCTTCCTGGCGGTGGTGGTCGGCGCCTCCCTCACCCTGTTCGCCTGGCGGGCGCCCAAGGTCAGCCTGGGCGGCGCCTTCGCGCTGGTGTCGCGGGAGACCCTGCTCCTCATCAACAACCTGCTGCTGCTGTGCGCCGCCGGCGCCGTGCTGCTGGGCACCCTCTACCCGCTGGTGATCGACGCCCTCAACCTGGGCAAGCTGTCGGTCGGCCCCCCCTACTTCAACGCGGTGTTCGCGCCGCTGATGGTGCCGGTGCTGTTCCTGATGGCCGCCGGCCCGGTGGCCCGCTGGAAGCAGGCCAGCCTCGCCGACATCGTCCGCCCCCTGCGCGCCGCCTTCGCGCTGGCGGTGCTGGTGGGCGTCGGCGCCCCGTTTGCGGCCGGTGAATGGTCTGCCGGCGTTGCGCTGGGCCTCGGCCTCGCCATGTGGATCGTCGGCGCGTCGGTGCTGCAGATCCTCGCCAGGGCCAAGTCCGGCATGCCGCCGCCGGCCTTCTGGGGCATGCACCTGGCCCATGTGGGTATCGCCGTCACCGTGGTCGGCATCGTGATGGTCAAGCACTACGAAACCGAGCGCGACGTGCGCATGGCCCCCGGCGACACCGTGGCGGCCGGCGGCTACACCATCCGCTTCCTGGGCGTGGAGGGCGTGACCGGCCCCAACTACAACGCCGCCCGCGGCAATCTCGAGCTGCTCAAGGACGGCCGGGTGCTGATGCCGCTCCACCCCGAGAAGCGCAAGTACCTCTCCTCCGCCATGCCCATGACCGAAGCCTTCATCGACCCCGGCCTCACCCGCGACATCTACGTCTCGCTGGGCGACCCGCTCGAAGGCGGCGACGGCGCCTGGAGCGTGCGCGTGTACTACAAGCCCTTCGTCAGCTGGATCTGGGCCGGCGCCGTGCTGATGGCCCTGGGCGGCCTCTTCGCCGCCAGCGACCGCCGCTACCGGCTCAAATCCGCCACCCGCGCCGCCACCCAGCTCGCCCCCGGAGCCGCATCGTGAAACGCTTCCTGATCCCCCTCGGCATATTCCTGGTGCTGGTCGTGTTCCTCGCCATCGGCCTCAACCGCGACCCCCACGAGGTGCCCTCGCCGCTGGTCGGCAAGCCGGCGCCCGAGTTCCGTCTCGCCACCCTGGCCGATCCGGCCAAGGAGTTCTCCCCCGCCGACATGCGCGGTCAGGTGTGGCTGCTCAACGTGTGGGCCTCGTGGTGCGTGTCGTGCCGTGCCGAACACCCGCTGCTGGTGGCCTTCGCCAAGGAGGGTCAGCTCCCGGTGGTCGGCCTCAACTACAAGGAGGTGCGCGGCGACGGCAGCCTCGACGCCAGGAAGCTGCCCCCCGGGCAGGAGCTTGCCCTCACCCGCGAACGGGCCGGCGCCTGGCTCGACCGCCACGGCAACCCCTACCGCCTGTCGGTGCTCGACATGGACGGCCGGGTCGGCATCGACTACGGCGTGTATGGCGTGCCCGAGACCTACCTGATCGACAAGAAAGGCGTGATCCGCTTCAAGCAGATCGGCCCGATCACCCCCGAAGCCCTGAGCCAGAAGATCCTGCCGCTGGCGAAGCAGCTGGCCGCGGAGTAACGACCGCCATGACCCGTCGCCTGCTCGCCCCCGTGGCCGCCCTGCTCCTCGCCGCCAGCCTCCACCTCCACGCCGCCGACGCCACCGGCAAGGCCGAAGACCCGGCGGGAGAGCACCGGAACGTAACAAACTCCGAAGAAGTCCGCTGCCTCGTCTGCCAGAACGAAAGCCTCGCCGCCTCCCGCGCCGAACTCGCCAACGACCTGCGCGAGGAAGTCCGCAAGCTCATCCACCAGGGCAAGTCCGACGCCGAGATCCGCGACTACCTGGTGGCCCGCTACGGCGATTTCGTGCTCTACCGCCCACCGGTCAAGCCCACCACCTGGCTGCTGTGGTTCGGCCCCTTCGCCCTGCTGGCCGGCGGCGCCGTCGGCCTCGTCGCCTACCTGCGCCGGCGAGCCGGCCGGGTGAGCGCCCCCGACCTCACCGCCGAACAGCGCGCCGCCGCCGACGCCCTCCTCGGTGCACACTCCCCCCAACGCCCGAAAAACGACGCATGACCGCCTTCTGGATCGCCGCCGGCCTGCTCGGCACCCTCGTCCTCGCCGTACTGTGCTGGCCGCTGCTGCGTCACAAGCCCGCCGCCCACGCCTCCCGCCAGGCCATCAACACCGCCATCTACCGCGACCAGCTCGCCGAACTCGACCGGGATCTGGCCAGCGGCGCCCTCTCCCAGGCCGACTACGCCAGCGCCCGCAGCGAGATCGAACGACGCGTCCTCGAAGACGTGGCCGACGACAGCGCCCCCGCCGACGCCCCCCGTCGCCTGCCGCGCACCGCCCTGGGTCTGGTCCTCACCCTGCCCCTGGCCGCCGTCGCCCTCTACTTCGTCTTCGGCAACCCCGCCGCCCTCGACCCGGCCGCCACCGCCCACAACGCCGGCCCCAGCGCCGCCGAAGTCGAGCAGATGGTCGCCACCCTCGCCGCGCGGCTCGAAAAGAACCCGGACAACCCCCAGGGCTGGGCCATGCTGGGCCGCAGCTACAAGGCCCTCGGCCGCTTCGACGACGCCGCCCAGGCCTTCGAGAAGGCCGGCGCCGCCATGGAGAGCGACCCCGAGCTGATGCTGGAACTCGTCGAACTCGCGGCCGAACGCAACGACGGCAAGATCGAAGGCAAGGCCCGCCAGCTGCTCCAGAAAGTGCTGGCCGATCAGCCCGACAACCCCCAGGCGCTGGTCCTCGCCGGCTACGACGCCTATGCCCGGGCCCAATACGCCGACGCCGTGAAGCACTGGGAGAAGCTGCTCGCCATGGTCCCGCCCGACTCCCCGGACGCCCAGAACCTCAGCGCCGGCATCGA
Organism: Zoogloea sp.; assembly: GCF_041904905.1. Lineage (GTDB taxonomy): Bacteria > Pseudomonadota > Gammaproteobacteria > Burkholderiales > Rhodocyclaceae > Zoogloea. The sequence goes on along the minus strand of NZ_JAYRMI010000021.1, from coordinate 9,338 downwards.
AAGCGCCCGCAGCCGGATGAGCGCCGCCCCCGCCGGCGGAAAGTCGGCCGCCAGCGCGGGCAAGGTCAGCGGCAAGGTCGAGCTGGCGCCCGAACTCAAGGCCAAGGCCGGCCTCGACGACGTGGTCTTCATCTTCGCCCGCGCCGCCCAGGGCCCGCGGATGCCCCTCGCCGTGGTCCGCGCCAGGGTTGCCGATCTGCCGGTGGATTTCACCCTCGACGACAGCATGGCCATGAGCCCCGAGCTGAAGCTCTCCTCCGCCGGCGAGCTGCGCATCGAGGCCCGGGTCTCCAAGCGCGGCGACGCCACCGCCCAACCGGGCGATCTGGCCGGCGAAGCGGGCCCGGTGAAGGCCGGCGCCAGCGGCATCCGGCTGCGCATCGACCGCGTCCTGCCCTGACCTCCGGCCGGCGCCGGGCCACGGCGCCGCCAGAATAGCCGCAGCCTATTCTGAGCATCGCAATAAACAATTGGCGCCGTGGCGGCACTGCCGTAGCATGGCCCAATGTCTGAAACGGCTGCCCCTCAAGGGTGGCCCAGGCTAGCAAGCTGCACTCGGCGCGCCGGGGTAAATCACACAATACCCCCCAAGACCCCACAGAGACCGATCCCGGCGCCCACTTTTTCTCCCCCGATGTCCCCCCCCAACCTCCTCTCGCCGCTCCCGCCGCCCGGCCCCGACGAGCACTTCGAGACCCTCTTCGTCAGCCCCCGGGTGCGCATCGAGCGCATCGTCTCCCACCGCCACGCCAGCCCGCCCGGCTTCTGGTACGACCAGACCGCCGACGAGTGGGTGATGCTCGCCCAGGGCAGCGCCGAACTCGAGTTCGACGACGGCCGCCGCGAGCGGCTTGCCCCGGGCGACTGGCTGCTGATCCCCGCCGGCTGCCGCCACCGGGTCGCCGCCACCGGGCCGGACACCGTCTGGCTGGCCGTGCACGTCGCGCCCTGACACCGCCGCCGCGCAGATTGTCGTATTCTCCTGTCCTCCATCCACCGGAGAACACCCCATGATCCGACGCAGCCTCACCGCCCTGGCCATCGCCGTGGGCGCCAGCCTCCTTCCCTTCGCCGCCCCCGCCCACGCCGAAGCCCCCGCCGTCGGCACCCAGGTGCCGGGCTACTACCGCATGGCCCTGGGCCAGCTCGAGATCACCGCCCTCTACGACGGCTACGTCGATCTGGGCGCCAGCGTGCTGCTCGGCGCCAGCAAGGCCGACGTGCAGAAGCTGCTCGCCAGCAAGTTCATCGCCGGCGAAAAGGTGCAGACCGCCGTCAACGCCTACCTCATCAACGCCGGCGGCAAGCTGATCCTCGTGGACGCCGGTGCCGCCAAGGCCTTCGGCCCCACCCTCGGCTTCATCGGCGACCAGCTCCGCGCCGCCGGCTACAGCCCCGAACAGGTGGACGTGGTGCTCCTCACCCACCTCCATGCCGACCACGTGGCCGGCATCCTGACCCCCGAAGGCAAGCCGCTGTTCCCCAACGCCGAGATCCACGTAGATAAGGCCGAAAGCGACTTCTGGCTGTCGGAAGCCAACGCCGCCAGCGCGCCCAAGGATTTCAAGCCCTTCTTCGAGCTGGCCCGCAAGTCCGTGGCCCCCTACCAGGCCATCGGCAAGTACAAGACCTTCACCGGCGAAGCCGACTTCGGCGGCGTGAAGGCCGTGCCCTCCAACGGCCACACCCCCGGCCACACCAGCTACCTCGTCGAGTCCGGCGGCCAGCGCCTGCTCATCCTGGGCGACGCGGTGCACGCCCACGCGGTTCAGTTCGCCCGCCCGGAGGTGGCCATCGAGTTCGACACCGACAAGAAGGCCGCCATCGCCGCCCGCAAGAAGCTGTTCGCCTGGGCCGCCAAGGAGAAGCTGCTGGTCTCCGGCATGCACCTGCCCTTCCCCGGCATCGGCCATGTGCGCACCGAAGGCAAGGGCTACGCCTGGGTGCCGGTGGAGTACAGCCCGATCCGCACCGACAAGTAAGCGCGGCATCGCCGCAAACAACAAGGGCGACCCGCGGGTCGCCCTTGTTGTTTGAACCGGAAACCGGCCCGGCTTACAGCCCGGCGTCGGCGCGCAAGGCGGCGGCCTTGTCGGTGGTTTCCCAGGTGAAATCCACCTCGTCGCGGCCGAAGTGGCCGTAGGCGGCGGTGCGCGAGTAGATCGGGCGCAGCAGGTCGAGGCTGGCGATGATGCCCTTCGGGCGCAGGTCGAAGTGGCGACGCACCAGCTCGACGATGGTCTCGTCCGACACCTTGCCGGTGCCGAAGGTCTCGACCATCAGGCTCACCGGCTGGGCCACGCCGATGGCGTAAGCCACCTGCACCTCGCAGCGGTCGGCCAGGCCGGCGGCGACGATGTTCTTCGCCACGTAGCGGCCGGCGTAGGCGGCGGAACGGTCCACCTTCGACGGATCCTTACCCGAGAACGCACCGCCGCCGTGGTGGGCCGCGCCGCCGTAGGTGTCGACGATGATCTTGCGGCCAGTAAGGCCGCAGTCGCCGTTCGGGCCACCGATCACGAAGCGGCCGGTGGGGTTGATGAGGTAGCGCACCTTGTCGGAGAGCATCTCCTTGGGCAGCACCGGCTTGATGATCTCCTCGATCACCGCCTCCTCGATCTCCTTGTGGGATTTGTCCGGATGGTGCTGGGTGGACACCACCACAGTGTCGATCGCCACCGGCTTGCCATCCACGTAGCGCACGGTGAGCTGGCTCTTGGCGTCCGGGCGCAGCCACGGCAGGCGGCCGTCCTTCCGCACCTCGCCCTGGCGCTGCATGATGCGGTGGGCGTAGTAGATCGGGAAGGGCATCAGGCTGGGCGTCTCGTTGCAGGCGTAGCCGAACATCAGGCCCTGGTCGCCGGCCCCCTGGTCGAGGTCGAGGCCCTCGCCTTCGTTCACGCCCTGGGCGATGTCGGAGGACTGGCGGTTGATCGCGGTGAGCACCGCGCAGCTCTTGTAGTCGAAGCCGATGTCGGAATCGTCGTAGCCGATGCGCTTGACCGTCTCGCGGGCGATGTCCATGTAGTTGATGTCGGCCTTGGTGGTGATCTCGCCGGAGATCACGACGAGGCCGGTGGACACCAGCGTCTCGCAGGCTACGCGGCCGCGCGGGTCCTGGGCCAGGATGGCGTCGAGGACGGCGTCGGATATCTGGTCGGCAACCTTGTCGGGGTGGCCTTCGGAGACGGATTCCGAGGTAAACAGGTATTCTTTGGCCATGAGGCACTCCTAAAAAACAAAATCCCCGGGACTGGCGCCGTTGCCGTCTCTGGGGATTCGTCTGAGCGGCGACGCTTTAGCAGTATTTTTTGGCCTGGGACACGGCACTGCCGTGCACCTCCTCCGCCCTGCAAGTTGTCGGATTAACTCGGCGGAATCACAATTATAACTTTGCGCCTCCGGCCGTCAATTAAGCCGATTCCCTACACCCCCGTCCTCCACTGCCGATGGCGTCGTCGATCTTCTCCTTCCTCGCCAGCCTGCCCCTGGGCACGCTGCAAAAGCTGGGCGTGTTTGCCGGCTGGGTCACCTACGCCCTGTCGCCCACCTACCGCCGGCGCCTGCGCGCCAACCTCGAACACGCCCTGGGCAAGGCCGAGGCCGACCGGGTGTGGCGCCGTGCCGTGGGCGAAACCGGCAAGCAGGCGCTGGAGTTGCCCTGGATGCTGCTGCGCCCCCAGGCCGAGCTGGTCGCCAAGGTCGTCCGCGTGAGCGGCTGGGAGCATGTCGAGGCCGCCGAGGCCCGCGGCGGCGGCATCCTCTTCATCACCCCGCACCTGGGCTGCTTCGAGATCACCGCCCAGTACTTCTCCACCCACCGGCCGATCACCGTGCTCTACCGCGCGCCCAAGAAGGCCGTGCTGCAGCCGGTCATCAACGCTGGCCGCAGCCGCGGCAACATGCATCTGGCGCCGGCCGACGTGGGCGGCGTGCGCCGGCTCATCAAGGCCCTGCGCGCCCGGGAGGCGGTGGGCATGCTGCCCGACCAGGTGCCCGGCGCCGGCGAAGGCGCCTGGGTGCCCTTCTTCGGCCGCCCCGCCTACACCATGACGCTGGCGGCGCGACTGTCCGAGGTCGCCGGCGTCTCCACCATCTTCGCCTGGGCCGAGCGCCTGCCCGGCGGCGAGGGCTTCCACCTGCGCCTGCGCCCCCCGCTCGCCCCCCTCGAAGGCGACACCGACGCCCGCGCCGCCGCCATCAACCGCGAGATGGAAGCCCAGATCCGCGAGAACCCCACCCAATACCTGTGGGGTTACAACCGCTACAAGCGCCCGAAGGACGGGCCTCCGGCCCCCGCCCCCACCACCGCCGCAAACCCATCATGAGTCGAATCCTCGTCGCCCTGCTGTGGCTGATCCACTGGCTGCCGCTGTCGGTCCAGGCCCCCATCGGCCGCGGTCTGGGCAGGCTGCTGTACTGGCTGATCCCGGCCCGCCGCAAGGTCACCCTCACCAACCTGCGGCTGTGCTTTCCCGCGCTCTCCGACACCGAACGCAAGGCGCTGGCGAAGGAGCACTTCGCCCTGGCCGGGCGCAGCATGATCGAACGGGGGCTGGCGTGGTTTGCCCCGGAAGCGCGCCTGCGCAAGCTGGTTCGCATCGACGGCGAAGATCGCCTGAAGCAGCTGGTGGAAGCCCGCCAGCCGGTGATCCTGCTCACCCCCCACTTCCTGGGGCTGGACCTGGGCGGCACCCGGATGGCCATCTCCTTCGACTGCGTGAGCATCTACGCCCGCCAGAAAGACCCGGTGATCGACCGCTGGCTTTACCACGGCCGCAGCCGCTTCGGCAGCCAGCAGCTCCTGCGCCGGGACGAGAGCGTGCGGGCGTCGATCAAGGCGATGAAGGAGATCCGGCCGTTCTACTACCTGCCGGACATGGACAACGGGCCGCACGAATCCATCTTCGTGCCTTTTTTTGGGGTGCCGGCGGCGACCCTGTCGGCCCTGCCGCGCCTCGCGAAGCTGGGCGGCGCGGTGGTGATGCCCTGCTTCACCCGCATGCTGCCGGGCGGCCAGGGCTACGTGGTGGAGCTGGGCGAGCCGTGGAGCGACTTCCCCACCGCCGACGTGGACGCCGACGTGCGCCGGATGAACGCCTGCATCGAAGACCAGATCCGCACCATGCCGGCCCAGTACTACTGGGTGCACCGCCGCTTCAAGACCCGCCCGCCGGGCGAGCCGAAGCTCTACTGAAACCGGACGGCCGGGGCGGCCTCAGCCCTCCTGACCATCTTTCGCGGCAAGCTCCGCCAGCACCAGCGGAAACGCCGCGCTGCCCACCAGCGCCACGCCGGATACAACCAGCACCAGCCCGGCGCCGGATTCCTGCAGCAGCGGATGCAGCCCCTCGCCAAAGCCCGCCAGCAGCAACAACCCCGCGATCAGGCAGGCGAGGCCCGGAACGCCCATCAGCCACGCGCCGGCCGGCAGTCGCTTGAGCCCCATCGTCACACCCGCTTGAAGACCAGATCCCACACCCCGTGGCCAAGCTTGATGCCGCGGTTCTCGAACTTGGTGAGCGGGCGGTAATCGGGCTTGGGCGCGTAGCCGTCGGCGGTGTTGGCGAGCAGCGGCTCGGCCCCGAGCACCTCCAGCATCTGCTGGGCGTATTCCTCCCAGTCGGTGGCGCAGTGCAGGTAGCCGCCGGGGGCGAGGCGGCTGGCGATCAGCTTCACGAACGGCCCCTGCACCAGCCGGCGCTTGTGGTGGCGCTTCTTGGGCCAGGGGTCGGGGAAATAGATGTGCACGCCGGCCAGCGAGCCCTCCGGGATCATGTCGCGCAGCACCTCGACCGCGTCGTGCTGGACGATGCGCAGGTTGGCGATGCCGCCCTCGTCGATCAACTTGCACAGGCTGCCCACGCCGGGCGCGTGCACCTCGATGCCGAGGAAGTCGTCCCCCGGCCGGGCCTGGGCGATCGCCGCGGTGGATTGGCCCATGCCGAAGCCGATCTCGACGATCTGCGGCGCCTTGCGACCGAAGACGTCGGCGAGGTCGATGGGCTCGGGCCGGTACTGCACGCCCACCTTGGGCATCATCTCGTCGAGGAAGCGATGCTGGGCATCCGACATGCGGCCCTGGCGCAGCACGAAGCTGCGGATGGACTGTGACGTCAGACGGCCGCCGCCCTGCGGCTGGTCGTCGGACTGGATGGCTTGCTGTTCGTCGCTCATGGCGGTCAAGGCTTTTCATTGCACCCTGCGGATCGACCTTCAGCCCGATCTGCAGGGGTTGATTCAAGGAAAACGGCGCGCCGCAGCGCGCCGTCGATCAATCGTGTTGCCGCTTCAGCTGCCGATCATCCCCGTGGTGGGCGAGCTGGGGCTGGCGGTATAGAACTTGCGGGGCATGCGCCCGGCCAGGAAAGCCTCGCGGCCCGCCTCGACACCCTTCTTCATGGCGCCGGCCATCTTCACCGGATCTTGCGCCAGGGCGATGGCGGTATTCATCAGCACGCCGTCGCAGCCCAGCTCCATGGCAATGGCGGCGTCCGACGCCGTACCCACGCCCGCATCCAGCAGCACCGGCACCTTCACCGCGTCGCGCACCAGCTGCACGTTCCAGGGGTTGAGCACGCCCATGCCGGAGCCGATCAGCGAGGCCAGCGGCATCACCGCCACGCAGCCGATGTCTTCCAGCATCTTTGCCTGGATCGGGTCGTCGGAGCAGTAAACCATCACCTCGAAGCCCTCCTTCACCAGCACCTGGGCGGCCTTGAGGGTTTCGGGCATGTTGGGGAACAGGGTGTGCGGATCGCCCAGCACCTCCAGCTTCACCAACCGGTGGTCGTCCAGCAGCTCACGGGCGAGGCGCAGGGTGCGCACCGCGTCATCGGCGGTATAGCAGCCCGCGGTGTTGGGCAGGTAGGTGAAACGCGAAGGGGGCAGCGCGTCGAGCAGGCTCGGGGCGTTGGGATCCTGCCCGATGTTGGTGCGGCGGATCGCCACCGTGACGATCTCGGCCCCGCTCGCGTCCACGGCCTCGCGGGTCTGCGCGAAATCCTTGTACTTGCCGGTGCCCACCAGCAGCCGGGAGGCATAGCCCTTGCCTGCAATCGTCAGCAAATCGTCCATCGAAGCGTCGGCCTCATCAAATCGGAGTGAAAAACGACAGCGGGCCACACGGCCCGCCAAACCCTGGGCTAACCGCCCCCCACCGCCACCACGATCTCCAGCGCGTCGCCATCGGCAAGCGGGGTGCTGGCGTGCAGGCCCTTGGGCACGATCTCGCCGTTCCGCTCCACCGCCAGCCGCTTGCCGGCAAGGCCCATCTCGTCGAGCAGGCCCGCCACCGTGGCCGGCGCCGCCAGCGTGCGCGCTTCGCCGTTGATCGTGAGGGAGAGGGTCGCCCCGGTTGCCGGGGCCGGATGGGTCGCGGAAGTCATGGGCGCGAGTTTATCACGCCCCCCGTTGCCCTCGCCCGCGCCGATGCGTACAATCTTGGGCTCCCGAGCGGGCGTCGTATAATGGTAATACCTCAGCTTCCCAAGCTGATGCCGTGGGTTCGATTCCCATCGCCCGCTCCACATCGGATTCCGGCAGGTCGTTGATCTGCAAGAAAAAAGGCCAACCTGAAGGGGTTGGCCTTTTTGTTGTCTGGTCGATGTCTGGTCGGAGGTGGGTAGGGTTCGGTCGAGGTGCGTCCAGCGTCGTCCAGCCACTGAGCAATGCCCCGTCAAGGATCTGTGGCTATGGTCATCAAAGCCTCCGCCACCACTCACGCCGCAGGGGTGACAAAAACAAAGCACTCTGAACGTCAACCCAAAAACTACAACATCTAGTACCCCCCTCTCTATTCGCCCCCCTTCCTTGGTAGGAAAAACATGTAAGAGCAGAAGGGGGCGCGAACACGCATTGACTCCCTGCGAAAAACGTGTTTGACACCCCCTCTTGGTTTCCTTATACTAAAAGCGTATGTATTGACGGCGATTTCGCAGTGTGTTATGGCGACTCGTCGCAAAGCAAGTGCCAAAATTTCGGGACACCCCGCCTGACGCTGGGCGGAGCAGTGGCTTCTTTCTACAAGGAGAAAGAAGCCACTTTTATCTGTTTATATAGTTGATTAATTTGTGGAGGTCGAGATGGTCGCTAACGTGAAGCTGCAGCAAGTACAGAAAGAACTAAACGGACTAGGGGTGCGGGACGTCAAATTCTTTTTTAAACCGGAAGCCAAATCCGCACTTTATAGCGTCCTTCAAAACGACGTAGTTGACGTTCTGACAAAATATCTTCACAGCGAAAAGTCCGCAGTAGCAGACTTTTCGGAAGAAGTACTGCCTTCCGCGGCTTGATTCAAAATCTCGCACCAAAAATATCGACTGGTCAACTAGACACCTAACAATTAAGCCCCGAAAGGGGCTGTTTTTTATGCTGATCAACAAACAAAAACTCACCAATACGCTCAGCAAAGTTCAGGAAATTAAAGAAGCATACCGACTTAAGTTCATTGGATCGGATGCGACGAAGCGCAGCGTAAATAACCTTCTGGAGTTGTGCCGCACGTATCTCGCGAAGAATATTGATTGGTACGTACATTCTGACTCTGCACTTAACCACTTGGTACAGAGCTTTGTAATTGTAAAAGATGACCGCTATGAAATCTGCACCCTTAGCGATCTTAACAATTGTTGGAAGCGGTTTGTACTGTGCAAGGAGCTTTTTCACATCATTTTGGACTGTGAAGAAGACTGGAACTCTTCTCTCGAAGATCATCTGATCAATTTCCACGGCGGCATTACTGAGCTTGAATGTCCCGTTCCACCATCTGCTCAAGCGGAATTGCTTGCCGAAATCGCAGCAATGGAGTTCCTCTTCCCTTACGCGGAACGTGCTGCAATTCTCCAGCATGGAAATTTGGAATATTCCGCTATCGCGGAACGATACAAAATCCCTCGGTACTTTGCAGAGAGATACCTCACGAAGGCCTATATTGAAAACCTTCGCGAGTTCCATGTATGAATGCTAGCTAGCCTCCTCGCCTCGCAGGGGGCTGGCCTTTTAATAGCTTAAAATTCAACCGTCGCAGTCGCGAGGCAGGACGTCCCGCCCAGCAGAAATCTGCCACAACGGAGTCTGGTCAGATTCCGGTTACAGCGGTAACAAGCAAAATCTATTAGCGTCAAGCAATAGCAGTGACAAATATAAACGGCCTCACGGGCGACCCTCTCGAAATAGTTGATTCGCAAGGGAAGGTAGAGACAGCAAAGGCCTGTGGATTCAACCGGTGGATGCAACACACTAGAGCCTACGCGGGCAGAAGGGGTGTTGCAGATGAAACAGCGACCTCGGATCTATTACTCGGAAAGCCAGAAGGCGTTGATGTGGGAGCGCTGGAG
>NZ_JAYRMI010000020.1:0-55255 GCF_041904905.1 Zoogloea sp. | reverse complement strand
ACGCCAATTGGAAAGGAAGTCGTGGCTCGAAAGCAAAACCCACACCACGAAGCCCAGCCCATCGACCTGCTGCATCGCCAGGAAGCGGTCGCCGCCGCCCTCGCCGTCGGTTGTCCGGAACACCGCGGCGTCCTGCCCCTGCGCCAGCCGCTCGCGGGCGCCTTCGGCGGCGCCGATCTCCCCCGTCGGGCCGGAGACCGGCGGGTAACGGGAGATCAGGCTGTAATCGCGGTAGCGCAGCGCCGCCCAGCCCCCCGGGCCCAGGCTCGGGCGGGACAGCATCGCGGTGAGGTAGTCGACCGGCACGATGGCCACCACCGCCCCGGCAAAGCTGCCGTCGGCGCGGTTGTAGCGCCGGGCAAAGGGGACGACCCAGATCCCGGTGACCCGCCCGAGCACCGGACGCGACACCACCAGGCCGGCGCCGGCATCGTCCTGCAGCGTGCGGAAGTACTCCCGGTCGGCGATGGCGGCGCTGGCCACCGGCCCAGCCTGCCCCTGCCAGCGCAGGCCGCCGCGGGCATCGAAGACATACACGCCTTCGATCTCGGGCAGCCAGCCCTTGTAGCGCAGCAACATCGACCGGATCTCGTCGCCGTCCAGGTAGGACGAGCGCGCCTCCTCCCGCTCCAGCTCATCCACCAGCGCCCGCAGCGCCATGTCGATGGTGCGCCCGCTGTTGGCCAGGCTCTGGTCGAGCATGCCGGTGAGGTTGCGGGCGTTCTGGCTGACCAGCTCCTCGGTCTGGGCACGGCTGCCGATCAGGCTGGACACCCCCAGCCCCACCGCGAACAGGTTGCTCAGGACCACCGCCGCAATCAGCACGACGACGAAACGCCGCTGACGCTCCGGCGCAGACATGGCAGCAAAAAGACGGGACAGCAGCGGATTCATCGGCGGCGGCAACCTGAAGCGACTATCGGATTCGACCCCGGTGCCCTCGGCCCGGCGGTCCGTCGCCTTCTAACGGCAAGCGGTCGCCGGCCCTGAAGGCCGCGGCGTCGCGCCCTAGCGCCGGGCCAGGATCGGCGCGCTCAGGATCACCCGGCGCTGGATGTCCACCAGGTTATCGACGATCGCCCGCCAGGCCAGGCTGTTCACCCGCGCCCGCGCCGCCAGATGCAGGCTGGCGCGCAGCTCGGGCGCTTCGGCCAACGCCACCGCCCCCGCCACGAAGCCGCGCTCGTCGCCCGGCTCGGCCAGCCACCCGTGGACCCGGTGGTCGATCAGCTCATGGGCGGCCGCATCCCGGTAGGCTACCACCGGCAGCCCGCTGGCGAGCGCCTCGGCCACCACGTTGCCATAGGTTTCGGTAAGACTTGGAAAAACGAACAGATCGCCGCTGGCGTAGTGCTCGGCCAGCAGCACCCCGGTCTGGGGGCCGGCGCACACCGCCTCGGGCAGGCGCGCCCGCAGCTGGGGCAGGGCCGGCCCGTCGCCCACCAGCACCAGCCGCGCCCGGGGCTGGCGGGCCCGCACCGCGGCGAAGGCCTGCTCCAGCAAGGCCAGGTTCTTCTCCGGCGCCACGCGCCCCACGTACAGCACAGCCAGATCGTCGGGCGCCAGCCCCCACTGACGGCGCAGGGCCTCGCTGCGCCGGGCGGGATCGAAGAGGGTCGTATCCACCCCGCGGGACACCACATCCACCCGCGGAATACCCTGCCCCGCCAGCTCGGCGCACAGGGCGCGGGTGGGCACCAGGGTCAGGTCGGCGCGGTTGTGGAACTTGCGCAGGTAGGCCGCGATGGGGCGCTTCAGCCAGCCCACGCCGTAGTGGCCGGTGTAGCGGTGGAAGTTGGTGTGGAACTCGCTGATCGTCGGCAGGCGCAGCTTGCGCGCCGCGGTGAGCGCCGACCAGCCCAGCGGGCCCTCGGTGACCACCTGCACCACGTCCGGCCGCCGGTGCGACCAGCGCCGCAGCAGCACCTTCTGGGCCGGCAGGCCCAGCTGCAGGTTGGCGTACTTCGGGATCGGGATGCCCCGGGCAAGCATCTGCTCCACCCCGTCGGCGGCGATGGCGGCCCCTTCGTGGGCCTGCCGCGGGCGGATCAGATCCACCCGGTGGCCGGCGGCGACGAGCCCCTCGACGATGCGCCCGGTGGTCATCGCCACCCCGTTGATTTCGGGCGGATAGGTTTCGGTCACCACGGCAACCCGCAGCGGGCCCTTGTGGCTGACGATTTCCTGGCAGACGAGTCCGGCGTTGTCCATCCAGCCAGTGTCGTGGGGCGATGCTGCAGCGGTGTTACCGGCAGGTGATGGTCGAGTGACGGGCGCTGTTCGCCTCACCGGCCGGGTGCTAGCATCTCGCCCCTCATGCGCATCGAACACCTCCGCCAGCGCCTTGCCGATCTGGGCGCCAAACCCGTGCACATCCAGCGCGTGCTGCGCGCCTGGACCCACGCCCTGCCCCTCTCCGCCGGCCCGGCCCGGCGCGGCCCCAACCTGCCGCAAGCCGTGCTCGACGCCCTGCCGGCGCTCGCCGCCGAGCTGGACGGCCTCGCCCGGCTGCACTCCGAGCACCCGGCCGAAGACGGCTCGGCGCGCCTGCTGGTGCAGCTGCCCGACGGCCAGACGGTGGAGAGTGTGCTGCTCCCCCGCGACGGCCTGTGCGTGTCGAGTCAGGTGGGGTGTGCGGTGGGCTGCGTGTTCTGCATGACCGGCCGGGACGGCCTGCTGCGTCAGGTGGGCAGCGCGGAGATCGTCGCCCAGGTGGTGCTGGCGCGGCGCCGGCGGGCGGTGAAGAAGGTAGTCTTCATGGGCATGGGCGAGCCCGCCCACAACCTGGAAAACGTGATCGAGGCGATCCAGCTCCTCGGCAGCGAGGGCGGCATCGGCCACAAGAACCTGGTGTTCAGCACGGTGGGGGACCCCCGCGTTTTCGAGCGCCTGCCCACGCTCACGGTCAAGCCCGCGCTGGCGCTGTCGCTCCACACCAGCCGCGCGGATCTGCGCTTCGAGCTGCTCCCCAAGGCCCCCCGCATCGGCCCCGACGAGCTGGTGGAGCTGGGCGAAACCTACGCCCGCCGCACCGGCTACCCGATCCAGTACCAGTGGACGCTGATCGACGGAGTGAACGACACGCCGGAAGAGCTGGACGGTATCGTCCGCCTGCTCTCGGGCAAGTACGCGATCATGAACATGATCCCGTACAACGCCGTGCCCGACCTACCCTTCCGCCGCCCGGCGTGGGACAAGGCCGCCGACATCGCCCGCCAGCTCCACCGCCGCGGCATCCTCACCAAGCTGCGCAACTCGGCCGGGCAGGATGTGGAAGGCGGCTGCGGGCAGCTGCGGGCGCGGGTGCTGGGCGACGAAACCCGCCCGGCAGAGGCGCCGGTGAAGTTCGTGAGCAGATCGTAGATCGGGTTGGCCAGCGGGCGTGACCAGGCATTGAAGCGACGCCCCCGTTCGCCAGAACGGAAGACTTCGCGGGGAAGATCGACAGCGCGTCGGCCCTGCGTGTCGATCGCGTGGGAGGTGTGTCGGGTTACGCCCTGACGGGCTAACCCGACCTACGCCACTCCCTACTCCCCACTTCCCACCGCTCCCTCCATCAACACCTTCCGCAGCCCTTCCGGCACGTCGGTGAGGACCAGGGTGTTGTTGGCCGGGTCGTACTGGACGGTGCCGGAGCGCAGGCCGGCGCGTTCGAATTCCAGCTTCCAATCTTGCGCCGCGGCCTTGAAGCGGATCAGCGGGCGCAGGGCGCGCTTGTCGGGGACGAAGCCGGTGGCGAGATCGGCCGCCTCGTCCTGCAGGCGTTCGACGAGCTTCTGGGGCGCATCGGGGAAGACCTGGCTGGCAACGGCGGCGAGATCCAGCGGGGCGCCGGTCTCGTGCATTTCTTCGAGCACCAGATGGGCGCGCTCCAGCAGTTCGTCGCGGGCCGGGGCTTCGAGCTGCTGGGTGTCGGCGAAGTGGGTGAGCGTCTCGACGAGCTTCTTGGTCTCCTTGAGGGCGATCACCACGTCGGTGCAGCCCAGGAAACGCTTGAACCAGCCGGCTACGTCGCCGCGGCCCTTGAGGAAGGCGATGTAGCGCTCGGCGCCGGCCTGCCAGGCGGTGAGGTCGATGCGCCCGGCCACCTGCAGGCCGGCAAAATCCAGGTGCGGGTTGTCGTGGATGGCGAGGCCGTCGTCGATCACCGAGCCCACCGTCTCCTGCACGAGCGCGAAGTACAGGCAGTCCGCCCCGAACACGGTGGCGCGGGCGATGACCAGGAAGCCGGCCTCCTCCACCCCGTCCTCATCCACCCGCTGCTGCAGGTGGGCCAACGCCTCGGCGCTGAAGGCGGGGAAATCCAGGCTGCCCTCGCGGGCGTAGCGGCGCACCAGATCGATCGTCGGGAAGTTGTGCTCGTCCTGCTCGAAGCAGCCGTAGCCCTTGCCCGGGCGCTCGGCCAGGTGGCGGCACAGGCGCTCCATCAGGCCCACCGCCGGCGCGTCGATGACGTTGGGCGTCGGCCGGGGCTGGACGCGGGACGGCCCTTCGCCGACGCGGGCGAGGCGGTGGATGACGAGGGCGGAGATGGCGTGGGTCTGTTCCATGGCGGACGGGTGCTGCGGGTGAGGGGTGACGAGGAGAAGCGGGCGGCCGCTCAGAAACGCATCTTCTTGCGGTTGCCGGGCAGCTGACGGAGCTGCTCGCGGCGCAGCTCGGCGGCGGAGGGTTTCCTTTCCGGCGCGGCCGGCTGGGCGGCGGCCAGCTCGGGCGGGATGTTGGCGCCCACGCCCCGCGGGCAGAAGCCAGTGGTGGCGCAGGTGCAATTGACGCAGGGTTTGCGGGACGACTTCATGGGCGATTCAACCGAACAGGACCAGCCCCCAGACTACCACCGCATTCACCAGCGCCACGAACACCGCAGCGCTGCCGATGTCCTTGGCGCGCTTGGCGAGGTGGTGCTGCTCGAAGGAGATGCGATCCACCGCCGCCTCGACGGCGGAATTGACCAGCTCGACCAGGATCACCAGCAGCACGCTGGCGATCATCAGCGCCTTGCCGACGCCACTCACCGGCAGCCACAGGGCCAGCGGCACCAGCACGGCGGCCAGCCACACCTCCTGGCGGAAGGCGTCTTCGTTGCGGTAGGCGGCGGCGAGGCCGGCCATCGAGTAGTGGAAGGCGTTCCACACCCGGGTGAGGCCAGTCTTGCCTTTGAAGGGGCTCTCGTTCATGGCGATGGCAAAAAGCGGCAAGCCTGCGGGGCTCAGGTGACAGGGGTGTGATCGGCGAGGTAACGCCGCACCTGGGCGGCAAACGCCTCGGGCACCTCGAAGGGCGCCAGGTGGCCGGCGTCCAGCGCCACGAAGCGCCGCTCGGGGATCATGTCGGCCATGCGCCGCACCACCGGCGGCTGGGAGACCTGGTCGTGCAGGCCCGCCAGCACCAGCGCCGGTACGTCGATGGAGGCGAGCGACGCCCGCTGGTCGAAGCCCACCAGCGCCCGCAGCGCGGCGCGGTAGCTGTCCGGCGGGATGTCGGCCATCAGGTCGACGGCAGCATGCAGCACCTCGGGGTCGGCGTCCGGCCCGACCATCGTCGGGATCAGGTCCGCCGCGATGTCGCGCATGGTCGCACCTTCATCCAGCGGGCCGATCCGACGGGCCAGGAAAGCCTGCTGCAGCGGCCCCGCCGGCGCGCCGAAGGCCGGCGTGCAGCACGCCAGCACCAGCCCGGCAACGCGCGCGGGGAAGCGCGCGACGGTCTGGAGGGCGATCATCCCGCCCATGCTGTGACCGACCAGCACCGCGCGCTCGAGCCCCGCGGCATCGAGCAGTTCGACCACCGCCGCCGCGTAGCCGTCGAAATCCACCGGGTCGATGGGCGCGCTGGCACCGTAGCCCGGCATGTCCCACGCGAGCCCGCGCCAGCCCGGCGGGGTGATCGCCGGCAGGATCGACGCCGCGCCCTGCGCGCCGCCGCTCACCCCGTGCAGGAAGAGCAGCCCGCGCGGGCCGGCGCCGGTCTCGATCCAGCGTGGGGCGGCCATCAGGCCAGGCGCTGGTAGGCGCCGCCCTGGAAGAGCAGCGGCTTCTTGTCGGCGTTGCGCTCGAAGCGGATCACCTCGTCGATGAAGACGATGTGATCGCCGCCCGGATGCCGCGCGTGGGGCCGGCACACGAACTGGGCGCAGCAGCCGGCGAGCAGCGGAACGCCGCCCTCGCCATCGGTGAACTCGACGCCGGCGAAGCGGTCTTCCACCCGGCTGGCGAAGCGGTTGGAGAGGTCCTGCTGGTCTTCGGCGAGCACGTTGATCGCGTACACTGGCGCGTTTTCGAAGGCCGGCACCACCTGCAGGTGGCTGGAGAGGCTCCACACCACGAGCTGGGGCACCAGCGACACCGAGTTGAAGGAGCTGACCGTGAGGCCCACCGGGCGGCCGGCGCCGTCGCGGGTGGTGACCACCGTCACGCCGGTGGGAAACATGCCCAGCGTGTCGCGGAAGGCGCGCACCGCCGGATCGTTCTTGAGAGCATTCATGATGAAATCGGATCGGCCGGGCAAGTTTGCAGCCCGGCAACCTGTTTGGGGAGGCGCGATTATCACGCGCCGCCCGGCGAGCGTCGAGGGGATGCTGCGGTGAACAAAGCCTGGCCCGCGGGCATCGCGCCCTTTCCCGGCACGCCCTTCGCCCGCCGCCTGATCGACTGGCAGCGCCGCCACGGCCGCCACGACCTGCCCTGGCAGACGAGCGACGCCTACCGGGTGTGGCTATCGGAGATCATGCTCCAGCAGACCCAGGTGGAGACGGTGATCCCGTATTACACGCGCTTCCTGGAACGCTTCCCGACCCTCGAAAGCCTCGCCGCCGCGCCGGTGGAGGACGTGCTGGCCCGCTGGAGCGGCCTGGGCTACTACGCCCGCGCCCGCAACCTGCACAAGTGCGCCCAGGCGGTGATGGCCCGCCACGGCGGCGCCTTCCCGGCCGACCCGGCGCTGCTGGCCGAGCTGCCCGGCATCGGCCGCAGCACCGCCGCCGCCATCGGCGCCTTCAGCTACGGCACCCGCGCGGCCATCCTCGACGGCAACGTGAAGCGCGTGTTCGCCCGGGCGTTCGGGATCGACGGCTTTCCCGGCACCAAGGCGGTGGAAAACGCCATGTGGGATCTCGCCGAGGCCCTGCTGCCGGAAGGCGACGTGGGCACCTACACCCAGGCCCAGATGGACCTGGGCGCCACCGTGTGCACCCGCGGCAAGCCCCGCTGCGGGCAGTGCCCCCTCGCCGACGGCTGCGTGGCGCTGAAGGATGGCCGGGTAGCCGAGCTGCCCACGCCCCGCCCGAAGAAGACCGTGCCCGAACGCCACGGCCGCTTCGCGGCGATCATCGCTGGCGGCACGGTGCTGCTGGAGCGCCGCCCCCCCGCCGGCATCTGGGGCGGCCTGCAGAGCCTGCCGGAGCTACCCGAGGACGCCGACACGGCAGCGTGGGTCGCCCGGCGCTTCGGCCTGACGGTGACGCGGATCGCGCCGCTGCCGGGGCTGCGCCATGTGTTCACCCACTTCGTGCTGCATCTGGCGCCGGAGCGGGTGGAGGTGACAGCCGGCGACGGGGTGCGGGACGCGGACGGCCTCGACTGGTGGCCGCTGGATGCACTGGCCGACGCAGCGCTGCCGACGCCGATCAGAAAGGTGCTGGAGGGGCTGGCCGCACCGCAAGATCCGTGAGCACGGCCCGGCCTCACCCCACCAGCTTGTGCTGCTTGAGGTAGGCGTGAAGGATCTCGAGCCGCGAGAGCGTGTCGTCCAGCTCCAGCAGACGCAGGCGGGCTTCGGGCGGGATCGGCAGCACCTCCGCCAGGCGGTAGCCGACCCAGGTGGCGTCGTCGAAGCGGTGGGGCGGCGGGAACACCGAGCTGCCGGCGTCGGCAACGATGGCCCGCAGCAGCGGCAGCATGTCGGCCAGCGCCGGGGGCACGGGCTGGGGCGCCGGTTCGGGGAGCCATTCGACGCGGGCGGTCTGCAGCCGGTCGGCCTGGATGGTGCGCTCCACGATGCGGAAGCGCGGCCCGCCGCGGGTGGCGATGAAGAGCAGCCCCGGCTGGGACATGTCCCAATCGACGATGCGCGCCATGCTGCCGATGGCGTGGGGCACCGCCGCCTCGCCCACCTCGGCCCCCTCGCGGATCAGGCACACGCCGAAGGGCGTGTTGGCCTTCATGCAGCGGGCCGCCATGTCGAGATAGCGGGCCTCGAACAGCTTGAGCTGCAGCACCCCATCGGGAAACAGCACCACGCCCAGCGGAAAGAGCGGGATCTCGGCAGGCAGGGCTTGGGCGGTGGCGGTCATGGCGGGATGGACAGGTGGGTAATGGGAAGGAGGTAACGGGGAGTGGGTGTGGGTGATGGCTGAATCGGCGGAGCCGCTGCGGGCACGTCAGTGACAGATCGGAAAACGGGAAAGGGGTTCAGCAGCTTCCACCCATTTCCCACTTCCAACTTCCCACTCCCCCACGTCCCATCAATGCCGATGCACCGCGCCGATGCCCTCGTGGGCCACGCCGTGGGGGGCGGCGGCGTGGTGGCTGTGGCGCAGGCGATCATGCACATCGGGGTCGTGGGGCACCCACTGCCTGACCAGCGAGCCGGCAATCATCCCGACGACGCTGGCCACGAGGCCCGCCAGCTGGGCCGGCACGAAGGGGTCGTCGCCCCCCGCCAGATGCACGCCCAGCCACACCGCTATGCCGCAGACGATGGAGACCAGCGCGCCCTGGTTGGTGGCGCGCCGCCAGAACAGCCCGCACAGCAACGGGACGAAGGCCGCCACCAGAGTGACCTGATACGCGTTCTCAACCATCTTGAAGATGCTGGCCTTGGAGAACATGGCGTAAAAGGTGACCAGCACGGTGAACACCAGCGTCACCACGCGCATCCAGAACAGCAGCTTCTTGTCGGTGAGGTGAGGCAGCGCGGGCCGGAGGATGTTCTCGGTGAAGGTGACCGACGGCGCCAGCAGGGTGGCCGACGCGCAGCTCTTGATGGCGGAGAGCAGGGCCCCGAAGAACATCACCTGGGCGAACAGGGGCGCGCGGGACAGCACCAGCTCGGGCAGGATCATCTGGGAGTCGGTGTCGATGAGGCGGGCCACCATCTGCGGGTCGATCAGGGTGGCGGAGTAGGCCAGGAACATCGGCACGAAGGCGAACAGCAGATAAAGGCTGCCCCCAAGCACCGACCCCCACACCGCGATCCGCTCGGACCTGGCCGACTGCACCCGCTGGAAGACATCCTGCTGGGGGATGGAGCCCAGCATCATGGTGATGGCCGCGGCGGTGAAGGCGAGGATCTCCTTGGCGTCGGGGGGCGGCAGCATCGCAAACCTGCCCGCCTCCATCGCGTGACTCACCACCGCGCCCACGCCGCCGGCCATGCCGCTCACCTCGCCGCCGATCCACAGCATGCCGATCACGATGATGATCATCTGCAGGAAGTCGGTGACCGCCACCGCCCACATGCCGCCGAACAGGGTGTAGATCAGGATGGTGCCCGAGCCGATCCACATGCCCATCGTCTTGCTGATGGCGCCGTCCGACACCACGTTGAACACCAGCCCCAGCGCCGAGATCTGCGCCCCCACCCAGCCCAGGTAGGAGATCACGATGGCGACGGTGGTGAGCACCTCCACGCCGCGCCCGTAGCGCTTCTTGTAGAAGTCGCCGATGGTGAGCAGGTTCATGCGGTAGAGCGGCGCCGCGAAGAACAGCCCCACCAGGATCAGGCACATCGACGAGCCGAAGGGGTCGGCCACCACCCCGCGCAGCCCCTCGTTGAGGAAGGTGGCCGGCACCCCCAGCACGGCCTCGGAACCGAACCAGGTGGCGAACACCGTGGCGGTGACCATGTAGAAAGGCAGATGACGGCCGGCGACGGCGAAGTCGCGGGTGTTGTGGACCCGCGTGGCGGCGGCGAGGCCGATGGCCACCGAGATCAGCCAGTAGGCGATGACGAACCAGAAAAGCATGCGCGGAAACGGAAAAAACGTTGGCGAATCCGCGAATTATAGGGGCCCGGGAGCCGAATGAGGGAAACCGCGGAGGGTGCTCCGCGGCACCGGGCGACACACCCGGGCGCAAGGCGGCCACCCCCGTTGACGCCCGTCAAGGTAGACGGCCCGACGGGCGCCTATAGTCCCGCCGCGTCATTCCTGCCGTCCACACCCATGACCTCAGCGCGCCAAATCGAACTGGTCTGCCCCGCCGGCAGCCTGCCCGCCCTCAAGACCGCCGTGGATCACGGCGCCGACTGCGTCTACCTGGGCTTCAAGGACGCCACCAACGCCCGCAACTTCAGCGGCCTCAACTTTGACGACAAGGCCCTGGGCGAGGGCGTGCGCTACGCCCACGACCGCGGCCGCAAGGTGCTGCTGGCCCTCAACACCTACCCCCAGACCGACAACTGGCAGCGCTGGACCACCGCGGTGGATCGGGCCGCCGCCTTCGGCATGGACGCCGTGATCCTCGCCGACCCGGGCCTGATGGCCTACGCCCGGCGGGTGCACCCCGCTCTGCGCCTGCACCTGTCGGTGCAAGGTTCGGCCACCAGCTACGACGCGATCAACTTCTACCACCGCCACTTCGGCATCGCCCGGGCGGTGCTGCCGCGGGTGCTGTCGCTGGCCCAGGTGGAGCAGGTGATCGCCAACACGCCGGTCGAAATCGAGGTCTTCGGGTTTGGCGGGCTGTGCGTGATGGTGGAGGGGCGCTGCGCCCTGTCGGCCTACGCCACCGGCGAATCCCCCAACTGCCAGGGCGCCTGCTCGCCGGGCAAGCACGTGCGCTGGGAGCAGACCCCCAAGGGCATGGAGACGCGCCTGGGCGGCATCCTCATCGACCGCTTCGCCGACGACGAGCGGGCCGGCTACCCCACCCTGTGCAAGGGCCGCTTCGACGTGAATGGCGAGACCTACTACGCCATCGAGGAGCCCACCAGCCTCAACACCCTCGAGTTGCTGCCCGAGCTTGCCCGCATCGGCGTGCGCGCCATCAAGATCGAAGGCCGCCAGCGCAGCCCGGCCTACGTGGCCCAGGTCACCGAAGTGTGGCGCGCCGCCATCGACCGCCTGCTGGACGACCCGCAGCCCTTCCGCGTCGAGCCCGCCTGGATGACCGCCCTCAACAAGAACTCCGAAGGCCAGAGCCACACCCTGGGCGCCTACTACCGCCCCTGGAAATGAGCCGCGCCCGCCCCCTCCGAAAGCCCGATCACCGATGAAACTCGCCCTCGGCCCCCTGCTCTACTACTGGCCCCGCCAGTCCACCCTGGCCTTCTACGCCGACATGGCCGACGCGCCGGTGGATATCGTCTACCTGGGCGAAACCGTGTGCTCCCGCCGCCACGAGCTGCGCCTGCCCGACTGGCTGGAGATCGCCGAAACCCTCGCCGCCGCCGGCAAGGACGTCGTGCTGTCGAGCCAGGTGCTGGTCGAATCCGAATCCGACGTAAAAACCCTGCGCAAGGTCGTCGCCAACGGCAGCTTCCGGGTCGAGGCCAACGACATGGGCGCGGTCGAGCTGCTCACCGGCGGCGACGCCCCGGCCACCGGCTGGATCGCCGGGCCCACGCTCAACATCTTCAACCCGGTCACCCTCGGCATGTTCGCCGACCTGGGCGCCACCCGCTGGGTGGCCCCGCCCGAGATGTCCCGCCAGCAGATCGCCGACCTGCGTCGCGGCCTGGGCCGCGAGATCGAGACCGAACTCTTCGCCCACGGCCGCCTGCCCCTGGCCTACTCCGCGCGCTGCTTCACCGCCCGCCACTTCAACCTGCAGAAGGACACCTGCGAGTTCCGCTGCCTGCAGTTCGCCGACGGCATCCCCCTCAAGACCCGCGAGGGCGCCCCCTTCCTCACCCTCAACGGCATCCAGACCCAGTCGGCCCACGTCCACACCCTGCTGGCCGACCTGCCCGCGGTGGTCGCCGACGGCATCGACATCCTGCGCATCAGCCCCCAGGGCGAGCACACGCCCAGGATCGTCGAACTCTTCCGCCGCACCGTGGACGGCCTCATTCCGCCCATGGACGCCCTCACCGACGCCCTGCCGCTGCTGCCCGACGCGCCCTGCAACGGCTTCTGGCACGGGCGACCGGGCGTCGAACAGTTCGTCACGCCGTGACCCCCGGAGCCCGCCGATGAAACTCCCCGCCTTCACCCTGCCCGGCCCCTTCGCCCGCGTGGGCGCCCGGCTGCCGCAGCTGCCCCCCACCCTGGCGCTCGTCGCCGGCCTCAATCTGGCCCTCGACCGCCTGCTCCCCCGCGACACCCTGGAGCCCCTCACCGGCAAGCGCCTGCAGCTCAAGGTGACCGACGCCGGCATGGCCCTGCGCTTCACCTTCGGCCCGCGGGGCTTCAGCCCCCTCTTCGACGGGCGCGAACCGGATCTCACCATCTCGGCCAAGGCCCGCGACTACCTAGCCCTGGCGCTCCGCGAGGAAGACCCGGACACCCTGTTCTTCAGCCGCCGCCTGCTGATGGAGGGCGAGACCGACCTCGGCCTGCTGGTCAAGAACACCCTCGACGCCGTGGATTGGGACGGGGTGATGGCCCGCCTCGCCGCCCTCCGGCTGCCCGGCGCCGCCCAGCTCTTCGCCCGCGGGCACTGAGCCCGCCCAGCCGTCGGCACGGCACCGCGGGCGGCCGGCGAGCATCGTCGCCGCCGGCTTGACCGGGTAATCTGCCGCGTTCAGCGGCACGAACCGGGTTGGCGGATCGGGCCGGGCTTGGAGCGCCTTCATGCCCGGAATGGGTCGTCTCGCCGGGCCGCACGAACCAAAAATTTGCCCCCCGCCCCCAGTCGGCAGGTCAGATTTCGCAAAACCGCGGTGACAGACGCGGGGCGACTCGACGAACATGCGGCCAAGCCTGCCGATCGGACGGCAGACCTGCGGCGAGCTGGCACAGGCCCGCAGCACGCGAACGACTCGCCAGGGCAGCGCGCGGAAGGGTGACGCGCGGGCAAAGCGGATGACCGCCCAGGCAAGCCTCGGGCGCCCCCCCACCGGCACGCCCGCCAGCGACCCGCTAGAATTGCAGCACTCCGCCCAATCCCCGGCCCCATGCCCAACGCCCCTCGCCGAAGCTCGCCCCTCGCCGCCTGGTTCGCCGCCGTGATCGGCGTGCTGATCGTCTACGCCTGCCTGCACCCCTTCGCCGGCTGGCGCGACACCGGCCTGCCGGTCTTCGACTTCCTCCGCCAGCCCTGGCCGCGCTACTACACCCTCACCGATCTCGCGGTGAACGTGCTGGGCATCGTGCCCTTCAGCTTCGCGCTGGTGGCCGCGCTGCCCTCGCGGCTGACCCGGGGCGCCGCCGTGGCGGTGGCGATCCTGGCCACCCTCGCCCTCAGCCTGTCGGTCGAAACCCTGCAGAACTTCCTGCCCAGCCGGGTGCCGTCCAATGTGGACGTGGGCTGCAACACCCTGGGCGGCATCCTCGGCGCGCTGGCCGGCGGGCGCTGGAGCGGCGTACTGTTCGACCCCCGCAGCGGCCTCACCCGCTGGCGCCAGCGACGCATCGTGCCCGGTCACGTGGGCGAGTTCGGGCTGGTGGTGCTGGGCCTGTGGCTGCTCACCCTGCTCACCCCCGAGAGCCTGCTGTTCGCCACCGGCGATCTGCGCCGGCTGTTCGATCTGCCCACCCCGCTGCAATTCAACCCTACCCGCTTCATGAAGGTCGAGGCGGCCATCGCCGCCAGCCAGCTGGTGGCGGTGGGGCTCACCGCCCGCTGCGTGATGCGCCGCTTCTCGCCGTGGCCGCTGGTGCTGCTGGTGCTGCTCGGGCTGGGGGTGAAGACCCTCGCCTCGTCGGCCTTCTTCTCGCCGGGCGACCCGCTCCACTGGGCCACCCCGGGCGGGCAGATCGGCCTGGCCGCCGGCACCGTGCTGCTCACGGCCTGCCTGCTGCTGCCCGCCCGCAGCCACACCATGCTGGCCGGCATGGCCCTGCTGGTGGGCACCGCGCTGGTCAATCTGGCGCCGGAGAACCCCTTCCTGCCCACCGACGTGACCCTGATCCGCCAGGGCAACTTCCTCAACTTCCACGGGCTCACCCAGCTCACCGCCAGCCTGTGGCCCTTCGTCACCTTCGCCTACCTGGGCCTGCTGGGCGCCAGCGCGCCGCGCGACACCTTTCCCGGGCGCTGAAATCCGCCGCGGGCGGAACGATTGACAGATAATCGCGTCACTTTCCAGAACACCCTTGCGGAGTCGCCCGATGAGTTATTTCAAGCACCACGTTTTCTTCTGCTGCAACCAGCGCCCCGAAGGCGAAACCTGCTGCGCAGCCCACGGCGCCGTCGAACTGCACGCCTACGCCAAGGATCGCATCGGCGCGCTGGGCCTCAACGGCAAGGGCCAGGTCCGCGCCAACAAGGCCGGCTGCCTGGGCCGCTGCGACGAAGGCCCGCTGCTCGTGGTCTACCCAGAGGAAACCTGGTACACCTTCGTCGACAAGGCCGACATCGACGAGATCGTCGAAGAGCACCTGCAGCACGGCCGCATCGTCGAACGCCTGAAGATCTGAACACCATGGCCACCACCGAAACCGCCCTCATCAACGGCCCCGACGGCCCGATCGAACTCATCATCGACACGCCGGCCCAGGTGCGCGGCATTGCGCTGGTGTGCCATCCGCACCCCCTGTTCCACGGCAGCAACACCAACAAGGTGGCCCACACCCTGGCGCGGATCTTCCGCGACCTGGGCTACGCCGCGCTGCGCCCCAACTTCCGCGGCGTGGGCAAGAGCGTCGGCGCCCACGACCACGGCGGCGCCGAGACCGAAGACATGCTGGCCGTCATCAGCTGGGCCCAGAGCCGCTGGGGCGGCCTGCCCCTGGCGCTGGGCGGCTTCTCCTTCGGCGCCTACGTGCAGACCCGCGTCGCCGCCCGGCTGGCCGAAGGCGTCACCCCGGCCGGCCGCATCGTGCTGGTGGGCACCGCCGCCGGCACCGTCACCGGCGCCCGCAGCTACACCACCGAGCCGGTGCCCGACGACACCCTGGTCATCCACGGCGAGGCCGACGAGACCGTGGCGCTCGCCAACGTGATGGCCTGGGCCGCCCCCCAGGAGCTGCCGGTGGTGGTGGTGCCGGGCGCCGACCACTTCTTCCACGGCAAGCTCCACGTCATCCGCAAGATCGTCGAACGCGCCTGGACACCCCTCTGATCCGCCGCGCCCGTCAACCCCGGCCTGCCCCGCAGGCCGCCACGCCGAGGTCCAACCGATGAAACTCGTCGCATCGCTCACCAGCCCCTACGCGCGCAAGATCCGCGTCGCCCTGGCCGAAAAGGGCCTGCCCTTCACCCTCGAGGTGGACATCCCCTGGCTGCCCGAAACCTCGGTGCCGTCCTACAACCCGCTGGGCAAGGTGCCGGCGCTGGTGGCCGACGACGGCGAGGTGTGGTACGACTCGCCGGTGATCGCGCTGTACCTCGAAACCCTCGGCGGCGTGCCGCTGCTGCCCGCCGAACGGGTGGCCAGCCTGCCGGTGCGCCAGACCGAAGCCCTCGCCGACGGCATCTGCGATGCGGCCATCGCCGCGTTCTTCGAGGGCCGCCGCCCGCCCGAGCAGCAGGACACCGTGGGCATCGAACGCCAGCTCGCCAAGATCCACCGGGGCCTCGCCACCCTGGAGGAACGCCTGGTGCAGCGCAAAGGCTTCGGCAACGCCGCCATCAACATCGCCGACATCGCGGTGGGCTGCATGCTGGGCTACCTGGATTTCCGCTTCGGCCAGCTGCACTGGCGCAGCACCCACCCGGCCCTGGCCGCCTGGGCCGCGGATCTCCTCGCCCGGCCCTCCTTCGCCGCCACCACCCCGCCGCCCGCCTGATGCCACTGCAGATCGACGGCCTCGTCAAGCGCTTCGGCAGCGGCGCCGACGCCCGGGAGGTGGTGCGCGGCATCGACCTGCACCTCGTCCCCGGCGAATGCTTCGCCCTGCTCGGCCCCAACGGCGCCGGCAAGACGACCACCCTGCGCTGCGCCCTGGGCCTCACCGGGGCCAGCGGCGGCAGCATCCGCCTGTGCGGCGAGCCCGTGCCCGAGCGCGCCCGCGAAGCCCGCGCCCGGGTGGGCGTGGTGCCCCAGCTCGACAGCCTCGACCCCGACTTCACCTGCGCCGAGAACCTGCTCATCTTCGCCGGCTACTTCGGCGTCCCCGAGCGCGACATCCGCCCGCGCATTCCCGAGCTGCTCGCCTTCGCCGGCCTCGAGGGCAAGGAGCACGCGCGCATCCAGTCGCTCTCCGGCGGCATGAAGCGCCGCCTCACCCTGGCCCGGGCGCTGGTGAACAAGCCCGATCTGCTGATCCTCGACGAGCCCACCACCGGCCTCGACCCCCAGGCCCGCCACCTCATCTGGGAGCGCCTGCGCCGGCTCACCGCCGAAGGCACCACCATCCTCCTCACCACCCACTTCATGGACGAGGCCGAACGCCTCGCCAACCGGCTGGCCATCCTCGACGGCGGGCGCATCCTCACCCAGGGCAGCCCCCGCGAGGTGATCGCCGAACACATCGAGCCCCAGGTCGTCGAAGTCTTCGGCGAATGGAACGGCACCGGCGCCGCCGCCTGGGCCGCCGCGCACGCCGCCGGCCTTTGCAAACGCTGCGAAATCAGCGGCGAGACCGCCTTCTGCTACACCGACGACGCCGCGCCGCTGCTCGCCCACCTGGCCCACCAGCCGGGCCTGCGCACCCTGCACCGCCCGGCCAACCTGGAAGACGTGTTCCTCAAGCTCACCGGACGCGAACTGCGCGATTAATGAACGACCCCCACGCTCACTTCGTTCGCTGCCCCCCGAGGGGGCTGCAGCCTCCCTTGGGGCGGCCCGGCGGGAGGCTGGCGCGCTCCCACGCTCGCTCCGCTCGCTGAAGACCCTGCCATGCCGAACCACTTCGCCCCGCCCCGGCTGTCATCCCGCCTCCTGGCCGTGTGGCGCCGCAACTTTCTGGTCTGGAAGAAACTCGCCCTGCCGTCCATCGTCGGCAACCTGGCCGACCCGGTGATCTACATGCTGGGCCTGGGCTACGGGCTCGGGATGCTGGTGCCGGAGGTCGAAGGCGTCTCCTACATCGCCTTCCTGGCCGGCGGCACCCTGTGCTACTCCACCATGAACGCCGCCACCTTCGAGGCCCTGTACTCCGGCTTCTCGCGGATGCACGTGCAGAAGACCTGGGAAGCCATCATGAACGCCCCGGTGGCGCTGGACGACATCGTCGCCGCCGAACTGGTGTGGGCCGCCAGCAAGGCAACGCTGGCCGGCACCGCCATCCTGGCGGTGATCGCCGCCTTCGGTTTTGCCGCCTCGCCGCTGGCGCTGGCGGCGATCCCGGTGGTCTTCCTCACCGGGCTGTGCTTCGCCGCCCTCGGCCTCATCATGACCGCCCTGGCGCCAAGCTACGACTTCTTCATGTACTACTTCACCCTGTTCATCACCCCGATGACCATGCTCTCGGGCGTATTCTTCCCCCAGAGCCAGCTGCCCGACGCGGTGCTCGGGGTGGCCAACCAGCTGCCCCTGGCCCACGCCGTGGCGCTGGTGCGCCCACTGCTGCTGGGCCAGATGCCCCAGCAGATCGGCTTTCACCTGGCCGTACTGGCCCTCATCGCGGCGCTGGCCTTCTGGCTGGCCCTGGCGCTCACCCGGCGCCGCCTGCTCAACTGACGACGACGACCATGACCGCACCTGCCGAAACCCTCCTCGTCCTCACCAACCTGCCCGACGCCGACAGCGCAAGGCAGATCGCCCGCCAGCTGGTCGAGCAACGCCTCGCCGCCTGCGTGAACATCCTGCCGGCGTGCACCTCGGTCTATCGCTGGAACGATGCCATCGAATCCGCCGCCGAGGTGCCGCTGCTCATCAAGACCACCCTCGCCCGCTACCCGGCGCTCCAGGCCGCCCTCACCGAACTCCACCCCTACGAACTTCCCGAGATCATCGCGGTCCCTCTGCACGAAGGCCTGCCCGCCTACCTGGCGTGGGTCGACACCGAAACCGCCGAGCCGCACCCCTGATTTCTTGATCCATCCGCTGGCGGGGTCGCCACCCCGCCGCCACACTTGCCGGCCATGATCCGTCTCATCCGCCACCTCCTCGCCCTCGCCGCCTTCCTGCTCGCCGCCTTCGGCGGGCACGCCGCTGGCGAGCCGCTGCCCGTCGAACAGGCCTTCCGCGCCACCGCCCGCGCGCTTGACGAGCACACCGTCGAGATCCGCTTCCAGATCGCCGACGGCTACTACCTCTACCGCCACCGCTTCAAGTTCGAGGCCGACGGCGTCGGCTTCGGCGAACCCGCGCTCCCGCCCGGCAAGCCCAAGAAGGACGACGCCTTCGGCGAGGTCGAGATCTACCGCAAGGAACTCGTCTTCACCCTGCCCGTCACCGCCGGCAAGCCGCCCTTCCCGCTCACCCTCGTCAGCCAGGGCTGCGCCGACATCGGCATCTGCTACCCACCCCAGACCCACACCCTCACCGTGGCCCTCTCCAGCGGCGGCCCCGGCGAGAGCCTGCTCGCCCGGGCGCTCGGCAAGGGCGACGCCCCCGCCGCCAGCCCCGCCCCGGCCGCAGCCCCCGACGACCACGACGAATCCGGCCGCATCGCCCGCCTGCTGGCCGGCGGCGGCACCCTCGCCACCCTCGCCAGCTTCTTCGGCTTCGGCCTGCTGCTGGCCTTCACCCCCTGCGTCTTCCCGATGATCCCGATCCTCTCGGGCATCATCGTCGGCCACGGCCACGCCATCACCAAGAGCCGCGCCTTCGGCCTGTCGGCGCTCTACGTGCTGGGCATGGCCGTCACCTACGCCGCGGCCGGCGTGGCCGCCGGGCTGTCCGGCACGCTGCTGTCGGCGGCGCTGCAGAACCCCTGGGTGCTGGGCGGCTTCGCGCTGGTCTTCGTGGTGCTGGCCCTGTCGATGTTCGGCTTCTACGAGCTGCAGATGCCCACCGCGCTGCAAAGCCGCCTCTCCGACACCGCCAGCCACCAGAAGGGCGGCTCGCCCGGCGGCGTGATCGCCATGGGCGCGCTCTCCGCGCTGATCGTCGGCCCCTGCGTGGCCGCGCCGCTCGCCGGCGCCCTGCTCTACATCGCCAAGACCGGCGACGCCACCCTCGGCGGCCTCGCCCTGTTCACGATGGCCCTGGGCATGGGCGCACCGCTCATCCTCGTCGGCGTGCTCGCCCGCAGCGCCCTGCCCAAAACGGGCCCGTGGATGGAAGGCGTCAAGCGCGCCTTCGGCGTCATGCTGCTGGCGGTGGCGGTGTGGCTGGTCTCGCCGGTGCTGCCGGGCATCGCCGCCATGCTGGCGTGGGCGGCGCTCCTGGTCGTCTCGGCGATCTACCTCCACGCCCTCGATCCCCTGCCGCCCCACGCCAGCGGCTGGCAGCGCTTCTGGAAGGGCTGGGGCGTAATCGCCCTGCTGGCCGGCGCGGCGATGTTCGTCGGCGCCCTGGCCGGCTCCCGCGACCCGCTTCAGCCGCTGGCCGTGCTGCGCGCCCAGGCCGCGGCCGCCCCGGTGGCCGAAACCAGGTTCCAGCGCATCCGCTCGGTGGCCGAACTCGACGCTGCGCTCAAATCCGCCAACCGCCCGGCGATGCTCGACTTCTACGCCGACTGGTGCATCTCGTGCAAGGAGATGGAGCGCTTCACCTTCGCCGACCCCGCCGTCGCCCGCCGCCTCGCCGGCTTCCAGCTCCTGCAGGCGGACGTCACCGCCAACAACGACGACGACAAGGCCCTCCTCAAGCGCTTCAAGCTCTTCGGCCCGCCGGGCATCGTCTTCTTCGACGCCGCCGGCACCGAGCGCACCGCGCTGCGGGTCGTCGGCTTCCAGGACGCCGAAGTCTTCGGCAAGGTGCTGGACGCAGCCCAGGCGCCCTGACCCCGGCTGGCGCACCGGGCTACCCCGGGCTATGCTGGAAAGCATGACAACGTCCGCGCCCGCCTGAGGGGCCATCGCCCCGCGGCAGGGCCGGCCTCAGGAGCCGTCCCGATCATGCCCGACCACCTGCCCGCCTTCGACGAACTCTACGTCATCTCCGATCTGCACATGGGCGGCGAGCCCGGCTTCCAGATCCTCAAACAAACCGGGCGGCTCGCCCGCTTCGTCCGCCACCTCGCCGACCTGCCCGCGGCCCGACGGGTCGCCCTGGTGCTCAACGGCGACATCATCGACACCCTCGCCGAAACCCGCGTGAAGGGTTGCGTGGCGATGCTGGACGCCGTGGACGTGGTGGGCGCCATCGTCGAGCGCGCCGCCTTCAAGCCGGTGTGGGACGCCCTCGCCGCCTTCGTCCAGACCGACAACCGCCAACTGGTCCTGGTCATCGGCAACCACGACATCGAACTCGCCCTGCCGGCCGTCCAGCGGATGCTCGCCGCCCGCCTCGTGGGCAGCAAGCCCGCGGCCCGCGCGCAGCTCGAGTTCTCCACCACCGGCGGCGGCTACCCCTGCACGGTGGGCGGGGCGCGGGTCTTCTGCACCCACGGCAACGAAACCGACACCTGGAACTTCAACAGCTACGAGGATCTGGCCCGCCTCGGCCGCCGGGTGGAGCTGGGCCAGCCCCTCGACGACTGGCACCCCAACGCCGGCACCCGGCTGGTCAAGGAGGTGATGAACGAGGTCAAGCGCCGCTACGCCTGGATCGACCTGCTCAAGCCCGAGAAATCCGCCGCCTTCGGCACCCTGCTGGCCCTCGACCCCGGCCGCATCCGCAAGCTGCCCGACGTGGCCACCATCGTGCCCGCCGCACTCGACACCCGCGAACGCGACCGCCGCCTGAACGAGCAGGCCGCCGCCAAGGCGCCCACCGACAGCGAGCGGCTCGACCAGCTCCTCGGCCCCAACCTGCGCGCCCTGCGCCACGCCGCGCCCCCGCCGGCCACCGGCGCCGACGCCATGCTGCTCAACGCCGAAGACGCCCTGGGCGCCGCGCCCGGCACCACCAGCCAGCCTGAAGAAACCCTCGGCACCGGCCAGTACCTCATCGACCGCCTGTTCGGCTGGATCACCAAGGTCTCGAAGGAAGAGGCCCTGCGCAAAGCCCTGCTCGACTGGCTGAAGGACGACCGCAGCTTCGACTGGCACTTCGGCAAGAACGACGACGACCGCCAGATCATCGACTCCGTGGGCACCGGCTTTCGCTTCATCGTCGCCGGCCACACCCACCTGGCGCGGGCCATCGACCTGGGCGGCGGGCGCGCCTACTTCAACTCGGGCACCTGGATCCGCCTGATGCAGTTCACCGCCGACATGCTGGCCAACGCCAAAGCCTTCAAGCCGGTGTACGCTGCGCTGGACGACGGCCACATGACCACCCTCGACGACGGCCAGCTCATCCTCGACCGCACCACCGCCGTGCGCATCTCCGCCGCCGCCGGCCAGCCGGTCGGCGAACTCCTCGTCGTGCGCGGCGACGCCGACGCCGTCAGCTTCGAAGCCATCGACCCCAAGGCCTGAACCATGAGCGACATCCGCAGCGTCAAGCTCGAATTCCTGCGCCCCGGCCCCGCCCACAACCAGCTGCTCTCGCCCCTCACGCCCTACGTCGCGGTGTGCGGCGACGACGGCTCGGTGACCGTGCACCTGCCCTTCGAGCACCGCGAGCTGCTGGTCCGCCTCAAGCGCCTGCGCTACGAGAGCGGGCTCGACCCGGCCCAGGACGTGCAGCGTCAGGCCGAAGTGCGCAGCATGGGCGAGGCCGTCGGCGAAGTGATCGGCAAGGTGCCGTCGCTGCTCTCGGCGATCAGCGGCATGGGCAGCGATCTGGTGCACCTGCGGCTGGTGCTGTCCCCGTCCGAGCTGGGCATGGTGCCCTTCGAGATGGCCATCGCCCCGAACGCCTTCCCCGGCTCCGGCGCCTCGCTCTTCCTGCAGCCCTGCTCCCCGATCACCGTCACCCGCGAAGTGCGCCGCAGCACCCCGCTCAAGGTGGAGTGGGACCGCCCCCCGCGCATCCTGTTCGCCTTCGCCACCCCGCCGGGCTACGCCCCCGTGCCCGCCCAGGACCACCTCAACGCCCTGCGCCGGGCCATCGAACCGTGGGTGGACATCGTCGACCCCGGCGCACGGGACGCCCGCCTCGAGAAGGTCAAGGCCAACCTCACCGTGCTGCCCGAAGCCACCCTCGAAGACATCCGCCGCGCCTGCGCCGCGGCCGACTACACCCACATCCACATCCTCGCCCACGGCGCCGAATACCACGACGCCGGCGAGAGCCGCTTCGGCGTGGCCCTGGCCGGCGCCCTCGACCCGTCCGGCGCCGACGTGGTGGACGGCACCCGCCTCGCCATCGCCCTCACCGCCCGCGGCAACGACGGCAGCACCCGCTCGGTGCCCACCTTCGTCTCGCTGGCCACCTGCGACTCCGGCAACATCGACTCGGTACTCGCCCCCGGCGGCAGCATCGCCCACGCCCTGCACATGGCCGGCATCCCGTGGGTCGTCGCCTCCCAGTTCCCGCTGTGGATGCGCGCCTCCACGCTGGCCACCGAGATCCTCTACGGCGGCATCCTCGCCGGCCTCGACCCCCGCCGGGTGCTGTTCGACCTGCGCCAGCGCCTGCGCGCCAACGCCCCGGGCACCCACGACTGGGCCAGCATCGTCGCCTACGCCGCGGCGCCGTGGGATTTCGCCGCGCAGGTGCGCAAGTTCCGCTACCGCCAGACCAAACGCCGGGTCGACATCCAGCTCGACCGCCTCGACAACCTCCGCCTGCACCCCGACGGCGCCAACCGCGAAGCGCTCGAAGCCGAGATGGCCGAACGCCACCGCGCCATCCGCAGCGTGATCGCCGACTGGCTCAACGAGTCAAAGAGCAGCCCCGACCCCCTCCTCGCCAGCGAGCGCCTGGGCATGGGCGGCGCCACCGAAAAGCGCATCGCCCTGAACCTGGAAACCCTCGCCCCGGCCGACCGCCGCACCATCGACGCCGCCTACGACGCCGCCATGGACTACTACCAGCGGGCCCTGCGCAAGAGCACCACCAACCACTGGGTCGCCACCCAGTACCTCTCCCTCGCCGCGGTGCGCGAGCGCGACGCCAAAGCCCCTTCGGCGGAACTCCGGAAGCTCGCCGCCTGGTGGCAGGCCGCCGAGCAGATCACCCGCTGGGAGTACGCCGCGCCCAGCTGCTGCAAGTCCCAGAACCACCTGTGGGCCATCGGCACCCTGCTTGAGCTGCTCACCCTCGGGCCATTCTTCGCCGCCAAGGGCCAGTGGGACGCCGAAGCCCGCAAGCGCGAGGCCGTCGACTACGCCCGGGAGCTGGTGCGCCTCGTCGGCGACGACGACTTCCCGCTCAAGTCCACCCAGCGCCAGTTCCGCCGCTACCGGGACTGCTGGCGCTCCGAGCGCTGGAACGACATGGTCGCCGCCATCCTCGAGGCCCTGGGCGAAGCGCCCGAAAGCCCTTGAAAGCCCTTAAAAAACCGCCACAAAAACCGATATAATCGGCGACTCTTCGAGGAGCGCTGCAAGACCGCCGGGTGCAATGCCCGCCGTCCCAGGCTCGATGTCAGTGCCGCCGGGCTTGCCCGACGCACCAGCAACCGCGCTCACCCGTCCATGCTTTGTCTGCAACCCGTGCCGGGCACGGGGAGACGTGGTGAGCCCCTCGTAAAGCCACCCGTAGTCCCTTCCCGGCCACACGTTCGAGGAAACCTCATGAACACTGTGGCTGAAAAGTTCACCGATTACATCGTCGCCGACCTCTCCCTGGCCGACTGGGGCCGCAAGGAGATCAAGATCGCCGAAACCGAGATGCCGGGCCTGATGGCGATCCGCGACGAATTCGCCGCCGCCCAGCCCCTCAAGGGCGCGCGCATCACCGGCTCGCTGCACATGACCATCCAGACCGCCGTGCTGATCGAGACGCTCACCGCGCTCGGCGCCGAAGTGCGCTGGGCCTCGTGCAACATCTTCAGCACCCAGGATCACGCCGCCGCCGCCATCGCCGCCCAGGGCATCCCGGTGTTCGCCGTGAAGGGCGAGACCCTGGTGGATTACTGG
This sequence comes from Zoogloea sp., assembly GCF_041904905.1. Taxonomy (GTDB): domain Bacteria; phylum Pseudomonadota; class Gammaproteobacteria; order Burkholderiales; family Rhodocyclaceae; genus Zoogloea. Next base: position 31,244 of record NZ_JAYRMI010000020.1, on the reverse strand, counting down.
GACTACACCCACCGCATCTTCGAGTGGGCCGACGGCGGCTACTCCAACATGATCCTCGACGACGGCGGCGACGCGACCCTGCTGCTGCACCTGGGCGCCAAGGCCGAGAAGGACATCTCCGTCATCGCCAAGCCCTCGTCCGAAGAAGAAACCATCCTCTTCGCCGCCATCCGCGCCAAGCTCGCCACCGACCCGACCTGGTACTCCACCCGCCTCGCCCAGATCAAGGGCGTCACCGAAGAGACCACCACCGGCGTGCATCGCCTGTACCAGATGCACCAGCGCGGCGACCTCAAGTTCCCGGCGATCAACGTCAACGACTCGGTCACCAAGTCCAAGTTCGACAACCTCTACGGCTGCCGCGAATCGCTGGTCGATGGCATCAAGCGCGCCACCGACGTGATGATCGCCGGCAAGGTCGCCGTGGTGTGCGGCTACGGCGACGTGGGCAAGGGCTCCGCCCAGGCCCTGCGCGCCCTGTCGGCCCAGGTGTGGGTCACCGAGATCGACCCGATCTGCGCCCTGCAGGCCGCGATGGAAGGCTACCGCGTGGTCACCATGGAATACGCCGCCAGCCTGGCCGACATCTTCGTCACCACCACCGGCAACTTCCACGTCATCACCCACGACCACATGGCCGCCATGAAGGATCAGGCCATCGTCTGCAACATCGGCCACTTCGACAACGAGATCGACGTCGCCTCCATCGAGCAGTACCAGTGGGAAGAGATCAAGCCCCAGGTGGATCACGTCATCTTCCCCGACGGCAAGCGCATCATCCTGCTCGCCAAGGGCCGCCTGGTTAATCTGGGCTGCGGCACCGGCCATCCGTCCTACGTGATGTCCAGCTCCTTCGCCAACCAGACCATCGCGCAGATCGAGCTTTTCACCCGCACCGCCGACTACCCGGTGGGCGTCTACACCCTGCCCAAGCACCTGGACGAGAAGGTTGCGCGCCTGCAGCTCAAGAAGCTCAACGCCCAGCTCACCGAGCTGACCGACGAGCAGGCCGCCTACATCGGCGTGCCCAAGCAAGGCCCGTACAAGGCCGAGCACTATCGTTACTAAACTTGATTCAAGCCCACCGAGAATCCACAATGGAACCATAATGATTCCATTGTGGATTAAGCCATGCCTGTCACGCTCACCATCAAGAATGTTCCGGACAAACTGGCCGAGCAGCTTCGTGCACTCGCCGCAGCCCATCACCGTTCGCTTCAGGGGGAGCTGATGGCGATCGTCGAAGCCGTCGCACGCAACGAGGATTCCGCCAAAACGCATCCGCCCCTCCCGCCCGCCATGGCTGCCAGCCATGGCCCCGTGGAGCCCAAAGCGGTTGCGTCCGACGACCTCCTCGATCAGCTTGATTCAATCGTCACCGGCAGCCAGTGGGGTCAGGCGCCGCTCCTCACCCGAAGCCAGGCCCATGACCGCGCGCTCTCGCGAGAGTTCGACTACCAGTTGCAGGAAGAGCAGGCGCAGTACAAACCATGAGTTCGCCCTACTTCCTCGACACCAACATCCTGATCTACGCAACCTCGCTGGCCAGCGACCACGCCGCCAAGCGGCCCATTGCCCGAAGCTGGGTGGCCCGCACCGACTGGGGCCTGTCCACTCAGGTGTTGATGGAGTTCTACGCCAACGCTCGCCAGCCCCGCCATGGCCTGCTGCCCACGGCGCCCCAGGCTTTCGTCGAAAGCCTCGCCGCCAGCCGTCCTGTACAGGCAGTCGACCGCGAACTGGTGCTCGCGGCCCTCAGCCTGCGCAACCGTTACAACCTCAGCCACTGGGATGCGGCAATCCTCTGTGCTGCAGCGCGCCTCGGCGCCCACACCGTCATCAGCGAGGACCTCTCCCATGGGCAGCAATACGATGGCGTCACCGTCCTCAACCCGTTTGTGGCGCAGGCCTGAGCGCTGACGCAGCATCTACCCCATTATTGGCGGCCCAAGCGCCGCCCCCGTACGGAGCAGTCATGACCGACTCACGCCTCACTCCTCACTCCTCACAGCACTTAAGCATCGAATTCTTCCCCCCGCAAACGGCCGAAGGCGCCGACAAGCTGCGCGCGGTGCGCCAGAAGCTCGCCGTGCTCAAGCCCGAGTTCTTCTCGGTCACCTTTGGCGCGGGCGGCACCACCCAGGATCGCACCTTCGAAGCCGTCTTCGAGATCCAGAGCGAAGGCCACCAGGCCGCGCCGCACCTGTCGTGCATCGGCTCCACCCGCGAGCACATCCGCGAGATCCTGCAGCGCTACCGGGCCGCCGGCATCCGCCGCATCGTGGCCCTGCGGGGCGATCTGCCCTCCGGCGTGGGCTTTGCCGGCGAACTCCGCTACGCCAACGAGCTGGTCGAGTTCATCCGTGCCGAAACCGGCGACCACTTCCACATCGAAGTCGCCGCCTACCCCGAATACCACCCCCAGGCCCGCACCCCGCAGGACGACCTCCTCGCCTTCAAGCGCAAGGTCGAGGCCGGCGCCGATTCGGCCATCACCCAGTACTTCTACAACGTGGATGCCTACCTGCACTTCCGCGACGAATGTGCCGCGCTGGGCGTCGATGTGCCCATCGTGCCGGGCATCATGCCCATCGTGTCGTTCTCGAAGCTCGCCCGCTTCTCGGATGCCTGCGGCGCCGAAATCCCCCGCTGGATGCGCCGCAAGTTCGAAGCCTTCGGCGACGACAGCGACAGCATCAAGGCCTTCGGGCTGGACGTGGTGAGCGAGCTGTGCGAGAAGCTCCTCGCCGCCGGCGCGCCGGGGCTGCACTTCTACAGCATGAACCAGTCCGCCGCCACGCTGGCCATCTGCCAGCGCCTGGGCATTGCAGGCTGATCCAGCCCGACCACGGGAAAGACACCCATGCGCGACCCCTACGAAGTCCTCGGCGTAGCCCCCACCGCCCCCGACGAAGCCATCAAGACGGCCTACCGCAAGGCGGCGCGCCTGTACCACCCCGACCGCAACCCCGACCCCAACGCCGCGGCCCGCTTCCGCGACATCCAGAGCGCCTACGAGCTGCTGGCCGATCCGGCAAAGCGGCGCGACTACGACCTGCTGCGCCAGCGCAACCTCATCGACGACCCCCAGCAGGAAGCCACCTTCCTCTGGAACGCCTACATTGAAAAGGTGATTGCTTGACCTCGTTCTACTTCGAAGACATTTTCGAGCGCTACGCCCACGAAATCGACGACCTGCGATCCGACTCCGAAGGCCGCGACGTGCTCGCCCGCCGCCTGCGCGACAAGCACAAGGAATTCCCCTTCCTGCTGTCGATGATCGACACCGCCCCCGAGATGGTCGCCCCCGCCTTCCACGGCGCCTTCCGCTTCACGAGCCAGACCCTCGTCTATGGCGCCGCCCACAGCGAACCCGGCGACGACGACTTCCCCAGCTGGAGCGAACTCGCCCGCACCCTCGAGATCGCCGACTGGGCCAAGCCCCTGGTCGCCCAATGCCTCAAGCAGGATGGCGGCGACAGCTTCCTCGTCACCGTCGCCGTGCTCGAACACATGCTCGGCAGCGGCCTCGCGGTGCGCGCCGCCCCCGAATCCGCCCGGGGCCACGACGAAGACGACGACGCCGAAGATCTCTCCGAAGCCGGCGACGCGTGGATGTCCGAACAAGGCTTCGACGCCGTCGAACGATAAGCACGCCAAGGAACGCCCCGCATGAACGCCCTGGTCATCAAACAGACCCACGCCCTCATCCAGGCCGGCGAGATCGCCGAAGCCGAATCCGCCCTCGCCGTCATCGCCGAACAGGAAGGCGACCACGCCCTCGTCGAAGTGCTCGACGAGATGGCCCCCAAGGATGTCCTCGCCGTGATGCGCGAGTACGACGCCAGCAAGGAATCCATCGTCAACATGGTGGTCAGCCCCGAGCAGTTCGTGGCCGCCATCCTGCTTGAGCGCCAGTACGGCGAGCCCCTCGAAAAGTACGTCCCGCGCCTGCGCAACACCATGAACGCGGTGATGCACCGCAGCAGCGGCAGCTGCGCCGAAGTGCTCGACTGCCTCGCCGAACACGACGAAGGCGTGCGCCTGCTGGCCGACTACTTCACCGACCACTACGACTCGCTCCTCGCCCTCGCCTACCACGGCGTGTTCGAGGTCGAGGTGGATCTGGAGCGCGCCTTCACGCCCAAGTCCGCCATCGGCTTCGACTCCGAGCGCATCGACGAACTCGACCAGGGCCTCGAGATCGGCGACGCCATCGAGATGGTCAAGGCCCGCGTATCCCGCACCGAAGTCGCCGACGGCGACTGGATGGAGACCGCCTGGCTGCTGCGCCACGAATTCTCCGACACCTTCGAGCTGCTCGTCATCGAGATCCAGGACCGCATCGCCCGCGCCAGCGAAGCCGCCCGCCTGCCGGTGGCCGACACCGAGCCCGGCGTGCCCAAGCTCGACGACGAGGACGAAGAATCCGCCATCTAAGCCCCTCACCCCCGCACGGCCCCCCGGCCGTGCGCCCGCGCCCATGCCCATCGCCCAAGCCCTCACGACCGTCGACAGCCGCCCCTACTTCGAGCGCGTGCTGTGCCACGCCCTGACGGAAAAGCTGATCGACGCCGCCCGCCTCGACGCCATCCGCCGCGAAGGCGCCAAAGGCATCGTGCAGCTCGCCGGCTTCTTCAGCACCGCCCACCTGCGCCCCGAACTCGAAGCCGCCCGCGGCCGCCTCGTCACCCTGGTCGGACTGGCGCTGGAGGCAGAATCCGGCGGCAAGTTCGACGCCGCCGCCCGGCTCCTGCGCGACAAAACCCTCCTCGCCCTCTCCAAAGCCGGCGCCGACCGCCTGCGCCGGCTCCACGCCCTGCCCACCGAACGCCTGCTCGGCACCCCCGAAGTCCTGCGCGAAAGCGAAAAGGACTTCCTCGCCCGCAGCACCATCGAGCCCGGCATCACCTATGCCCGCTATCTGGCCGAACACGCCGCCCGCGAACGCAACCAGCAGTTCATCGACGCCGCCTACTGGCTCGCCGGCAAGTTTGGCGTCGCCCGCGACGACGCCCAGGAATGGCACGTCTTCGCCGAATCCGTCATCAACAGCGCCCTGCTCGTGCTGTTTGCCGAAAAGAAACCCGGCGGCTTCTTCAGCGTGGATCGCTTCCTCAAGCTCGCCGAAGCCGCCACCAAAAAACGCGGCGCCACCTTTGGCGTGCTGGATGGCTGGCTCGAAGACGCCCCGCCCGCCCTCCGCCGCCTCATCGAAAAGGAATGCACCCGCTTCACCGCCGAAGTACTGCCCCTGCTACGCGAACACCCCGCCACCGAGATCTACCGCAACCAGGACCGCTTCTCCGGCCTGTTCTTCTTCGACAGCCACTCCATCGGCGAAATCACCCACCACGACAAAGCCCGCGCCGCCGAATGGCACAGCATCATGGGCACCCAGGGCGAACACCCCGACGTGCAATGCGGCGTGCTCCTGATGGTCGCAACCGGCCTCGAACCCACCCGCAGCCTGCGCAAGAAAGACGCCCTCGCCATCTGGGACAACTTCCGGGACACCGGCTTCAACCAGCCCGCCATCACCCGCTTCATCGACAACGTCGTCCCCTTCGAATACCAGTCCGACATCCGCCGCCTGTGGGATGAAGACCTCGGGCCCGAGGCCAGCCAGCAGCTGGATGGCGATGACGAGACGAGGGTGCTCAACTACCTGCAGGAGACGTGCAGGACGGGGTGGAAGAAGAAGGGGTGAGGGGCGGACTGCCGCAGCTGCCGACCCTAAACAGCCATAAAAACGCCAAGAAAACCACCCATTGACGTAAAGATCACAGGTGCCACGCGGCTATATCATGCAGCGCCCAGTGAAACATCATGTTATGCCGCGCTATATTCCGCTGGCGGCTCAAGCAGGATGTATTGAACTTGGCGCTCTTCGCGGCGGCGAATAGGGTTTTCCGTAAAGTTGGTTACTAACGCTTCAACAACTGGATTTCTATTTTCCTCTTTGCCGCCGACATGATAGAAATGCTCACGCGTAAGAACGCGATGCTCTGACCATAAGGATTTCACATATTCATTTTCTCGGTAATCATTGTGATGCCAAGTCGACAAAATGAATTTCCCAGCAAAACCCGAGAGCTGCCTAAAAAGCTCTCGTTCCTGACTATCATCCCACCCGTTATAATAATCAACATGCCGATCAATGTATGGCGGGTCGCAGTAAATTAGGTCTTTCGACGAAGCGTCTTGTATCGTCTTATTGAAGTCTTGGCATCTAAAAGTAAACTCCTTTGCCTTGATGATCTTACTGACCCAAGCAACCTGATTGACAATTTTAGTCACATAAGCCTGTGCAAACCGTTGGGGCTTTCTACAAAACGGAATATTGAACCCACCCTTCTTATTGAACCGGATCATTCCATTGAATCCTGCGCGATTGACGAACAAAAAATCGAGCGGGGAATGCTCTGCGTTAAATCTATCCCTGACGAAGTAGTAGTGATCTTCACCTTTTGACAACAGCACTTCCCCTTCGCGGGTAAGAAACTCCTTGACCACTTCAGGCGTTATGTTGCCTGACGCTATGCTGGCATAAAAATTAACAAGGTGCGGATTAGAGTCACACAAGAGGGCACGCCGTGGCGCCACATTGAAAGCAACAACACCAGTACCCATAAAAGGTTCAATCCATGTGCCGTCAAAATCACTTGGAACTACGCTTTGTATCCATGGAACAAGCTTGGTCTTTATGCCCTGAGACTTGATCGGCGGCACGCCAATTTTTATCGTCATTCGTTGCCGCTCCTTTTATCTACCACCAACAAGACATCGCCTTTTTTGTATTCGACGAACTCTCGAAGAGTCGATATTTTCTTGGTCCCACCTTTTCCGTCGCAAACAGTAATTTTCTTGTAGTTCATCCAGTATTCGTCAAACCACTCCTCCCCGAGCTTCGAGAACATCCCTCTGCCTGCGATAATGTCGGCTATGTTGTTTATGCTGCCGATGTTGGCTGTATTGCCACTTCCACCTCTATCGCTGGCGATCCTCCACTTCTCAGTGACAAAGAAATGGAAGTTTCTTGCCACGGAAAAAATTGAATGCAAATCATCCAACCCATGGACTCTTGTTTCATCGATTTCCGCCGCTTCCGCTCTGTCATAGATGATGCCAAGACAGAAATGGCCTGAGTAGCTCCCGTAGGGAAACTGGATGTTCTTGGTGCTGGCTCTATTCTCGAAATATTCACCATGCGAACCCAGTGTAAAGCCGTTGCATAGATGTGGCTTCTTCGGGTTTCTGTATGTGGTCTTGAAATCAACAGCAAACCTTACCGACTGATCGCTTGCCTTTACGAACGAAATGTCCGGGTAGTAATTCTGATGCTCAGCGAGAACAACTTTGTACCCGTTGGCCTGAGCAAACGCCAGAATTTTCGGAAAGAGGTGTATCTCAAGAATCTTCGAAACGATCTTTGTGTCTGACGAGATGGTGTAAACGTTTTTGAAGATATCAACAAATCCTTTGACCGTCCACTGACCATCGTCACTGCTGACGTGATCTCGTAGCTCGGTCACAAACTTCTCCAGTTTCCTTGCGAATTCTTTTTTTTCAGTCATCTGATTGCAGGTGCTGTGAGAGCGAAAAAGTCATGTTATAGGTTACGCGATAAGTACGGGAACGCCCGATAGACCGCAAGGTATAACTTCACTTTCCAACGAAAATTTCACTGCATGAAATTCCAAAAAAGCAGTCGACAGTTATTTTCAAGAAAAGACTGCCCCCGACAAAAAGCAACACGACGGGGCAGAGCTGCCGCAGCTACCCGTATGACATCGACCTCCGGTCCTTTCGCAGCCTTCACGACTTCGCATCCCTTTGTTTCTTAGGAGTAAGCAAATGGCGATACAGCAAAAAAGCAAATCCGTAATGGGTAGCTGCGGGCGCCCTGCCCCCACTTGGCTATTGCGACCAGAGCCGCTATATTTCTGCCGCAATCATTCTCCCGAGCACAAGAGCAACAATCGACCATGCAACTTCATTTATTGGGCGAAAGAAAGCGTCCGCATCAACAATTTCTTTCGAAGACGCACTTTGATTACTTCCTGAAAGATGATGAAAGAATTTATTTCTAACATCAACTAAAAAACCAAATGCTTTCAGAAACTCAACCTCCACACCACCTGCAGACACCACACAACATCTTGAATGGATTTCTTTTATATACTTCTCAAACCCAGAAGAATAAACTGGATCGAATTTCAATTTATACTTATAACCTTTAAATACAGGATCTTGACCGAAAATATTTTTAATGAATTTATCGCAAAACTTTAATTCACCATCGCCAGAAGCAATCAAATTCCTCAAATCGTTGAATGCCTTTATGTAGTTTGTCGCATGGCGGGCGTGAAAAAAAGGCAAGGCATAGCTCATATGCTCCAGAGCGCGATAAATATAAACGAATCCAGATAGGTCGTTGCCGTTTTTCGACGCAACAAAAGACCTCGCAACCTCATTCAACAAGACTTCAAAGAAACCCTTGTTAGTCCCTACTGCATTAAAGAAATTACCCAAAGACCGCACTATCGTATAAGAGAGGAAATTTCCATTCCGGTCTTGCACCCCCAACCCAGGAAAAGCACGCAAAATATCCGCCCCAAGAGAGAACCCTTGCGTCGCTGGGAAATCTAATACAAAAAAGTTGCAATTCTGCAGTGCGCTTCTTCCCCCAGGGAGCTCAATCTTCACCCCTCCCAATAGCGTTCTAAATAGCACCTGAGAAATGGGGCTTCTTGAGTGCAACGGAAGCTGTTTCGATCGCTCCTCATCACGCCAAGAGATCGCATTGCTAACCGAGATGTAGCCATTCGAGAACATATATCAAATTTCTTGACTAATCTCATCAAGTATTTCTTCAGAATCTAGCTTTATCATTCTCTGAATATTTTCGCAAAAATGCTTGACAGCCTTTCTGCGTGCATTCCCTAACTTGATCTTTGATACATTAATCCCAGAGAACGCTGACTCAAATACCAATATCGATTCAACGAGATCCTTATCGCAAAGCTCTGCGATACTTTGAACAGACTTACGCGCCCCAGCGCAGAACCCAATGATATTATTCTGACCCATTATCCAATCACGTGTTTCCACGAAACCGTAAAGCCGCTCAATTTGACGCATAACGTCTTCAAAGCTATTTTTTGTGGACGTGAGATCGGAATTCATAATTTTTGATGCCAGAAGTTCATCCATTTTCTCTTGAATGATCTTGTCGTTATCCACATTAACACTTTCGCTCAAAAAGGCGAGATACGCCTTAATAAGATCAGCTTTCTTAAATGCCCCGCGCTTTCTTTTTTGGCCTGCAGCGCGCTTTTCCGCCTGAACGTTAATTCCAGCATCGTCGAAATCATAGATATTTGACGCAACAATCTCAATCTGATGACGTGCAGTCATCGGCTTCTGTCCATTGTTTAGCGTAATCATTCTATAGAGAAGCAGATCCATAGAGTGGCATATTAAAATATTAAGAAACACCGGCCGATCTAACGGAAATTCTTGCGAAGAGCGCTTGTACGCACGATCGATAGTGTTAAGTCGCTGCATCCCATCAAGGACGAAAAACTCGTCAATTCTCTCAGCTATAAAACCCCTTGCGTCCTCTGCGCTCGCAGGGCTTGCAGCCCCCCCATCGACGATCGCGAGTGTGAGCGGCGGCATAATGCAACCGCCTACGATATCTTTTGCCAGACGGTCGTAGAACTTTGGATTTTGAACCTCGCGCTGGATATCCAGTCGCCCGATAAGAGGGACCAATTTCTCCAACGCAAATCTGTAGTCCGCTTGCGCACTAATAAATGTGCTTCGAATAATATTGTCGAATTGGACGCTATGAACAACTAAATTCATAAATTATCTCCTACGGATTTGGAACGAACATCAGTGAAAGTGCTTGCCGCAAGGGCTAGTCGCCTAACGAATTCGAAGCTCGCTTCAGACCGATTAACCTGTCAAAACACTCGTTATAAGCGGATTCCTGGCTCACAGCTACTGCCCACCAATCGCGAGCGCAGTCGAGCAGGTTACTAATGACCGTCCAGGCCGACAAGCAGCCGGAAGAAGTGGCTCAATCCAGCTTCTTATTAAACCCCTACTTACTGGGAAAGCATCTCTCTCGGACCACCACCAAGCCCCCCCAACAGCCCCTCACTCTCAAAAACCATTTGACATCCCCCACCCTCCCCCCGAGAATCCGCTTCGCGATTTTCGCACTTGCCATATCAACACCACAAGCACATAGGAGCGGAGCATGTTTCAGAACCTGATTTCCCTTGAACTCTCGGCCGAACAGCTGAAGGAAGTACATGGCGCGCTGGGGGTGCTGGAGAAGAACCTCGACGGCCTGATTTCGCTGTCGGTGGCGGAGCGGCATGAGCTGGCGAAGATGGGGCCGAAGTCGGAGATGTTTGCGCGCAAGGCGTATGACGTGCTGGCGCTGAATCCGGAGGTGATGCCGGGCACTTTCAGCCTGCGGGAGTTCGAGGCCGACATCAAGGCGCTGGATCAGCTGCGGCCGGTGTTTGCGCGGCTGGCAGCACTGATGAATCGGGCGGAGGACACCGAGATGGCGCTGGGCAGCGACATCTACCGCGCGGCGCTGGACGGTTACCGCTTTGCCAAGGCGGCCGGCAAGGGGGCGGTGCTGGATGAATTCTCAGCCCACGCAGCGGTGCGTTTTGCGGGCCAGGGCCGGCGCAAGGGCGGCGGCGACGGCTCGGCGAAGTAACTCGCCCCGTCAGCAGCGAGGCGGGATGGGCGCGGAGCGGGGCCGGGCCATCCCGGACCGGGGCTTGCCCCGCATTGAGCGGGCCGAATCCACCCCCGACCGGGGATTGCCCGGCCTGGACCCGAACCCGCTCGCCGCCAACCGGAACAGGTTGGGCTTTGACTTGAACGAACCCGGCCGGGACTTGAACATGCAGGGCTTTGCCCCAAGCGCGCTCCGCTCGAAATGGAAGTTGCCCGGCTCTTGGCCGGACCACTTCATCCCGAACTTGAGCGGGTTCCGCTTTACCCCGAACGCGTTCCTCCCGTACCTGAGCCTGTTCATCTTTGAGTTGAGCAAGTTCGTCTCGAACCTGAACTCACTTCGCTTCAACACCAACTCGCCCAGCCCAGCCCCGGACTTTTTCGGGGCTACGACGATATTTTTTCACCGGGCACTAGCGCTCCCGCAAAACCTTGGTTATTATTCGCGCCCTTCACCGCCTGCCCAGGTGGCGGAATTGGTAGACGCACTAGTTTCAGGTACTAGCGGGTAACTCCGTGGAGGTTCGAGTCCTCTCCTGGGCACCAAGGTAAGTGAAGATCCCGACGCCGGTTGCGGCGCCTGGGCGCCGACGCGGAGTGGTAGTTCAGTCGGTTAGAATACCGGCCTGTCACGCCGGGGGTCGCGGGTTCGAGTCCCGTCCACTCCGCCAAGCATCGCGCAGCATTCTTTCGAGCGGCAGTAGCTCAGTTGGTAGAGCGCAACCTTGCCAAGGTTGAGGTCGAGAGTTCGAGACTCTTCTGCCGCTCCATTCCCCCTCGCGTCCTTAGCTCAGTTGGTTAGAGCGCCACGTTGACATCGTGGAGGTCGGCGGTTCGACTCCGTCAGGACGCACCAGGCGCCATCCCCTGCCCGCCTGTCCAGCCCCGCCCGCCGCACATCGAAGCTTCCGCTCCATGCCGGACACATTTCGCTGTGTATAATGCCAGCCTGCCTATACACCTCCCTTAGCAGGCTCACGCATGAAAAAGACCCTCGCCCTCGTTGCCTCCGTCGCCGCTGCCGGCATTCTGGCCGGCTGTGCCGCCACCGAAGAATCCCGCACCGTGGCCGTTGCCAAGCCGGCCGCAGCTGCCCGCGCCTACACCGGCGCGCGCACGCCCATCTCGGTGGGCAAGTTCGACAACCGCTCCAGCTTCATGCGCGGCATCTTCTCGGATGGCGTGGATCGCCTTGGCAGCCAGGCCAAGACCATCCTCATCACCCACCTCCAGCAGACCAACCGCTTCAACGTGCTGGAGCGCGAGAACATGTCCGAGATCAAGCAGGAGGCCGCCCTCAACAAGGTGGAGCAGAAGCTCAAGGGCGCCCGCTTCGTGGTGACCGGCGACGTGACCGAGTTTGGCCGCAAGGAAGTGGGCGATCACCAGCTGTTCGGCATCCTCGGCCGCGGCAAGCAGCAGGTGGCCTACGCCAAGGTGGCTCTCAATGTGGTGGATGTGAAGACCTCCGAGGTCGTCTACTCCGCCCAGGGTGCCGGCGAATACAGCCTCTCCAACCGCGAGGTGGTGGGCTTTGGCAGCACCGCCAGCTACGACTCCACCCTCAACGGCAAGGTGCTCGATCTGGCCATCCGCGAGGCCGTGGACAACCTGGTCGGCGGCGTGGAATCCGGCGCGCTGCGTCTGGCCGACTGATCGCAGGCGGAATCGAAGACCATGCGACACCTTTCCGCCCCCCGGGGCCGGCTGGCGCTGGCCGCGCTGGCCGTCGGCCTGCTTGCCGGCTGTGCCACCCGCCCCCAGCCGCTCTATTACTGGGGCGACTACCCCGGCCTCACCTACAGCTACTTCCAGAACGCCAAGGGCGCGCAGGAGCAGATCCAGGCCCTGGAGGCCCTGCGCGAGAAAGCCCGCGCCAGGGGCCAGGCCCTGCCGCCGGGCTTTCAGGCCCATCTGGCCATGCTCTACGGTCAGGCCGGCCAGACCGACCGGCTGGCCCAGAACCTCGAAGCCGAGAAGCAGCAGTTCCCCGAGAGCGCACCCTTCATGGATTTCATCCTGAAGAAGTTTGAACGCAAACCCGCCGAGGCCCGCCCATGACCCGCCTGCTTCGACTCCACCGAGCCCTGCTGGCCGTCGGTGTGCTGCTGCTGGCCGGCTGCGCCACCCAGCCCGGCTACGATTACACCGCCTTCCGCGAGAGCCGCCCCAAGTCCATCCTGGTGCTGCCGCCGCTCAACGATTCGCCGGATGTGAACGCCACCTACAGCATGTACGCCCAGTCCACGCTGCCGCTGGCCGAATCCGGCTACTACGTGCTGCCGGTCACCCTGGTGGACGAGGCGTTCCGCCAGAACGGCCTCACCGCACCGGCCGACATCCAGCAGGTGCCCCTCAAGAAACTGCGCGAGATCTTCGGCGCCGACGCGGCCCTGTACATCAAGGTCACCCACTACGGCACCAAGTACATGATCGTCTCCAGCGAGACCCGCGTCTCCGCCGAGGCCAAGCTGGTTGATCTGCGCAGCGGCGCCACCCTGTGGGAAAGCAGCGCCACCGCGTCGAGCGAAGAGGGCAACAACAACTCGAGCGGCGGCGTGGTGGGCCTGCTGCTGAAGGCGGTGATCACCCAGATCGCCGACACCCTGAGCAACCGCGGCCACCCGATCGCCGGCATCACCGCCAACCGCCTGCTCTCCGCCGGCCAGCCCAACGGCATCCTGTACGGGCCGCGTTCGCCCAAGTACCAGAAGGACGGATCGCCGGCGCCTTGAGTCCGTGGTGTCGGGTTACGCCCTACGGGCTAACCCGACCTACATATCCTTCGCCTCCTGCTCACAACGACAGTGGTGTCGGGTTACGCTGCGCTAACCCGACCTATCGTCCGAGCATCCTGAAAGTATCGTGGAGTGTCGGGTTACGCCTTTCAGGCTAACCCGACCTACATCCCACCATCCTGAAAGTAGGTCGGGTTAGCCCACCAGGGCGTAACCCGACACCACCACCCCGACACCACCCGAACGGCACTCAGCGCATCCTGAAAGTAGGTCGGGTTAGCCTGAAAGGCGTAACCCGACACCACCGGCACCCCTCAGCCGATCGTCCCCGGCTTGTTGCCCAGCATCGCGCGCAGGTTGGCGATGCGGGCGCGGGCGTCTTCCTTGCTCACCGGCTCGGCGGATTTGCGGTCGCTGCGGCGGATGCCTTCCATCCCCATCTCGTCGATGAAGCGCGAGGGGTCGCAGGTGCGCACCTCGCGGCCGGCCTTGCGGCGCTCGCAGTAGCTGATCGACAGGCTGCGCTGGGCGCGGGTGATGCCCACGTACATCAGGCGCCGCTCTTCCTCGATCTTGTCTTCGTCGATGGAGCTTTGGTGGGGCAGCAGCCCCTCCTCCACCCCCACCAGAAACACGTGCTTGAACTCCAGCCCCTTGGAGGCGTGCAGCGTGGCCAGTTGCACCTGATCCAGCTCCTCGTCGTCCTTGTCGAGCATGGTGATGAGGCTGATGGTCTGGATCATGTCGGTGAGGGTCTTGCCGTCCTCCTCGCCCTTGCGCACCAGCCAGCCGGTAAAGTCGCTCACGTTGCTCCACTTGGTTTCGGCCTCGCGGGGCTCGCAGCTCTCGTACAGCCACGCCTCGTAGCCAATGGCCTTGAGCAGGTCGTTGATGACCGGCCCGGCGGGCTCCCGCGGGGCGCGGTGGGTGATGCGGTTGATGAAGTGGCAGAACTCCCGCATCCCCTCCAGCTGGCGCGCCGCCACGTGCTCGGTCACGCCCTCCTCGAAGACCGCGGTGAACAGGCTGATGTTGCGGTTGCTGGCGTAGTGGCTGAGGGATTCGATGGTGGCGGCGCCGATGCCCCGGCGGGGCACGGTGATGGCCCGGATGAAGGCCAGGTCGTCGTCTTCGTTGGCGATCAGGCGCAGGTAGGCGCACAGATCCTTGATCTCGGCGTTCTCGAAGAAGCTGCGCCCGCCGGAGATGGCGTAGGGAATCTTCTGGTTGCGCAGCTGCTGCTCGAAGAGCCGCGCCTGGTGGTTGCCCCGGTAGAGGATGGCGTAATCCTTGAAGTGGGTGCGGTGCTCGAACTTGTGGGCGACCAGCTTCATCACCACCGATTCGGCCTCGTGCTCGGGGGTCTGGCAGGCCACCACCGTCACCGGCTCGCCGGCGCCGTGCTCGGACCACAGCTTCTTGTCGAACAGCTTCTCGTTGTTGGCGATCACCGTGTTGGCGGCGTGCAGGATGCGGGTGGTGGAGCGGTAGTTCTGCTCCAGCTTGATGACCTTGAGGCTCGGGAAATCCACCGGCAGCTGGCGCAGGTTCTCGATGTCGGCGCCGCGCCAGGCGTAGATGGCCTGGTCGTCGTCGCCCACCGCGGTGAAGGCGGCGCGCACGCCGGTGAGCAGCTTGAGCAGCCGGTACTGGGCGCGGTTGGTGTCCTGGTATTCATCCACCAGCAGGTAGCGCAGGCGGTTCTGCCAGCGCTCGCGCACCTCGGGGTGCTCGTCGAAGAGTTTGACCGGCAGGCGGATCAGGTCGTCGAAATCCACGCCCTGGTAGGCCCGCAGGGTCTTGTCGTAATCCCGGTAGAGCAGCGCGGCGGCGGCGGAGACTTCGTCGTTGGCGAGGTGGGCGGCCTCGTTGGGTTCGACGAGCGCGTTCTTCCAGCTGGAGATCTGCCACTGCAGGGCCTTGGCGCGGTTCTTGTCGGTGTTGCCGGTCATCTCGGCGATGATCTGGGTGGTGTCGCCGGCGTCGAGGATCGAGAACTGGGGCTTGAGCCCCAGGAGCTGGGCCTCCTGACGCACGATGCGCACGCCCAGCGCGTGGAAGGTGCACACCGTCAGCCCCTTGGCGGCCCGCCCGCCCATCAGCTTGGCGATGCGCTCCAGCATCTCTTTCGCGGCCTTGTTGGTGAAGGTGATCGCAGCGATGGCGTGGGGGTTGAAGCCGCAGTCGTTCACCAGATAGGCGATCTTCTGGGTGATGACCCGGGTCTTGCCCGACCCCGCCCCGGCCAGCACCAGGCAGGGGCCATCCAGGTAATGGATGGCTTCGCGTTGGGGGGCGTTGAGCATGAGGGACATGGCGGTGCGGCGGATGGAGCGGGGAAGGGCATTCTACCGCCACCGATTGATGTAAGCTCCCGCCACCATGTCCGTCTTCACTCCCGTCACCGAATCCGAGCTTGCCGACTGGCTGCGCAACTACGCCATCGGCCGCCTCGAAAACCTGCAGGGCATCTCTGCCGGCGTGCAGAACAGCAACTTCTTCGTCACCACCAGCCTGGGCCGCTACGTGCTCACCCTGTTCGAGACGATGCCCCGGGCCGAGCTGCCCTTCTACCTGCACCTGATGGCCCACCTGGCCCGCCACGGCCTGCCGGTGCCCGCGCCGGTGGCCAACCGCGACAACGAATACCTGGGCACCCTCTCCGGCAAGCCGGCGGTGCTGGTGGCGCGGCTCTCGGGCAAGTCCGAGATGAACCCCGGCCCGGCCCACTGCCGGCGCATCGGAGCGATGATGGCCGGGCTGCATCTGGCCGGCGTCAACTTCGGCCGCAAGCAGGCCAACCCCCGCAACGCCGACTGGCGCCGCGACTGCGCCCAGCGGGTGCGCCCCCACCTGTCGGCCTACGAGCAGGTCGAACTCGACGCCGAACTCGTCTTCCAGGCCGGCTTCGACCTGAAGAAGCTGCCCCAGGGCGTGATCCACGCCGACCTGTTCCGCGACAACGTGCTGTGGGACGGCGAGTTCGTCGGCGGCGTCATCGATTTCTACTTCGCCGGGGTCGACGCCCTGCTGTTCGACGTGGCCGTCACCGCGAACGACTGGTGCGCCGACGCCGACGGCCGCCTCGATCCTGCGCTTACCTCCGCGCTCCTCGAAGGCTATGCCGAATCGCGCCCCTTCACCGCCGCCGAGCGGGCCGCCTGGCCGGCCATGCTGCGCGCCGCCGCGCTGCGCTTCTGGCTGTCGCGGCTGGAGGATTTCCACCGCCCGCGGGCCGGCGAGATGGTGCTGGTGAAAGACCCGGGCGAGTACCGGCGCATCCTCCACCAACGCGCCACCGACCCCGCGCTGCCCGCCCTGCCGGTGTGAAATCGGATCGCAAGCCGATCGGCGGTTTGAACACCGCCGTCAATTTGGGCTAGCATTTCACCGCGGCGCAACATGCTGATTTTTCGTCCCGTATTCCTGTTTTCCGCAACCCCGACATGACCGAACCGGCCCCTCCGGCACCCCACCCGTACAGCAGCGCCCGGCACCCCCAGCCGCGCCACGTATCCCCCGCCGAAAGCCTGGTGTGGCTGAAGGCCGGCTGGTCCTTCTTCATGCAGAGCCCCGGCGTATGGATCGCCATCGCGGTGATCTTCATCGTGATGCTCTTCGTGCTCGGGCTGGTGCCCCTGCTGGGCTGGGCGGTGGTGCTCATCGGCTTCCCCATCATGGTCGCCGGCATGGTGCTGGGCTGCCACGCCCTCGCCCAGGGCCAGCCGCTGCGGGTCGATCACCTCGCCGCGGGGCTCAAGGTGCACGCCGGCAACCTCGCCCTGGTGGGCGTGTTCTACCTGCTCGGGGGCCTCGTGGCCGGCTTCGTGTCGGTGGTGGTGGGCGGCGGCGCGCTGCTCACCGGCTACATCCTCGGCGCGCTGGCCGGCCTCGGGCTGGGCCTGGTGAGCGGCGTGGTGCTGGGCAGCGTGGTGTTCTCGGTGCTGTGGGTGCTGCTCATCACCGCCCTGTGGTTTGCGGCGCCGCTGGTGGTGCTGCGCGACACCCCGCCGCTGGATGCGATGAAGCTCTCCCTCACCGCGTGCTTCAACAACTTCGGGGCCTTCGTGGTGCTCGGGGTGCTGATCTACGTGCTGATCTGGGTGGCGATGCTGCCCGCCGGGCTGGGGGTGCTGGTGCTCATCCCGGTGCTCGCCGGCACCCTCTACGCCTCCTTCCAGGACGTCTTCGGCGAACGCCCGGCCCTGCCGCCGGCCGCGCAGCCCGAAGCCACGCCGGAGTAAACCCGTGCAGGCGCGCACCCTTCCCGCCCGGCGCGGCTGGGCCTGGATCGTCGACGGCTTCGCGATCTGGAAACGCAACCCGGCCCTCATCACCTTCCTGGTGATGGCCTACTCCTTCATCCAGCTGGTGATGTTCATCGTCCCCTTCATCGGGCCGATCGTCATCTCCCTCACCACGCCGGCCCTGGTGCTGGGCATCTACAACGGCTGCAAGGCCGTCGCCGACGGCCGCAAGGTCGGGCCCGAAGTGCTGTTCTCGGGCTTTCGCCAGCAGCTGCCCGAACTCGTCAAGATCGGCGGCATCAACTTCCTGTGCACCCTCGCGCTGGTCGGCATCTCGATGCTGATCGACCCCGGCATGGGCGACCGGCTGGTGGACATCCTGCAGGGCAAGGCCACGGCGGGCGAGACGCTCGACGCCCACCCCGGCTTCGGCCTCGCCGTGCTGGTGACCCTGCTCGGCTTCACCCCGCTGGCGATGGCCTACTGGTTCGCCCCGCTGCTGGCCGCCTGGGGCAAGGTGCCGGCCGTCAAGGCGCTGTTCTTCAGCTACGTGGCCTGCCTGCGCAACTGGCGCGCCTTCCTGGTGTACGGCCTGAGCCTGATGCTCGTCACCCAGGCCGCGAGCCTGGTCGTGATCGTGCTCGACCTCGCCCTGCCGGTGCTGGGCAGCCTGGCCGCCCTGGCCTTCCCGCTGGTCTTCATGCCGGTGGTGTTCGCCAGCCTCTACGCCAACACCACCGACGTCTTCGGCAAGATCGCCCCCGATGAGCAGGACTGACCCGGCGGGCCCCCTGGGCCTGTTCGGCGGCACCTTCGACCCGATCCACCTGGGCCACCTGCGCCTGGCCGAAACCGCCCGCGAAGCCCTCGGGCTGGCCCGGGTGCGCCTGATCCCCGCCGGCCAGCCGCCCCACCGGGCCACGCCCGGCGCCAGCGGCGAGCACCGCCTGGCGATGGCCCGCCTCGCCACCGCCGACAACCCCGCCTTCGAGGTGGACCCGGCCGAAGTCGCCGCCGCCCAGGCCAGCTTCACCATCCTCACCCTCGAACGCCTGCGCGCCGAACTCGGCTCCGCTCAGCCACTGGTGCTGCTGCTGGGCGTCGACGCCTTCCTCGGCCTGCCCACCTGGCGGCGCTGGACCGAACTGCTCGACTTCGCCCACCTGGCCATCGCCAGCCGCCCCGGCTACACCCTCGACGCGGCGCAGATGCCCCCGGCGCTGGCCGATCTGGTCGCCCGCCACCGGGCCGGCCCGGCAGCCCTCGGCAGCGCCCCGGCCGGCGCCATCGTCACCTTCGAGACCGTTCCCATGGCCATCTCGGCCACCGACATCCGCGCCCGCGCGGCGGCCGGCCTGAGCCTGCGCTATTTGCTCCCCCCGCCGATTGTTGACTATATTTCCCGGCATCAACTCTACCTCTGACTCAATGGACATCACCCAGCTCGAACAACTCGTCGTCTCCGCCCTCGAAGACATCAAGGCCAAGGACATCCAGGTCATCGACACCACCCGCGTCAGCGCCCTCTTCGAGCGCGTCGTGATCGCCAGCGGCGACTCCAACCGCCAGACCCGCGCCCTGGCCCGCAACGTGGCCGACAAGGCCCGCGAAGCCGGCATCGAGATCGTCGGCATCGAAGGCGAAGGCAGCGGCGAATGGGTGCTGGTGGATCTGGGCAGCGTCGTCGTGCACATCATGCAACCCGCGGTGCGCAGCTACTACAACCTCGAGGAACTGTGGTCCGCCACCCCGGCGCGGCCGTCCCGCCCCCGCGCCGCCCTCCACGCCTGAGCCCCCCGTGAAGCTGCTCCTGGTCGCCGTCGGCACGCGCATGCCCGGGTGGGTCGACACCGCCTTCGACGACTTCGCCAAACGCATGCCCCGGGAGCTGCCCCTCCAGCTCGTCGAGGTCAAGGCCGAACCCCGCACCACCGGCAAGACGGTCGAGGCCATGATGGCCGCCGAAGCCGCCCGCATCGAAGCCGCCCTGCCGCCCCGCTGCCGCCGCCTGATCCTCGACGAACGCGGCGAAGACCTCACCACCAAGGCCCTCGCCCGACGCCTCGAACGCTGGCAGGACAGCGGCGACGACGTGGCCCTGATCGTCGGCGGGCCCGACGGGCTCGACCCCTCCCTCAAGGCCACCGCCCACGAGACGATGCGCCTCTCCAGCCTCACCCTGCCCCACGCGCTCGTGCGGGTGATGCTCGCCGAGGCCGTCTACCGGGCCTGGAGCGTGCTCAAGAACCACCCCTATCACCGGGAGTGACGGGCGGCACGTGAAGGCCGACACCGGGCGCCCGCCCGGCGGCGTTTGGCTTTATCCTTCCGGCTGGCCCGCAACCGGTTTTGCATAAGGCGCAAGGCGGTCCGGCCGGGCATCCCGCCACCCACCCTTCACGCATCGCCGCCCCATGATCTACCTCGCCTCCAACAGCCCCCGCCGGCGCGAACTGCTCCAGCAGATCCACGTCCACTTCGAGCCCCTGCTGTTCCGCGGCCCCGGCCGCAACGATCACGACATCGCCGAAGACGTGCTCCCGGGCGAGGACGCGGTCACCTACGTCCAGCGCGTCGCCAACGCCAAGGCCACCGGCGGCGTGCAGCGGATGCGCTGGCGCGAGCTGCCCAGCCGCCTGCTGCTGGCCGCCGACACCACCCTCGAGCTGGACGGCGAGATCATCGGCAAGCCCGAAGACGGCGAACACGCCGTGGCGATCCTCCAGCGCCTGTCCGGTCGCACCCACCGGGTGCTCACCGCGGTGGTGGTGAGCGACGGGCTGCGCTTCGAGACCCGCCTGTCCGCCAGCGAGGTGCGCTTCCGCCCCCTCTCCGAAGACGAGATCCGCTACTACGTGGCCACCGGCGAGGCCGCCGACAAGGCCGGCGCCTACGGCATCCAGGGCCGCGCCGCCCTGTTCATCGAGGAGATCCGCGGCAGCTACACCGGCATCATGGGCCTCCCGCTCTTCGAGACCGGCGCCCTGCTGCAGGAATTCGGCTATCCTCTGTGACCGCCCGCCGGCCCCCAGCCGGCACGCCTGACGAGGAGACGACACCCACAACCGGGGCGCCATGACGCCCCATCGGACAGACGCCCGCCCTGCCGCCGGACGAGTGGCGATCGGTGAAGGCCCCCCCAGCCGGCCCTCACCCATCACCATTTGCCTCCGCCACCATGTCCGACGAGTACCTCATCAATTTCACCCCCCAGGAAACCCGCGTCGCCCTCATGCAGCAGGGCGTCGTCCAGGAAGTGCACGTCGAGCGCACCGCCAGCCGCGGCATCGTCGGCAACATCTACCTGGGCAAGGTCGTGCGGGTGCTGCCCGGCATGCAGTCGGCCTTCATGGACGTGGGCCTGGAGCGCACCGCCTTCCTCCACGTCGCCGACATCTGGACCGACCGCCACACCGGCGACGCCCCGCGCCCCATCGAGCGCATCCTCGCCGAAGGCCAGAACCTCATGGTGCAGGTGCTGAAAGACCCCATCGGCACCAAGGGCGCCCGGCTCTCCACCCAGATCTCCATCGCCGGCCGGATGCTCGTCTACCTGCCCCAGGACAAGCACATCGGCATCTCCCAGCGGATCGGCGACGAGGCCGGCCGCGAGGCCCTGCGCGAACGCGTGAGCCGCCTGCTGCCCCCCGACGAGAAGGGCGGCTACATCGTGCGCACCATGGCCGAGTACGCCACCGACGACGAACTTGCCGCCGACATCGCCTACCTGCGCAAGCTGTGGGCCGAGATCCGCAACCGCACCGTCGGCGCCTTCCCGCCCAGCGTGCTGTACCAGGATCTCAACCTCGCCCAGCGGGTGATGCGCGACTTCGTCACCGACGCCACCTCGCGCATCGTGGCCGACTCCCGCGAGAACTTCCAGAAGCTGATGGCCTTCGCCAGCGAGTACATGCCCCAGGTGGCGCCGCTCCTCGACCACTACACCGGCGAGCGGCCGCTGTTCGACCTGCACGGCGTCGAGGCCGAGATCGAAAAAGCCCTCGCCCGCCGGGTCGATCTCAAGTCCGGCGGCTACCTCATCATCGACCAGACCGAGGCGATGACCACCGTCGACGTAAACACCGGCGGCTTCGTGGGCGCCCGCAACTTCGACGACACCATCTTCAAGACCAACCTCGAAGCCGCCCAGGCCATCGCCCGCCAGCTGCGCCTGCGCAACCTGGGCGGCATCATCATCGTCGACTTCATCGACATGGAAAGCGCCGAACACCGCTCCGCGGTGCTCGACGAGTTCCGCAAGGCGCTCTCCCGCGACCACACCAAGATGACGGTCAACGGCTTCACGTCGCTGGGCCTGGTCGAGATGACCCGCAAGCGCACCCGGGAATCCCTCGCCCACCTGCTGTGCGAACCCTGCCCCACCTGCAACGGCCGGGGCGAAGTGAAGACCGCCCGCACCGTGGCCTACGAAATCCTCCGCGAGCTGCTGCGCGAAGCCCGCCAGTTCAACGCCAAGGAGTTCCGCGTGCTCGCCTCGCCCACCGTGATCGACCTCTTCCTGGAAGAAGAATCCCAGTCCCTGGCGATGCTCTCCGACTTCATCGGCAAGACCGTCTCGCTGCACCCCGAGGCCAGCTACGGGCAGGAGCAGTTCGACATCGTGCTGCTTTGAAGCAAACCCGACAACGCCCCGGCAAAACCCGCACCAAACAGGTGCAATCCCAGTATTGGTGCGGGTTTCGCCGGTTTCACGCCCCTTCTTGAAGCATCCAAAAATTCAATCGGCCAACGATTGACGCTGCCATCGGCCCGCCTGCAGAATCGCCGCCCCGACTCCCGCAGGTGCCCCCGATGCAGACCCGCCACACCCTCCACGCCCCCTCCGCCCACCTGCCCGGCGCCCTGCGTCTTGGCGCCGACCACGGCTACGCCTTCGACGGCGACCGCGTGCAGCTCAACGCCGACCTCCTGGGCGACGTGGCCGGCAACTGGGCCCTGCAGCTGTGGGCCTGCGACGCCCCCCTCGACGCCCAGCCGGTGCGCGGCACCAAGGTGGCCGAAGTGGCGGTTGGCACCGAAGGCCGGGTCAGCGCCAGCGCCGCCGCCTTCCCGCCCGCCGGCCACGCCCGGCACGCGATGGTGCTGGTGCTCGCCGACGGCACCGACGGCCGCGTCGCCGACTTCGCCAACTTCCCGCTGCCCGAGCAGTTCGCCCAGCCCCGCCTGCAGGGCACGGCCGGCTTCACCCTGGGCGACGGCCAGGTTCGCATCGCCGTCGACGGCATCGACAACCCCCGCGCCGCCGACAACCTGAGCGGCAGCCTCGTCGTCGAGCTGTGGGCCCTGCCCGCCCCATTCGCCGACCGTGGCGACACCGACGGCGTGCAGCTCGCCGGCGTCTTCCTGGGCAGCCTGAGCGGCCAGCAGGGCTGGCAGCAGCTCGCCTTCGACCTGCCCCTGGCCGCCCGCCCGGCCGGCACTTGGCACGTCGCCCTGCTGCTGCGCGAATGGACCGCCGCCGGCCACGTGACCCGCGACTTCACCGACTTCCCGCTGCCCGTCAGCTGGGCCGCCGAAGCCGCCCCGGTTGCCGAAGTCGAGCCCGCCGCCCCCGCCAGGCCGGCCAGGAAGCCCGCCGCGAAGAAGGCCGCCCCGAAAGCCGCCCCCAAAGCCGAAGCCGGCAAGGTGTCGATCAACACCGCCAGCGAAGCCGAGCTGGCCGCCGTCAAGGGGCTGCCCAAGGCCGTCGCCACCGCCATCGTCGCCGGCCGCCCCTTCAAGCAGGTGGACGACCTGCTGGCCGTCAAGGGCGTCGGCGCCAAGCTCCTCGACAAGCTGAAGGGCAGTCTCGCCCTGTAAGCCGCAGCCGCCTCACCCCGCCGTCGGGTTCGCGCCCGGCGGCGCCCACAGCGTCGCCCCCGTCGTCTCCACCAGGCACAGCCACACCCGCACGTCGAACTCCAGCTGGTGATAGGCCGGCTCGATCCGGCAGCACAGCTGGTAAAACGCCTTGTCGTGCTCGGGCTCCTTCAGGTGGGCCAGCTCGTGGGCCACGATCATCCGCAGGAATTCCTCCGGCGCCGCCCGGAACAGGTTGGCGATGCGGATCTCCCGCTTCGTCCGCAGCTTGCCGCCCTGCACCCGCGCCACCCGGGTGTGGGTGCCCAGCGCGTTCTGGATGTTCTGCAGTTTGCCGTCCCACGCCACCTTCGCCAGGGGCGGCGCGTTGCGCAGGTAGCGCGCCTTCAGCTCGCCCACGAAGTCGTACAGCGCCCCGTCGTTGCGCACCGCGTGGGGGCGGGGATACTTCTCCAGCAGCAGCCCGCCCAGCTCGCCCCGGGCCAGCACCTCGCCCACCTGCCCGACCAGATGCGGCGGATAGCCGGCGAGGTATTTCAGGTGAGGGGCAGGCATCATGACGGCGATCCGCAGGCGCGGCAGGAACGGAGCAGGGAGCCGGATTCTACCCCCTCGCGGCATGGCCTTTTGATCTGGCGCAATGCCGGGCCAAGCGCTTGCGTGTAACTTACTGACCAAAGAGTCATTAACTTTCCGGACGGAGCAAGACATGCTCGACACCGTCGCCGAAAGCCACACCCCACCCGGCCCTCCCACCCCGGCGCGGATGCTCGCCCTCCTCGCCGCCCTGCTGCTCCCCCTCCCCTCCGCACCGCTCCTCGCCGCCGAAACCCTCGCCGACGCCTGGCGCGACGCCCTCGCCGTGGATGCCCGCCTGCGCGCCGCCGACGCCGATGCCGACGCCGCCCGCGCCACCCGCGACGCCGCCCGGGCGCTGGCCCTGCCCCGCGCCACCGCCAGCAGCCGCTACACCGTGCTCAGCAACGAGCCCGCCGCGCGCATCGACTTTCCCGCCATCCCCGGCATCGCCCTGCCCAGCCAGATGCCGCTGCAGGAGCGCAGCTACGCCACCCACGCCCTGCAGGCCACGCTGCCGGTCTACACCGGCGGGCGCATCGCCTCCGCGGTGGCGGCGGCCGAGACCGGCGTCGCCGCCAGCGGCTTCGAGCGCACCCGCAGCGAACAGGCCGTCAAGCTCGACGTGGCCGAGGCCTACCTCAACGTGCTGCGCGCCCGCCGGGCCCAGCGCGCGGCCGAGCACCACCTCGCCGCCCTCGACGCCCACGCCGCCGACGTGGCCGCACTGGGCAAGCAGGGCCTCGTCGCCCGCAACGACATCCTCTCGGTGGCCGTCGCCCGGGCCGACGCCGCCCAGCGCCTCACCCAGGCCGGCAACGCCGCCCAGCTCGCCGACGCCGCCTACAACCGCCTGCTGCGCCGGCCGCTGGATGCCCCGGTCGACCTCACCGAGCCCCCCGCGCCCGACACCCCGCCCGGCGACCTTGCCGCCCTCGCCAGCCGCGCCCGCAGCCTGCGCCCCGAGCTGGCCCTGCTAGGCGCCCAGGCCGAGGTCACCGACCGCGAAGCCGACCAGGAACGCGCCGGCCTGAGGCCCCAGGTCGGGCTGTCGGCCGCCGCCCTGCATGAAGACAACCGCTACCGCGTGCGCCAGGACGTGGCCCAGATCGCCGTCGGCGTGGAATGGCAGCTCTTCGACGGCGGCCTGCTGCGGCACCGGGCCGACGCCGCCCGCGCCCGCGCCCGCGCCGCCCGCGAACGCCAGACCGACGCTGCCAGCCTGATCGAGCTCGAAGTACGCCGCGAATGGCTCGCCACCGACGAAGCCGCCCGCCGCCTCGCCACCACCGAAACCGCCGTCGGCCAGGCCGACGAGAACCTGCGGGTGGCCCGCGACCGCTACCGCAACGGCGTGGGCACCCACACCGAAGTGCTCGACGCCGAGGCCCTGCGCAGCCTCACCGACTACAACCACCTGAACGCCCACTACGACCTCCACCTCGCCCGCCTGCGGCTGAGGAAGGCCGTCGGCGAGCTGTAGAACCGGAAACGGACCTTGACCGCTTCCCGACACCTCAAGCACCGCATGAACTCGCCTTATCACGCCGTCGCCAAGCCTCACCCCGGCAGCGCGCGCGCGACGCCTCCGCGGGCCGCCCTGCGCGGGCGCCCGGCCTTGTCGCTCCGCGCCAGCGTCCCGCGCAGCCCCACCATCAGACACGTCCAACTTCCGTTTCCAGGTTGAGGAGCCCCGCCATGCGTCTCGACAAGACCCAGCTCATCGTTGCCGCCACGGTGGCCGCCCTCGCGGCCGGCGGCCTGTGGGCGTGGCACACCTTCTCCGGCGGCCACGCCCTGCCCGAGGGGCTGATCCAGGCCAACGGCCGTATCGAAGGCGACCACACCACCGTCGCCAGCAAGCTCGCCGGCCGCATCGCGAGGCTGGAGGTGCGCGAAGGCGCCGGCGTTGCCGCCGGGCAGGTGCTGGCGCGGCTGGAGGACACCCAGCTCGCCGCCCGCCAGCTGCAGGCCGACGCCGCCGTCGCCACGATCGCCGCCCAGCTCCAGGCCGCCCGCAGCCAGCTCGACATCGCCCGCCGCGAGGTGCCCCTGGCCGAAGCCAGCGCCGACGCGGCCGTGGCCCGGGCCCGCGCCGCCGAAGCCCAGGCCGCCCGCGACGCGAAGCGCTTCGACGAGCTCGCCGCCCGCGGGACCGTCGAGCCTCGCCGCGCCGAGCAGACCCGCCTCGCCCTCACCGCCGCCGGCGCCGACCTGCGCCAGGCCGAGCAGGCCGCCTCGTCGTCGCGCCTGGGCCGCGACAAGGTGCGCGCCCGCGAGAACGACATCGCCGCCCTCGAAGCCGGGCTGCGCCAAGCCCAGGCCGCGGCCAAGGAGGTCGCCAGCCTGGTGGACGACCTGGTGATCCGCGCCCCGGCCGCCGGCACCGTGCTGTCGCGCCTGCGCGACACCGGCGAGGTGGTGGCCGCCGGCACCCCGATCTTCGACATCGTCGATCTCGACAAGCTCTACCTCAAGGTCTACGTGCCCGAGAAGCAGATCGGTCAGGTGCGCCTGGGCCTGCCGGCGCAGGTCTACACCGACGCCTTCCCCGGCCAGACCTTCCCGGCCACCGTGCGCTACGTGGCGAGTCAGGCCGAGTTCACCCCCAAGGAGGTCCAGACCCCCGACGAGCGGGTCAAGCTCAGCTACGCCGTGCGCCTGTATCTCGACGCCAACCCCGAGCGCCGCCTCAGCCCCGGCGTGCCGGCCGACGCGGTGATCCGCTGGAAGGACGGCGTGCCCTGGCAGGCCCCGCGCTGGTAAGCCCCCCGCCGCCATGACCGCCATGACCGCCGAGACCGCCATCCGCGTCGAAGGCTTCGTCAAGCGCTACGGCCGCCGCGTGGCCGCCGACGGGCTCACCCTCGACGTGAAGCACGGCGAGATCTACGGTCTGGTGGGCGCCGACGGGGCCGGTAAATCCAGCCTGATGAAGGCGGTGGCCGGCGTGCTGGCCTTCGACGGCGGCACGGTGGACGTCTTCGGCACCCGCATCGATTCGGCCCGCGCCGCCGAGCGGGTCAAGCAGCGCATCGGCTTTCTGCCCCAGGGGCTGGGGCTCAACCTGTACCCCGACCTCTCCATCGACGAAAACGTGGATTTCTTTGGCCGCCTGCGTCTGGTGCCGGCCGACGTGCTGGCCGAACGCAAGCGCGTGCTGCTGGGCATGACCCGCCTCGACGCCTTCCGCCACCGCCCCATGCGCCAGCTCTCCGGCGGCATGAAGCAGAAGCTGGGGCTGGTGTGCACGCTGATCCACGAGCCCGATCTGGTGATCCTCGACGAGCCCACCACCGGGGTCGACCCGGTGTCGCGGCGCGATTTCTGGGCCATCCTGGGCCGGCTGCTGGAGGAGAAAGGCATCACCGCGCTGGTGTCCACCGCCTATCTCGACGAGGCCGACCGCTTCCATCGGGTGTCCCTGTTCCACGAGGGCAAGGTGATGGGCGAAGGCACGCCAGCCGAGCTGGTCGCCATCGTGCCCGGCACCCTGGCCCTGTTCCGCGCCGAACCCCAGGCCGACGCCCTGCCGCGCCTCAAGGCCCGCTTTGCCCAGACCGAGGCGATGGGAAGCTGGCTGCGGGTGTTCGCCGAAGGGCTGGCGGCCGAAGCCGCCCGGGCCGAGATCGACGCCTGCCTCGCCGGCATCCGCCTCACCGACTGGTTCGCCCGCGAGCCCGAGCTGGAGGACGTCTTCGTGGCCATGCTGCGCCAGCGCGGCGCCCGGCTCGACTCGACGCTCCGCGACGACCTCCCGGCGCCCCACACCGCCAGCGCCCCGGCCATCGAGGCCCGCGAGCTGACCCGGGTGTTCGGCGACTTCCGCGCCGCCGACGCGGTGAGCTTCCGGGTGCCTCAGGGCGAAATCTTCGGGCTGCTGGGGGCCAACGGCGCCGGCAAGACCACGGTCATCAAGATGCTCACCGGCATCCTCAAGCCCTCGTCGGGCTTCGGGATGGTGGCGGGCGCCGACATGCGCAGCGCCGGCTGGGCGATCAAGGAACGCATCGGCTACATGAGCCAGGCCTTCTCGCTCTACCACGACCTCTCGGTGGTGGAGAACATCCGCCTCTACGCCGGCATCTACGGCCTGGACGACCGCGCCGCCCGCCAGCGCACCGACTGGGTGATCGGCATGGCCGGCCTCGCCGGCTTCGAGAACGACGCCGCCGGCCGCCTGCCGATGGGCCTGCGCCAGCGCCTCGCCCTGGGCTGCGCGCTGGTGCACCGGCCCCAGGTGCTGTTCCTCGACGAGCCCACCTCGGGCGTCGACCCCATTGGCCGGCGGGTGTTCTGGGACATCCTGTTCCACCTGTCGCGGCGCGAGGGCGTGGCGATCCTCGTCACCACCCACTACATGGGCGAGGCCGAGCACTGCGACCACCTGGCGCTGATGTTCGCCGGCAAGGTGGTGGCCGATGCCTCGCCCGAAGCGATGAAGCAGGCCGTCGTCGCCGAGGCCGGCCAGCTCCTCGAGCTGCGCGTCGACCGGCCCGTGCCGGCCCAGGCGGCCCTGGTCGCCGCCGGCTTTGCCAGCGCCGCGCTCCACGGCCGGGCGGTGCACCTGCTGTCCGCCGCCGCCGATGCCGACCTCGCCCGGCTGCCCGGCATCCTGGCCGCGGCCGGGGTGAAGCTGCAGTCGGCGCAGCCCCGCCCGCTGTCGATGGAGGACGTGTTCGTCCATCGGGTGAGCGCCCTCGAAGCCGCCCAGCGAGGCGCGCCATGAACCTCAAGCGGATCGTCGCGCTGGCCTGGAAGGAGTGGCGGGAGATCGTCCGCGACCGGCTGTTCTTCGCCCTCGCCTTCATCGTGCCGCCCATGCTGATGCTGGTCTTCGGCTTCGGGCTGACCCTCGACGTGGAGAACCTGCCCTTCGCCGTGGTGGACCACGACCGCACCCCCGCCAGCCGCGACTACGCCTACCGCTTCATCTCGTCGCGCTACTTCGACTTCAAGGGCTACGCCGACGACGAGCGGGTCATCGACCGCCTGCTGGCCGACAACCGGGTGCGGGTGGCGCTGGTGATCCCGCCGCGCTTCCACGAGCGGCTGGCCCGCGGCGAGGCGGCGCCGGTGCAGGTCATCATCGACGGCACCTTCCCGATGCGCGCCCAGACCACCCAGGGCTACGTGGCCGCCATCAACGCCGCGGTGAGCGCCGAGAACATGGCCCAGGCCCTGTCGGCCACCCGCGGCGTGCCCCTGGCCGAAGCCCGCGCCCGCGTCCAGCCGGTGAAGCTGGAGGTGCGCTACCTCTACAACCAGAGCATCAAGAGCATCTGGTCGATGGCGCCCAAGCTCATCATGCTCATCATGATGCTGTCGCCGCCCTTCCTCACCGCCCTGGGCGTGGTGCGCGAGAAGGAATCCGGCTCGATCTTCAACATCTACTCCTCCACCGTCTCGCCGGGCGAGTTCCTGCTGGGCAAGCTGGCGCCCTACGTGCTCATCTCGGCGGCAAACTGGTTCATTTTGTGGCTGCTTTGCCTGGGGGTGTATCAGGTTCCGTTCAAGGGCGACCCGCTGTTCTTCACCCTCGCCAGCCTGATCTACGTGGTGTGCACCACCGGCTTCGGGCTGGTGATCTCGATGCTGGTGCAGACCCAGGTGGCGGCGATGATCATCACCAGCATCGTCACCATCATCCCGGCGGTGCTCTACTCCGGCCTGCTGCTGCCCCTGTCGTCGCTGTCGCCCAGCGCCTCGCTGATCGCCCACGCCATGCCGCCGATGTACTACGGCCGGATCGTCACCGACTGCTTCCTGAAGGGTGCCGGCGCCGCCCAGCTGTGGCCCGACGCGCTGGTGCTGGCCGGCTACGCGGTGGGGCTGTTCGCCATCGGCTACCTGCTGTTCTCCAAGCGGCCGAAATCATGAAAGGCTTCTTCTCCATCGCCGGCCTGCGGCGCCTGCGGGTGATGACCTGGAAGGAGCTGCTCCAGCTCTTCCGCGACACCGCGCTGATGGTGTTCTTCCTCTACAGCTTCACCGGCGACATCTACGTGGCCGCCTCCGGCGTGTCGATGCAGCTGCGCAATGCCGCGCTGGCGGTGCTCGACAACGACCGCAGCTTCGCCTCCCGCGAGCTGGCCAGCCGCTTCCAGCCGCCCTACTTCAAGCCGGCCGGCGAAGCCGCCAGCCCCGACGCCAGCCTCAAGCTGCTCGACCGGGGCGACGCCATGGCGGTGCTCGACATCCCGCCGCGCTTCGAGGAGCGCCTCGCCCGCGGCGAGCAGGTGCCGGTGCAGATCCAGGTGGACACCACCAACTCGGTGCTGGGCTTCCTCGCCTCCAGCTACGCGGCCCAGATCGTCGGCAAGTACGCCAGCGAGGCGGCCCTGCTGCGGGAGGGCCTCGCCGGCGCCGGCGGTCCGCTGATCGATGCCGAGCCCCGCATCTGGTACAACCCCAACCAGTACGACCCGTGGTTCATGGGCATCTCCGAGCTGCTCACCGTCGTCACCCTGTTCTCGATCCTGCTGCCGGCGGCAGCGATGGTGCGCGAGAAGGAGCGCGGCACCATCGAGCAGCTGATGGTCACCCCCCTCTCGCCCTTCCAGATCCTCTTCCCGAAGGTCATCGCGATGACCCTGGCCATCGTCGCCGGCACCGCCATCGCCCTGTTCGGCGTGCTCGGCCCGCTGTTCGACCTGCCCATGCGCGGCAGCCTGGCGGCCTTCTTCCTGATCTCCGCGCTGTACGTGTTCACCACCGCCGGCCTGGGCCTGCTGGCGGCCACCTTCGCCCGCAACCTGGCCCAGGTGGGCATGCTGACCATCGTGATCCTGATGCCCATGCTGCTGCTCTCCGGCGCGTGGACCCCGCTCGAGGCCATGCCGCCGTGGATGCGCCTGGCGGCCAGCGTCTCGCCGCTGCACTACTACCTCGACGCCGCCTACGGCATCCTGCTCAAGGGCGCGGGGATGGATCTGCTGTGGGATTCGGTGCTGGCGATGGGCGGCATCGGGGTGACGATCTTCGGGATCGGCGTGGGGTGGTTCCGGCGACAGTTCGGGTGACCCGTGTCGGCTGGGGGCAACACACGGCCCCGACCGACACAATCGATTGCGCTCGACCCAAGCGGGCC
>NZ_JAYRMI010000143.1:0-1538 GCF_041904905.1 Zoogloea sp. | reverse complement strand
CTCTGTACTGAAAGGCGCGCCATGACCAAGGCCCTTCTCCTCCTCGCGCTGCTCGGCCTCTTGACCCAGCCGGCCGCCCGGGGCCAGTCCAGTCCGGCCCGCGGGCCGATCCACGGAACGCCGACGACGCCAGGGATCAATGACATGCCGCTGGCCGACTATCTCGGCCTCCTGCGGCAAATCGCCCCCGCCGCCGAGGCGGGGACCAAAGACTATCTCGCCGCTTTCGAGCGGCGTTGTGGCCGGGCACTCACCGCGACCGAGTTGCGCCAAGCGATGTCGGACGGTGACGGCGATCCGGTGCTGATGGGACTGATCCGCGCCAGCCACCTGGGCGATACCGCCGCCCGCGAACAACTCGCCGGACAGATCCGTTGCCCGGCCAGGGGGGCGCGATGAAACGCGGCATCGTGGCTCCCCTGGTGCTCGGCCTGATGCTAGCCGCGGCAGGCGGCGTGCGGGCCATGGATCTGGGCGTCATCGGGCCGACCTACGAGATCAGCGAACCCCATCTGCTCCAGATGATCGATCAGCGCCTGCGCGCGAAGGAACGCAGCGGCGAACTCGGGCGCCTGGAAGCAGAAGCCCGGGAACGGGGCATCGCGACCGTGAAGAATCCGCCGCCGGTCACCGGGCTGCGTGCGACCGACACGGTGCGGACCTTCTACTTCGACCCGAGCTTTGCCCTGGATCGCAACATCCTCGGCCCCCAGGGCGAACTGCTGTTTGCCGCCGGCACGCGCAAGAATCCGCTGGAAGTGGTGTCGCTGTCCCGGCACCTGCTGTTCTTCGATGCCCGCGACCCCCGTCAGGTCGGCCGCGCCCGGCAGTTGATCGCCATCTACCAGGGACGCGTCAAGCCGATCCTGGTCGGCGGCTCCTACCTGGATCTGATGCAGTCCTGGCACGTCCCGGTCTACTACGACCAGCAGGGCCTGCTCACCCGCCGCCTGGGCATCACCCAGGTGCCGGCGCTGGTGTCGCAGGAAGGGCTGCGGTTACGTATCGACGAATTGGCGGTGTCCCCATGAATGCCCGTCGCGGCCTCTTTTGCGTCACTCCCGTCCTGCTCGCCGCCGTGCTCGCCTGCGCAGCCGGCCCCAGCCTCGCCGCCGGCGCGGCCACCTGCACCGGCAAGTTTCCCAATCCGATCACCGATATCTGCTGGTCCTGCATCCTGCCGATCAGCATCGGCAGTGCGCGCATCGCCAACTTCGGCGACCAGGAAGACACCGACAACCCATCGAGCCCCGTCTGCAGTTGTGGCGTCAATCCGGTCATCGGGCTCTCCATCGGCTTTTGGGAGCCCGCACGGCATGTCGAGGCAGTGCGCAAACCCTTCTGCCTGGTGTCGCTCGGTGGCATCGATCTCGACCCGGGCATTCCGGCGCCGGAAGCGGCGCGCTTCACGCGCCCCGAAGGCGATGGCGACGGCGGCAGCTTCTACCAGGCGCACTTCTACGTGAACCCGGTGATGTACTGGCTGGACGTGGTGACCGACTTCCCCTGCCTGGAAAAGGGCTCCTTCGATCTCGCCT
>NZ_JAYRMI010000019.1:0-55753 GCF_041904905.1 Zoogloea sp. | reverse complement strand
GGGGCGTCCGGTGGCGGTGGTGGCCGACCGCGTCGGCTACGGCAGCCCGAACGCGTTGGCGCGCGCCTTCCGCGTGCGCATGGGCTGCGCCCCGCGCGACTGGCTGGCGCAGCAGCGCGGTGACGCGTCGCTCAGTCGCGTAGGTCGGGTTCGCGCAGCGTAACCCGACAACCCGTGTCCGGCCTTGCCGCAGCCCGGCAGTTCGGGCCTGTCGGGTTACGCTGCGCGAACCTGACCGCCATCTGCATCTACATCTGCGGCGCCCCCGCCCTTCCCATGCCGGCCCGTCCCGGCTAAGTTATGCCCCTCGAAAAACAACGGCAGGGGACAGCATGCATCAGCAGCAGTTTTACATCGACGGCCAGTGGGTCGAACCTTCCTCCGCCGCCCGGCGCGAGGTCATCGACCCGGCCACCGAATCGGCGGTGGGCGTGATCGCCATGGGCGCGGCGGCCGACGTGGATCGCGCCGTGGCCGCGGCGAAGGCGGCCTTCCCGGCCTTTGCGGCCACCTCCCGCGAGGCGCGGCTGGATCTCGTCGCGCGCATCGGCGTGGCCTACAAGAAGCGTTTCGACGACATGGCGAAGGCCATCGCCGCCGAGATGGGTGCGCCCTTCAAGATGCTGGCCAGCGGCGCCCAGGCGGCGTCGGGCCTGGGGCACTTCCGGGCCACCGCGGCGGCGCTCAAGGAGATGGCGTTCGAGCGCCTGCAGGGCTCCACCCTCATCGCGCGGGAGCCCATCGGCGTGTGCGCCCTCATCACCCCCTGGAACTGGCCGGCCAACCAGATGGCCTGCAAGATCGCCCCGGCGTTGGCGGCGGGCTGCACCATGGTGCTCAAGCCCAGCGAGCTGGCGCCCCTGTCGGCCGTGGTGCTGGCCGAGATCCTCGACGACGCGGGCCTGCCGCCGGGGGTGTTCAACCTGGTGCAGGGCGACGGCGCAGGCGTGGGTGCGCCGCTCGCGGCCCATCCGGACGTGGACATGGTGTCCTTCACCGGCTCCACCCGCGCCGGCAAGCAGGTGATGAAGACCGCCGCCGACACGGTGAAGAAGGTGGCGCTGGAGCTGGGCGGCAAGTCGGCCAACATCCTGCTGGACGACGCGGATTTCCCCCGCGCGGTGAAGCAGGGCGTGCTCACCCTGATGCTCAACAGCGGCCAGAACTGCAACGCCCCCTCGCGCCTGCTGGTGCCGGCGGATCGGCTGGCGGAGGTCGAGGCCCTGGCCGTCGCGGCGCTCGCCAAACTGGCGGTGGGCGACCCGTGGGACGAGGCCACCACGATGGGCCCGGTGGCCAACGGCGCCCAGTTCGCCCGGGTGCAGCAGCTGATCGAAAGCGGCATCGCCGAAGGGGCGACGCTGCTGGCCGGCGGGCCGGGGCGGCCGGCGGGCATCGCCCGGGGCTACTTCGTGCGGCCGACGATCTTCAGCCGGGTGACGCCCGCGATGACCATCGCCCGGGAGGAGATCTTCGGCCCGGTGCTGTCGATCATCGCCTACAAGGATGAAGACGACGCCGTGCGCATTGCCAACGACACGCCCTACGGTCTGTCGGGCTATGTGTCGTCGGCCGACCCGGCCCGCGCCCGCCGCGTGGCCCGGCGTCTGCGCACCGGTAACGTGCACCTCAACGGCGCGCCGGTGGATACCGCCGCGCCCTTCGGCGGCTACAAGCAGTCGGGGCTGGGGCGGGAGTGGGGCGCCTGGGGCATCGAGGAATACCTCGAGACCAAGGCGATCGTCGGCCATGGCGCCGACTGAGCGCCGCTGCCCGGCATGAGGCCGGCGGCAGCCCTGGGCGGGCTCATCGCCGCGCTTGCCGGCGCGGCGCTGGCGGCGGGCCTGCTTGCCGCCCGCCCGGCCTTCTACTTTGCGCTGGCCGACCGGGTGGCGTGGCGGCTGGGCACCCCCGCGCCGGGCCAGACCCGGCTCGAAGACAGCCTGCACACCCTGTACCGGCGCGGCGAGCCGCTGCTGGGCGGCGACGCCACCCTGCTGCTGGGCGACAGCCATCTCCACGGCTTTCCCACGGCGCTGTTGCCGGGGGCGGTCAACTACGCCATCGGCGGCGAGACCGCGGCCCATCTGGCCCGGCGGGTGGTGGACTACCCGGCGCGGGGGCGGGTGCGGCGGGTGGTGCTGCTCACCGGGCGCAACGATCTGGCCCAGGGGCAGCCGCCCCGGGCGGTGGCGGAGGCGGTCGGGCAGATCGCCGGACACATTCCGCAACCTGTCGCGCTCGTCATGCTGGGTATTCCGCCCGTGCGCGGGGCGGGGAATGCCGTAAACTCCACCCGCGAGACCAACCGCCTGCTGGCCGAGGTGTGCGCCGCGCGGCCCAACTGCCGTTTCGTCGGCACCGACAGGCTGGCCGACGCGGGCGGCGCGCTCGACGCCCGCTTTGCCAGCGCCGACGGCATCCACCTCAACCCCGCCGGCTATGCCGAGCTGGCCGCGCTGATCGCCGCGGCCACCCCGCCCTGAATGCCAGCCCAACCCCTGTCGCCCCGCCGCTCCGCCCCATGAAGTCGCCCGCCCTCCGCTTCAACGAAATCGATTTCCTGCGCGGCATCGCCTGTCTGGCCGTGCTGCTGTTCCACTACTTCTCCCGCGCGCCGCGGGCGGGGTGGATGCAGGGCGTGGATTACCCCGCCTTCGAGGCGCTGGCCCGCTACGGCTACCTGGGCGTGCATCTGTTCTTCGTCATCAGCGGCTTCGTGATCCTCATGTCGGCCCACGGCGCCACGCCCCGGGCCTTCGTCGCCTCGCGGGTGGCGCGGCTCTACCCCACCCTGTGGGTGGGCGCCACCCTCACCGCCGCCACCGCCTGGCTGCTGGGCGAGGTGCGCTTCGCGGTGTCGCTGCGGGATTACCTCATCAACCTCACCATGCTCGCCCACTGGTTCGACGCCAGCTATGTGGACGGCGCCTACTGGTCGCTGGCCTACGAGCTGCACTTCTACATCTTCGTGTGGGTGGCCCTGCGCCTGGGGCTGATGGATCGCCTGTCGTGGCTGCTGGTGGGCTGGCTGGCGATCAGCGCGGTCAACGCCATCAAGCCCATGTGGCCGCTGCAGTTCTGGCTCAACGCCAAGTGGGCGCCGTTCTTCGTGGCCGGCGGCGTGTTCTACCTGATCCGCACCCAGGGCGGCACGGCCCTGCGCTATGCCCTGCTGGCGGCATCCTTCGCGCTGGCGCAGGTGTACGCCCTGGGCGACGCCGCCGCCCAGGGCACCGGCCCCGAGGCCGTGGCCCTCCAGCCGGCGGCGGTGGCGGCGGTGGTGACGGCGGTGTTCGGCGTGTTCTGGCTGATCGCCACCGGGCGCTTCTGCATGCGCGCCTCGACCATGACCGTCTACGCCGGCCTGCTCACCTATCCGGTGTACGTGATCCACCAGTTCTTCGGCGCCATGCTCTTCGAGCAGCTGCGCGGGGCCCTGGGCGTGCCGCTGGCGATGGGGCTGACGGTTGCCGCGGTGCTCGGGCTGGCCTGGGCGATCCACGCGGGCGTCGAGCGCCCCCTTGGCAAGCGCCTGCGTCAGGCCCTGGACGCGCCCCACCGGCCGGCCCGGGTGTCGTCGCTGGCGGGCTGACGCGCCTTTCTCGCCATGGTCATCGTCGCCCTCGTCTGCCTCTTGCTGCTGGTGCTCACCACCGCGCTGCACTACGAGGTGCTGCGCAACCTGTCCATCGTGCTGCCCGGGCTGCCCATCCGGCCGCGGGTCAAGCTGGTGGTGGTCATCATCGCCGCCTTCGTCGCCCACGCCCTGGAGATCGCCCTCTACGCCCTGGCCATCGTCGGCCTGATGCGTTTCGGCGGCCTGGGCGCGCTGGGCGATCCGGCACGCTTCGGGTTCGATGTGGCCTTGTATTTCTCCGCCGAGACCTTCACGTCCCTGGGCTACGGCGACGTGGTGCCAGGCGGTGCCCTGCGCCTGCTCGCCGGGGCCGAGGCGCTCAACGGGTTGCTGCTCATCGGCTGGTCGGCCTCCTACGCCTACATCGCGATGGAGCGCTTCTGGGACGGCGGGGGCTGGCGCCGCGACTGAGCCAGCAGGGGCAGGGCGGGGGCGCTTCAGCCCGCCGCCGATCCGACGTTAACCCGGTATCCCGTTGCCAAGCGAGGCGCCTCCATGACCCTCTTTGCCGACCTGCGTCAGGTCGTCTATGCGCTCTCCGATGCGCTCGATCTGGTGGGTGTGGATGACGTGGCTCACGGCAAGCGGGTGGGGATCATGGCTGCCGAGTGCGGCCGGGTGGCCGGCCTGCCGGAAGCCGAAACCGCCTTCCTGCTCGATCTGGGCATGCTCCACGACATCGGCGTGTCGTCCACCCGGGCCCACTGCCATCTGGTCGAAAAGTTCGACTGGGACGGCTCGCAGGTGCACTGCGAGGTGGGGCACGCGCTGCTCAAGGGCTTCGCCCCCCTCGAGGCGATGGCCGAGCCGGTGCGCTACCACCACACCCGCTGGGACAGCCGCCCCGCCGACAGCGTGGCCCCCGACACCCTGCGTGTCGCCAACCTCATCTACCTGGTGGACCGGGTGGACGCCCTGGCGGCCAGCCACTACGCCGACAACACCCTGCTGCTGTTTACCGACGAGATCCGCGCCCGCATCGCCGAGCACGCCGGCACCTATTTCTCGCCCGAGCTGGTGGCGCTGTTCCTCGACGCCTCCCACGCCGAAGCCTTCTGGCTCCGGCTCGAGCCCCGCTCGATCCAGGCCCGGATGGTCGAATCCCTCGCCGAAGCGCGCGACTATCCTGCCGGCACCGACGAACTCAAGCACCTCGCCGCCATCTTCGCCCGCATCGTGGACGCCAAGAGCCCCTTCACCGCCGAGCATTCGCTGGGCGTGGCCCGCCTGTCCCGCCATCTGGCCGAGCGGCTGGGCGTGCCGCCGGACACCTGCGACAAGCTGGAGATCGCCGGCATGCTCCACGACCTGGGCAAGCTGCGCATCCCCGACGAGATCCTCGACAAACCCGGCCGCCTCGACGCCGCCGAGCGCAAGATCATCAACACCCACAGCTACGAGACCTACCAGATCCTCCACGGCATCCGCGGCTTCGAGGAGATCACCCGCTGGGCCGCCTATCACCACGAGGAGCCCGACGGCAGCGGCTACCCCTTCCACCTCACCGCCGCCGACATGCCCTTCGAGGCCGCCATCCTGCGGGTGGCCGACATCTTCCAGGCCATGGTGCAGGTGCGCCCCTACCGGCAGGGCCTGGGCAACGCCGAAGTGAGCGACTTCATCCGCCGCCTCGCCGACGACGGCCGCATCGACCCCCGCGTGGCCGACACCCTGCTGGCCGACGTACCCGCGGCACGTCACGCCGCCAGCCCGACGCTGGCCGATCTGCCGGGGGGTGAGGGGTAGCGCTGCGCAGCCCGACGCGGGGCGCCCTCGTCGAGGCGATTCGCCTGCCCGATGCCGGGTAAGCCCGGCGGCCGGCGGCCAGCTGGGCGGGGCGATGCGCTTGAAGGGCGGGGAAGGCGGCTTCGGCTAGAATCACGTTTTCGCCAAAGCTGACAGACAAGGATTCCCATGCCCACCCCCGGCACCCCCGTTCTCCGCGAGGCTTACCAGCCTCTGGCCTATGGCATCGAGACGGTCGATCTCGACTTCAAGCTCGACCCCCAGGCCACCGTCGTCACCAGCCAGCTCAAGTGCGTGCGTAACCCGGATGCGGCCGCCGGCCCGGTGGTGCTGTTCGGCGAGGCGCTGACGCTGCTGTCCATCGCCATCGACGGGGCGCCGCCGGCCGAGGGCCAGGTGCGCGAGACGGAATCCGGCCTGGAGGTGGATGTGGACGCCGACGAGGCGGTGCTCACCATCGTCACCCGCATCGATCCGTCGGCCAACCTCACCCTGTCCGGGCTGTACCAGTCCCGCGGCGGCTTCTACACCCAGTGCGAGGCCGAGGGCTTCCGCCGCATCACCTACTTCCCGGATCGCCCCGACATCATGGCGCGCTACACCGTGCGCCTGGAGGCCGACGCCGCCACCTGCCCGGTGCTGCTCTCCAACGGCAACCTGCTCGAAACCGGCAGCCTGCCGGGCGGCCGCCACTTTGCCCGCTGGGAAGACCCCTTCCCCAAGCCCTCCTACCTGTTCGCGCTGGTGGCCGCCCAGCTGTCGGCGCTGGAGCGCACCGTCGCCACCGTGAGCGGTCGCGAGGTGCTGCTGCAGGTGTGGGTGGAGGCGCGGGATCTCGACCGCGTCGCCCACGCCATGGATTCGCTGGTGCACTCGATGCGCTGGGACGAGGAGGTGTTCGGGCTCGAGCTGGATCTTGACCGCTTCATGATCGTCGCCGTGTCCGATTTCAACATGGGCGCCATGGAGAACAAGGGCCTCAACATCTTCAACACCAAGTACGTGCTGGCCAACCCGGAGACCGGCACCGATCTGGATTTTGAAAACGTCGAGAGCGTCGTCGCCCACGAATACTTCCACAACTGGACGGGCAACCGCGTCACCTGCCGCGACTGGTTCCAGCTCACCCTCAAGGAAGGCCTCACCGTCTTCCGCGACCAGCAATTCACCGCCGACATGATGGCGCGGGCCTCCGATTCGCCGGCCGCGGCGGCATCCGCCCGGGCCGTCACCCGCATCGCCAACGTACGCGGCCTGCGCAGCGGGCAGTTCCCCGAAGACGCCGGCCCCATGGCCCACCCGATCCGCCCGGACAGCTACCAGGAGATCAACAACTTCTACACCGCCACGGTGTACCAGAAGGGCGCCGAGGTGATCCGGATGCTCCTCACCCTGCTCGGGCGCGAGGGCTTCCGCAACGGCATGGATCTCTACTTCTCGTACCACGACGGCCAGGCCGTCACCTGCGACGACTTCGTGGGCTGCATGGCCGAGGCCAACGGGGCCGATCTCGACCTCTTCATGCGCTGGTACAGCCAGGCCGGCACCCCGCGCGTGAAGGCCGAAGGCGCGTGGGACGCCGCCACCGGCACCTACACCCTCACCCTCAGCCAATCCACCCCGCCCACCCCGGGCCAGCCGGAAAAGCTGCCCCTGCACATCCCGGTGGCGGTGGGCCTGATCGGGGCCGATGGCGCCGACCTGCCCCTCCAGCTCGAAGGCGAAGCCAACCCCGGCGACACCACCCGCGTGCTCAACCTCAAGGAAGCCAGCCGCAGCTGGCGCTTCACCGGCCTCGCCGCCGAGCCGGTGCCGTCGGTGCTTCGCGGCTACTCCGCGCCGGTGATCCTCGAGATCGACGAAGACGACGAACGCCTCGCCTTCCGCATGGCCTGCGACGCCGACCCCTTCAACCGCTGGGACGCCGCCCAGCGCTTCATGGAGCGCGTCGTGCTGGGCCTCGCCGCCGATGCCGCTGCCGGCCGCAAGCTGGAAGTGCCCCAGGCCTTCGGCCACGCCTTCCGGGCGCTGCTGGTCAATGAAAGCCTCGACCCGGCCTTCGTCGCCGAAACCCTGGCCCTGCCGTCCGAGGCCTATCTGCTCGAGCGCATGCAGCCGGCCGACCCGGCCCCGCTCCGCGCTGCGCTGATCCACCTGATGCGCGAGATCGGTCAGGCCATGCAGGCCGATCTCCTGGGCCGCTATCTCGACCTGGAGGTGGACGGCGAGTATCGCTACCACCCGGCCGACGCCGGCAAGCGCAGCCTGCGCAACCTGTGCCTGCGCTACCTCACCGCCTGGGGCGGCCCCACCGCCATCGACCTGGCCGCCAAGCAGTTCGAGCACGCCGGCAACATGACCGAGCGCTACGGCGCCCTGGCCGCGCTGGTGCAGAGCGACGCCCCCCGGCGCACCGAGGCCCTGGCCGCCTTCCACGACCGCTACCGGGACGACGCGCTGGTGCTCGACAAGTGGTTCCTGCTCCAGGCCACCGCCTGGCGCTGGTCCGACGCCGCGCCGGCCACCGTCGACGCGGTGCGCGCCCTGATGGACAACCCGGCCTTCAGCCTCTCCAACCCCAACAAGGTGTATTCCCTGCTGGGCGGCTTCTTCAAGAGCAACGCCGCCGAGTTCCACCGGCCCGACGGCGCCGGCTACGCCTTCTGGGCCGAGCAGGTGGTGGCGCTCGATCGCAACAACCCCCAGGTCGCCTCGCGCATGGCCCGGGCGCTGGAGGGCTGGCGCAAGTTTACGCCGGAGATCCAGGCCCGCATCCGCGGCGCGCTGGCCCAGGTGGCCGCCGCCGAGGGGCTCTCCCCCGACGTGGCCGAGATCGTCGGCAAGGCCCTGGGCTGACGGCCTCCCGCCCGCCGGCCCGGCTGGGGCGGCGGGTGCCCGAAATAGGTCTTCGTCATCGATCCGCGGCCCATGGTGGCATCTGCCGCAGCCGGCTGCCTGAGCGGGCGGCCAGCGGCCGGCGGCTCCGGTATCATGACTAACCTTCAATTTTTTTGCGGCGCGGCAATGGAACTCCTCACCACCTTCATCGACATCATCCTGCACCTCGACGTGCATCTGGCGGCGCTCACCGCCCAGTACGGCACCTGGATCTACGTGATCCTGTTCCTCATCATCTTCTGCGAGACCGGGCTGGTGGTCTTCCCCTTCCTGCCGGGCGATTCCCTGCTGTTCGTGGCCGGCGCCCTGGCCGCCACCGGCGGCATGGACATCTGGGTGCTGTGCGCGGTGCTGCTCACCGCCGCGGTGCTGGGCGACAACATCAACTACTGGATCGGCCACAGCATCGGGCCCAAGGTGTTCCGCTGGGAGAACTCCCGCTTCTTCAACCGGGCGGCCTTCGACAAGACCCATGCCTATTTCGAATCCCACGGCGGCAAGACCATCATCATCGCCCGCTTCCTGCCCCTGCTGCGTACCTTCGCCCCCTTTGTGGCCGGCGTGGCGCGCATGACCTACACCCGCTTCGTGGCGCTGGATTTCCTCGGCGGTTTCATCTGGATCTTCTCCCTGTGCTGGCTGGGCTACGGCTTCGGCAACATGCCGGTGGTCAAGAAGAACCTCTCCCTGGTGATCGTCGGCATCATCGCCATCTCGCTGCTGCCGGTGGCGATCGGCTGGCTCAAGGGCCGTCGCGCCCAGGCCGCCGCCTGAGGACGACCCATGAAAAAGATCGTCATCCTCATCTCCGGCCGTGGCAGCAACATGGAAGCCATCGTCCGGGCCCGCATCCCCGGCGCCACCGTCGCCGCGGTGATCTCCAACCGCCCCGACGCCGCCGGCCTGGCCTTTGCCGCCAGCCACGGCATCCCCGCCCAGGTGGTCGATCACAAGGCCTACCCCAGCCGCGAGGCCTTCGACGCCGCGCTGGCCGAGACCATCGACGCCCACCAGCCCGATCTGGTGGTGCTGGCCGGCTTCATGCGCGTGCTCACCGACGGCTTCGTGGGGCGCTACAACGGGCGCCTGCTCAACATCCACCCCAGCCTGCTGCCGTCCTTCCCGGGCCTGCACACTCACCAGCGGGCGCTCGAAGCCGGCGTGCGGGTGGCGGGCACCACCGTCCATTTCGTCACCCCGGCCCTCGACTGCGGCCCCATCGTGATCCAGGCCGTGGTGCCGGTGCTGGAAGGCGACGACGAAGCCGCCCTGGCTGCCCGGGTGCTGGTGCAAGAGCACCGCATCTACCCGCAGGCGGTGCGCTGGTTCGTCGACGGGCGCCTCAGCCTCACCGCCGACGGCAAGGTGCGGGTGGCCGACGAACCCGCCGGCCCCGCCGGCTGGACGGTGCCGCCCGTCGAGGGCTGACCCGGCCATCGTGGGCGACACGCGAAACCGCAGCCTGTGGATCGCCGTCGGCGTGTCGGCGGTGGTACATCTGGCCGTGCTGCTGATCCCCGGCTGGCGCCTGCCGAGCGAGGAGGCCAACGTGCTGCCGCCCCTCGACGCGCGGCTGGCGCCCTTGCCCCGGCCCAGCATCCGCCCGGTGGATGACGAGAAGCGCGCGGTGCTGGGCGATGCGCCGGCCCCACGTCCTACGCCCAAGCCCCGCAAGCCGGCCCGCCCGGCCGAACCCACCGCGCCCGGCGGCCCGGTGGCCAGCCTCGCCCCCGATCCGGCCTTGGGCAGCGGCACCGAAAGCGCCGAGGATGCCGTCGCCGGCAGCGACGCCAGACCGGCCGACACCACCCCGCCCGACGCCACGCCGGATGCCGACACCGGCAAGGGCGGCCAGGGCAAGACCGGCAAGCCCGCCGGCCCGGGCATCGCCGAGCTGTGGGCGGCGTCCGGCAAGGTGCAGTACAACGTGATCCGCGGCGAGCACAACTTCATCATCGGCCGCACCACCCACGCCTGGACCCACGACGACGAGCATTACTCGATGGAGACGGTGATCGAAACCTCCGGCCTCGTCGGGCTGGTCAAGCCCTTCCGGATGGTCCAGCGCAGCGAGGGGCGGATCGGGCCGAAGGGCCTGCTGCCCGAGAAATTCACCGTCGAGCGCGACGGCCAGATGAAGGAGCGGGCCGACTTCGACTGGTCGTCGGCCAAGGTGGTGCTGGTGGCCGGAGAGCGTCACCGGGAGTTCTCCATCGCCGAGGGCGATCAGGACGTGCTGTCGCTGATGCACCACCTCTCGTTCCAGCCCGACGGCCCGCTGCGCGCCGAGCTGCTGGTGGTGACCGGCAAGAGCGCGGTGCGCTCGGTGATCGAGAACCTGGGCATCGAGGAGCTGGACATCCCCGCCGGCAAGGTTTCGGCCTACCATCTGGGCAGCAGCGGCCATCGGGGCGAACTCAAGATCGACATCTGGCTGGCCCGCGACTACGCCAACCTGCCGGTGCGCCTCAAGATCACCGACAAGAACGGCGAGGTGCTCGATCAGGTCGCCACCGGCGTCGATCTTGGCCCCCGGGCTGCCGCCACCAAGTAGCGAGTTCGGTTTAGACTCCGCCCCCGGGCCGCTCCGGCGTCGCCCCGGCCGGCATCCGCCCGGCCCACAGAACACCGCAATCAGTATCGGACTTCCATGACCATTACCGCCGCCCAGATCCAGTCCGCCAGCCAGGCCCTCCGTGCCGTCCTGCGTTTCGACTACCCCGCCGACTCGGTGCTGTCCCGCTACTTCCGCGACCTGCGCGAACTTGGCGCCCGCGACCGGGCCTTCGTGGCCGAAGCGGTGTACGGCGTGCTGCGCCGCAAGCGCTCCCTCGAACGCCTGTGCGGCGAGGACATCTCCACCCGCAAGCTGGTGCTCGCGTGGCTCGCCCGCGTCGAAGGCGTCACCCTGCGCCAGCTGGGCGACGGCCTGCATGGCCGCGACACCGACTTCTTCACCCAGGTGAAGGGGCGCGAGACCGGCGAGATGAGCTTCGCCGAGCGGGCCGACCTGCCCGACTGGCTGGCCGAGCGCCTGCTGGCCACCCGCAGCGAGGCCGACGCGCTGGCCCTGGCCCAGAGCCTCAACCGCCCGGCGCCTCTCGACCTGCGCGCCAACACCCTCAAGCTCGACCGCGACGCGCTGGTCGAAAGGCTCCGCGCCGACGGCATCGCCTGCGCGCCGGGGCGTTACTCGCCGGTGGCCGTGCGCCTCGAAGGCAAGCCCGCGCTGCAGAAGCACCCGCTGTTCCTCGACGGCAGCTTCGAGGTGCAGGACGAAGGCAGCCAGCTCCTGGGCTTCCTGCTCCAGCCCAAGCGCGGCGAGATGGTGGTCGACTTCTGCGCCGGCGCCGGCGGCAAGACCTTGCTGCTGGGCGCGATGATGCGCAACTCCGGCCGGCTCTACGCCTTCGACGTCTCCGACAAGCGGCTCTCCAAGCTCAAGCCGCGGATGGCCCGCTCCGGCCTGTCCAACATCCACCCGGTGACCATCGCCAGCGAGAACGACCCGCGGGTCAAGCGCCTGGCCGGCAAGATCGACCGGGTGCTGGTGGATGCCCCGTGCAGCGGCCTGGGCACCCTGCGCCGCAACCCCGATCTCAAGTGGCGCCAGAGCCCCGAGGCGCTGGCCGAACTCACCGTCAAGCAGGCCGCGATCCTGGCCAGCGCGGCCCGCCTCGTGAAGCCGGGCGGCCGGCTGGTGTACGCCACCTGCAGCATCCTGCCCGAAGAGAACGAGGCCATCGTCGCCGCCTTCCTCGACGCCAACCCGGGCTTCGTGGCCCGGAGCGC
Organism: Zoogloea sp.; assembly: GCF_041904905.1. GTDB lineage: Bacteria > Pseudomonadota > Gammaproteobacteria > Burkholderiales > Rhodocyclaceae > Zoogloea. The sequence goes on along the minus strand of NZ_JAYRMI010000019.1, from coordinate 43,677 downwards.
CGAAGAGGTGCTGGGCAAGCAGGGCATCGAGATCGCCTGCGGCGAGCAGCTGCGCCTCACCCCCGCCGCCCACGACACCGACGGCTTCTTCGCCGCGGTGCTGGAGCGTCAGGCCTGAGGCGCCTCCGCGGGCTGGGCGGGCGGGCCCGCGCGCGGGCCGCCCAGGCCGGGGCGGCCGAGCGCGAACCGACGCTCAACCTGCCCGCCCAGGGGCGCGTGGAACTGGCCTTCTCCCCGTGGAACGACCCGGAGCAGGCGCTGCTGGAGGCCATCGACGGGGCGCGGGAACTGATTCTGGTGCAGGCCTATCTGTTCACCAGCAAGCCCCTTGCCCGGGGCTTGATCGCCGCCCATCGACGCGGCGTGCGGGTGGAGGTGCTGCTCGATGCCGAATCCAACCGGCCGAACTCCCTCAGCGTGATGCCCGAGCTACTCAACGCGGGTATTCCCGTGGCGGTCGAAACCCGCTACAACATCGCCCACAACAAGCTGATGATCGTCGACCCGGATTCCCGTCACGGGACGGTGGCCACCGGGTCGTACAACTTCACCCGCTCCGCGCGGGTGGCCAACGCCGAGAACCTGCTGATCCTGCGCGACAACCCCGCGCTGGCCCAGGCCTTTGCCCGCAACTGGCAGCGCCACCGGGCCGAGGCGCTGCGCCTGGACAGCCTGGACGACATGCCGGCACGAAGAGGGAAACAGGATGGAAGAGAATCAGATCGCTGAACTGCTGATCGACGTCTGGCAGGACATGCAGCAACCGGCCATCTTCTGGCAGGTCGGCGTGCTCGCCGTGTGCCTGGTGCTGGCCAGCCTCATCACCCGCCAGATCAAGGCGGTGCTGCGTCGCCGCCGCGAGGCCGACCCCAGCCTCGCCGGCGCCGGCGAGGAGGGCCTGCGGCGGGTGATCTTCCCGCTCACCGCGCTGGGGCTGGTGCTCGTCGCGCGGATCGTGCTCAACGCCTGGCACCACGTGAATCTGCTCAAGCTGGCGGTGCCGCTGCTGGCCGCGATGGCGGCCATCCGGCTCACCGTGCATGCCCTCAAGCGGGGCTTTCCCCAGGCCGGCTGGCTGGCCAGCTTCGAGCGCTTCTTTGCCGCCGCCGCGTGGGTGGTGGTGGCGCTGCAGATCACCGGCGTGCTGCCCACCGTGATCGACGGGCTGGAGCAGATCGGCTTCACCGTCGGCAAGGCCAAGCTCAACCTGTGGATGCTGCTGCAGGGCGCGCTGACGGTGATGGTCACCATGCTGGTGGCGCTGTGGGCCGCCGGCGTGCTCGAGAGCCGGCTGATGCGCACCGAGGGGCTCGACTCCAACCTGCAGCTGGTGTTCGCGCGGCTCTCCAAGGCGCTGCTGCTGGTGCTGGCGGTCACCGTCAGCCTGCCGCTGGTGGGCATCGACCTCACCGCGCTGTCGGTGTTCGGCGGGGCGCTGGGCGTGGGCCTGGGCCTGGGCCTGCAGAAGATCGCCGCCAACTACGTGGCCGGCTTCATCCTGCTGCTCGACCGCTCGATCCGCATGGGCAACCTCATCTCGGTGGGCGCCGAGCGCGGCGTGGTGAGCCAGATCACCACCCGCTACACCGTGCTCAAGGGCATGACCGGCATCGAATCCATCGTGCCCAACGAGACCCTGGTGGGCTCGGTGGTGCAGAACGAAACCTTCACCGACCCCAAGGTGCGCATCTCGCTGCCGATTCAGGTGAGCTACGCCACCGATCTCGAGAAGGCCATGGAGATCCTCGTCGAGGCGGCCCACCACCAGCCGCGGGTGATGAAGGACCCGGCCCCCGGTGCCTTCGTCGAAGCCTTCGCCGACAGCGGCATCAACCTGCAGCTGGGGTTCTGGATCCGCGATCCGGCCGAAGGCACCCTGGGCATCCGCTCGGCGATCAACCTGGAGATCTGGCGGCGCTTCAAGGCCGAAGGCATCGAGATTCCCTTCCCTCAGCGCGAAGTGCGCATTCTGGGCGATGCGGCGGTGTCGACTAAAGACAACCTGCCCGCCTGACGATAAGGGGCAAACCGCCGCCCAGCTTGGTTTGCCCCGCGGGCTCGACTAGAATCCGGCGGCTGAAACCACATTTCAAGGAACGCACAGCCGATGTTCTCCGGATTGCTCGATCTGCCCTGGTGGGGCTACGTCGTCGTCACCCTGGCGATGACCCATGTCACCATCGCCTCGGTCACCATTTTCCTGCACCGTCACCAGGCGCACCGGGCGCTCGACCTGCATCCGCTGCCGGCCCTGTTCTTCCGCCTGTGGCTGTGGCTTACCACCGGCATGGTCACCAAGGAATGGGCGGCCATCCACCGCAAGCACCACGCCAAGTGCGAAACCCCCGACGACCCCCACAGCCCGCAGGTGCACGGCATCAACAAGGTGCTGTGGACCGGCGTCTTCCTCTACGTGAAGGAAGCCCGTAACAAGGACACCATCCAGCGCTACGGCCACGGCACGCCGGACGACGCCTTCGAGCGCAAGCTGTTCTCGCGCTTTCCCAAGTCCGGCATCCTGGTGATGCTGGCGGCCGATCTGATGCTCTTCGGTATCTGGCCGGGCGTGCTGATCTGGGGCGTGCAGATGGTGTGGATCCCGTTCTGGGCGGCCGGCGTCATCAACGGCCTGGGCCACTTCTGGGGCTACCGCAACTACAACTGCGCCGACGCCTCCACCAACCTGTTCCCCTGGGGCATCCTGATCGGCGGCGAGGAACTCCACAACAACCACCACAGCTTCGCCACCTCGGCCAAGCTGTCGGCCCGCTGGTACGAGTTCGACATCGGCTGGATGTATATCCGCATCCTCGAGATGCTCGGCCTTGCCCGCGCCAAGAAGACCATCCCGACGCCGCGCTTCGGCATTGCCAAGGCCCGCGCCGACTTCGACACCCTCCAGGCCGTCATCACCCATCGCTACGACGTGATGACCCGCTACGTGCAGGGCCTCAAGGCCATCGCCCAGGAGGAGTTCTCCGCCCTCAAGGCCCAGTCCGGCGGCAAATTCACGGTGGGCGAGCTGCGTCGCTGGCTGGCCGCCGAAGAAGGCCAGCTGTGCGCCGAGGAGCGCCAGCGCCTTGAAACCCTGCTGCGCGAGAACAAGCGGCTCGAAACCGTGGTGGCGATGCGCAACGAACTCACCGCCCTGTGGGCCCGCTCGTCCGCCAGCCGCGAACAGCTCCTCCAGCAACTCCAGGACTGGATCGCCCGGGCCGAGCAGAGCGGCATCCGCCAGCTCGAGGATTTCTCCCTGCGTCTGCGCCGCTACGCCTGACGCCCCGCCTCCGGCCCGGGGCCTCGCCGCCGGGCCGTCTTCCATGCTCATCCTGTTCAACAAGCCCTACGGGGTGCTGTGCCAGTTCACCGGCGAACCCGGCAAGGCCACCCTGGCCGACCACATCCCGGTGCCCGGCGTGTACGCCGCAGGCCGGCTGGATGCCGACAGCGAGGGCCTGCTGGTGCTGACCGACGACGGCGCGCTCCAGCAGCGCATCGCCGACCCCCGCCACAAGCTGCCCAAGACCTACCTCGTGCAGGTGGAGGGCATCCCCGACGAGGCCGCCCTGGCCCGGCTGCGCGCGGGCGTCGATCTGGGCGATTTCGTCACCAAGCCCTGCGAGGCGCGCCTCGCCGACGAACCCGCCTGGCTGTGGCCCCGCAATCCGCCGATCCGCGAGCGCAAGGCGATTCCGGTGAGCTGGGTCGAGATCGTGCTGCGGGAGGGCAAGAACCGCCAGGTGCGGCGGATGACCGCCAAGGTCGGCTTTCCCACCCTGCGCCTGATCCGCGCGCGCATCGGTGACTGGTGCCTCGATGGCCTCGCGCCCGGTGCGTGGCGGGAAGCCTTGCCCCCGCCGGCCTTGCCTCAGCCCGCCGGGCGACGACAGCCCGCGGGCGGACGTGCTAAGGTTGGCGGCTTCCGTAAACCCGCCCGATGACTGCTCAGATGATTGCGCCTTCGCTCCGCCGCGCGGCCCTGCTGGCCGCCCTGGTCGCCCTTTCGGCGGCCGCCGACACGCCGATGCCGATGACCGAACTCAGCGTCGGCATGTTCCGCATCGAGGCCGAGGTGGCCGCCAGCGACGAACACCGCATGCGCGGTCTGATGGAGCGCCGGAGCATGGCCGCCAACCGCGGGATGCTCTTCGTCTTCACCGAGCCGCGGCGCCACTGCATGTGGATGAAGAACACCCTGCTGCCGCTGTCGGTGGCCTTTCTCGACGACGAGGGGCGCATCCTCAACATCGAAGACATGCAACCCCAGACCGAGGACAACCACTGCGCGGCACGGCCGGCCCGCTACGCCCTGGAGATGAACCTCGGGTGGTTCCGCCAGAAGGCCCTGGGGCCCGGGACGAAGATCAACGGGGTGGCGCCCCTGGCCGTGAGCGGCCGCTGACGATCGGTGGCGCTGCCGGCAGCCGGGCGTGGGCCCGGTCGCCGGCAGGGTGGGCGCTCAGACCGCCGCGAGAGCCTGGTCGAGATCGGCCAGGATGTCGTCGATGTGCTCGATGCCGATGGACAGGCGGACCATGTCTTCCGACACGCCGGCCTTCTTCATCTCTTCGGGCGAGAGCTGGCGGTGGGTGGTGGAGGCCGGGTGGCAGGCCAGGCTCTTGCTGTCGCCGATGTTCACCAGGCGGGTGACCAGCTTGAGCGCGTCCTGGAAGCGGCCGCCGGCGGCCTTGCCGTCGCCGTCGGCGCTCTTCACGCCGAAGTTGAGGATGCCCGAGGCGCGACCGCCCATGTACTTCTGGACGAGGGCGTTGTCGGCGTGGTCGGGCAGGCCGGCGTAATTCACCCACGCCACCTTGGCGTGCCCCTTCAGGAACTCCGCCACCTTCAGGGCGTTGTCGCAGATGCGGTCCATGCGCAGGGCCAGGGTCTCGACGCCTTGCAGGATCAGGAAGGCGTTGAAGGGGCTGATCGCGGCGCCCATGTTGCGCAGCGGCACCACCCGGGCGCGGGCAATGTAGGCCGCCGGGCCCAGGGCTTCGGTGTAAACAACGCCGTGGTAGGAGACGTCCGGCTCGTTCAGGCGGCGGAAGCGCTCCTTGTGCTCCGCCCACGGGAACTTGCCGCTATCGACGATGATGCCGCCGATGGAGGTGCCATGGCCGCCCAGGTATTTGGTGAGCGAATGCACCACGATGTCGGCGCCGTGCTCGATCGGCCGGCACAGGTAGGGCGAGGGCACGGTGTTGTCCACGATCAGCGGGATGCCGTGGGCGTGGGCGATGGCGGCCAGGGCCTCGAAGTCGGTGATGTTGCCCAGCGGGTTGCCCACGGATTCGCAGTAGATGGCCTTGGTGCGGGCGTCGATCAGCGGGGCGAAGGAGGCCGGGTCGCGGTAGTCGGCAAAGCGCACCTGGATGCCGATCTGCGGCAGGGTGTGGGCGAACAGGTTGTAGGTGCCGCCGTAGAGCGTGGAGGCGGAGACGATGTTGTCCCCGGCTTCGGCGATGGTCTGGATGGCGTAGGTGATGGCGGCCATGCCGGAGGCCAGCGCGAGGCCCGCGATGCCGCCTTCCATCGCCGCCACCCGGGCTTCGAGCACGGCCTGGGTGGGGTTCATGATGCGGGTGTAGATGTTGCCGGCCACCTTCAGGTCGAACAGATCGGCCCCGTGCTGGGTGTCGTCGAAGGCGTAGGAGGTGGTCTGGTAAATGGGCACGGCCACCGCCTTGGTGGTCGGGTCCGGGCTGTAGCCACCGTGCACGGCAAGGGTTTCGAGTTTCATCGGGATGTGTCTCCGGTTTGAGTTCTGCAAACGAAGGTGAAAGGTGTGGCCGATTGCCGCATCCGGGTTTTCCCGCGGCCTGTTCCGGGAACAGCCGGGTTTCAAAATTCTCACCAGTCGCGATAATACGCAAAGTTGCGCGTCGTCTACCCTGATCTGGGGCAATCGACAGCGGAACATCATAATAAGTGAGGGGACAAATGGAACTCAAAGGACGCAATGCGACCTGGCTTGAACTCGCGGTCGCGCCGCTGTGGCGCCTCGGTCAGACCCGGGTGCGGGTTCATCCGCTGCAGGGAGGCGGAGAAGGCTGTGTCGGCATCACCGTGGACGAACGCTGGCTGTGCGCCAACGACGGTCGGCTGACCGTCTTCGGTTGCCGTGAGTCGGCGTCGCGCTTCCTCGACTTGCTGCGCATCGATCACATGGAAGAGGGTGAGCCCTCCGAGCTGCCGGCCGACTGCGGCTGCGCCGGGGTGCAGTGCATGCGCCTGGGCACTGCCGGGCTGCGCACCTGCGACGGTCGGGGCAAGCCGGCCCGCCGCAGCGACGGCCCCCGGCGCATCGTCATTCAGTCGCCGCCGCGCAGGATCTCGTTCAGAAGCGAATTCATGCGCTGATCGAAGGCCATCAGCAGGATCTCCGTCGGGAGCGCCTGCGTGGCCAGCACTTCGCGGCAGGTGCTGACCGCGATCTGCATCGCCTGTTCCGCCGGATAACCGTAGATACCGCAGCTGATGGCGGGGAAGGCGATCGTCCGTACGCCGTGGCTGGCAGCCAGTGCCAGGCTGTTGCGATAGCAGGCGGCGAGCAGCGCCGCTTCCCCGTGCCCGCCGCCCCGCCACAGGGGCCCGACGGTGTGGATCACATGGCGCGCCGGCAGCCGGAAACCTGGCGTGATGCGCGCCTCGCCGGTCGGGCAGCCGCCCAGGGTGGCGCAGCAGGCGGTGAGTTCCGGCCCCGCCGCCCGGTGAATCGCGCCGTCCACCCCGCCGCCGCCCAGCAGGCTGCTGTTGGCGGCGTTCACGATGGCATCCACCGCCTGTCGGGTGATGTCGCCGACGCGTACCGAAATCCGCCCGTCTTTCATTCTCGTGCCCCCGCGTTGCTGGCAGACTGTTGCCTGCCGCCATTGTGCGCGGTTTCGGGACGACGCTGCGCGATGGGTGCTTGCCATCGCCGGGCGATCGGGTTCAAAATAATACGGTATTACGCAATAGGGGGCGAAGTGGCCAAGCCTAAGGTGGTGACCGTGCTCTCCCAGAAGGGCGGGGCGGGCAAATCGACGCTGACGATGCAACTGGCCGGCGGCCTTGCCCGGCGTGGCAAGCGGGTGGCGATCATCGATCTGGACCCGCAGGAAACCGCCCTGCGCTGGGCGCGCGCCGCGGCGTCGGCAAACCCTTTCCCGGCCGCGGTGACGCAGCTGGCGGGGGCGCCCGATGGGTTGCCGGCGGCCGTGAAGGCGGCGGGGCGGGAGGCTGACGTGATCCTGCTCGATTGCCCGCCGTCCATCGAGCATGCGGCCACGCTGGCCTCGCTGCAGGTGGCGGACGTGGCCCTGGTGCCGGTGGTGCCGAGCCCGGCCGACCTGTGGTCCACCAAGGGTGCGGAGCGGCTGATCCTGCAGGTGCAGGCGAGCCGCAAGGGGCTGAAGGCGGCGCTGGTGCCCAACCGGGTGCTGCGCACCAATCTGGCCTGGGACGTGCTTGAGGTGATGCGGGATTTCACCCTGCCGGTGCTTGGGGCGGCCCTCTCCCAGCGTAATGCTTTCGCGCAGAGTGCGGTGGTGGGCGGCACGGTGTATCAGCTGGGCCGCGCCGGCAGCGAGGCTGCGCGGGAAGTGGACAAACTGGTTGTGGAAGTCTTGAAACTGACAGGAGATAGAACATGAGCACCAAGACCCGGTCGGCCCTGCGCTCGACCTTGCAGCAGGAGAGCGAAGCGCTCGAGACCCGCCTGCCCGATCCGGCCCCGGCCGAGGCGCCGGCCGCTGCTGCCGAGGTGCCGCCGGCGCCCGTGGCCGAAGCCCAGGTGGCCGTCGAGGCGCCTGCCGTGGAGCCTGCGCCGGCACCGGCCGCCGAAGCCCCGGCCAAGGCCGACAAGCCGAAGGCGCCGGCCAGGCCCGCCGCCAAGCCGGCTGCGAAGCCGGCGGTGAAGGCTGCCGCGCCGAAGGTGGCCAAGGCACCCGCCAAAGCGCCGGCCAAGCTCGCCGCGAAGCCGGCCGAGCCCGAGGCCCCGGTTGAGGTGGCGCCGGTTGCGCCCGCCCCGGCGCCCGAGGTTGCGAAGAAGGCCGCCAAGCCCAAGCCGGTGAAGGCCGAGAAGGCGCCCAAGGCGGAGAAGGCCGAGAAGCCGGCCAAGGCGCCCAAGGCCAAGGCGGAGAAGGCGGTGAAGCCCGTGCGCGAGAAGGTGGTGCGGGATTCCTTCTCGATGCCCAAGAGCGAGCACGCCCAGCTCAAGGCCCTGCGCGAGACGCTGGCCAAGGCCGGGCGCATCTGCACCAAGTCCGAGCTGCTGCGGGCGGGCGTGCAGTTGCTGCTGAAGGAGTCCACGGCCAGCACCAAGGCGCTGGTGGAGGGCCTGGTGGTGGTGCCGAAGGGCAAGGGCGCGAAGTAAGCCCTGCTTGGGGTTGTTCCCAGGACGGCAACAATGGGCGATCCGTTGTTGCCGTTTTTGCGTTAAATGGGCGGGGCGTCTGCCAGTCGCACGGGCACCAGCCCCCGCAGGCCATTGCCGACGTAGAGCGCGTCGGCGTGGCGCAGGTCGTCCGGGCGGAGCGTGGCCTCCCGGGCCCGGCCTTCGCGCAGCAGGCTTCGGCGCAGGGTGCCGTTGAGGAGCCCGGCGCTGGCCGGGGGGGTGAGGAGCAGGCCGTCGCGCTCGACGAAGAGGTTGCTACGGGCGCCTTCGGTCAGCTCGCCCCGTTCGTTGAGGAAGAGCGCGTCGAAGTGACCGGCAGCCATCGCCCGGGCAAGCTCCCGGTCGTACAGGGCGCGGGCGGTGGTCTTGTGGCGCAGGAGCAGGTCGCCGCTGGCGACGGGGTGGGGCGAGAGCACCACGCTGGCGTCGGGCGAGGGGGCGCCGGCGCTGAGCGGGGCGTGCTCCAGGGTGAGGTCGCCGTGCTGGCCAAGGGTGACGCGGACGCGCCGGGGCGTGTCGGCGTCGAGGCCTGCGAGCAGCTGCCGGAAGGTGTCGGGGTTGAAGGCGAAGCCTAGTTCGGCGGCAGAGGCGGTGAGGCGTTCGAGGTGTTCGGCCAGCAGGGGGAAGCCTTCGTCCGGCGTGAAACGCAGGGTTTCGATGAGGCGCAGGCCCTTGGGCAGCCCGGTGAGGAAGCGCGCCTTGAGGTGGCACTCGGCCCATTCGGCGGCGGGCTGGGAGTCGAACACCACGCCGCTGCCCACGTCGAGGCGGGCCGCGCCGTCTGCGTCCAGGCGCAGGGTGCGGATCGGCACGCTGAAGCGGAAGTCGCCGCCAGGGCGCAGCCAGCCCAGGGCGCCGCAGTAAAGGCCGCGGGGCGCGGTTTCGAGTTCGCGGACGATCTCCATGGCGCGGATCTTCGGGGCGCCGGTGATCGACCCGCAGGGGAAGAGCGCCCGGAAGATGGCCGGGAGGTCGGCGTCCACCGGCTCGGCGACGACCCGGGAGGTCATCTGCCAGACGGTGGGGAAGGGTTCGATGCGGCACAGGTCCTCGACCCGCACGCCGCCGGCCGGGGCAAGGCGGCCCATGTCGTTGCGGATGAGGTCCACGATCATCACGTTTTCGGCGCGATCCTTGGCGGAGGCGGCGAGGTCGGCGGGGTCGGTGTCGCGCGGGGCGGTGCCCTTCATGGGGCGGCTGGCGAGGGTGCGGCCGTGGCGTTCGAGGAAGAGTTCGGGCGAGCGGGACAGGATCGCCCCGCCGGCGTGGGCGATGAAGGCGCCGTAGCGCACCGGCTGGGCGGCGCGCAGGGCACGGTAGAGGGCGGCGGGGTGGCCGAAGCTGCGGCCACGCAGGGGGAAGGTGAGGTTGACCTGGTAGCAGTCGCCGGCGGCGATGTAGTCGCGGATGCGCTCGACCCGGGCGAGGTAGTCGGCCTCGTCGATGCCGGGGGCGAGCTGCCCCACGCCGCCGGGGGCGTCGCCGGCCATCTCCGCGAGCCAGGCATCGACGGCGGTATCGGAGAGCCACTCGCCGCGGGCGAAGATCCAGCCGGCGACGAGGGGCGCCGGGCTGGCGGGCAGCAGCGGGCGCAGGCGCGGCTCGATGGCGTAGCCGAGTTCGTAGCTGGCGGCCAGGGCGACCCAGGCGCCGTCGCGGGCGGCCTGTTCGAGGCGGGCGAGGGCGGCGGGCCAGGCGGCGGGGTCGGTGCAGCGGATCTCGTCGACAAGGCCGGTGAGCAGCCACGCGCCGGCGCTGCCGGTGGCGTCGAGGTTGTCGTCGAAGAGGGCGAAGGGGCGCGCGAGGGGCGCGGTGTCGGAGCGGTGCGGCATCGCCGCGGAGTTTACCTGCTCGTCGGCGCCGGGCGTAGGGGAGGCGCGGGAAATCGTCGCCCCGCCGGGCCGCCCCGGCCGGATGGGGGCCGGAGCGGGCGGACGGTGGGGCGGAGGGGGCTTACAGCAGCGGGCTGCCGGAGTGTTCGCCGCGCTCGTACACCACGTGGGCACGACCGACCAGCAGCGGGTCGAGGGGGCCGATGTGGTCGATCTCTTTGTTGGTGTAGGGCAGCTTGTGGAGGATGTAGCGCATGGCGTTGAGGCGCGCGCGCTTTTTGCAGTCGGATTTGATGACCGTCCAGGGGGCGTCGGCGGTGTCGGTGTGGAAGAACATCGCCTCCTTGGCCTTGGTGTAGTCCTCCCACTTGTCGAGGGAGGCAAGGTCGATGGGGCTGAGTTTCCACTGCTTGAGCGGGTGGGCCTCGCGCTCCTTGAAGCGGCGTCGCTGCTCTTCGCGGCTCACCGAGAACCAGAACTTGATGAGGTGCACGCCGCTGCGCACCAGGTGACGTTCGAACTCGGGCGTCTGGCGCATGAACTCGAGGTACTCGTCGGGCGAGCAGAAGCCCATCACGCGCTCGACGCCGGCCCGGTTGTACCAGGAGCGGTCGAACAGGGCGATCTCGCCGGCGGTGGGCAGGTGCTGGATGTAGCGCTGGAAGTACCACTGGCCGCGTTCGGTCTCGGTGGGCTTCTCGAGGGCCACGACCTTGGCGCCGCGGGGGTTGAGGTGTTCCATGAAGCGCTTGATGGTGCCGCCCTTGCCGGCCGCGTCGCGGCCTTCGAAGAGGATCACCACGCGCTGGCCGGTCTCCTTGACCCAGGCCTGGAGCTTGAGGAGTTCGACCTGCAGGCGGTACTTCTGCTTCTCGTAGGCCTTGCGGGACATGAGGTTCTTGTAGGGGTAGGCGCCTTCGCGCCAGCCTTCGGCGAGCTCTTCGTCCGGGTGGGAGGGCAGCTTTTTGTAGACCGCTTCGTCTTCGGCCAGCAGGGCCTTGCGCAGGACTTCGGCGTCGTCGGGGGAGGCGCCGGCCATGATGGCCTGGAGGGTCTCGGCGATGCTGTGGGTGTCGTGCTTGGCGAGGGTGGCCACGATGTCGGCGACGGCGGTGGCCTTGGCGTCGCGGGCGGCGTCGACGGCCTCGCTGACCTCGAAGTTCTCGATGGCCGCGGGGGTTTCCTTGGGGGCCACGTCGCCGGCGGCGGTGTGGCGCGGGGCGGGGCGGGACGTGGTCTTGGCGTTTGTTTTTTCAGTCATTTACGCTTCCTTTTTCTCCGTTTGTGTCCGTTCGGCACAGCGCGCGGCGTAGCTGCGGCAGCGCTCGATGTATTCGGTGGTGCTCTTGGGCATCGGCGTGCGGGCCCGGGTGACGTAGCTCACCAGATCGCGGCCCTGCTGGATGAGCAGGCGGCCGTCGGCGACGAGGTGGCGGTCTTCGCTGTCGATGGGCATCTCCGCCGTGTTGAAGTAGGCGCACAGGCGTTCGCCGGCGGTGACGAAGCTGGTCCAGATGTCGAAGATGTCCGGGTCGGTGCGCAGGGTTTCGGTCTTGATGTGGGCGGCCTTGGCGAAGGTGCGCACGTGGGGGGCAAGCCCCCGGAAACAGGGGAGCGGCTCGAAGTATTCGACCATCGCGTCGGCGATGCGGTCGATGTCGCGCAGGGTGAGGGCGATCTTGACGTAGCGGCTCTCGTAGAAATCTTCGAGGGGGATCGAGAAGGCCTTGAAGGGCTCGCCCCACAGTTCGTCGATGCCCTCTTCGCCGGAGCGGTGCAGCACCAGCCGCCCGAGCCCCAGGGCTTCCTGCAGGCAGCGGCCGCATTCGCGCATCAGGGCGTTGTCGGACTGGATCTCGATGCCCACGCTCTGCAGCTCGACGAGCTTGGTGAAGATGTCGGCGGCGCGGTTGAACAGGGCGCCGGCCAGCATGGCGCCCTTGACGCGCCGGCGCTCGGCGTCGGCCTCGTCCTCGTAGCTCTTGCGGGCTTCGTTGAGCCGGCTGCCGGGGATGTTGAGGCCGTGCTCGACATGGTTGAAGAGCCGCCGGGTGAGCGCGCCGATGAGCTTGCGTTTGGCCTGGAGGGTGTCTTCGGGAACGGCGTAGGTCTTGACCCAGTAGCCGGAATAGAAGACGCGCTCCGTGCCGTCGATGACCAGTCGGGAGCCTTCCGGAATGTCGTCGTCCATGGTTCGTCTGCAACAGCACTTCGATTACGGGAATTTGAAATTCTGCACCAGAATCGGCGTTTGCTGACGCTCTCCGGCGATAATTTCACCGACCTGTCAAGGTGGCAGACGCTGCCCTGTCAAGGTGGCAGGGGAGGTCAGACGACGCCGTCGAGCACCTGGACCTGCACGGTGTCGCCGGCGGCCACGCTGCCTTGCCCGGGGCCGAGGACGATGAGGCAGTTGGCGTCGGCCATCGAGCTGAGGATGCCGGAGCCCTGGGCCGGGGTGCTCCTCACCTGCCAGCCGCCGTCGCCCTGGAAGAGCACGCCGCGGACAAATTCGGTGCGGCCCGGCTGTTTGCGGATCGGGGTGACGCAGGGCACCGGCAGCAGGGGGGGCTCGGGCAGCGGGTCGATGCCGGCCAGGCGCATCAGCGCGGGCCGGGCGAACTGGTAGAAGGTGACCATCACCGCCACCGGGTTGCCGGGCAGGCCGAACAGCCAGGCGCTGCCGTCGTCGCCGCCGATGCGCCCGAAGGCCATCGGGCGGCCGGGTTTCATGGCGATCTTCCAGAACAGCACTTCGCCCAGGCGGGCCATCACCTCGCGGGTGAAATCCGCCTCGCCCACCGATACGCCGCCGCTGGTGATGACCGCGTCGGCAATGCCGGCGGCTTCGCGCAGGGTGGTCTCGAGGGCGTCGGGGTCGTCGCGGATGACGCCGATGTCGATGATGTCGAAGCCCAGCTGGCTGAGCATGCCGAAGATCGTGTAGCGGTTGCTGTCGTAGATCTGGCCGGGGGCGGCGGGGGTGCCGATGGTGGCGATCTCGTTGCCGGTGGAGAAGAAGGCCACGCGCAGACGGCGGCGCACGGCTACCTCGCCGATGCCCAGCGACGCGACGAGGCCCAGTTCGGCGGGGCGGATCAGGCGCCCGGCGGGCAGGGCCGGGAGGCCGGCGCGCAGGTCTTCGCCGGCGCGGCGGATGTTCTGGCCGGGGCGCTGGCCGGCGGGGATCGTTACCTTGCCGTCGGCGGCGCGGGTGATTTCCTGCATCGCCACGGTGTCGACGCCGGCGGGCAGGGGCGCGCCGGTCATGATGCGTACGGCCTGGCCGGGGCCCACGCGGCCGTCGAAGCCCTGGCCGGCGAAGGCGCTGCCGACGATGTCGAGCACGGTGTCGCCGTCGGCGTTGAGGTCTTCGCCGCGCAGGCCGTAGCCGTCCATGGCGGAGTTGTCGTGGGCGGGCACGTCGATGGGCGAGACGACGGGCTGGGCCAGCACCCGGCCGAGGGCGTCGCGCAGGGGGACGCGCTCGATGCCGTCGATGGGGCTCAGTGCGTCGAGGATGAGCTGGCGGCCCAGGTCGACGGGCAGGGCGGTGGGGTCGTAGGCGTCGTGGCAGCCGAACTGTTGGGCGAGGGATGTCACCGGGGGGCGTCTCCAGCTTGATGGGCGCGGAGTTCATCCGCCGTGTTGATGTTGACGAAGGCGTCGGGGGCGTCGTCGAAGGGGCAGGCGACCCACTTCAGGCGGCGCAGCCACAGCTCCATGCGGCGACCGCCGGCGCGGGTGAAGGCTTGCAGATCGGGCAGCACGAAGCTGTGCATGAGCGCGAACACCGGGTGGAGCCGGTCGCCGGTGCGGGCGACGGCCACGCTGGCGCGCTCGGCGCTCAGGGCGTCGGCCAGCCGGGGCACCAGATCGGGCGGCAGGAAGGGGCTGTCGCAGGGGGCGGTGGCGAGGTAGGGGGTGGCGCAGGCGGCGAGACCGGCTTCGAGCCCGGCCAGGGGGCCGGCAAAGCCGGGCAGGCGGTCGGGCACCACCGGGCGGCAGAAACGGGCGTACTGCTCGACGCTGCGGTTGGCACTGATGAGGATCGGCCCGACCTGGGGGCTGAGGCGTTCCAGCACCCTGGCGACCATCGGCTGGCCGTCGAGCAGGACGAGGCCCTTGTCGATGCCGCCCATGCGGCTGCCGCGGCCGCCGGCGAGGACGAGGCCGGTGATGTTCTCGGTGCTGGCGGGGATCATGTCGGGCGGGCCGCGGCGCGGCCGGTGGCGTAGCAGGCGCTTCGGAGGGCGTCGCTCATCCTAGCCTCCGATGTAGGACATTTCGATCTTCCGCAGGCTGGCGGTGGCAGCGGTGCGGATCTCGGAGTAGCGGTCGTCGCGTCGGTTCCAGATGCTGCCGATGACCGCCGAGAGTTCGGCGTCGCTGCGCCGGGCGCGCATCAGGCTGCGCAGGTCGTGGCCGCTCTGGGCGAACAGGCAGGTGTATAGCCGGCCTTCGGTGGACAGGCGGGCGCGGGTGCAGGTGGAACAGAAGGCCTGGGTGACCGACGAGATGACGCCGATCTCGCCGCCGCCATCCAGATAGCGCCAGCGCTCCGCCACCTCGCCGGTGTAGTTGGGGTCGATGGCTTCGAGGGGGAAGTGTTCGCCGATGCGCCGGACGACTTCGGCGGAGGGGATCACGTCGTCCATCCGCCAGCCGTTGGAGCTGCCCACGTCCATGAACTCGATGAAGCGCAGGATGTGGCCGCTGCCGCGGAAGTGGCGGGCGAGGGGGACGATCTCCTGGTCGTTCATGCCGCGCTTGACCACCATGTTGATCTTGACCGGGCCGAGGCCCGCGGCGGCGGCGGCGTCGATGCCGGCCAGCACGTCGGCCACCGGCACGTCCATGTCGTTCATGGCCTTGAAGACGACGTCGTCCAGCGAATCGAGGCTCACCGTGACCCGCGACAGCCCGGCCGCCTTGAGGGCCGCGGCTTTCCTGGGCAGCAGCACGCCGTTGGTGGTGAGGGTGACTTCCATGCCGGGGATGGCCGCCAGCTGGGCCACCAGGCGTTCGAGGTTGCGCCGCAGCAGGGGCTCGCCGCCGGTGAGGCGGATCTTGGTGACGCCGTGGGCGGCGAACAGGCGGGCGAGGCGGGTGATCTCCTCGAAGCTGAGGAGGGATTCTCGCGGGAGGAAGGCGTAGTCCTTGTCGAACACCGCCTTGGGCATGCAGTACACGCAGCGGAAGTTGCAGCGGTCGGTGACCGAGATGCGCAGGTCCTTCACCGCCCGGCCGCGGCTGTCGAGCAGCTGCCCGGTGGGGGCCGGCAGGTCGGCGGGGATGCGGGGCAGTTGGCCGAGCTGACGCTCGTCGGCCAGGGGGATGACTCGCTGGTTCATGGTGTCGGTGGCGTGGGCTGCGCAAGCCGCTTTTTAGCGGGGGCTGCGGACCGGCGCCTTGTCATGGGGCAAGCGTGGGGCGGTCCGCCGGAAAATTATCTGCGGCGGGGCGGGGCAGAGCAAGCGGCACTTGCTGCAGCGGGCCGCTCAGGGCCGCTCGAAGCGGTCGCCGATGGCGTGGATCGGGTGGGTGGCGGGCCTGTCGGGCCACTTGCGGATGGCCGGGGTGGTGTGGCGCTGTTCGCCGAGCACTCACTGCCGGGTCCTCGTCCGTGTGGCCGATGATGCCGCGGCGCAAGCCCCGGCGCCCCGCAGGCGAACCCGCCCCGCCCCCGGCCTGCTCAAGCCGGCGGGCTTCCACCGGGCGCTGTTCGATTTTCGGTAAGCGGGCGGTTTTGTGCCCCGAAAATTGATCTAGCTCAATCCGGGGAGCGGTTTGCCGGCGGGCGTTTCTGCATGGCATATGCGGCATGAGCGCCGGTATGCTACGATCTTCGTGGGTGGGTTTTCCACCTGCCTTGTCCGTTTAATCAGGTTCGGGTAAATATCCATTCGAACCCCATGAGGAACCGTGGTATGAAAATCAAAAAGACCGCCATCGCCTTTGCCCTGCTTGCGCTTCAGGCCGTTGCTGCGAATGCTCAAATGAACAACAGCGGTCCCGTCGGAAGCGGGCCCAATCCTTACTCCGAATGCGGTATCGGCGCGGCACTGTTCAAGGACGTGCATTGGGCCGCGATCACGTCCAACGTGATCTGGGATCTGGGAACGACCGCCCTGACCTCCGCCACCGCCAGCCCGCAGACCTGTAATGCCCGTCAGGTGAAGGCCGCCCTCTTCATCCGCGACACCTACGAGCAGCTCGCCGAAGAAACCGCCCGCGGTCAGGGCGAACACCTGGCCACCGCCCTCAACCTCTTCGAATGCGACGCCGCTGCGCACGCCGCCGTGATCGGCGACACCCGCAAGTCGATGGGTGAAGCGGTTGCCGCGTCGGGCTACGCCACCCAGCCCCGTCTGGACAAGGCCGCCGGTCTCTACCGCGCGATCGCATCGTCCGCGGCCCAGCGCTGCACGATCTGAGCCTCGTCTGTACCGTGCGCCGGCCGGTTCTTCCGGTCGGCGCGTTTTTTTGCGCGGTCCGCTTCCGGTGTTCCTCTCTTCCTGCTTCCGGCTTCTGGCCATCGGCGTCTGCCTGCTGGCGGCGCTCCCCTTGCATGCCCGGGCTGCGGCCCCCCTCGATCCGTCGGGTCTGGCCCGCCAGGACGGCTGGCTGCGCCTGGGGCATTACGTGGCCGATCCTGCCTCGCCCAGCGGCTTTCGCAGCGCCATCTTTAGCGACACCTTCTTTTTGTCGCCCGCGGGGCGGACCGATCCGGAGTCCGAACTGCGCGCGACCCTGGCCGCGATGGCGGCCCCCGGCCCGGCGGGCGACGCGCATCCCCAGTGCCGCTTTCCGGCGCGGCGGTTGTGGATCGCCCGCCAGTGGGGTGCGGAGCAGCCCTTCGCGCTGCGCCCCTGCCCAACCTTCGACGACTGGACCCGCAAGGGCACCATCGGCTCGGTGAGCATCGTGCTGGCCAACGGTTTTCTCGGAAACCCCGCCTCCTACTACGGTCACACCTTCCTCAAGCTCAATTTCGACGGCGACCCCACCCGCTCCGGCCTGCAGGATCTGACCCTCAATTACGGCGCCATCGACACCACCGGCGACGACCCCGTCAGCTACATCGTAAAGGGGGTGCTGGGCGGCTACGACGGTGGCTTCAGCGAGATCGGCTACTACTTCCACGAGAACAACTACGGTGAGAACGAGCTGCGCGACCTGTGGGAGTACCGGCTGAGCCTGCCGCAGGCGCAGGTGGATCTCATCGTTGCCCATGCCTGGGAGGTGCTGAACAAGCGCTACCGCTACTACTTCTTTCGGGAGAACTGTGCCTTCCGGATGACCGAGATCGTGCAGGTGGTGGAGGGGCTCGACCTGATCCCCGCCGACAGGCCGTGGACGGTGCCCCTGTCGGTGCTCCAGCAGCTCCCCGCGGCCCGCTATCGGGGGCAGGCCATCATGGGGTCGGCGCGCTACCAGCCCTCGCGCCAGACCCGCTTTTACCGCAGCTACCGCAACCTCGACGGGGGCGAGCGGGCGCTGCTCAAGGCGCTGGTTGCCGGCGATGAGGCGCTGACCGGGCCCGCCTTCGAGGCGTTGCCGGTGGAGGCGCGGCACGCGGTGCTGGACGCCGGGATCGATTACCTCCAGTTCATCGCCGATCCGGACGCGCGGGCGCGGGGTGTCGTCGACCCGCGCTACGTCCGGGCACTGGCCGCGCGCTATGCCCTGCCGCCCGGCCGCCGGCCGCTGCCCCCGGCGGTGCCGCCGCCGCCCCACGAGGGGCGCTCGCCAAGCTGGGTGCAGGTTGGGGCGATGGGGGGCGCGGCCAGCGGCGGCTGGGCGCTGCTCCGGCTCCGCCCGGCTTACTACGACCCCCTCGATTCCGACAGCAGCCACATTCCCAACGCGACGCTGGCGATGGGCGACGTCCAGTTGTTGTTCCGCGCCCAGGAGGTCCGCCTGCGCCGCCTCGATCTGATCTCCATCGAGAGCGCGGCGCCGGGGGTGAGCGGCTTGCCGGGGGATCGCGGGTTTGCCTGGAAACTGAAGTTCGGCGCCGAGCAGGCACGCCTTGCCTGCGGCGACTGCCTGGTGCCGCGGCTGCAGGGCGACATGGGGGTTGGGCGGACCCTTGCCGAGGGGGTGTTTCTGGCGGGGTACGTGGGCGGCGCGCTGCAGCAGGATCGCCACCGCCAGGGGGCCGCGTTCGGGCGGGTGTCGCTCGACCTGATCGTGCGCCCTCGCGGCGACCTGGGGCTGCGTGTCGGGGTCGAGCAGCGCATTCCCGTCGAGGCGCTGGGAGCGTCCTACCGGGTGGCCCGGGTGGAGGCTCGCTACGGGCTCGGTAAGCAGGCCGACCTCCGTCTCCGGCACGAAGCCGACGGGTCGGGCGAGACCAGCGTCGGGCTGGGGTTCTACTGGTGAGCCGCGGCGGATGAACCAAGGGGGCACCCCGGCCGGGGCGCCCCCTTCATGCCTGCGTGGCCGCGATCAGGCCAGATCGAAGCGGTCGAGGTTCATCACCTTGGCCCACGCGGCGACGAAGTCGCGCACGAAGGTCTCCTTCGCGTCGTCGCTGGCGTACACCTCGGCCAGGGCCCGCAGCTGCGAGTTGGAGCCGAACACCAGGTCGACGACGGTGCCGGTCCATTTGAGGTCGCCGGTGACCCGGTCGCGGCCTTCGAGCACGCCCGGGGCGGTGGCGGATTTCTGCCACCTGGTGCCCATGTCGAGCAGGTTCACGAAGAAGTCGGTGGAGAGGGTCTCGGGTCGGGCGGTGAAGATGCCGTGGGTCGAGCGGTCGAAGTTGGCGCCCAGGGCGCGCATCCCGCCGATGAGCACGGTCATCTCCGGCGCCGTCAGGGTGAGGAGCTGGGCCTTGTCGATGAGCAGTTCGGCGGCCACGCCCTCCAGGCCCGGGCGCACGTAGTTGCGGAAGCCGTCGGCGGCGGGCTCCAGCACGGCGAAGGAGGCCACGTCGGTCTGGTCCTGTGAGGCGTCCATCCGGCCCGGGGCGAAGGGCACGCTCACGTCGAAGCCGGCCTTCTTCGCGGCGGCCTCGATGGCGGCGCTGCCACCCAGCACGATCAGGTCGGCCAGCGAGAGCTTCTTGCCGCCGGATTGCGCAGCGTTGAATTCGCCCTGGATGCCTTCGAGGGTGGCGAGCACCTGGGCCAGTTCGGCGGGCTGGTTGACCGCCCAGTCCTTCTGCGGGGCGAGGCGGATGCGCGCACCGTTGGCGCCGCCGCGCTTGTCGCTGCCGCGGAAGGTGGCGGCCGACGCCCAGGCGGTGGTGACGAGCTGGGAGATGGTGAGGCCCGAGGCAAGGAGGCGGGCCTTGAGGGCGGCGATGTCCTGCTCGTCGATCAGGGGGTGATCCACGGCGGGGATCGGGTCCTGCCAGATCAGGGTTTCGGCAGGCACCAGCGGGCCGAGGTAGCGGGCGACCGGCCCCATGTCCCGGTGGGTGAGCTTGAACCAGGCGCGGGCGAAGGCGTCGGCGAACTGCTCCGGGTGCTCCAGGAAGCGCCGGGAGATCTTCTCGTAGGCGGGGTCGAAGCGCAGGGCGAGGTCGGTGGTGAGCATCGCCGGGGCGTGGCGCCGGGTCGGGTCATGGGCGTCGGGCACGGTGCCGGCGCCCATGCCGTGCCTGGGCGTCCATTGGTGGGCGCCGGCCGGGCTCTTGGTGAGTTCCCATTCGTAGCCGAAGAGGTTCCAGAAGAAGTTGTTGCTCCAGCGGGTGGGGGTGGTGGTCCAGGTCACTTCCAGCCCGCTGGTGATGGTGTCGCCACCCTTGCCGCTGCCGTAGGTGCTGGCCCAGCCGAAGCCCTGCTGCTCGATGCCGGCAGCCTCCGGTTCGGCGCCCACGTGCTTGGCGTCGCCCGCCCCGTGGGTCTTGCCGAAGGTGTGACCGCCGGCGATGAGGGCGACGGTCTCCTCGTCGTCCATGGCCATGCGGGCGAAGGTCTCGCGGATGTCCCGTGCGGCGGCGACGGGGTCGGGGTTACCGTTGGGGCCTTCGGGGTTCACGTAGATCAGGCCCATCTGCACGGCGGCGAGGGGGTTCTCCAGGTTGCGGTCGCCGCTGTAGCGCTGGTCGTCGAGCCACTTGCGCTCGGCGCCCCAGTAGATGTCCTCCTCCGGTTCCCAAATGTCCTCGCGCCCGCCGGCAAAGCCGAAGGTCTTGAAGCCCATCGATTCCAGCGCCACATTGCCGGCCAGGATCATCAGGTCGGCCCACGAGATGTTGCGGCCGTACTTCTGCTTGACCGGCCAGAGCAGGCGACGGGCCTTGTCCAGGTTGGCGTTGTCGGGCCAGCTGTTGAGCGGGGCGAAGCGCTGGTTGCCGGTGCCCGCGCCACCGCGGCCGTCGCTCACCCGGTAGGTGCCGGCGCTGTGCCAGGCCATGCGGACGAAGAAGGGGCCGTAGTGGCCGAAGTCGGCAGGCCACCAGTCCTGCGAGTCGGTCATCAAGGCGTGAAGATCGTTCACCACGGCGCCCAGGTCGAGTTGCTTGAAGGCTTCGGCGTAGTTGAAACCTTCGCCCATGGGGTTGGATTTGGCCGTGTGCTGGTGAAGGATGCCGAGCTTCAACTGGTTGGGCCACCAGTCGGCATTGGAGGGGGCGCCGGCGGTGGTGTGCTTGCGGACGTCGCCCGAGAACGGGCACTTGGATTCGGCGGACATGGCAATCTCCTCTTGCTGTTGTTGGTCGGTCACCGGTGGACCGTCGGAACAATTGTATGGTTTTGCCGCCGCGCACACCAATTGCATTTGGCGATGAGAGCGATAGGAGAGGGGCGCTGGCAATCCGGGGCTGGAAAGCAGAAAAGCCAACCCTCGCGGATTGGCTTTTCTGCTTGCTTGTCTTGGCTCCTCGACCTGGGCTCGAACCAGGGACCTACGGATTAACAGTTCGTGAAAGCGCCGTGGTAGTCACTGCTGCTCGGTCAGTCTAGGCTGGGCGGGTCACACCATGAGCGCCCGGTGTGGCTCGCCGTTGGCAACCAGAGATGAACCAGATGTGGTGCCGATCAGTGAAAAAGGACCGGAAACGGCTGCTCCTGATCCTACGTGCGGATGGGGATGCGTCAGCGTTTCGCATCTTCCTGCGTGGCTCATCCGGGGAACTCATTGATCCGGGGCTAGTATCACCCCCACGGGTTCAGCAATCTGACGCCGCTTGCCTCGAAATCACCGACGTTTCGCGTGACCACAGTCAGATCACGCACCAAGGCGGTCGCCGCGATGAGCGCATCCCGCTCCGCCCGCGGATCGGGTACGTGCAGCCGCGCGCAGCGTCGGGCCACGGCAGTATCCACCGGCAGGATGCGCTCCGCGAAGGCGGGAAGGACGTGCTTGTCGAGCCAACTGCGGAGGACGGCGCCTTGGGCGGCATCGCGGCGTTCGACGAGCAGGACGCCCATCTCAAGCTCCAGCACGGAAATGGCGGAGAGAAATAGTTCAGAAGCCGGTAATCCTGCAGCCCAGGCAATAACCCCTGCATCCGCTTTGCCCGACTTTGCCTTCCGAAGCTCGGAGACGACGTTGGTATCGAGCAGATACATCAGGCGAGATCTGCCGGACGGAAGAGGGAATCGCCGACACGTACGGGCTCAAAGTCGATATCCCCGGCGTCGGTCTGGGCCAGCAGATCGACAATGTTGGGCTCCTTGGCCAGCAGCTTGCGGTAGGCCTCGACGGATAGCAGTACGTGGGAGGGGCGCCCGCGATCCGTGATGAAGACGGCGCCTTCGAGTGCAGCCCTTTTAGCGCGCCCGACATCGTGGTTGAACTCCCGGCTCGAAAGGATTGTGTTCGGCACGCTCATCTCCTTTGTGTAGGTATGTTGCTACATTGTACTTTGTCCTGCACGGGTCGCGATAGTTGCAGCGGATCTTGTGGCGCTCACATCCCAGCCGCTCATGGCTGTCATCGCGACGCATTGGGCGGGGACGTCGGAGCGGCCGCGCCTTGATGGGCGATCCCGCGCCCGGCATCGCTGGCCACGGACCAGAGATCAACCAGACAACAAAAAAGCCAACCCTTGCGGATTGGCTTTTCTGCTTGCTTGTCTTGGCTCCTCGACCTGGGCTCGAACCAGGGACCTACGGATTAACAGTTCGTGAGAAGCCCACTCTCGTAGTAGGTACTTCCCGGAATCACCGCAGGATTTACAAGGACATTACACCGATAAGGACGAGCACTTACCCTGTATGCCGGTGACCAGAGGGGAACCATAGCGAGGTCATTACGGCCGGGAAGACCGGACATGACCCTTCGCCCGCGATGGCAACGAGATTGTGAGCGTCAGGGCGGAGGACTTGACCACGGGTTTAGCAGCTTCACCCCTGTCGCCTCGAAGTCCCCGATGTTTCGCGTGACA
Source organism: Zoogloea sp. (assembly GCF_041904905.1). Classification (GTDB taxonomy): domain Bacteria; phylum Pseudomonadota; class Gammaproteobacteria; order Burkholderiales; family Rhodocyclaceae; genus Zoogloea. The sequence continues at coordinate 21,116 of NZ_JAYRMI010000019.1, read as the reverse complement.
TCTGTGCGCTAGGCGGGCCCGCGTTTAGCCGATTTTCTTCATCCAATCGGGCGTCTCCAATTGGTGTCGATCGTAGAACGCCTCGAGCCGCGCGCGCGTGCGCTTATTGCGGCTTAGGCCGAGGTAGCTCACGGCATTGTCGCCGAAGAAGGCATCCGAAAGACTCGCACCGCGCGGCGTTACACCGGTCAGGGACGACTGCTCGACGCGCCGCATGACGCCCATGAACTCTTGCAGGTAGCGCTCGACGTTCTTCTGTGGCAGCAGCATGGTCCAGTCGGTGCCGTACATCAGGCGCTCGGTCAGCACACGGCGCTCCGAGTCGGTGTAAAGATCGGCTAGGACTTCGGCCATCTTCACCGGGTTGGTCAGCACACCGGCAAAGTAGCTGGCGTCGGCGTAGACATTCTCACCTTTGGAGCCATGCGCGCTTGTCATCAGCCTCAGATAGGCCTTGGCGCGCTCGCCGTCGTGGTCTTCGGAGTCGGTGTCGCCAAAGTGGCCGAAGCTCACCTTCAGCCCAGGGAACGCGTCGATCGCCTGCTGCCAGTACTCGGGGCCGGCCAGATCCTTGAACTCCTCGTACGGCCCATTGGAGTGGTTGGCATGCGCCATCACGGGCACATCGTTGTCCCGGCACCAGATGAACAGGCGCCGCATCGCGCCGTCGAGTCGCTTGCCGAAGTCTCCATCGTTCGCGACGGGCGGCAGGGTGGGCTTGCCTTTCCAAACGCGGAGGCCGGAGTTGCCCAGTGGTGCGAAGCCCATCGGCGGATAGAGCTTCACGCCGATGAAGCCGTTGGACTGGATGGCCCGCTGCACCAGACGGAGCGATTCGCCGGGCTCGTCACCTTTTGCAGTCATCAGCTCTCGGAACGGGCAGAAGGGAACGAAGCCGTGCACTCGGCCTCCGGTTAGGACCGCAATGCGTGCCATGAGGTCCACCTGGTCGTCGAGCGACGTCTTCGTCGGCCGTCCCTTGGCGAGCCAGAAGTCGTAGTCGACCATGCACGGCACCAGCAGGTCGATCTTACGAGTGGAGTTTGGCGAGTAGGTGGCGAGGTAGTCCAGCGCGTTGACGTGCCGGTGGTTGAAGTGATGCAGCACGAACTGTAGGTAGCCCGCCAGGTGCGGCTGCGAACCGAGCACGGAGGCGGGCTCGCGGCTCTGCTGGTCGAACTCCTCGAAGGTGGGCGGCAACGCATCGATGGCAGCGCCCAGTCCCGGGCCTGGCAGGCCGGCGTGTGGACCGAGCACCGCGGCGGTGCCGGGCTGCGCTCGCGTGGACTGTGCGGCGGCTTGCAGCTCACGCCTACCGCGCGCGTAGCCGTCCTGGAAGGCGGGTGCGGCGGCTTCTCGCAGCTGCGTGTTGTCCGCGCAGCGGGAGCCGGGCCGGGTGTACGCGTCGATCTGGCGTGCCTCTTCGCGCGCACTGGGCGCAGAGTTCCAGGCCAGCGCCTGCAGCACGGCCCCCATCTCGCGCACCAGAGTACGTAGCTCTGAGTCCGGGCCGATCACCGTCTGGGACAGGAACTCCCTGATCTGCAGGTCACTGCCGTTGAAGACGTGCGCATGCACATCGACGGTGAGTGGGGCCTTGAGGTCGCTGAGCACCGGGTCGTTAGGACATAGTGTGGCGGTCGCGGCGGTGCAGCCAGGCAGCGGCAGCAGCGCAGTGGACAGGGCGAGGATCATTCGCCGGCGCTGAGGGTCGTGGGTCATGGTCGGTCTCCCGAGGTCAGCTGGGCGGTGCGCTTCTGACTTGCGGCCTGTGGGCCCGCAGGCGTGAAGCTTGTTTGCGGCGCGCCGGCCGATGACTGATGCGGCAGGCGCAACGATGGATCCCCATAGTAGGCATACAGAAGCCCGAAGGGGTTCTTCCGGTCCTTGAGAATCTCGCGCCGCACGGCGGTGACTGCGTCGCCGACGGGCTCACCCTTGCCCAGCCGATCGAGCAGGCGGGTGGCGAACTCGTGGCCGAACGGCACCCAGACCGCCACCTCGGTGACGATGACGCCGCGCGCGCCGAGCTTGAACATCGCGTCTTCCAGCTTCACGTGCGGCAGCGCGACCGTGGAAGGGCCTGTCTCGCACGCGTTGAGGAACACCAGCGGGCCGCCGGCCAGCACGGGGCGTTCGTACGCCCTCAGCGCGCTGCTGAGATTCTCCAGCGTTCCGGTGTCGACCGCATCGGCCGGGCTGAACTCGATCTCCGGCCCGGAGGCCTGCTCGCCGACTTTGACCGTGTTGCCCTCCAGTTCCAACTTGCGGCCGGAGGCGGCGTGCAGGAAGCTGATGACGGCCGCGATCTCCAAGCGGCGATCGGTGAAGGCCGTGACGAGCCCTTTGCGCGAATCGATGACCAGCGGTTGTGCCGCGAATGCCTTGAGCTGGTCGATCTGGCGGTCCGCGTATCCGTACTTGATGGTGTCATCAGTGGCCGTGGCGTACTTGAGGAAGGCGACCGTGCGGCTGTCCGGCGCGGGAGACGCAAGTTCGCGCCGGCCGGTGTTCACGCGCGTCGCGGCAAGGCTGAAGCGCATGCCCCAGAAGTTCTCCGGATCAATGCTTCCGGGCGGATGCAGGTACTGCCAAGGCAGCACGACGCGCGCGGAGCGCACCAGCAGCCGCAGGGGGCGGTCGGCCGGCGCATCGCGCGCGGCGCGCTCCAACTCGGCAATCACCGGCGCGAGCTCCTTGCCATCAACGCCATCTTCGAAGAGTGCGGCGTACAGGTTCTGGCCGTACATGCCGAACACCCGCGCAACCTCGGCGCGCTGCTTGTCGGTGAGGCCCTTTGTTCCTTCCTGCACCTCCTTCGGCAGGGCCACGCCATGGCCCAGGCGGCGCAGCGCGCGCAGGAAGTCGCCCTGCAGGACGAGCGCCGTGATCTCACCGTAGGCTTGGGTGGTGACACGCTCGATGTCCAACTGGTCAATGAGCGCAGTCCTGAAGGTGCGCCAGCGACCGTCGGCGTCCAGCGCGTGCCGTGCGAGCGCCGACTGAAGGGCGGGCTTGAGCGGCGTCACGCGTAGCGTGACCACGCCGCCGCCGGTGTTGTCCGCAGCTACATCGATGATCACGTCGGCCGAGGGCGCGACGGGCACGTTGGTGAGCACGCCGCTCGAGGGCAACGCGACCTTGCCCTGCACGGGCTCGAGCCCCGCAGCATTGCTGACGACGACATCAAGCACGATGCGATCGTACTCGGCGCCGCTGCGGTCGTCGAACACCGAGATCTCGAGCCGCCCCTCGCCGGTCTTCGAGGCAGAGGGCACGAATGGGAACTCGATAGCGTTCGACTCGCGGTCGCGCGGCCGATAGACCAGGTTGCCTTGGAACGAGCGCGGCGCATCGCAGAACGAGCAGGCCAGCAGGACGGTCAAGGGAACGTCGACGGCGCTCTCGATGATAGCTGGGTTGGGCTGCACTGGCGGAAGGTCGGAAGTCGTCCAGCGCGCGCCCATGCCGAAGCGCAGCACGGTCGGCACACCGGCTCGCACCACTGGAATCTCGGGCTGCGCGGCGGGCCGAGTGAACTGCGGATCGATGGCGGCGTTGTAGTAGACCGCCGCTGAGGCCGGGGCAGGCGCCATGGCTGTAGGTTTTTCTCCCGGGGCAGCCGAATCCACGGGTTTAGGTTCTTCCATCTTCCCGCAAGCGGAAAGGATCCCCAGGACAGCAAGGATGGCGATTGCGACCGCAGTCCACGTGCGCGCAAGAAAACATCCCTTGGCTTTCTTGTGATCTGCCATCTGATACTCCCTACTAGAGCGCGCCGCCAGCGCCTACGCGGCCTTGCGAACCATCCTGATCGCATGCCACCGAGACCTCAAGGGGGCTACCTGTTCGGCAGGTTTCAGGTTGGAACGGTCTCTGGAATGACAATTTAGCGGAACAGGTGAATGGCCGGTTGTGGCCGAAACGAGTCTGCCGCTAGTTCATGTATTCAACATAGACGAATGCAGGCCGCTTGCAAGTGCAATGTAACTCTCACCGGCAGCTCTTAGTACCAGCCACTCCCATGAGTATGAACTAACGGCAGCTTCGGCCTAGGAGTGGCCCTTACCGGAGATGAGATTTACAGGAGCGGGCAGGGCGTAGTCGATAAGAAGGGGCATAGACCTGCTTCGTACTTAAAACCCAGCGAGCCAAGCTCGCTGGGGCCCATGGCTTGAGGACGCGGACTGCGCATTACGCATAATGCATAGCGGGGCCGCGATCGCGGCTCCCGCCCTTCCTCACTCACACCATCACCGACTACCCCCTCACCAAAAACCGCCCCGTCTCCAGCCCCGGAAACCGCGCCTTCACGACCTCTAGGAACGCCACCACCTCCGGGGTCTCCGGCGACACATGCTCATGCAACTGAGAGCGCCCCGCGTTCTTCACGTCATGCACCTTCACCGGGTAGCCCGCCTCGGTCAGCCAGGCGGCGAGCTTCGCCTGCGACAGGTCGGAGCCGTCCAGCCCCCACGTCCGCTGCACATAAGCCGTCAGGAAGGTCCGGATCGCCGTCCCGAGCATCCCGGTCCGGGTCGTTGCATACACCTGCCCCGTGGGCCCACGCAGGCGCTTCTGTTGCCCCTCGTCCTGCCCGTCGGCCCTTACCGTCACGTCGGACGCCCCCTGCAGCGCCTGGAACCGCGCCCGCCGCTGATGGTTGCCCGCATAGAGCCCGTAGAACGCCTGCCACTCCATCCAGTCGGCCATCGTTTTCAGGCAATGGGCCGGGCGGACCCAGTTCCCTTCCTTGTCCTTCTCCCCCTCGCGCCAGCGGTCGAACAGCATCCGGGCCAGCTCGCCCTCGGCCGCGTTGTTCCACGGCACGGTGGCAAAGGCCAGATGCTCGACCCCGAGCGATTCGATCCGGACCATGCGGGCATCGACCGGACGGCGCTTGAAGTCGTACTCCATGTTGAGCCGCACCGGCGTATCGATGGTCTGCAGGTCCCAGTCGTTGAGCACCATCTCGCCCAGCGACATCAGGGACGCGCGCTGGATGACCTGCCCGGGCTGGCGGTTGGCGAAGAGATCCACCATGAAGCGGTTCTGGTTTTCCGGGCGCATCAGAGCGCGCTCGTTCTCCTCGTCGCCCTCGGCGCTGTCGAGCGGTACCTTGATGCCGCCCTTGGCGACCACCGGCTCCTGGCCGTCGATCGCAAGCCCCGTGAGCTGCAGGCGGGTCTTGCCGGCGACCGCCTGCCCGATCATGTGCTTGAGCTCCGTCATCGCCGTGCCCGGCGCGATCCGGTCCACCAGCGCCTGGAAACGCCGGCACATCGTGCCGGACAGGTCGAGCGTCTCCACTGAAACAAGCGCTCCATCAGTGGTCGCAGATACCGCCAACGCACCCGCCGGCAGCTTCCACAGGATCTCGCCGAGCACGGCCCGCGCAAAACCCGACACCAGCGCCGCCACCGCAGGCTCCGAAATCCCGGACGGGCCGATCGCGCGGTACTTCAGGTCCGCCATGTCCAGCGCCCGCTTGCCCTTGAAGCCCTGGCCGGTCTTGCCATACACGCCATTGCCCACCAGCTTCATGAACTGGTGGGGCAGGGACTTCTTGTCGAACTTCAGGCGCATCGCGCGGGTGTAGATTGAGCCCGACTCAAAAGGCCGGTAGCCCACATCGCCGTGGGACGCCGGCGGAAACTGCATCTCCGGCGCCGGCACGAAGACGTCACCGTCCTGCCTGGTCTTTTCCCGCCGTAGGCGCCTGGCGCTCTCCGCGAAGACCGCCGCGCGGTCCTTCCACGGAATCACCACCCCGAAGCGGATCGTGATCTCCGCGCCCATCTCCAGCGCCAGTTCGATCTCCGGCGCCGTCGCCAGGGCCACGCCGGAGAGAGGATACCACAGCCCGTACTTCTCCATCATTACCGCTAGGCACGGGTACAGCGTCCCTTCCGGAAAGCGGAACTCCACCTCGGCGTAGCCCGCCACATGCCCGCGGAAGCGCTCTAGGTCCCGAGTGATCTCGATCCGCTCGTAATCGAGACTCATGATGCCGGCGAGGCTCACCACGTAGCACGCTGCCAGATCGTGGTCGAACAGCCGGTAGCCGGATTGTGGCATCGGCGTCGGGCCGAACCAGTAGCACTCGTTGCGCCCGCCCATATACACGTCGGCGAAGAAGGCCTCGAACCAGCGCCGCACCCGCGTCGGCACCCGCTGGGTCTGGGAGGTCGGACGCCCGGTTACCTCGTTCCAGCGCCAGCGCCGGACCTTCTCGAAGTTCAGCGCCACGTCCGGATGCACGCCGTCACGCCGCATGCACAGCTGCACCAGGCGCACCGACAGGCCGCTCGCCGTCGCCGATAAACCCTTGATGCCCAGGTAGCGGTCGCAGAACCAAAGTACCCACAAGACATAAAGCACCGCGATCTCGGCATCCCGCAGCCCGTAGGCCTTGAACAGGCCAGGCAGCTCCCGCTGGAGGCGCCGCATCTCGGACTTGCGGTAGCCTCGGGGCAGCAGCACCTTGGGCACGTCCAGCCAGTCCCCGAGCTTCGCCAGCGGCGTACCCGGCGGCGCCAGCCGCGCCGAATCGACGATCCGCACCGACAGCACCCGCGGGTCGAAGTCATCGCCCACCACGTAGCGGTAACGGTGCTTGAGCCGCTCGGCCTGCTCTTCCCTGAGGGGCAACTTCACCTCGGCCGGCCGGGCCGTTGTGGCGAGGGTGCCATTGACCGCCTGGAGCTGATGGCGGAACTGCTTGAAGTCCCGGAAGACGGTAATGTCCGCCCTGGTGAAGTGGCCGCACAGCACGACCTCCTGGGGCCATTCCTCGAAGACGCACTCGATCTCGGCCTCGTCGAGCAGCTCGTACAGCGCTTCGGCCAGCGACGGACGATCCTGCACGGCGTCCTTGCCCACGAGGTTGATGACCTTGCCGTAACGCAGCCCCGTCGGCCCGACGACATAGAACTGGACCGACAGCAGCACGTTGCGGCCCTTGGCCCGATATTCCCACTCGCAATCAAAGCCCACGAAGACCGGCGGGCCGAAGCCCCGGCGCGGAGGAAGGCGTTTGCCATCTGCACCGATACCCCCCGTGAGCGGCTGCGCCATGACCGCGAGCGGCGGCGGCTGCCAGCACGTTGTCAGAAAGCCGTCCAGCTTGACTTGATCCTCGGGCGAGACATCCGATTCGACCGGCGGCGGCAGCTGCCCACCTTCGATGGTCGGGGCTGCAGAAGAGGTAGTCCCGCGCCGGACGCGGGCCCTCTCCATCAAGGGACGAAACACGCCGTCCAGGTGAGCGAGGAGCGCATCGAGGTTGGGCCGCGCCGCGGCGGCCGGCTCTTCGACGATCAGCTCCATCGCCGTTTCCGCGCCCTTCTTGCGCCTGAAGCGCGCCCGGTCCTTCCGGGCCTCGACGACGCGTTCAAGCATCGTCGGTTTGGCGGCATTGGTGTCAATTTCCATACTTCATCGACCCCCACGTCGAGATTGACACCGGCCGAAGCCATCGCCGACCTGATGGCCGACGGCCTGACCCCGACCGATGGACAAAAAAAGAGCCGCCCGCCTCAAAAGGCAGACGGCCCGGTCAGGCATCGCCGCGACGGGCGATGCCACCTGGGGTCAGTGCGGCGCGGTGGCGCTTTCGGTCGGCTCCTCGAGATCGAGCATCGACCAGTCCGGCGCAATGCGCCCGTTGCTCGCCCACACCTTGTCGAGCATCTCGACGACCAGGATCGCGATGGTCTCGTTGGCCGTGTGGAGGAAATCCACCATCCGGTCACGCAGGTTGAACACGCCCACGCCGCTCGGGTAGGCCTGGAAGCGGCCGATCTGGTGGTACTGGATGACGGTCTTCCCGTTGGGGAAGCGGAAGTTGCGTTGGGCCATGAGAGATCTCCTTATAAAATGGCCGTTGTTGTTCGTGGCGGCGGCACCGGCAATCGCCGGCAAGCAAAGACGGTGCTGCCCCACACCTTCTAGCGGGCTGTCTGCCCGTTAAAACTCGTCGTCGATATAGCGCTGGACCCGGACGGGGCGCGGCATCTTGAGGGTTGTCAGCTTCTGCCGGGCCGGTGCCTGATAGGTCGGGCGGCACGGTGCGGGCGTGTCGTAATCGTCGGCATCGTCCTCGCTGTAGTCATGCTCGGCCTCGTAGGTGTCGCGGTCTTCGACCTCGCAATCGTCGTAGTCCTCGTCGTCCTCCTCGGGCGTGTAAACGGGGCCGTCGTAATAGATGCCGCCAGGCTCCCAGTCGCGCTCGTCGCCGTGAATCTCGATGGTCATGGTGCTTCTCCTGAGTGGTGCCCGGAGCCGGGATTGGCGCCGGGCGGGGTGATGAAACGGGTGGTGCTCAACTCACGCCGCAACGAGACGCAGCTCGCGCGGGATCTCAATACAAGGCACTGAGGGGCAGGGCAGGGCGCCGCGGATCGGACGCTCCGGTTCGGGGGCGCGGATCAGATCGCTGACCACATTGACCGCCTGGTGCAGGTGGTCGTGGTAGGTCGCGAGGTAATGGCGCTCCGTCGTCCGGATGCTGCGGTGCCGCAGCAGTCGACTTATGCTAATGACGTCAACTCCGCTGCTCGCGGCGAGGCTGGCTGTGCTCTTTCTGAGCGTGTGAAAGCACGCTGACGGATCGATCCCCACGTCAGCGAAGACCCGTTTCAGCACCTTGCGGGGCGCACTCATGGGCCCATCGCCGCGTGCCGCCGGAAACAGCAGGTCGTTGTGGCTCAGCTCCCGCAGCCGCTCGATGATCTGGAGGGCGCGTGCTGTCAACGGGACGATCTCGTTCCCGCCGCCCTTGGATTCCCGCAGGTTCAGCAGGCGCCGCTGCACATCCACGTCCGAGAAGCGGGCATTGAGGGCTTCGCCGATCCGCAGCGCCGTCTCCAGCAGCAGTTCGATCAGGAGGCGAAAGCGCTCCGACTCCGCCTGCAGGCGGATGAGCAGGCGCCGGACCTCTTCCACCGTCAGCGCCATCGGCGGCGGCGGGTTCTCGCGCAGTTGCTGCCACCCGTCCAGGGGGTTGTGGTCGATCAGACCGTGCTGTTTCGCCAGCCGGAAGATCGTCCGCAGCGCCATCGCCGCACGGTTGATCGTGGCCGCCTTCAGGCGCTTGCGCCGCAGGGACTTGCCGGGCTTGCGCAGTTCAGCCAGGACCTGCTCCACGTCGAAGGCCGAGATCTCGCTAATCTGCATTGCCCCGAGCGGTTCGGCGAAGTACAGGACGTAGCGCGAAACCAGGTCCTTCCATGAGCGCAGGTTCTCCTGGGCCCACGGGGTGACAACGGTTTCGACGAGCACGTTGAGCGTCATCTTCGAGGCGGCCGGATTGCGGCCGCGGCGGACCGTTTCCCGGTCCCGCTGGGCGCGGGCGACGGCCTCCATAAAGGTCACCTCGACCGATGACCCGTAAGAGATCGACGCCCTGCTGCCCGTCTCCGGGTTGGTGTAGCGGAAGACCCAGTTCCAGACGCGCGGATCGGTCAGTGACGCGACCTGCTTGAGGCCGGGGACGCCGGTCGTGGCCCGCTCCTTGGGCCGTAGGGTGCGGCCGGGCTTGAGCATGGGCTGATCGCATCCGCAGGCCCTGGCGATGTCCGTGACATCCTGGCAGTGATGGCGCCTGACCTTGAGCGGAATGATCTTCGCGCCGTCGTGAGCCGCTGACCTGTCGTCGGTGGGCTCAAGCGGGATAGGGTGCGGAAGCAGGACAAGCGTCATGTCAGACCACCTTGCGAGCGGTTCCGAACCCGCAGAGGTTCGCGACGATGCCGCGCGCCGACTGGTGGGCGTCATCGCGGGCGATTTCCGTATATTTGACGTTAGACATTCTGATGATTTCTCCTCGTGTGTTGCGCATTGCTGTCTTGCACGGAGTAGAGATTAGTCGAAAATAAATTGGCGTTCAAAGCGACAAATGTTCTGACTTATAGCGTTGAAAATAAATGTATTTATTGGTCTTAAAGGGCAGTCGGGGAACGGCTTTGTGAGCGATCGGGGGAGGCACGCCAGGCACGTGCGCAAGGGTACGGATTTCGTCTGGTCGATACTGGTATGTCTGTCCAGAGATTTCATGTATACATGACGATGATTTGGCTTCTGATTTGGCTTCACGATCCGGAAGGGGGTGTCGTAAAATTCGACATTGACGTACATCCCACCCCTTGATCTCCACGTTCCAGGCCCACATGCCCGCCATTCCGCCCACCCAGCCACCCAGAAAGCGGATACCACCGCGTCAGCGCCACGACTTGCTGGTGAAATGGCTCTCCCCGCAGGAAGAGGGCGACAAGGAGGCGGGCCGTTTCGTCGGACGCCCGGTCCGGGAGATTACCAAGGCGTTCAACCGGCATTTCCACGTCCGGGTCTGCGAGCGCACGGTGCTGCGCTATATGCATGAGGCCGTTGCTGCCGCCACGAGAAGGGCAGAAACGGATACGTGGATTGCCGCGCAAATGAAGCGAACAGGCGTCTCCGTGGTTGCCCCGGCCATCACCCTGCTTCCACGAGGGCGCCCCAAGTCGGAGACGCCGTCAACACCCCGACGGCGAAAGAAGAAGCAGAAGGCGGTTTGTTCACCACCGAAGTCGATCAGCCCACCGCCGACACCAGCAGTCGTCGCGGTGCAGGTGGTTCCGTCGGTGCAGATGAAGACGCGCCCGTTACAGGTAGCCGCCTCCGAGATCGCCCCGGCCATCACCCCGCTTGCCCGTGGGCGACCGAAGTCGGAGACACCGCCAACAGCGCCCGCCGTCGCGGTGCAGGTGGCGCTACCAGCTCAGGTGAAGCCGGTGCCAGCCCCCAAGCCACCACGTGGCAAGCCCGGGCCGAAACCCCGCTTCAAGCGCTGGAGTCGAGTCTGGTGGGAACTGCAGGCGCTGACCGGATGGTCGGCACGGACTCTATACCACCATCTCGAGGGGTTCCCTGCGATTCACCCGCTCCTTGGCCGTCGGGCGTCGTTTCTCCAGGGGCTGGCCGATCTCGATGCACCGCGCCCGACCTGGGACCCCGTGGCTGCTACCCGGGCACTGCCCGTTTCGCCGGAGGACGCATTCATTGAGGATCTGCGCAGCCGCGGCGTCCTGCATGTCCTGCATCTGCATCAGGTTCTGCTGAACACGGAGACGGGCGAATGGGCGGTGTTGCTGCTCGCCTTCGACCCGCAGTCGCAGTTCATCAACGCGCGGGTGCTGGACTTCGACGGCCCATCGGGCCGGGCCTCGGTGGCGAGGCCGCGGGGGCGCCCTCGCCAGAAGTGTCACGCGGAGTGGCTGGCGACCGTCAAGGAGGAGGGCGGTGCAACCGAGGTACGGGTGTCCCCGGATGCCTATCGAGACTTCACGATCGATACGGTCGCGAAGACCGGCATCCCTTACAGCCCGGTATGGCTGAGCCTTGGCGTGGCGGTCCCAGACCATGTCGTCGATGCGCTGAAGCAGCTCGCGCCCGACGACGCGTTTGTCGTGTCACCTGTCCCGGATTGGCCGCGCGGGCCGCTGGTCGTACCGATGTCCCTCAAGAAACTGTGCGGCCAGCTGACGGACCTCGTCAATGCGCACAACCGCGAGTTTGCGCAGCCGCACCTTCGCAAGGTCCGGGCGCACATCGAGGCGCTCAAGGAAACGGGGAGGGTGACTCCGTCGACACGGGCCTGGCTGGAGGACAACGGCCTGTACGACGTGAAGATGGACCATGTCACTACGCTGGGCCTGCTGCATCCCCCCCGCCAGGATGTTCGCCGCTTTGCGCTACTGAGCGCATTCGAGACGGGCTATCCGGGGCTGTCGTCGCGGGGGCACTACGTCGCGGTCCAACCGCTGCGGATTCGATTCCGGTTTGTTGGTGAGGGGGATTCGTGACCTGAGGTGATCCGGACAGGCCTTTGCCTGTCCGGATCACAAGAAAGCGGCGCCGGGGCAGGTTTCTTGATCCTGCCCCGGCTTACGCGCTGTCGCTGGTGTCAATTGGCGTACTTCATACACCCCCATGTAGAGATTGACACCGAAACCATCGACACCTGTTTGCCCGCCCGCGGCGCTTTCCTGACCGCCAACACCGCCCATCAGCGCGCCAGAAACTCCCGTGGCAGGACGACCGGAATGCGGCGATAGGGGTTGAGCGTCAGCAGGTCTTCATCGCTGCTCACCACGACGTCGGCCGAGCAGGCGAGGGCCAAGGCCAGGAACTTGTTGTCGCGCGGATCGCGGCACGGCGGTTCGAGCGTCTTCTCGTCGGCCTCGGAAACGTGGAACAGCCGGGCGTGTTGGCGGTACAGCTCGAAGAACTGCATGCGCAGTGCCCGGTCGAGGTAACGATCGAACTTGTCGCGCGCCATGACCTCACCGAACTCGGTGAGCGTCGCGTCGGATACGCACAGCTCGGCCTCGGCGATGGCCTTCAGGAAGGCCTGGCGGGGAATGGAGGTCGGCCGGAGCGCCGCACTGACGAGCGTGCTGGTGTCGAAGACAACCCGTTTAACGAAGTTCATTCACCATCCGCTGCACGTCACTGTCGGACAGGTCGGCGGCCTCGGGTTTCAGGCGGGCGTCGGCGGCACTGAAAAAAGTCTCGAAATCGCTGACCACGCGCTCGCGCTGCTGGCGGACGGCCAGCAGCTCTTTCATGTCTTCCGGCGAGAGCACGAAGGCCACGGGGCGCCCTCGACGAGTGATGGTGACCGGCTCGCGCTGGGCGCTATCGATCAGCTCGCCAAAACGGTTCTGGGCCTCGACGGAGGTCACGGTACGCATGGGTAGTCTCCTGGGTGAGATAGCTAGTATGGCGATTATAGACAATACGGAAGGGGCCGTTTGATCCATCGTCCGTGTGCGGGCTTACGCACCCACGCAGGTGGTGCCAATTCCGCAACTAAATACACCCCCTTCGCAAGATTGACACCAAAAAAATAGACCACCCGCCCGTCGCCCTCTGGGGACGATCAAGCGGGCGATCGTTCAACGGGCCAGCGACGCCTCTTCAGGCTTCGGCGCTATGCCATCCCCCTTCGCTGCCTGCGTTGCCCGCGTGATCACGTCCGAGACCGCCTGGGAGGCTTGGGCCAGGGTCGAGTTGGCCATGTGGCTATAAATCATCGTGGTCTGGGGACTGGCGTGATGGAGCAGCTTCTGCACCGTGAACAGGGTTTGGCCGGCATGACTAACCGCCAGCGCCGCATGCGTATGGCGTATATCGTGCAGGCGCACGTGTCCATTGATACCCGCCGCCGCCAGTACCCTTGCAAACGCTTTCCTCGGGTCGCGCAGGGGCTTCGTCGAATCCGTCGGCGACGGAAACACCCATGGACTCGCCTGCCGGCTCTTGAGCTTGCTCAGCAGCACGATGCACTCCTCCGACAGGGGCGAGTACTGCGGCTTGCCGGACTTGGTCATCGGCATGAACCAGATCCGCCGCGTGAGGTCCATGTGCTCCCAGCGCGCCTTGAGGGCATTGCTGCGCCGGCAGCCGGTCAGCAGCATGAAGCGCAGCGCGGCCATCACCGAGGGCGCCGGGTCCTTGTCCATCGCCACCACCAGCCGCCCGACCTCTTCGAGGCTCAGATACCGGCTCTTGCCCGAATTCTCCCGAAATCGCGGAATCCCGCGGCACGGATTGTCCGGCAGCACGCCGAGGGTCACCCCGCGCCGCATCATCGCCGAGAGCAGGGACAGGAAGCGGTTCGCCGTCGCCGGTGAATGGGTCTTTCGCACCGCCGCGATGAAACGCTCGACGTCCCGGCGCTGGATGTCGCACAGGCGGCGCTCGGCCGAGAAGAAGGGAATTACGTGGAGGTCCAGCTTGCTCTGGTCGTCGCGCCAGCTGCGCTTATGGACCTTCGCATACCCCTCCAGATAATCCTTCGCGAAGCTCGCCAGGGTCGGCGAACTGCGCTCCAGATCGCGCCCCTCCTGCGGATCGACGCCCCGGTCCAGTTGCCCGCGGGCCTCAAGGGCGAGGCGCCGGGCATCAGCAAGGGATGTCGCCGGAAACCCGCCCAGGCGCATCGCACGCTTCGCCCCTCGGAAGGTATAGCGCAGCCAGAAGGTCTTGCGCCCGGAGCCTTTCGACACCGACAGGCGCAGGCCCGGAATCTCGGTGTCGCTCACCTCATAGCCCTTGCCGGGCGCATCAAGTGGGCAGGGCAGCAACTGCTCGATGGCGCGGACGGTAAATCGGAATCGTGTGACGCGGTTCATCGTCAAATCTCCTCGATCGAAAGAAGGAATGGAAGAAGTGCCCCCAACCCGCCCACACTCTGCCCGTCGCGGTCGCACTCAGTCTCTCAAGTCCGAAGCACGCCGCCGCCAGGATCACGTGGCGGTGCGATAGCGACTTGGCGAGGCTGAAGCGAGGGGACAGGCGTGAGGGCCAGGACGGGGTGGGTCGGCGGCTGCCGGTCCCTTGCCGGTGTTTCCGGCGCGGCGGCGGGGCAGGCTTACGGCGCGGTGCCGAGCCACGCCAGATCGCCAAACTGGCGATGCAGCACGTCGGCCGGATCGACCGTGCGCACCTCGGTGGCTCCGAGTACGGCCAGCTGGTGGCGGGCAAAAACCTCATCCGCGGCCAGCACCCATTGGGCCCTGCTGCCGATCTCGACCTGCAGCAGGCAGAGCTGGGGCTGCCCGGGAAAGCCATACCGGGCCAGGGTCTGGATCAAGGCCCGTCGTTCGGCATCGATCCGCGAAAGGCGGGCCTCGAACTCCAGGATGCCCGCCCGTTCGGCAAACCACTCGTAGCGGTCTTCGTCCAGCAGTGCCACGAGCCGCGCCACGCCCGCATCGAGCGGGATGGGATGGTTCGATGGGATCATCGCCTCAGTACTCATCCGCCAGGAGGATTGTCGTCACCGACCGCGGCTCTGCCTCGGTGATCACAAAGAGTTTGACGCCGGCGACGGTATAGACCGACAGCAGCCGCGCCCCGGTCTGGAGGGCCGCCTCGTTGGCCTGGGCATCCTCGGCGCCCACCTCGCCCCAGTCGCCCGTCAGGTGGCGGGCCAGCAGCTTGACGGGGTGAAGGTTTTGCTCGCGCAGCAGGGCATCCGCCCCGCGGGTCGCGACGATCTCGCCGGGACTGAAGCGCAGGCGCGTTTCTTGGTTCATAGGGTTCTCCAGAAAGCAAAGCGCCCGATGCGGTCCTCGCATCGGGCGTCAGGGGTCAAAGGCAGCAAGATGGACGGGGTCCTTAGGGGCGGAAGCCCCCCGGGACTAGACCTCCACCGGCTCGGTGACGGCATACTCGGCGCACAGCTCCAAGAGGCGCGGCTCCACATCCGGGTGACGGGGCACAAACAGCGTCACGCCCTCATCACCCCCGCCGGGAATGAAGACCAGCTCGTAGAAGCGGGCATGGCGCCCGGCGTACTCGAAGATCGGGCTGAAGGCCGGATCACCGTAGGGGACGTGGGTCACCGGATTGACGAGAAGGGGGATGCCGACAGCGGCTTCGATCTCGGCGAGGCCATCACCGGGGAGCATCACCACGAAAGGCCCGTGCAGCTCGGCATCGAACGCGTCGCCGATCTCCCGCTCGTCGAGCCGCCGTTCGATCAGCGCCCGCAGCTCCTCATCCTCCAGCACCGCCACATCGGCCGCATCACGCAGGATTCGCATCGGACACCTCCTCGTCGGTCTCAGCCGTTTCCACCACCGGGATGAAGCGGTTGCCGCCGCGCTTGTCCTTCTTCCTGCCCTTCGGCTCCGCGGAGGTTGCTGTCACCGGCATGGCCACCTCGACCGGGACCGGCGGGAACACGAAGAGCTCGCCCGGTAGCGCCATCATCTGCAGCCGCCAGGCGTCCCAGTCGCCCGCCTTGACGAGGCCGAACTTCACCTCCGGCGACTTCGCGAGCAGGCCCTGGGCGAGCAGCGCCGCGCAGGCGTAGGGCGCGTTGTTGTTGCTGCGGCCCTGGTACGCCCCTTTGAGCTGCTTCGAGCCGAAGGGCTTGCCGGCCGGCGCCGCATCCACCGCTGCCTCAAGAATGTCGAGGGCCACCACCTCGCGGTTGAAGTTGCCGCCGCCCTCGGCCGCGGTGATCAAGAGGAAGACCTGAGCGTGGTCGGGATCGGCCAGCAGCGCGTACTGGATTGCGGAACTGCCGGAAAGGGTCAGCGCGCGGGAGTCGAGCAGCCGGTGATAGGTCGTCGAGGCGACCTCGGGTTTCTTGGCCATGGGGCCTCCAAAAGAAAGACACCCCCCGGGCCGCAGGGCCGAGAGGGCGACATGAACAGGAAAAACGGCGGTTCAGCGGATCTCGACGCTGGCGTCGATCTGGCGCTGGGTCAGCGCATAAGCGGCAGCAGCAGCCAGCAAGGCCACGGCAGCCCCGGGGCCGGTCGGCAGGGCCGCCAGCACAGCAGGCAGGAACGGAAACACACAAGCACTCCTCAGGGACGACAACACGAACATTCCTTCGGCAGGCGGACCTGACGAAGGCGCGAGAAACAGGATTCAGATCAGCCCGCGCTCGGCGAACGACAAGGGCGAGGCGGTGCCCGCCACGATGAAATGATCGAGCACGCGCACGTCCACCAGCGCCAGGGCCTTCTTCAGCGTCTCGGTGAGCGCCATGTCGGCCTGGCTCGGCTCCAGGCTGCCGGACGGGTGGTTATGGACGAGGATCACCGCAGCGGCATTCGCCTCCAGGCACAGCTTGACCACCTCGCGGGGATAGACCGAGGTCTGGGCCAGGGTCCCGCGGAAAAGCTCGACCACATCGAGTACGCGGTGCTGGCTGTCGAGCAGCACGACGCCGAAGACCTCATGGGGAAGACTGCCAAAGCGCAGGCGGAGCAGGTCACGGACCTTCTGCGGGCTGTCCAGGCAGTCGCCCAGTTCGACGGCTTCGGCGAGCGCCCGGGTCAGCAGCTCGCGGGCGGCACCAAGGATGCGCGCCGCGCGATAGTCAGACGGTGTCTCGCAGACGCCGCTCTGGCGGGCATGGAGGTGGAAGAGCTCGGCCAGCGACCGGCCAGCCAGGGCGTCGGCGGCGACATCGCCGACCAGCAGCCCGAGCAGGCTCGCGGTGGGTAAGGTGCGGATGGAAATCAGGGGATCGGACATGAAGACCTCCGGAGAAGACCGATGCCCACGCAGCGGGGCATCGGCGGCGTGGACAGAGAAAGGCCCCGGTCACCCGGAGGTGAGCAGGGCCTATGGAGATCCGGCTGGATCACAGGAATGATATGGAAGCGAAGGCGGGGGCTCTGACGCCCGCCGGTTGCGGCAAACAGCCGGAACCGGCGCTAACAGGCTCTTAGCGGACCTGACGAGGTCAGCGGTGTGCGCGAGCCGGGATCAAGCTGGGCGAGGGCAGGCGGGAGAGGTTTGAAGCGGAAGCGGGGCGAAAGAAGAAGCCGGTGCAGGAGAAACCTGCACCGGCTTCTTCTTATCGGTCAGGCCGCGGCGAGCGGCGCCTCGTCGTCGAGGTGGAGCGTGACGACGGCGAATCGGCCGCGACCCCGCCTGGCGGAGATCAGGCCGGCGGCAGACAAGCGGTTGAGCGCGTCGAGGGCCGCGTCATCGGAGATGGCGTAGCGGGTGCGCAGCCAGGCGCCGAAGGTGAGGGTACGGGAACCGGTGGAGGTGGCCTGGATGCACAGCGCCAGGGCGACGGCCAGGGTACGACCGCCGGGCAGGCCGGCGGCCTTGGTGAGGAAGCCGACGGGCAGGGGCTCGGCGGGCTTGCGCTTGAAGACGGGGCGGGGAGGGGGCGGGATGAGCGTGGTGGGCATCGTGACCTCGGGGAAGGGAGCAACGATGGGATGTTTGGCGGGATCAGGCCGGTGGCCGGAACGGGTCAAACTGACTTTGGTCCGATGCCCGTCAGCCACTACATAGTGGAATCCGGTAGGTCTGTGATCTGGTCGAAGGCAGCGAGATGACGTTTTTTCAAGTGGTCAGCCCTCCCTTCTAAGCGGCAGCTCATCGGTGTGGATTCAACCGGTGGATGCAACACTGTAGTGGTCAAGTATTCTCGGACACCCCGATAGGGTGTTTTGCTGCCCTTTCCCGCTCATAAGCGGTGGGTGACAGATAGCCCAGTTTCGAATGCAGGCGCACGCTGTTGTAGAAACCGACGATGTACTCGGTGACGTCGCGCGTGGCCTCGGCGTGGTTGGCGTAATCGCGCTGCCAGACCCGCTCCATCTTCAGGTTCAGGAAGAAACGCTCCATCACGGCGTTGTCCCAGCAATTGCCCTTTCGGCTCATGCTCGCGCGCAGGCCGTGGCGTTCGAGCAAACGACGGTAGGCCTCGCTGGCGTACTGGCTGCCGCGGTCCGAATGGACGATCAGGCCCGGTGCCGGGCAGCGCTGGGCAATGGCCATCTGCAGTGCCGAACACACCAGCTCGGCCGGCATCGTCGGCGCCATGGCCCAGCCGACGATCTTGCGCGAGAAGAGCTCCATCACGGCAGCGAGGTACAGCCAGCCGCTACGCGTGCGCAGATAGGTGATGTCGGACACCCAGGCCTGGTTGGGCGCCGCCGGCTCGAACTGCCGGTCCAGCACGTTGGGGGCCGTGGGTAGGCTGTGCCGGCTGTCCGTCGTGTGGATGAACTTGCGTCGCCACGTTGCCCGCAGCCCGTGGGTGCGCATGAGGCGACGCAGCCGGTGGCGCCCCAGCTTGATCCCTTCGCCGCGCAGCGCAGCCTGCAGGCGGCGGGTGCCGTAGGTTCGCCCCGAGCGCGCAAAGGCGGCCTGCAGCCGGACGCTGACCGGGCACACCTGCGTTCCCTGGTCGGTACGCCGCCGGGCCGCGTAGTAACCGGAGCGGCTCACCGCCAGCACCTGGCACACCCTGGCCACGCCGCCGGCCTTCTTCTGCAACTGGGCGATGCTCCGGTAGATCACTTCAGTTCCCGGGCGAAGAAGGCCGATGCTTTTTTTAGGATGTCGTTATCCTCGCGCAGCCGCCGTACCTCCGCTTCAAGCGCACGAATGCGCTGCTGCTCCGCGGTCAGCGGCTTGCCGATCCCGCTCTGGCCCTGCAGCTCCGCCTCGAACTGCGCAAGCCAGCGACGCACAGCCGTCTCGCCCAGGCCCATGTCACGACAAACCTGCCCGACGCTCAGGCCCTGATCCTTGATCATCTTCACGACCTGGAGCTTGAACTCCGTGTCGAACGATCTGCGCTTTCTGCTCATCAATTTCTCCTCGAACGGTGAATGATCCACCTATCGAGGTGTCCGCAGAAATTAGACCACTACACACACTAGAGCCTACGCGGGCAGAAGGGGTGTTGCAGATGAAACAGCGACCTCGGATCTATTACTCGGAAAGCCAGAAGGCGTTGATGTGGGAGCGCTGGAGGAAGGGAGACTCCCTTCAACAGATTGCACAACTCTTCGATCGGCACCACTCCTCGGTTCAGCGAATTCTGGCGGAGACCGGCGGCATTCCTCCTGCACCACGCAGTCGCTCGAAACGGGCACTGACGCTGAGTGAGCGGGAAGAAATTTCACGTGGCTTGGCTTCGGGGCACTCCATCCGTGTCCTTGCCGGCCAACTTGGGAGAGCGCCTTCGACCATCAGCCGAGAGATCAATCGCAATGGAGGGCTACGCGGCTACAGGGCTTGTCAGGCCGACCAGGCGGCCTGGGATCGGGCGCGGCGCCCCAAGCGCTGTAAGCTGCTGGAGAACCGTGCCCTTGCCCACGTGGTGGCAGCCAAACTCCAGTTGCAGTGGTCACCCGAACAGATTGCCGGGTGGCTCAAGCGCACCTATCCCGACAAGGCGAGTCATCAGGTGTCACACGAGACGATCTATCGCACCTTGTTCATCCAGACGCGAGGCGCCTTGAAGAAGGAGCTGCTGGCGTACTGAATCGCCCCGGGTTTCGCGGAGGCCGTTTGGCTTTAGTCAGGCCATGACAGCCTGACCGGTTTGACTGCGGTAATAGTTTGCCTCAGCTTCAGCGGGCGGCATGTAGCCAATAGGCGCGAGCAGCCGATGATGGTTGAACCAGGCCACCCACTCAAGGGTTGCCAGTTCCACCGCTTCAGCGCTTTTCCAGGGCCCGCGGCGATGGATCAACTCCGCTTTGTAGAGTCCGTTGATCGTTTCAGCCAAGGCGTTATCGTAGCTGTCGCCCTTGCTGCCGACCGATGTCTCGATGCCCGCCTCGGCGAGTCGTTCGGTGTAGCGGATGGACACGTATTGGGCTCCTCTGTCCGAATGGTGGATCAAGGCATCCCGCTGGGGCTGGCGTGCCCACAAGGCCTGCTCCAGCGCGTCCAGCACGAACTCGGTGTGCATTGAGCGGCTGACGCGCCAGCCGACGATGTAACGGGCAAACACATCGATGACAAAGGCGACGTACACGAACCCCTGCCAGGTCGATACATACGTAAAGTCGCTGACCCAGAGCTGATTCGGGCGCTCGGCCACAAACTGCCGCTTGACCCGGTCCAGCGGACAGGGCGCAGACGGATCGGCATGCGTCGTGCGAACCGCGCGGCCGCGCCGGGCGCCGACGAGTCCCTCAGCGCGCATCAGCCGCTCGACCGTGCAGCGGGCCACCTCGATGCCTTCCCGCTGCAACTGTCGCCACACCTTGCGCACGCCGTACACCCGCAGGTTGGCCTGCCAGACCCGCTGGATATCCTTGATCAAGCGTTCGTCGCGCAGCGCCCGGGGGCTGCGCAAACCAGGATTGCGCTGGCGTGCCACCCGGCGTCGATACGCCGACGGGGCAACCTGCAAGACCTTGCAGATCGGCTCGACCCCGAGACGGTCCCGGTGCATGTCGATGAAGTCGTGGGTCACTTGTTGCGGCGGTCGAGCTCCGCCTGCGCGAAATACGCGCTAGCCAGGCGCAGGATCTCGTTGGCCCGTTTGAGCTCCCGAACCTCCCGCTCCAGTTCCTTGATCCGTGCGGTCTCGGCACTGCTGACCCCGTCCCGCAGTCCGGTGTCCCGCTCGTGCTGCCGAACCCAGGTATGCAGTGTCTGGGCCGTGCAGCCGATCTTCGCCGCAATCGACTGGATCGCTGCCCATTGCGACGGGTGCTCGCTGCGCTGCTCGAACACCATCCGCACTGAACGCTCGCGCACTTCCGGGGCGTATTTCGTTGTCTTCTTCATGGCTCCATCTTCTCAAGAGTGGGAGCCTCCGCGAAACCCGGGGCGATTCA
>NZ_JAYRMI010000018.1:41030-55806 GCF_041904905.1 Zoogloea sp. | reverse complement strand
GCTCGATGGAGCAGCTCAACGCCACGGTCAAGCAGAACGCCGACAACGCCCGCCAGGCGCGCGAGCTGGCCAGCTCCAGCAACGAAGTGGCGGAGCAGGGCGGCGAGATGGTGAACCGGGTGGTGGGCACGATGGGGTCGATCCAGGAAAGCTCGAAGAAGATCGCCGACATCATCGGGGTGATCGACTCGATCGCGTTCCAGACCAACATTCTGGCGCTCAACGCGGCGGTCGAGGCTGCCCGTGCGGGCGAACAGGGCCGCGGCTTCGCGGTGGTGGCGAGCGAAGTGCGCAGCCTCGCCCAGCGCAGCGCGCAGGCGGCGCGGGAGATCAAGGCGCTGATCGCCGACAGCACCGACAAGGTGGAAGACGGCGCCCGGCTGGTGAACGAAGCGGGTCAGACGATGGAGGAGGTGGTCACCAACTTCCAGCGCCTGTCGGGGCTGGTCACCGAGATCGCTGAAGCCAGCCAGGAGCAGAGCGGCGGCATCGAACAGGTGACCCAGGCCGTGGGCCAGATGGACGAGGTGACCCAGCAGAACGCCGCGCTGGTGGAGGAGGCCGCCGCCGCCGCCGAGAGCCTGGAAGATCAGGCCCGTACTTTGGTGCGCGCCGTGTCGATGTTCCGCCTGAGCGCCGGCAGCGCGCCGGCGGCTGTGGTGCCGGACAACGTGGCCCGTCTGCCCGAGCGGCCCGCCCGCCCGGCGCCGACGCCGCGGGCGAGTGCCCCGGTTGCCAAAGTGCGCAAAGCGGGTGTCGCCGTTGGCGGTGACATGGACGACGAGTGGGAAGAGTTCTGAAGAGCCCCGCGATGAACGATAAGACCACCACCGTGCGCCGACCGCTGTCGGCAACCTCCGCGCCCAAGCCCGCTTCGCCCCGACCGGCCCTGGCCGGGGTGGCCGCGCCGGAGCGGGAGTTCGCGTTCTCCGCCAACGACTTCGAGCGCGTGCGTGCGCTGATCTACAAGCACGCGGGCATCTCCCTGTCGCCGGTCAAGCAGGACATGGTCTACAGCCGCCTTGCCCGGCGCCTGCGGGCACGGGGCGACCGGACTTTCGCCGAGTACCTCGACCGGGCCGAGCGCGAGCCGGAGGAGTGGGAGACCTTCGTCAACAGCCTGACCACCAACCTCACCTCGTTCTTCCGCGAGGCCCATCACTTCGACATCCTCGCCGAGCGCCTCAAGAAGCACACCGGCCGCGGCCCGGTGCGGATCTGGTGCAGCGCGGCGTCCACCGGCGAGGAGCCCTACAGCCTGGCGATCACCGCCTGCGAAGCCTTCAACACCATGACCCCGCCGGTGCAGATTGTCGCCACCGACATCGACACCAACGTGCTCGCCACGGCCGGGAAGGGGGTGTATGGGATGGACCGGGTGGATCGCCTGTCCCGGGAGCGCATGCAGCGCTTCTTTCTCAAGGGCACCGGCTCCCAGGCCGGCTTCGCGCGGGTCAGGCCGGAACTCCAGCGCCTGATCGAGTTCAAGCGCATCAACCTGCTCGACACCCGCTGGGCGCTGCAGGGGCCGTTCGATTACATGTTCTGCCGGAACGTGATGATCTATTTCGACAAGCCGACCCAGCACGCCATCCTCAAACGCTTCGTGCCGCTGCTCAAACAGGACGGCCTGCTGTTTGCAGGCCACTCCGAGAGCTTCCTGCACGCGGCCGACGTCTTCCGCTCGCTGGGGCGGACGGTGTATGAAAGGACCGATGCCCGTGACCGATGATCTCGGCTATGTGGAGCATCTGGCGACCAATCGCTATTTCGACCGCACATTCGACTGCGATGCGGTGAAGGTGCTGCCGGGCGAATACTTCGTCACCACCTCCGACATGCTGCTGGTCACGGTGCTGGGCTCGTGCGTCACCGCCTGCATCCGCGATCGGGACAAGGGGCTCGGTGGCATGAACCATTTCATGCTTCCGGAAACCAACGAGAATTCGGGGATGTTGTCTACCTCCGCCCGTTATGGGGCGTATGCCATGGAGGTGCTGCTCAACCATCTGCTCAAGTTGGGCGCGCGCCGGAGCAGTCTCGAGGCCAAGGTCTTCGGTGGCGGAAAGGTGCTCGCGAGCCTCACCCAGGCCCAGGTGGGCGAGAAGAACGCGCAGTTCGTGCGCGACTACCTCGATACCGAACGGATACCGATCGTGGCCCAGGATCTGCTCGATATTTACCCCCGCAAGGTGTACTTTTTTCCGGCCAGCGGAAGGGTGATGATGAAAAAACTGGTACGCGTGAAAAACGACACGCTCATTGCTCGCGAGCGCGAATACGAAGCCCGGCTTCGACGAGACAATGTGCAAGGCGATGTCGAGCTATTTGGTTGATCGGGCTTTTGCACCGGATCGAACACTGGAAGCAGAGAATGGCAATCAAGGTTCTAATCGTCGACGACTCCGCGCTGATGCGGAGCATGCTGTCCGAAGTCATCAATTCGGCCCCCGATCTGGAAGTCGTGGGCGTTGCGCCCGACCCCATCGTGGCAAGGGAAATGATCAAGACGCACAATCCGGACGTACTGACGCTGGATATCGAGATGCCCAAGATGGATGGGCTCGATTTCCTGGCGCGACTGATGCGACTCCGGCCGATGCCCGTCGTGATGATTTCGAGCCTTACCCAAAGGGGATCGGAGGCGACCCTCCAGGCACTCGAGTTGGGCGCGGTGGACTTCCTGCCCAAGCCGAAGCTGGATTCGGCTGCTGGAATCGAGCACTATCGTGTAGAAATTTGTGAAAAGGTCCGGGCGGCGTATGGCGCCCGGCCGCGCGTGCCGGTGAGGCCGTCTGCACCGTCGAAACCCTTGCTGCGCGAGACTTCCGAGGGTGTCGGCGGTGTCGGCGGCGGGCTGCCGGAGCGGGTCTTGCAGGAGAAACTGGTGCTGATCGGCGCCTCCACGGGTGGCACCGAGGCGATCAAGGAAGTGCTATGTTCTCTGCCCGGACAAATGCCGGGAATCCTGATGGTCCAGCACATGCCGGAGATGTTCACTGCATCTTTCGCGAAGCGCCTCGACGGCCTGTGCCAGATGCGGGTGAAGGAAGCCGAGCACGGCGAGAAGGTGGTGCCGGGCACGGTGTATCTGGCGCCCGGGCATTCCCACCTGTCGGTGCGGCGTGGGGTGGGGGGATATGTCTGCGAACTCGCCCAGTCGGAGCCGGTCAATCGGCATCGGCCGGCGGTGGACGTGCTGTTCCATTCGGCTGCCAAACAGGTCGGGGCCAACGCGCTGGGGGTGATCCTCACCGGGATGGGCAAGGACGGCGCCCAGGGCTTGCTGGCGATGCGGCAGGCCGGTGCATGGACGGTCGGGCAGGATCAGGAGTCCTGCGTGGTTTACGGCATGCCGCGCGAGGCGGCGGTCGTCGGCGCCCTGGACGAAGTGGCGCCGCTGAAGGAGATCGGGCAACGTGTCGTCTCCCGCCTGCGCGGGGGTGAGCGCCGGGGCTTGAGAGCATGAACAGAGCGATGACCGGCGTGAGCCGGTGATGTGGTAAGTGGAACGTACAATTAGAGGCTAGAAATGGATACCAGCGTCAGCACCCAGCAGAGTCAGGCCAGGATTCAGCTCTCCGGGCGGTTTGATTTCAACTCCCACCGGGAATTCCGCGATGCGGTGGACAAGGCGCTGGGCAGCCCCGGCACGACCGAAGTCGCTGTCGATCTCGGCAACGTGGCCTACCTCGACAGTTCCGCGCTGGGCATGCTGCTGATGCTGCGCGACAAGGCCAAGACCTCCGGCAAGACCGTCTGCCTGGCCAACGCCCGGGGCAGCGTGCGGCAGGTGCTCGACATCGCCAACTTCGGCAAGCTTTTCCCGATCGTGTAGTGGTGGCAGAGCAAGATCCCGAATCCCTCTTCATTCTTGTTGTAGATGACAACCCGGACGATCTGTTTCTGATCCGCCGGGATCTGGTGGCCCTGGGCCACCGTGTCGCAGGCGTCAGCACGGCCAAAGAGGCGCTCGCGCACATCGCCCGGGCCCACCCCGACGTCCTGATGACCGATGTCGGCCTGCCCGGCATGGATGGAATCGAATTGCTCCAGACCGTCCGGATGCGGACCGACGGGAGCTGGATTCCCAGCCTGGTGTTTACCGGCAGCCTCGACGAGGCGACGCAGATGCGCGCCCTTGAGGCGGGTGCCGATGCCTATTTGTGCAAGCCCGCGTCCCGAGAGATGCTGCGCGCCAAGCTCGGGGTGATTCTCCGGCTCAAGGCCATGCAGCGCCAGGCCGAGGCGCGCAACCGCGAGCTTGCCCGCTACCGCAGCCTCCAGGAAGAAGAGCAGCGGCTGGCGCGCTTCGTGATGGAGCGCCTCATCAACCGCGAGGCCCTGGGCGATCCCGCGCTCTCCCACTTCATCGCCTCTGCCGCCGAATTCAGCGGCGACCTCATCGCCGCTGCCCGCACCCCGGCCAACGTGCTGCACGTGCTCCTCGCCGACGGCGCCGGCCATGGGCTCGCCGCCTCCCTCAATGTGCTGCCGGTGACGGCCCCGTTCTACCGGATGACCGAGCGCGGCTTCGGCATCGACGCCATCGCTCGGGAGATCAACAGCAAGGTGCGGGCGCTGCTGCCCGTCGACCGCTTCATCGCCGCCACCCTGGCGGCGGTCAATTTCCGCGAACGCTACGTCACCGTCTGGAACGGCGGCAACCCCGGGCCGTTGCTGGTGCGCCCGGATGGCGGCGTGCGCATCCACTTCAACCGCCACCACTTCCCGCTGGGGGTGGTCGACGACGACGAGTTCGACGGCACCGTCGATACCCACGTAGTCAATCCCAGCGATCACCTGCTGCTGTTCTCCGACGGGCTCATCGAGCAGGAGGACGCCGAAGGCGTCGCGCTGGGCGTCGCCGGGCTTGGGCGCGCCCTCGAAGGTCTGCCGGCCGAGGCCCGGCTGCCCCGGCTGGTGGAGATTGTCCATCGGCTCACGGGCGGCAACCCGCCCCGGGACGACATCTCCATCGCCCAGATCGCCCTGGCCGACAGCCCGAGCCGCACCCTCAGCCAGCAGTCCGGCGAGGTGGCGGCGCCGTTCAGCGCCAGCGACTGGCGGCTGGTGCTGCGCCTGGGGGCGGCCGACCTCAAGCGCCTCGACGCGGTGCCCCTGATCCTGGGCGCCATCGAGCAGTTCGAGGGGGTGCGGCCCTTCACGGGGCGGCTGTTCCTGGTGCTGTCCGAGCTGTTCAACAACGCCCTCGACCACGGCCTGCTGCGGCTGCCCTCGTCGCTCAAGGTGGGGGCCGAGGGCATGGACGTGTACCTCGACGAGCGCGCCCGGCGCCTGTCGCGGCTGGCGGTGGGGGCGGTGGAGTTCGAGCTGACCCTCCGCCAGAGCCTGGATCGGGCGCCCATGCTGCACATCGGCTGCGTCGATACCGGGCCGGGTTTCGATCACGAGCAGCAGGTGCTCCAGG
Organism: Zoogloea sp.; assembly: GCF_041904905.1. GTDB lineage: Bacteria > Pseudomonadota > Gammaproteobacteria > Burkholderiales > Rhodocyclaceae > Zoogloea. The sequence continues at coordinate 50,375 of NZ_JAYRMI010000018.1, read as the reverse complement.
CCATGCGCGAGCCCACCACCGAGGAGATGCTCAAGGGCCACGGGCGCGGCATCCCGCTGCTGCTGCGGGTGTGCGAGGAGGTGCGCTACAGCGGCTCCGGCAACCGGGTGGATGTGATCTTCCGCCTCTCCGAGCGGAGCGCCGACAGCTTCAAATAGGCGGCGCAACGCCACCGCCACCGGCCGCCCTTAAGTTCCGGCGCGCCCCTGTCGATAAGAACGACCATATCTTGGGCGGCCCGCCGGGCAGCCCGGTGGGTGTGCCGGCTGCCTTCCGCAGACCGGCCTTCGATCGAGACAGGAGTGGCCGGACATCATGCGAGTTCAACTCATTTCAGGCGCCATCGGACTGTGCGCGGCCATCGGCGCAGCCGGAGCCGGGCTTGCCTTCGGTGTTTCTCCCACTGCCGGATTCGTCGGTGTCAGCGCGGCCCTTGGCGTGTTCATCGGGGTGGCGATGCTGATGACCTGCCGGGTGCTGTTCGTCCAGCCCCTGGGCGAGATGCGCGACACCATCCGGGCGATGCTGCGGGATGGCGACCTGTCCCGTCGGGTGCCGGTGTCGGGCGGCCAGGTGGGCGAGGTCGAGGCGGTGTTCAACGACCTGATCGAGAGCCTTCAGGGGATCGTCGGCAAGGTCATCTTCGACGCCCAGCGGGTGTACGAGGCGGCCGACCTGCTGTCGGGTTACGCTGGCCGGGTGGCCGAAGGCTCCGCCGGGCAGAAGGACGCCGCCGAGAGCATGGCCACGGCCATCGAGCAGATGACCGCCGGCGTCAACGCGGTGGCCGACCACGCCAGCCAGACGGCCAGCAACGCCCAGGCGGCGCGCGAACTGTCGGTGCAGGGGGGCGAGGTGGCGACCAGCGCCTCCCGGGAGATCGAACGCATCGCCAGCTCGGTGGCCGATTCGGCCCGCGTGATCGCCTCCCTGGGCGAGCGCTCGGAGGCCATCAGCGGCATCGTCAAGGTGATCCACGAGATTGCCGACCAGACCAACCTGCTGGCGCTCAACGCCGCCATCGAGGCGGCCCGGGCCGGCGAGCAGGGGCGCGGGTTTGCGGTGGTGGCCGACGAAGTGCGCAAGCTGGCCGAGCGCACCTCGACGGCGACCCGCGAGATCGGCGGCATGATCTCGGCGATCCAGGCCGAAACCAAGAGCGCCATCGCCGCCATCGACGTGGGCAGCGTGCAGGCCCACGCGGGGGCCGAACTGGCCCGCCGGGCGGCCAGCTCGCTGGAGCAGATCAACCAGGGCGCCCAGCAGACGATGGAGAAGATCGACGCCATCGCGGTGGCCATCACCACCCACGGTCACGAGGCCGAACAGATCGCCGGCCACGTCCGGCAGATCATGGACATGGCCGGCCACAACGCCGACGGCGCCCGCGAGACCCTTCACGAGGCCACCAGCCTGCGCGATCTGGCGGTGAACCTGAAGGAGATCCGCCGCGTCTTCAAGCTGGGCCCGGCGGGCGAGCAGGCGATGGTGGTGCACAAGAAGATGCCGGACATCGTTCGGGATGCATCCCGCCAGATCGGCGCGATGCTGGAGCAGGCCATCGCCAACGGGCAGATCGGCGAGGCCGACCTCTTCGACGAGGCCTACAAGCCGATCCCGAACACCCGCCCGCAGAAGTACAGCACCCGCTTCGACGCGCTCACCGACCGGCTCTTCCCGAACCTGCAGGAGCGCCTGCTCGACGGCAACCGGGAGGTGGTCTACGCCATCGGCACCGATCGCAACGGCTACGTGCCCACCCACAACAAGTGCTACTGCCAGCCCCTCACCGGCGACTACAACAAGGACATCGTCGGCAGCCGCACCAAGCGGATCTTCGACGACCCGGTGGGCAAGCAGTGCGGCAAGAACGAGATGCCCTTCCTGATCCAGACCTACCGTCGGGACACCGGCGAGATCATGCACGACATCTCTGCGCCGGTTTATGTGAATGGTCGTCACTGGGGCGGTTTCCGCATCGGCTACCGGGCCTGAGGCCCGCGCCGGCAGTGCGAACGGCGGTGCGCCCAGGGCGGCGGCGGCCGACGAAGAGACCCTTCCCAGCCTCAAGAATAATCTTACCCCGCCGATATTTATCCCAGGTCGGGGCCTGCCCCATCGGGACGGCAGGCGGTCAGCGACGGAGATCGAGTGATGTCGGAACTACTCAAGAACATTGACGCGCGCACCAGGCTCGCGGGCACCAACAAGCTGGAGATCCTGCTGTTCACCCTCGGCATGGACCCGCGCACCGGTCGTCGCGAGACCTTCGGGATCAACGTCTTCAAGGTGCGCGAGGTGATGCGCACGCCGCCCATCACCGCCGCGCCGGAGATGCCCTCGTCGGTGGAAGGCATGGTCAGCCTGCGGGGCGTGCTGGTGCCGGTGGTGGATCTGGCCAAGTACGCCGGGATGGCCACCGACACCCCCCGCGACATCATGATCGTCACCGAATACAACGGGCACACCCAGGGTTTCCTGGTGGAGGCGGTGGATACCATCCTGCGCCTCGACTGGTCCCAGATGCGGGTGCCGCCCGACATGCTCACCGCCAACCTGGGCGGGCTCGTCACCGCGGTGACCGAGCTGCCCGGCCCCAAGCTGGTGATGCTGCTGGATGTGGAGAAGGTGCTCTCCGAAACCACCCGCTACGACGACGAGTTCTTGTTCAAGGGCATCGAGCCGATCGTGGCGGAGGAGCCGATCACCGTCTATTTTGCAGATGACTCGTCGGTGGCCCGCAAGCAGATCGAGCGCACCCTCGACGCCCTCGGCGTGCGCTACGTGGGCTCGGTGAATGGCCGCCAGGCCTGGGAGGAACTCGAGAAGCTCGCCTCCTACGCCAGCAGCAGCGGGCGCAAGGTGAAGGACATGCTGGCCCTGATCCTCACCGACGTCGAGATGCCCGAGATGGACGGCTACATCCTCACCAAGCGGATCAAGACCGATCTGCGCTTCGAGGGGGTGCCGGTCATCATGCATTCGTCCCTGTCGGGCATGTCCAACCAGCAGCTCGGGCGCTCGGTCGGGGTGGATGAATACGTGGCCAAGTTCGAGCCGCAGCGGCTGGCCGAGGTCCTGCGTCGCCTGATCACGCAGCACAGTGCGGCCAAGGCCGCGTGAGCGAAAGAGGAGCGAGATGAACATGGATCGAGTCGATCGCGGGTTGCTGGAGTCGGTGGACGCCAGAACCAAGCTGGCGGGCTCCAACCGCATGGAGATCCTGCTGTTCTCCCTGGGGACGCAGGAGATCTTCGGGATCAACGTCTTCAAGGTGCGGGAGGTGTCCCGCGCCCCCTTCATCACCAAGGCCCCCAACATGCCCTCCGGCGTGGAGGGCTTGATCTCCCTGCGCGGCAACGTGATTCCGGTGCTGGCGCTGGCCAAGGTCATGGGCATCGCCGGCCCGGGCGAGCCCCTGGGCGGCTCGATGATGGTCACCGAGTACAGCAAGCGCACCCTGGGCTTCCTGGTGCACGAGGTGGACCGCATCATCCGCGTCGAGTGGGACAAGGTCCGCGCGCCGGACAACGTCACCTCCAGCGGCAACCACTTCATCACGGCCATCACCGAGCTGCAGGACGGCAAGCTGGTGTCCATCCTCGATGTGGAGACCATCCTCGCCAGCACCTTCGGCGAAGCCGTGGTTGGGCAGATCCACCCCCTCGAGGGCGCCCACGACGTGAACATCTTCTTCGTGGACGACTCCGCCGTGGCCCGCAAGAAGATCGCCGAAACCCTGGACAAGCTCGGCGTGCGCCACAAGCACGCCCTCAACGGCCTGGAGGCCTGGACCCGTCTCGAAGGCATGGCCAGCCACGCCCAGCAGCGCGGCATCGACCTGCGCGACGAGGTCAACCTGATTCTGGTGGACGCCGAGATGCCCGAGATGGACGGCTACGTGCTCACCCGCAACATCAAATCGGATGCCCGCTTCGAAGGCATTCCGGTCGTCATGCACTCGTCCCTGTCCTCCGAAGCCAACCGGGCGATGGGCAAGAGTGTCGGCGTCGATTCCTATGTCGCCAAATTCGACGCCGACGTCCTGGCGGAAACCCTGCGCCCCCTGCTGATGCGTTCCTGCCGGGATTGAACGGAGATCAACAACATGTCGGACCCCAAGATGAAATTTCTCGTCGTCGATGACTTTTCCACCATGCGGCGGATCGTCCGCAACCTGCTCAAGGAGCTGGGCTTCACCAACGTCGATGAGGCCGAGGACGGCCAGATCGCGCTGCAGAAGCTCAACTCGCTGCCCTTCGACTTCGTGGTGACGGACTGGAACATGCCCAACATGGACGGCCTCACCCTGCTTCAGAACATCCGTGCCACGCCCGCCCTCAAGCATCTGCCGGTGCTGATGATTACTGCCGAAGCCAAGAAGGAGAACATCATCGCGGCGGCCCAGGCTGGCGCCAGCGGCTACATCGTCAAGCCCTTCACGGCGGCCACCCTTTCCGAAAAGCTCGAGAAGATCTTCGAGAAGATGGGCAAGAAGGCTGCCTGACGGCCCCCGACAGCACGGAGTTCCACCATGGCAAAACGTCTCAAATTCGACGAGTCCGGCGACAGCGACGATCTGCAGGCGCTGTTCGACAGCATCTCCGGCGCGCCTGCCGCTGCCGCGAGCGCCCCGCCGCGACTCGAAGTGGTCGCCAGCACCTCCCCCGGTGCCGCCGATGCCGGCAGCGACGACGCCGATCTCCAGGCCCTCTTCGATTCCGTGGCGGAGGAGTACACCGCCGAACACGAGGACGGGCCCGCCGTCGGCGACGCCCCTGTCCACAACTGCGACAACGTCTTCAACCGGATCGGTGTGATGACCCGCCAGCTCCACGACACCTTGCGCGAACTTGGCTACGACCGCAGCCTGCAGGAGGCCGCCCACGCCATCCCCGATGCCCGCCAGCGCCTGGCCTACATCGCCGAGATGACCGAGCAGGCCGCCAGCAAGGTGCTCAACGCCACCGACATCGCCAAGCCCATCCAGGACAAGGTCCACGCCGACGCCGAAGCGCTGCGCGGCCGCTGGGATCGCCTCTACGCCAACCAGCTCTCGCCCGACGAGTTCCGCGTGCTGGCGGGCGAGACCCGGGATTTCCTCGGCAGCGTGGTGAGCGGCAGCCGCGAGACCAACGCCCAGTTGCTGGAGATCATGATGGCCCAGGACTTCCAGGATCTCACCGGGCAGGTCATCAAGAAGGTCGTCGAGCTAGCCCACGGGCTGGAGCAGCAGCTGCTCCAGGTGCTCATCGAGGCGATGCCGGCCGAACGCAAGGCGGAAGCGCCGGAAGGCCTGATGAACGGCCCGGTCATCAGCGCCGTGGGTCGGGACGACGTGGTATCGAACCAGGAGCAGGTGGACGACCTGCTCGAAAGTCTCGGTTTCTGAGCCGGCGAGCGCGGGCCAGACCGCAAGGAGCAATGCAATGAGCGATTTTTCCGGGATGGAAGACCTGCTGCAGGATTTCCTCGTCGAGGCGGGCGACCTGCTGTCGGGGGTGGATAACAAGCTGGTGGATCTCGAACGGGCGCCGGGCGACAAAGGCCTGCTCAACGACATCTTCCGGGGCTTTCACACCATCAAGGGCGGTGCCGGCTTCCTCAACGCGACCGAGCTGGTCACCCTGTGCCACCTCACCGAGAACCTGTTCGACCTGCTGCGCAACGGCGAGCTGGCGGTGACGCCCGAGATCATGGACGTGATCCTGTCGTCCACCGGCTCGGTGCGCGACATGTTCGGCTACCTGGAGCAGGGCGTGCAGCCCCCGGCCGCCGACCCCCACCTCATCGAAGACCTGCGCCGGGCCATCGCCGGTGAGCTGACCCACGTCTCCGCCCCGGCCGCGCCTGCGCCCGCGGTGCCGGCCCCGGTGGCCGTCGCGCCCGCGGCTGCGCCGTCGGCCGACGGGCTCGACTGGAACGAACTGCTCGAAGCCGTGACCGGCACCCCGGCCGCCGCGCCGGCCCCGCTTGCCGCGCCCGTGCTCCAGGCCGTGCCCGCCCCCGCGCCGGCCCCGGTGACCATGCACCAGAGCGACGCCGAGCTGGCCCGCAAGACCCCCGACGAAGTCATCAAGGCCGCCGTGGGCCGCCGCGCCACCGACCGCCCCGGCGCCACCGGCCCGGTGGGCCGCCGCGACACCGAGAAGGCCCGCGACAACTCGATCCGCGTCGACACCTCGCGTCTCGACCAGGTGCTCAACCTCTCCGGCGAAATCGGCCTCACCAAGAACCGCCTCAACGCCCTGCGCAGCGACATCCTCAACGGCCGCAACGACACCGAGACCCTGCACGCCCTCGACCTGGCGGTGAGCCAGCTCGACCTGCTCGTCTCCGACCTGCAGAACGCGGTGATGAAGACCCGCATGCAGCCCATCGGCCGGCTGTTCCAGAAATACCCCCGCATCGCCCGCGACCTCGCCCGCAACCTGGGCAAGGACGTGGAGCTGGTGCTCTCCGGCGAGGAAACCGAGATCGACAAGACGATGATCGAGGATCTCTCCGACCCGATCATCCACCTCATCCGCAACGCGGTGGACCACGGCGTGGAGGAGACCCAGGAGCGCCTCGCCAACGGCAAGCCCGAGAAATCCATCGTCCGCCTCGAAGCCCGCCAGGAAGGCGACCACATCGTGATCCTGGTGGCCGACGACGGCCGTGGCATGAACGCCGAGAAGCTGCGCGCCAAGGCGGTGGAGAAGGGCCTCATCACCGACGAGGAAGCCAACACCATGGACGAGCGCCAGAGCTACAACCTGGTGTTCCTCCCGGGCTTCTCCATGGCCAGCCAGGTGTCGGACGTCTCCGGCCGCGGCGTGGGCATGGACGTGGTGCGCACCAACATCCAGAAGCTCAACGGCTCCATCGACATCCGCTCCACGATGGGCAAGGGCACCACCTTCATCATCAGCCTGCCCCTCACCCTGGCGATCCTGCCGGTGCTGCTGGTGCGCCTTGGCGAGCAGCCCTTTGCCGTGCCCCTGTCGATGGTCCGCGAGATCCTCCCCATCGAGCCCTCCGAAGTGCAGGAGGTGGGCGGCCGGGCCACCATGGTGGTGCGCGGCGAAGTGCTGCCCATCATGCCCCTGTCCACCCTGCTGGGCTGGGAGCAGAACCAGACCCCCGAGTACGGGGTGTTCATGCAGAGCGCCGAGCAGAGCTTCATCCTCGCCATCGACAGCTTCGCCGGCCGCGAGGATGCGGTCATCAAATCCCTCGACGACTTCCGCCCGAAGGGCGTGGCCGGGGTGACCACCCTCTCCAACGGCCAGATCGTGCTCATCCTCGACATGAAGGAACTGCTCGGGGCGCTGGGCGAGACCCGCGGCGTCTCCCGCCGCCTGCTGCTGGCCCACCTGGAACTGCCCGCCCTGGCGGCCTGAACCCGAGTGCGCACGATGTAACGGAGACCCGGAGCACGCGCCGCGACATCCTCCACGGCGCAACACACTGCAACAAGATGGCGTGATCTATGCCGCTCGACCCGCGGCAGGGCTCGGTTAGGATCGTTCCTGACCGCCCCTGCCCGTTGCCGTTCCGGCCACGGTGCCGGATGGGCCGGGAGAGCGCAGATGGGTGACTTCGACTTCGATTACTGGAAAGACCTCGCCGAGCACGACCCCCCGGGGTTCTTCCTGGCACGCGACCGCGCCCTGCGCGAGTGCATTGCCCTCAACCCCCGGCAGGAGCAGGCCCTCACCGAACTGCAGGCCCGCATCGACGCGACCCGCCTGGTGGCCGGCACCCCGCTGCAGGCCAGCCGCGCCTTGTTCGGCCTGCTCGAAGACCAGCTGATGCTGCTCAGTGCCAAGCTGGGCGAGCTGCACCGGGAAACCGACGGCCTGCGCGACCTGCTGGCCAGCGGGCAGACCGCCTGAGCGGCCAAGGGGGAGCGGGTAAGAGGAAGTAGGAAGTGGTAAGTGGAGAGTGGGGGAGCGCAGCCGAACGCCAGCGCACCGCCCATCGGCATCGCCCCTCTTCCTACCCCCCATTTCCCATTCCCTATCCCCCTCCCCACTTTCCACGCTCCGCTCCCTGGAATTACCCCTCCAATCCCCATCTGTTCGGCGCCTTGCCCGCCGCCGTCTGCCGGTATCGTTGCATCCTCTGAACGACCGTCGAGCGGGCCGTGGCCGAAGACAGCGACCTCGAAAAGACAGAATCAGCCTCAGCGCGAAGACTGGAGCAGGCCCGCGAGGAAGGGCAGGTTCCCCAATCCCGCGAGCTGGCCACCTTCATCTCGCTGATGGTGGGCGTGGCGGCGCTGTACGTGCTGGGCCGCTGGGGCGGGCACCGGATGATGGAGCTTGTGCGTAGCGGGCTCAACTTCGAACGCCAGAAAGCCTTCGAGCCCGACGGCATGCAGCAGGTGCTCGGCCAACTCGCCACCGACGGCCTGCTCACCATCGCCCCGCTGCTCCTCGTCTCGGTGATCGCCGCCCTGGTCACCCCCTTCCTGATGGGCGGCTGGGTGTTCTCCACCCAGGCCCTCAAGTTCGACCTCACCCGCCTCGACCCCCTTCAGGGGCTGGGGCGCATGTTCTCCACCCACGGGCTGGCGGAGCTGGTCAAGGCCACCCTCAAGTCGGTGCTGGTGGCCAGCGTGGGGGTGTGGGTGGTGTGGCGCGAGCGGGATCACCTCTTCTCGCTGATGCTCCAGCCGCTGGCCACCAGCATGGACGACTTCGCCGGGCTGGTGCTCCTGTCGGCCCTGCTGATCGTCGGCAGCCTGGCGGTCATCGCCGCCATCGACGTGCCCTTCCAGCTGTGGGAATACCACCGCCGCCTGCGCATGACCAAGGACGAGCTGCGCCAGGAAATGAAGGAGCAGGAGGGCGACCCCCAGATCAAGGCCCGCATCCGCGCCGCCCAGCGGGAGATGTCCCGCCGCCGCATGATGAGCAACGTGCCCACCGCCGACGTGGTGGTCACCAACCCCACCCACTACGCTGTCGCCCTCAAGTACGACCCCGACAAGGCCGGCGCCCCCATCGTCGTGGCCAAGGGGGTCGATCTCGTCGCCGGCAAGATCCGCGAGCTGGCCCGCGAGAACAACGTCCCCATCCTCGAAGCCCCGCCGCTCGCCCGCGCCCTCTACGCCCACTGCGAGCTGGAGCAGCAGATCCCCGCCACCCTCTACACCGTGGTCGCCGAGGTCATGGCCTGGGTCTTCCAGCTCAACCACTGGATCGCCGAAGGCGGCCTGCCCCCCGACGTCCCCAGCCAGCTCGCCGTGCCCGACGGCATGGACCCCGGCCCCGGCGAGGCGCCAGCGTGAGCGCTGCGGGCCGCCCTCGTCCGCGTGCTCCGGCCCAGCTGTCCCGGGCGATGCGCGTAGACTAG
>NZ_JAYRMI010000018.1:0-41020 GCF_041904905.1 Zoogloea sp. | reverse complement strand
CGAATGCCGGCCCCCCGCGCAGGCCTTGCGATCATGGTCGACCTATTCCTCTACACCCTGGGGCCCCCGCTTCTCGTCGTGGCCCTGTCCGCCCCGTGGGTGCTCCGCGCGGGCAAGTCCCAGCCCGGTCTCGTCTGGCGTCTGGCCTTCATGATCGGCTCGATCGGCGGCTTCTTCATCTTCGTCGCCGTCGGCTGCGCGGAGGATCGATCCTTCGCCGAAAGCCATGGAGGGCGGCCGCCGATGATCTCGTCCGCCTCCATCGCGGTGATCTACGGCGGAATCTTCAGCCCACTGGGCGCCGCAATCAGCGCCGTCCCCCTGTGGCTCTACGCCAGGCGGTCGAAGGAGCGTTGAGCAGCGGAGGACGGGGGCAGGGGCCGCGCCCGTGGCCCACGCAGCGCACGCTTTCCTCAATCTTGTCCCCTTGTTCCCTTCTCACGATAGCCCTGGCCTTTATCGCGAGGGCTTGTTGTCTTGTCTCGGGCTATCGATCCTTTTCAACGATAGGGCTGAGCCTTATCAAAAGGGCGCTGGATAAGGGAATGTCCTATCGTTGAAAGCCCTCGGCCCCACTGAGCTTTGTCACAAGGGCACAACACCGTGCTCAGTCCCGACGTGGATGCGCTCGGTGCCCGCAGCGCCTTGTCGTGCAGGCTTGCCGGATGCTTGCGTCCGCGCTCCCCCTGCCGCAGCGGTGGTCGGGGTGGCGTATGGCGCGCCGCGCCTTTCCGGGCCGTCACCCTCACCGTGGCGTGGGGCCGCGCGGCGTGCCCGCGTTCGCTCGGCATGTTCGGATGTGTGCGCGTGAATGCAATTCAAATTTGTGGATGCATTTCGGGTTGACTGTATGCATAATCCGGCATGGGCGACGCGTCGCGCGCCCTGCCCGAACATCATTTCATTCTGGAGAGAACATGACATCCACCGCCACCGGCCGCGTCGCCCCTCAGGTGCTCGAAGACGACATCCAGGCCTTCATGGCCCTCGCCACCATGCCCGACTACGCGCCTCGCGATCCCAATGTCACCCTTGCGGCCATCACCGCCACCTACGAGGAACTCCTGGCCGACCGCGCCGCCCTGGTGCACGCCCAGATCGCGATGGACGCCGTGCGCGACAGGCTCGCCAACACGGAACAGCGCATCCACAAGCAGATGCTCGACGCCAAGAGTCAGGTGCGCGCCCAGTATGGCGACGACTCCAACGAGCTTGCCGCGATGGGGCTCAAGAAGAAATCCGAGAAGAAATCCCCCACCCGCCGCCCGCGTGGCAACAGCGCCGCGGGTGTGTGAGCGCGGCGCCGGTCACCCGATGAAGCGGCGCCGCAACGGCGCGGAACGGGCGGCCTTCGCCTTCCGGGCGGCCGTGCAGGCAACGTCTCAAGCGGTGGAGGTGCCGGCTTCCTCCCGCATCCCGATCACTTCCGGCAACTGGAGATTCAAATGAGCAAAGGTGGAAGCAGCGGCGGCGCCCGTGGCGGTGCCTCGCAGGGGGGCGGTGGGAAAGGCGGTAGCAGTGGCGGCGGCGGCCGCGGCCAGGGTAACGGCGGTGGCTGGCCCAGCGGCACCGGCCAACCCTCCGGCGGTGGCCGTAGCAACGCCCCTGCGGGTGGCGGTGGCAAGAAGTAGATGAAGCGGAGCCGGCTGGGCGTGGCCCGGCTGGCTCACTCCAATGCCGAGCTTGCTTTTGCATCCGTGTGGATGCAGATTCGCACCATCATGGATGCTTGGGAGCGCCGCATGCGTACGACAGTGACGATTGATGATGCCCTTTACGAGCGGGCACTGGAACTGGCCGATCCTTCCATGGACAAGGCCGATCTGTTCCGTGAGGCGATCAAGACCTTCGTCCGGGTCCAGGCGGCCAAACGGCTCGCCGCGCTGGGCGCCAGTGCCCCGGATATGCAGGGCATTCCTCGAAGCCGGGAACAGGATCAGCGATGAGCGGCGTGCTCGTCGATACCTCCGTGTGGGTAGACCATTTCAGGCGCAGCAACGATGCGCTGGTCGAACTGCTCGGGCTCGATCTTGCAATGTCGCACCCGCTGGTGATTGGCGAAGTTGCCTGCGGTACGCCACCGGACCGGATGCGCACTCTCGCCGATCTGGGGCTGCTACAGCCGACCCGACAGGCCAGCGTGTTCGAGGCGCTCACCCTCATTGAGCGGGAAAAACTCTTCGGCGGGGGCTGCGGACTGATCGACATTCTCCTGCTGACCTCGACGCTGATGACACCCGGCGCCGTGCTCTGGACGCTGGACAGGCGGCTGGGCTTGCTGGCGGAGCGGTTTGGGGTGGGGTATCGGGCGGCGAGGCATTGAAGAGCCGTGTGCTGCAAGCGTCAGGCGGGTACTTCTAAGCCCGGCAGCACTCGCGGCTTCGGCACAAGGGCGTCAATGGATTGCCCTGAAAGATGATCTTGGCCGTGTTACGGGCACCAAGGTGCACTCATTCTGGGTCTTGAAGGTTTCTTAGCGCTGCGCTCATGGCCGCGTAGCCATCGGAGGGGTACATCGGCCAATTCTGGGGCATGCAAAAACCCTTGCGTCTTTCGGTGTTGCCGAACGACGCATGCCAAGGATTATTGAGTGGCAGCACCCATCCCTCAGTGTTGGTTTCGCCGAACTGGTCATGTGTGATGTCGATGATATGCCCACAAGCCTCGAACCAGGCGTGGCTCTGGTTTCGTGAAAGACCTGGGTGGTGCTCTCCGCATACATAATCGCCGTCAATGCCGAAGTGTTCCTTCAACAATCGGCCAATTAGATTAGCTGATGCGCCACAAGCCCCGGCAGGGAAATCCGAAAAATCAATCGAGCGAGGTTGCTTAGGCAGGCTCTCTGCTCCACGGCGACAAGCCTCGGCGAATCGTATGAGAGTATTCAAATCGATGGTATCCATGCCCTAAGGCTAGCACCATTAAGGGCGATCTTGCTCAGATGAGCAGGTGCCTTCCCCGAATTACCCCCCCTTTCCCCCTCACTTCCGCCCTTTCCCCGGCGCTGGTCTGAGCGACCATCCGGAGCATGAACGGAAGTCTCAACCTGCGCACGCTGTTTGCGCCCAGCAACATCCGGCAGCTTGCCGGGCCGCTGCTCATCGTCCTCATCCTGTCGATGATGGTGCTGCCGCTGCCGGCCTTCGTGCTCGACCTGATGTTCACCTTCAACATCGCGGTGTCGGTGATGGTGATGCTGGTGGCGATGTACACCAGGAAGCCGCTGGATTTCTCGGTGTTCCCCACGGTGCTGCTGGTCACCACGCTGCTGCGCCTGTCGCTCAACGTGGCTTCGACGCGGATCGTGCTGCTGGAGGGCCACACCGGGCCGGATGCGGCGGGCAAGGTGATCGAGGCCTTCGGTCACTTCCTGGTGGGCGGCAACACCGCGGTGGGCCTGGTGGTGTTCATCATCCTCACGGTCATCAACTTCGTGGTCATCACCAAGGGCGCGGGGCGGATCGCCGAAGTGGGGGCGCGCTTCACCCTCGACGCGATGCCCGGCAAACAGATGGCCATCGACGCCGACCTCAACGCCGGCCTCATCGATGAGAAGGAGGCCAAGAAGCGCCGGGCCGAGACCTCTCAGGAGGCCGACTTCTACGGCGCCATGGACGGTGCCTCCAAGTTCGTCCGCGGCGACGCGGTGGCGGGCATCCTCATTCTCGGGATCAACGTGGTGGGCGGGCTGATCGTCGGCGTGCTCCAGCACAACATGGAGCTGGGGCAGGCGGCCACCAATTACACCCTGCTCACCATCGGCGACGGGCTGGTGGCCCAGCTGCCGGCGCTCATCATCTCGGTGGCGGCCGGCCTGGTGGTGTCGCGGGTGGGCGACGACGGGGACATGGGCTCCCAGGTCATCGGGCAGGTGTTCTCCAACCCGCAGGTGCTGGTGCTCACCGCGGCGATCCTGGGCATCCTGGGTTTGATCCCCGGCATGCCCAACTTCGTGTTCCTGCTGCTGGCCAGCGCCTTGGGTTACATGGCGTGGCGGGGCGGCATCAAGCAGACGGAGGCGGTGGAGGAGGAGGCGCCCGCCGCGGCGCCGGTGGTGCCTGCCGAGAGCCAGGAAGCCAGCTGGTCGGATGTCACCCCGGTGGACGTGCTGGGGCTGGAGGTGGGCTACCGGCTGATCCCGATGGTGGACAAGGGCCAGGACGGCGAGCTGCTCAAGCGCATCCGCGGCCTGCGCAAGAAGTTCGCCCGGGACATCGGCTTTCTGGCCGCGCCAGTGCACATCCGCGACAACCTGGAACTCAAGCCCAACGCCTACCGCATCGTGCTGAAGGGGGTGGAGATCGGCACCGGCAACGCCTTCCCCGGGCAGTTCATGGCGATCAACCCGGGGCGGGTCTCGGGCCCGCTGGCCGGCCGCGAGACCACCGATCCGGCCTTCGGCCTGCCCGCGGTGTGGATCGACGCCAGCCAGCGGGAGCAGGCCCACGCCCTGGGCTACACCGTGGTCGACGCCAGCACCGTGGTGGCCACCCACCTCAACCACCTGATCCTCAGCCACGCGCCCGAACTGCTGGGCCGCACCGAGACCCAGTCGCTGCTCGACCACATCGCCAAGGACAACCCCAAGCTGGTGGAAGATCTGGTGCCCAAGCTGCTGCCGCTGGCCACCGTGCAGCGGGTGCTGCAGAACCTGCTCGACGAGGGCGTCAACATCCGCGACATGCGCTCCATCGTCGAGGTGCTGGCCGAATTCGCCCCGCGGGTGCAAGACCCGCTGGAGCTTACGTCCCGCGTGCGTCAGGCCCTGGGTCGGGCGATTGTCCAGGGGCTCTTCCCGGGCAGCGGCGAGGTGCAGGTGATGGCCCTCGATCCGGGCCTGGAGCGGGTGCTGATGCAGGCCATGGCTGGCGGCGGGCCGGACGGCGGCGCCATCGAGCCGGGCCTCGCCGACACTCTGCTGCGCGAGACCGCCGCCGCCGCCCAGCGCATGGAAGACATCGGCCTGCCGCCGGTGCTGCTGGTGCCGGCGCCGCTGCGCTGGCTGCTGTCGCGCTTCCTGCGCCGCAGCGTGCCCACCCTCAAGGTGGTGGCCAACTCCGAAGTGCCCGAGACCCGCCTGATCCGCGTCTCGGCGATGATCTCCCCCACCGCCTGATCCTGCCGTCGGCGCGCCCGGAATGGGCGCCGGCCGGCCCCGCCGCAGGAATAGCACCCTAAAACCTGTCTTTTCCCGGCCATCGAAAGACGACCGGCTGCGGATAATCAAACGTACCGAAGTGCCCACGCCGATCCCGTGAGTGCCTTCGTACCCCGGAGACAGGAGCATGAACGTCAAGCGCTACTTTGCCAAAACCGCCCGCGAGGCCCTTCGCATGCTGAAGGACGACCTCGGTCCGGACGCCGTGGTGCTGGCCAACCGCGCGGCCAACGGCGGCGTCGAGATCCTCGCCCTGCCGGCGGGCGATGTGGCAAGCCTGCAGCGTGCCCGCAGCCAGGCCCAGGCCGCCGCAGCGGCGCCTGCGCCCGCCCCGGTGGCGGCGGCTCCCGCGCCTGCTCCTGCGCCGGATTTCTTCGACGACGACTTCCGCGTCAGCCTGTCCCGCGCCGCCGCGGCCAACCGCCCGGCCCCATCGCCCGCGCCGACGCAAGCCGCCCAGCCCCGGCCGGCCGCCCCTCGCGCCCCCGACATGCAGCCCTTCAACCCGCCGCGGGTCGAGCTTAACCGCGACGTGTTCAATGCCGCCTCCAGCCAGATGCGCCGCCCGCCCGCCGAGGCGCCCCGTGCCCCGGCCCCGGCCCAGCCCCGCTCGCCCCTGCGCAGCGACGCCGCCGCCCGCGCCCCCGAAGCCCCGGCCCGCCAGCGCCCCACCGGCATCGAAGAAGAAGCCCGCATCCGCGCCCTCGAATCCGCCAACTCCCAGATGGCCAACGAGCTGGCTGCCATCCGCACCATGATCGAACGCCAGCTCGCCGGTTTTGCCTGGGGCGAACTGAGCCGCAGCGCCCCCGGCCGCGCCCGCCTGATCGGCGATCTGCTCGAGGCCGGCTTCTCTGCCGTGCTGGCCCGCGAGCTGGCCGAGTGCGTGTCCGAAGACGAAGCCCCCGAAGAAGCCCACCGCCTGCTCCACGCCGAACTCGCCCGGCGCTTCCGCGCCATGGACTGCGACGCCGACATCATCGACCGGGGCGGCGTGTTCGCGCTGGTCGGCCCCACCGGCGTCGGCAAGACCACCACCACCGCCAAGCTCGCTGCCCGCTGCGTGGTGCGCCACGGCGCCGACAAGCTGGCCCTCATCACCACCGACAGCTACCGGATCGGCGCCCACGAGCAGCTGCGCATCTACGGCCGCATCCTGGGCGTGCCGGTGTACGTGGTGCGCGACGCCACCGACCTGCGCGAAACCCTCGCCAGCCTGCGCGACAAGCACATGGTGCTGATCGACACCATGGGCATGAGCCAGCGCGACAAGATGGTCGCCGAGCAGGCCGCCATGCTCACCGGCGCCGGCAAGGTGTCGCGCCTGCTGCTGCTCAACGCCACCAGCCGCGGCGACACCCTGGACGACGTGGTCAATGCCTACGGCGGCGACGATCTGGCCGGCGTGATCCTCACCAAGATGGACGAAGCCATGTCCCTCGCGCCGGTGCTCGACGTGGCCGTGCGCCACCAGGTGAACGTGTACTACATCGCCAACGGCCAGCGGGTGCCGGAAGACCTCCACCTGCCCGACCGGGACGCGCTGCTCGACCAGGCGCTGCGCGAGCTGCCCGCCAACTCCCCCTTTCGGCTCGACCCCCTCGAAGCCGGCCTGCTGATGGCCGGTGCCGGCCAGACCGGGGTCGCCCAACTGCGCGGAGGGGTTTGAGATGCTCCACGCCTCCGATCAGGCCGCCGGCCTTCGCCGCCTGTTCCGCCGCACCCCGGCCGGGGTGGTGGCCCTGTTCGCCTCGGGCCGCGCCCCGCGGGATCTGGCCATCCAGACCCTCACCGCCCTCACCGAAGGGGCCCGCCGCGTGGTGGCCATCGACGAGCACGCCCCCGACCGCGGCTCCCTGCTGGCGGCCTTCGGCTACCCGGACGGCGGCGACCTGCTGGGCGCCCTGCAAGGGCAGCACGACGTGACCGAGACCATGCGCGAAGTGGCCGACGGGCTGTGGGTGGTGCCTGCCGCCGCCACCGTGCTGGCCGTGCCGCTGCTCGACGAAGCCCAGCACGCCCGCCTCGAAGCCGGCATCGCCGAGCTGCAGCGCCGCGCCGACCTGCTGGCGATCCACACCGCCGGCGACGTGCGCAACCTCACCCCCTTTGCCCGCGCCGCCGGCCGCCGCCTGCTGGTGGTGGAGGCCAGCGGGGTGGGCGCCCGCGGCGCCTGTCAGTGGATCAAGGGCCTGGCCGCCGCCGGCGCCGGATCGCTGGAGATCGCCGTGAGCGGCGCCCGCGACCGGGCCGACGCCACCGCGCTCTTCGCCAGCCTCAACGACTTCACCGGTCGCCACGTGGGCCTGCCCCTGGTGTGGCGCGGCGAGGTGGAACGCGACCCCCTGGCCGACGCCATGACCACGCCCCTGGGCGCCCGGCACCCGGCCGAAGGGGCCCAGGCCTTCATCCGCCGGCTGCGCGCCTGGTCGACCCAGGCCGGTGTGGCCGGTTGAGCCGGGCAAAAAGTGCAATTGTGAAATCTTGTGTCGTCGGCTGCATGAAAGCCTATCGTTGCCGATGAGTAATGGGAGCGCCGCGCGACTCCGAAACCAGACCAGAAAGCAGACGAAAGATGTACACCGCTTCCGGCACCCTCGATAAAGAGCAACTCGTCGTCCAGTACGCGCCGCTGGTCAAGCGCATCGCCTATCACCTGATGGCCAAGCTGCCTGCCAGCGTGCAGGTGGAGGACATCATCCAGAACGGCATGCTGGGCCTGCTCGACGCCATCAACCGTTACGAGGAAGGGCTTGGCGCCCAGTTCGAGACCTACGCGGTGCAGCGCATCCGCGGCTCGATGCTCGACGGCCTGCGCGAGAACGACTGGCTGCCCCGCAGCCTGCGCCGGGACATGCGGCGCATCGAGGCGGCGGTGCATCAGCTGGAGCAGCAGAACGGCCGCCACCCTACCGAGGCCGAACTGGCCGACTCGCTGGGCGTGCCGCTGGCCGAATACCAGCACATGCTGCAGGAAGCCCGCGGCTACCAACTGGTGTACTTCGAGGATTTCAGCGGCGAGGGCGAGGACGACTACCTTGAGCGCCACATCACCCTCGAAGGCAACGACCCGCTCACGCTGCTGCTCGACAGCAACATGCGCGACGTGCTCATCAAGGCCATCGACGACCTGCCCGAGCGCGAGAAGACCGTGATGGGCCTGTACTACGAGCAGGACATGAACCTGCGTGAGATCGGCGAGGTGCTGGGCGTCTCGGAATCCCGCGTGTGCCAGCTCCACAGCCAGGCCATCGCCCGCCTGCGCTCGCGCATCTCCGGCGCGATCCAGACGGCGCCCAAGGTCAAGGGTGAGGGCCGCGGCCGCGGTCGTCGCCCGGCCGCCGGCTGAACCGGGCCCGGGGCGTCGCCATGGACAGCATCAGCCTGATCGGCCTCACCCTCGCGCTGGCCGCGATCCTCGTCGGGCAGGTGCTCGAGGGTGGTCACGTCGGCTCGCTGATCCAGCCGACGGCCTTCCTCATCGTCATCGGCGGCACCCTTGGCGCGGTGATGCTGCAAAGCTCGCTCAAGGTCTTCCGGCTGGGCGTGCAGATGATCCGCTGGGTCTTCATGCCGCCGGCGCTCAATCACGACGCGCTGATCGCCGAGGTGGTGCGCTGGAGCAACGTGGCCCGCAAGGAGGGCCTGCTGGCGCTGGAAAGCCAGATCCCCGCCATCGACGACCCCTTCATCCAGAAGGGCCTGCAGCTGCTGGTCGATGGCGTCGAGCCCGACCGTCTGCGCGAGGTGCTCGAAGTGGAGATCGACACCTGGGAAGGCCAGATGAAGCAGGGCGCCAAAATTTGGGAGGCCGCCGGCGGCTATGCCCCGACCATCGGCATCCTGGGCGCGGTGATGGGCCTCATCCACGTGATGGAGAACCTCTCCGACCCCTCCAAGCTGGGCTCCGGCATCGCGGTGGCCTTCGTGGCGACGATCTACGGGGTGGGCTCCGCCAACCTGATCTTCCTGCCGGTCTCGAAGAAGCTGCTCGGGGTGATCGGCACCCTCGCCTCGATGCGCGAGATGCTGCTGGATGGTCTCGTCGGCATCGCCAACGGCGACAACCCGCGGATCATCGAGAGCCGCCTCAAGGGCTACACGGGGTAGGCGATGGCGCGACGCCGGAAGCACGAGGACGAGCACGAGAACCACGAACGCTGGCTCGTCTCCTACGCCGACTTCATCACCCTGCTGTTCGCCTTCTTCGTGGTGATGTACTCGCTCTCGTCGGTGAACGAGGGCAAGTATCGGATCATGTCCGACTCGGTGGTCAACGCCTTCCGCAAGCTTGGCGTGCAGACCAACAACGCCCAGATGGCGTCCGCCCCCATCCCGTCGATCCGCCCCAGCGGCCCGCCGCCCAGCCCCGAGATCGAGGAGGCCCGCAAGGCCAAGGCCGAGCGGGTCAAGAACATGGCCGAGGAGATCCGCAAGGTGCTCGCCCCGCTGGTGGCCGACGGCCAGGTGCGGGTGACCGAGGGCGCCTTCGGCATCACCGTCGAGATCAACGCCAGTGTGCTGTTCAACCCCGGCGAGGCCCAGCTCGGGCGGGAGGCCGTCGCGGCCCTGCGGGCGGTGGGGCAGGTGGTGGGGCCGGCGGAGTTCCCGATCACCGTCGAGGGTCACACCGACACCATCCCCATCGCCACCGCGGCCTTCCCGTCCAACTGGGAGCTGTCGGCGGTGCGGGCGTCGAGCGTGGTGCGGCTGTTCGTGGAGAGCGGCGTGCAGCCCGCGCGCCTCACCGCGGCAGGGTATGGCGACCAGCGGCCGGTGGCCGACAACGCCACGCCCGAGGGGCGGGCCCGCAACCGGCGGGTGACGATCCTGATCGAATCGCGGGCGGTGGAGCCCCAGGCCCAGCCGAAGCCGCGGGCCTCCGGCATCGCCGACTCGATTCTGCCGGCCGATGCGGCGCCCCCAGTGCCGGCCTCGCCCCCCGCAGACGCCAACAGGCCCGCGCAGTAGCGGGCGCACGGACGCGGCGCGGTCAGGCCACAGGCGAAGCGGGGGAGGAGGGCGCGTGCCCGAGACGGGCCGGTGCGCAGGCCGGAATCAGACCGAGCCGAGGTGGCGGCTGCCGCCGGTGGGGCGGGACTGGCCGTCCGGGCCGTAAATCTGGGGGTGCTCTGCGGCGGCGAGGAGGGTGGTGAGCGCCTGCTGGTTGTTCTGCAGACGCTGGGTAATCAGCTGACCATTGACCCGGTTGCGCTCCTTGGCCTGATCGGCCAGCGCCACCACCTCGCTCCAGGCGGTGAGGGCTTCGGGGTTGCCGGCCAGCACGATGCGGATGTTCTCGTTGGTCACTTTGGCCCCGACCCGGGCAAACATCGCCAGCCGGTCGTCGGACAGGCGCTGGAGCGCCCGGTAAAGCGCCGTCTTCTCTTCGGCGAGCAAGGCCAGCGCGTCGATCTGGCTGTGCACCAGCAGCGCCTCCTCCCGCTCGAGCAGGGCCACGAAGCCGCGCATGCCGCGCAACTCGTCCTGGATGAGCTGGGCGAGGCGAGCCTGGAAGCCGGGATCGACAGCCATGCCCGCTTACGCCTTGGAAGTTTGAGCGTTGAGCATCTGACGCACGCTGTCGATGAGCCCGTCGGCCACCTTCTCGGTGTCCACCTTGAAGCGGCCCTCGCTCATCGCCTGCTTGATCTCATTCACCTTCGCGCTATCGACCACCGGCGTGTTGGCGATGGTCTGCTCCATCTGCTGCAGGCGGGCGGACAGGGAGGACAGCTCGACCTTCTCGCTGCTGCCGGCGTCCTGGGATTTCGGTGCTTCCTTGGCAGTGCGCGTGCGGCCTTCGCCGGACGGCAGATTGCTGGTCGCTTTGACAGAGTTATCGATCTTCACGGCAGTGCCCTTTCATCCATAAGTCGACTGGGTATACGACGCATGGAGATGAAACTTTAACCCATTCGGGACGAAGGGCGCGGCGGCCGTTTCATGGCAGCGTGATTTCGACAACGCCTCCGCTGCGGGCGATGCCCCGCACCACCTGACCGCTCGCAAGGCGCACCTGGGCGGGCTGGCCGACCCCGGCCGAACTGAGGGCCACCCCGTCGTTGGCCACCTGGAAGCCGGCCCCGCCGGAGACCACCTTCACCGGCTGGCCCTGGGCCACCGCCAGTTGTGGGCGCAGGTGGCTGGCGGTGAGCGGACGGCCGGCGGCGAGGTTGATCCGGGCAGTCTGGCCGATGGCCTGGGCCGGGTCGGTGAGCACGTCGGCGGCCATCGAGGTGAGTTCGCCGGTGTCGACGCGCAGGTCGCCCGGCGCGATGGGCTGGCCGGCGGCGAGCGGGCCGGCGGTGAGCAGGTAGGGGCCCTTCACCCGCACCTCGGCGGGCACCCAGGCCGACCACGCCGTCGGCGCCAGGCAGCGCACGCCGACCGAGATGCGCCCCCAGGCCCGTGCGCCGGGCGGCAGGAAGGCTTCGAGCTGGAGGCAGGGGGCCAGCGCGTTGCCGGCGCCGAACTCGCCCACCTGAATGCTCACCTCGCCCGACAGGCTGCGGGCCTGGGCGGCCAGGAAGCGGCTCACCTCGGCCCGCACCGGCGCGGCGTCCTGGCGGGCGGCGGCCGGCGCGGCAAGGTTCAGCAGCACGAGGAGGAGGGCGAGAAAGCGGGGCACGGAGGTCATGGCATGGCAGCGCGAAGCGCGATGACGCCATTGAACCATGTGGGCGCCCGTCGCCGCGACGGGAACAGACGCGCTTTTCCGGCCCTGTTCGAGGCGGCCGGTGGCGGGCGGCCGGGCCGGCAAAGTTTGCCGCGGCGGCAGTGGCGGGGAGGCAAAAAAGCGGCTGCCGGCCGGGGAATTGGGGCGCGATTTGCCGCCTGTTCGACCCATCGACGGCGGTGGCCGGCTCATAAGATGGCTGGCACGGAAGCTGCAAAGGTGTGGCTGCCAGCCGGTCTCCAGCAGCTTACGGCGGACCCGGCACCCAACTTGAGGGATTAGCAGACATGACGAACCGACTGGACGATACGCTGCGTTTTCACCAGACCGCGCTCAACGCCCGCGCCTACCGCCAGCAGGTGATCGCCTCCAACATCGCCAACGCCGACACGCCCAACTTCAAGGCCCGCGACGTGGATTTCCGCGAGGCCCTGACTGGCGCCCTTGGCGGCGCGACCCGCGGCCTGCCCCTCAAGACCACCGCCCAGCGCCACATCGCCGGCGCCGCCGCCAACCCGCTGGAGGCCAGCCTCAAGTACCGCAACGAGGTGCAGGGCGCGGTGGACGGCAACACGGTGAACATGGATACCGAGCGGGCCGCCTTCGCCGAGAACTCGGTGCAGTACCAGGCCAGCGTCACCTTCATCAACGGCCTGCTGCGCTCGATGCAGATGGCCGTCCAGGGCCAGTAAGGAGATCGCCATGAGCATGCTCAATGTCTTCCAGGTGGCCGGCACGGCGCTCCACGCCCAGTCGATGCGCCTGAACACCACCGCCAGCAACCTGGCCAACGCCGACAGCGTGGTGGGTGCCGACGGCCAGCCCTACAAGGCCAAGCAGGTGGTGTTTGCCGCCACCCCGATGCCCGGCGCCGGCGTGGCCGCCCAGGGCGTGCGGGTGACCCAGGTGGTCGAGAGCGCCGCGCCGATGCGCATGGTGTTCGACCCGAAGAGCCCCGCCGCCAACGCCGAGGGCTACGTGACGATGCCCAACGTGAACGTGGTCGAGGAGATGACCAACATGATCTCCGCCTCCCGCGCCTACCAGACCAACGCCGAGATGATGGGGACGGCCAAGAGCCTGATGGAAAAGACCCTCGCCATCGGACAGTAACAGTTCATCGAGATTGGAAAGATCATGAGCACAGTGGGTTCCGCCACCTCCGCCGAAGTCATCGCCGCGCTGCAGAAGAACACCGCCTCCACCGCCTCGAAGACCGACGCCGCCCAGAGCCGCTTCCTCACGCTGCTCACCGAGCAGCTGAAGAACCAGGATCCGCTCAACCCGGTGGACAACGCCCAGATGACCTCCCAGATGGCCCAGATCGAGACGGTCAATGGCCTCGAGAAGCTCAACACCACCCTCGCCACCCTGCTCGCCAACAGCCAGTCGGGCGAGGTGCTGCAGGCGGCGGCGCTGGTGGGCAAGGGCGTGATGGTCAACGGCAACGGCCTCAGCCTGACCAGTGGCAGCAAGACCTACGGCGGCTTCGAACTGCCCACCGCCGCCGACAAGGTGACGGTGACGATCAAGGATTCCAACGGCCTCGAAGTGCGCAAGCTCGAGCTGGGCGCCGCCGACGCCGGCGTGCACAACTTCGCGTGGGACGGCCTGAGTGCCAGCGGCGCCCAGGCCGCCACCGGCAAGTACAGCATCAGCGTGGCCGCCACCCGGGGCGACACCACCCTGAAGCCCGTCGCGCTGCAGATCGCCACCGTCAATAGCGTGCTGCGCAGCAGCAGCGGCAGCGTGTCCCTGGATGTGGGCAGCGGGGTGGTGAGCCTCGCCGACATCAAGCAGATTCTCTAAGCGGAGACAGAAAATGGCTTTCCAGCAAGGTTTGAGCGGGCTCTCCATCGCCTCCAAGGCCCTCGACGCCATCAGCAACAACGTGTCCAACTCGGGCACCGTCGGCTTCAAGCAATCCACCACCCAGTTCTCCGACGTCTTCGCCGCGTCGCTGGCCGGCGGTGGCACCCAGGTTGGCATCGGCGCGTCCATCGACAAGGTGTCCCAGCAGTTCACCCAGGGCAACATCTCCACCACCAGCAACGCCCTCGACCTGGCGATCAACGGCCAGGGCTTCTTCCGGATGAGCGACAACGGGACGATCACCTACAGCCGGAACGGCCAGTTCCAGACCGACAAGAACGGCTACATCGTCAACGCCAGCGGCCTGCGCCTGACCGGCAAGCTCGCCGACTCCAACGGCGTGCTCACCGGCACCACCGGCGACATCAAGCTCAACTTCAGCGACGCCAAGCCCGCCGCCACCACCAGCGCCGGCTACAACGTCAACCTCGACTCCCGGGCCAAGACCCCCACCGCCATGACCAAGGCCGCGGTGTACGGCACGGCCGCGCCGTCCCTCACCGTGGGCGCCGCGCCCGCCAACACCCTCAGCATCACGGTGGATGGTGCCGCGACGCCCGTCACCGTGACCGTCGCCCCGGGCACCTACGCCGACGTGGGCTCCCTCGTCACCGCCGTCCAGACCGCCATCGACAAGACCGCCCTGAAGGATCGGGTCAAGGTGGCCAGCGACAGCACCGGCGTCGTCAACTTCTCCTCGCTGCGCGGCGGGCGCCTGTCCGGCATCCAGGTGAGCGGCACCGCCGCCACCGCCCTGAACGTGCCTGCCACCGCCGCCACCGCCACCAACGCCGCGTTCAGCATCTCCGACCCCACCAGCTACACCAGCACCACCTCCCAGACGGTGTACGACTCCCTCGGCAACGCCCACACCCAGTCGCTGTACTTCGTGAAGACCGCCCAGTCCAACATCTGGGACGTCTACACCAGCCTCGACGGCGGCTTCCCGCCCGAGATCGACCCGGTCACCGGCACCCACACCCCCAAGACCATCAGCTTCGACGCCAACGGCGTGCTGCAGACCCCGACCTCCTTCAGCTCCTCCTACGCCATCTCCACCGGCGCCGCGGTGCCCCTCGCCTTCACCGTCGAGCTGGAAGGCTCCACCCAGTTCGGCAACAGCTACGGCGTCAATCAGCTCACCCAGGACGGCTACACCACCGGCAAGCTCTCCGGCCTCACCGTCGACCCCGACGGCACCATCCAGGGCAACTTCAGCAACGGGCAATCCCGCGTGATGGGGCAAGTCTGGCTGGCCGCCTTCCAGAACCCCAACGGCCTGCAATCCCTCGGCGGCAACCAGTGGGCGGTGACCAACGCCTCCGGCCCCGAGCAGCCCAACGCGCCCGGCACCGGCAGCCTGGGCGTGCTGCAGTCTGCGGCGGTGGAAGATTCCAACGTGGATCTCACCTCCGAGCTGGTCAACATGATTACCCAGCAGCGCGCCTACCAGGCCAACGCCCAGTCCATCAAGACCCAGGACCAGATCCTGCAGACGCTGGTCAACCTGCGCTGATTGACCCCGGGAGCCCCGCATGGACCGCCTGATCTACACCGCAATGACCGGCGCCTCCGCCACCATGGGGCTGGCGGCGGCGCTCGCCCACAACCTCGCCAACGCCACCAGCACCGGCTTCAAGACCGAGATGCACAAGCTGCGCGCGGTGCAGGTGCAGAACGCCCAGATGCCTACCCGCGCCTTCGTCGCCGACGCCAGCGTGGCCGACGACTTCTCGCCCGGGCCGCTCCAGCACACCAACCGCGGCCTCGACATGGCCATCCAGGGCAAGGGCTGGTTTGCGGTGCAGATGCCCGACGGCACCGAAGGCTACACCCGCAACGGCAACTTCGAGGTGAGCGCCAACGGCATCCTGCAGACCCGCGGCGGGCTGCCGGTGCTGGGCACCGGCGGCCCGATCACCATCCCGCCCGACGTGGAAGTGGCGGTCGGCGCCGACGGCAGCATCTCCACGGTGCCCCGCAGCGGCGCCCGCAACAGCACCAGCGCGGTGGATCAGCTCAAGCTGGTCAACCCGCCCGAGGCCGAGCTGCGTCGCGGCGGCGACGGCTTCTTCCGCACCGCCGGCGGCGCCGCCGCCCCGGCCGACCCCGCGGTGCGCGTCGCCTCCGGCTACCTGGAGGGCAGCAACGTCAACGTGGTGGAGCAGATGGTCTCGATGATCTCCCTCGCCCGCCAGTACGAGATGCAGACCAAGATGCTCTCCACCGCCCAGGAGATGGACCGCTCCTCCACCCAGCTCGTCGCCAAGGCCTGAGCGCCGCCGCCCTCCCGCGCCCTGCCGCGCGCACCGGCAGGGCGTTTTCACGTCTGCCGCCCGGCAAGATTTACCGGGCGGCCTGCCGGGTGCGCCGGCCGGCCCTTGCCGCTACCGGCTTTCCCCCTGAATTGACAGGCTTTTCTCCACCTTCTCCGGGGCTGGAACGGCTCTTGCTGAAGCTAGGATGACCCTGCCGCCCCTTGCGCGGCCAACCCCGTCGCCCGCCGGCGACCACCCGAAGCACAGGAGCCCCCGATGATCCGCGCCCTCTGGATTGCCCGTACCGGTCTCGACGCCCAGCAGACGCAGCTCGACGTCATCTCCAACAACCTGGCCAACGTGGCCACCAACGGCTTCAAGCGCTCCCGGGCGGTGTTCGAGGATCTGCTCTACCAGAACCTGCGCCAGCCCGGCGCCCAGTCCACCCAGCAGACGACGATCCCCTCCGGCCTGCAGATCGGCACCGGCGCGCGGCCCATCGCCACCGAGCGCATCCACACCCAGGGCAACCTCACCCAGACCGGCAACGCCCTCGACGTGGCCATCCAGGGCGAGGGCTTCTTCCAGATTCTGTTGCCCGACGGCACCACCGCCTACACCCGCGACGGCGCCTTCCAGAAGGACGCCAACGGCCAGATCGTCACCTCCAGCGGCTACCCCCTGCAGCCGGCCATCACCATCCCCGCCAACGCCCTGTCGGTCACCATCGGCAAGGACGGCGTGGTGTCGGTGACCCTGCCCAACCAGACCGCCCCGTCGCAGATCGGCAACGTGCAGCTGGCGGGCTTCGTCAATCCGGGCGGTCTGCAGAGCGTCGGCGAGAACCTCTACCTCGAGACCGCCGCCAGCGGCACCGCCAACCCCAACACCCCGGGCACCAACGGGGTCGGCGTGCTCAACCAGACCTACGTCGAGACCTCCAACGTCAACGTGGCCGAAGAGCTGGTGCTGATGATCCAGACCCAGCGCGCCTACGAGATCAACTCGAAGGCCGTCTCCACCTCCGACGCCATGCTCGGCAAACTCACCTCGCTGTAAGCCCCGCGCGCGGAGAACGACGATGACCCCCTTCCTCCGGCCCCTCGCCCCCGCCCTGGCCGCGCTGGCCCTGGCCGGCTGCGCCGCCCTCCAGGCCACGCCGCCCACCGCCGTGCACCAGCCCATGAGCGTGCGCCCCGAGCCGCGCACCGCCCTCGCGTCGCAGCCCGGCTCGATCTTCCAGCCCAACTTCTCGCGCCCGCTGTTCGAGGACCGCCGCGCCCGCTTCGTGGGCGACGTCATCACCGTCAACCTGGTGGAACAGACCGCCGCCAGCAAGAAATCCTCCACCACCGCCGAGCGCAACGCCAGCCTGGACGCCTCCCTCTCCGCCATGGCCAAGCTCCCGCTCAAGGGCCTCGCCGGCCTCGACGCCAACGCCTCCGACGCCAGCAAGTTCGGCGGCAAGGGCGACGCCGCCGCCAACAACACCTTCACCGGCACCATCACCGCCACGGTGATCGAGGTGCTGCCCAACGGCAACCTGCTCGTCTCCGGCGAGAAGCAGATCGCCGTCAATCAGGGCAACGAGTTCATCCGCTTCTCCGGCGTCGTCAATCCGGTGTACGTGACCGGCGCCAACACCGTGCAATCCACCCAGGTGGCCGACGCCCGCGTCGAATACCGCGCCAACGGCTATCTGGACGAAGTCCAGACCATGGGCTGGTTGCAGCGCTTCTTCCTCACCGCCATGCCGTTCTGAGGGCCGCCGTCATGCCGCGCCGCACCCACCGCCGCCTCCTCACCGCCACCCGCCCGCTGTCCCGCTGCCTGCTCGGGCTGCTCGCCGCCTTCTGCCTGCTGGGCAGCCCGGCGGCCGCGGCCGAACGCCTGAAGGATCTCGCCTCCATCGGCGGGGTGCGTCAGAACCAGCTGATCGGCTACGGCCTGGTGGTGGGCCTGGACGGTTCCGGCGACCAGACCACCCAGACCCCCTTCACCGTGCAGAGCATCATCAACATGCTCGGCAACCTGGGCGTCACCCTGCCGCCGGGCCAGTCGCTGCAGCTCAAGAACGTGGCCGCGGTGATGGTCACCGCCAGCCTGCCGCCCTACGCCCGGCCGGGCCAGCAGATCGACGTCACCGTCTCGTCGATGGGCAACGCCCGCTCGCTCAAGGGCGGCACCCTGCTGATGACCCCCCTCAAGGGCGCCGACGGCCAGATCTACGCCATGGCCCAGGGCAGCCTCGCGGTGAGTGGGGCCGGCGGCGCCGCGCCGTCGGGCGGCAAGGTCACCGTCAATCACCTGTCGGCCGGGCGCATCCCCGGCGGCGCCACCGTCGAGCGGGCCGTGGCCAGCCCGGTCGGGCAGGGCGACTCGGTCTTCGTCGAACTCAACACCACCGATTTCGGCACCGCCCAGAAGGTGGTGGAGGCCATCAACGGCGTCGCCCCGGGCAGCGCCCAGGCCCTCGACGGCCGGCAGATCCAGGTGCGCGCGCCGGAGGATCTCAACCAGCGGGTGGCTTTCCTGGGCAAGCTCGAGAACCTCGACGTGACCCCCGCCATCCAGGCCGCCAAGGTCATCGTCAACTCCCGCACCGGCTCGGTGGTGATGAACCAGAAGGTCGCCCTTCAGAACTGCGCCGTCTCCCACGGCAGCCTCACCGTCACCATCGCCAACGAGCAGCAGGTCAGCCAGCCCGGCGCCTTCTCGGGCGGCCAGACGGCCGTCACCAACAAGGGCGGCGTGGACATCAAGCAGGAGGGCGGCAACATCTTCAACATCAAGGGCGGCACCAGCCTGGCCGACGTGGTCAAGGCCCTCAACGCGGTGGGCGCCAACCCCCTCGAGCTGATCGCCATCCTCCAGGCCATGAAGGCCAGCGGCGCGCTGCGCGCCGAGCTTGAGGTGATCTGACGTGGCCGCCTCCGACTTCAGCCAGATCAACGCCCTCGACCCCAACACCCTGGGCGGCCTGCGCCGGCTGTCGAAGGAGAACTCCCCCGAGGCCACCAAAGAGGCCGCCCGCCAGTTCGAGGCCTTGTTCGTCCAGCAGATGCTCAAGTCGATGCGCGACGCCACCCCCAAGGGCGGCATGTTCGACAGCGACGAGACGCGCATGTACCAGTCGCTGCTCGACCAGCAGATGGCCATGCAGCTCTCCACCCGCGCTGGCGGCATCGGCCTGGCCCGGGTGATCGAGCGCCAGCTCAACGCCGGCAAGGCCGAGGTGACGCTGCCCGACGGCCCGGTGCCGCTGGATGCGGCGATCCGCCGGGGCTTCGACGCCGCCGTGTCGCCCGCCGGCACGGCAAGCGGAGCGGCAAAATCTGCCGCAGCGGCAGCTTCGGCTGCGGCAACTGCCGTGCCCCAGCTCCCCAACATGCCGGCCGGCGCCGGCCCCCGCGCCTTCGTCGAGAAAGTGTGGCCCCAGGCCGTCGAGGCCAGCCGCGCCACCGGCATCCCGGCCCGCTTCCTGGTGGCCCAGGCCGCGCTGGAGACCGGCTGGGGCAAGTTCGAGTTGAAGAACGCCGACGGCACGCCCAGCCACAACCTCTTCAACATCAAGGCCGGCAAGCGCTGGGGCGGCGACACCGTGAGCACCGCCACCACCGAATACGCGAACGGTGCCGCCACCCGCGAGAACGCCCGCTTCCGCGCCTACGGCAGCTACGCGGATTCCTTCCGCGACTACGCCAACCTGATCCGCAACAACCCGCGCTACGCCGCGGTGGTGGGGCAGAGCGACGCCACCGCCTTCGCCCGCGGGCTGCAGGCGGCCGGCTACGCCACCGACCCCCAGTACGCCGACAAGCTCGCCCGCATCATCAACGGCAACACCCTGCGGGTGGCGCTCGCCGCCAGCGCCACCCCCTCCGCCTGAGGGCGCGGGCAGAGCTGGCAAAGTTCTTGCATAGGTTGGGTCGGACCCCACCGACGCAAGGACGCGGATCATGAGCGCCAGCCTCTACAACATCGGACTCACCGGACTCAACGCCGCCCAGGCCGGGCTGCTCACGACCAGCCACAACATCTCCAACGCCGGCACCACCGGCTACAGCCGGCAAAGCGTCGTCCAGAGCACCAACCCGGCCCTCTTCACCGGCGCCGGCTTCTTTGGCGAAGGCACCAAGGTCGACACCGTCAAGCGCGCCTACAACGGCTTCCTGAGCAACCAGGTGCTGGCCGCCGAGACCCGCTTCAAGGAGTACGACACCTACGACGTGGAGATCGGCCAGATCGACAACATGCTGGCCGACTCCACCGTGGGGCTCACGCCGGCGCTCGAATCCTTCTTCGGCGGCGTGCAGGAAGTGGCCGCCAACCCCTCGAGCATCCCCGCCCGCCAGTCGATGATCTCCACCGCCCAGAGCCTGGTGGCACGCTTCCAGAACCTCTCCGAGCGGCTCACCGACGTGCGCGCCGGGCTCGAGAGCCAGATCAAGGAAACCGTCGGCGCGATCGGCACCTACGCCAAGGAGATCGCTGAGATGAACCACAAGATCGCGGTGGCCCAGCAGGCCGGGTCGGCCCAGCCCGCCAACGACCTGCTCGACACCCGCGACCAGCTCGTCAAGGAACTCAACCAGCTCACCCGCGTCTCCACCGCCACCGGCAGCGACGGCTCCCTGTCGGTGTTCATCGGCACCGGCCAGCCGCTGGTGGTGGGCACCGTGGCCACCACCCTCGAAGCCCAGCCCTCCAGCGCCGACCCCCACCGCTTCAACGTCAACATCGTCACCAACAGCGGCAACGCCATCACCATCCCCGAGAGCCTGCTGGGCGGCGGCAGGCTGGGTGGCCTGCTGGCGATGCGCAGCGGCTCCCTCGACACCGCCCAGAACCAGCTCGGGCTGGTGGCGGTGGGCCTCGCCACCGCCTTCAACGCCCAGCACGTGCTCGGGCAGGATCTCAACGGCAACCTGGGCACCGACTTCTTCACCCCGCCGGCGGTGGCGGTGGCGCGCTACGCCAGCACCAGCTCCGCCTCGCCCGACGTGCAGTTTGCCGACATCACCAAGCTCACCGGCGACGACTACAAGCTCACCTTCACCGACACCACCGGCGGCTACGCCCTCACCCGGGTGTCGGACGGCGCCTCGGTCACCGCCGCCTCGGTGGGCCTCACCATCACCCCGCCGACCACCTCGATGGTGGGCGACAGCTTCGTGATCCTGCCCACCCGCAACGCCGCCGCCAACATCGGCGTGTCGATCAGCGACACCCGCATGCTCGCCGCCGCCGCGCCGGTGACCAGCGCCGCCACCAGCACCAACCTGGGCACCGGCAGCATCTCGGCGCCGGTGGTGTCCAGCACCGCCAGCCTGGCCGCCTTCGGCACTGCCGCCGCGCCCCTCAAGCTCACCTACTCGGGGGGCAACCTCAGCGGCTTCCCGGCCGGCCAGCCGGTCACCTACACGCCCCTGGGCGCCGCTGCCGTCACCCTCGCCGCGCCGGTGGCGTCGATCCCCTACACCAGCGGGATGAGCATCGCGGTGGGCGGCGTCAGCTTCTCGATGACCGGCGCGATCAAGGACAACGACACCTTCACCGTTGGCCCCAACACCAAGGGCGTCTCCGACAGCCGCAACGCCGTGCTGCTGGGCAACCTGCAGACCACCAAGGTCATGCTCGCGGCCGGCGGCCAGCCCTCCGCCACCCTCCAGTCGGTGTATTCCCAGCTGGTCAGCGCGGTGGGCAACAAGGCCCGCGAGGTGAGCGTGAACCGCGACGCCCAGGAGAGCCTGGTCGATCAGGCCACCACGGCCCAGCAGTCGGTGGCCGGCGTCAATCTCGATGAAGAAGCCGCCAACCTCATCCGTTATCAACAGGCATACCAGGCCGCCGGCAAGGTGATGAGCATCGCCTCCAAGCTCTTCGACGAAGTGCTGGCCCTCGGCCGATAACCTGAAGGAACTCCGCCATGCGCGTCACCACCGGCATGATCTACGACTCGGGCGTTGGCCAGATGCAGCGCCAGAACGCCCAGCTCCTCGACACCCAGAAGCAGGTGGCCACCGGGCGGCGCATCCTGCGCCCCTCCGACGACCCGGTGGCCTCGGCCCGGGCGCTGGAAATCTCCCAGTCGAAGAGCGTCAACAACCTCTACGCCGCCAACCAGGGCTACGCCAGCGACGCCCTCAAGCTGGTGGACAGCAAGCTCGACGCCGCCAACGAGATCGTCACCTACGTGCGCACCCGGGCGGTCGAGTCGGGCAACGGGGTTTACACCGCCAGCGAGCAGGCCAGCATCGGCGCCGATCTGGCCGAACAGTTCTCGGCGCTGCTGGGCATCGCCAACAGCCAGGATTCCACCGGCGAGTACGTCTTCGGCGGCTACAGCAGCAACATCCAGCCCTTCACCGGCGGGCTGGCCGGCGGGGTCGGCTACCAGGGCGACCAGGGCGAGCGCACGCTGCAGATCTCCGCCTCGCGCAACCTGCCCATCACCAGCTCGGGCGACGAGATCTTCAACGCCATCCGCGCGCCGGCGGGCTCCGCCTTCGCGCTGGCGGGGGCGGGCAACACCGGCGCCGCGCAGGTCTCCGGGTCCAGCCTGTCGGCCGCCTACAACGGCCACAGCTACGCCGTCAGCGTGGGCGCCGGCCCCACCTATCAGGTCTTCGATTCCACCGCCGACCCGGCCCACGCCAGCCCCATCGCCCCCACCGTCACCACCAGCGGCACCAGCACCACGCTGGCCTTCGGCGGGGTCAGCCTCACCCTCAGCGGCGCGCCGGCGAGCGGCGACAGCTTCAGCGTGTCCACCGTGTCGAGCACCTTCGACGTGCTGGGCAACTTCGTCAATGCGCTCAAGTCGGGCAACGCCGCGGCGATCCGCTTCAACGGCACCCAGACCATCGCCGGCATGGACGCCTCCCAGGAGAACGTCTCGCGGGTGCGCTCCGGCGTGGGCTCGCGGATGGTGGAGGTCGAAACCCAGCAGAACATCAACGGCAACCTCGACCTGCAGTTCAACGAGGCCCTGTCGCGGCTGGAGGACGTGGATTACGCCGAGGCGGTGAGCAACCTCACCCAGCAGCGGACCTTCCTGCAGGCGGCCCAGCAGAGCTTCCTGAAGGTGAGCAACCTGTCGCTGTTCAACTACCTGGGCTGACGGCGATGCGTCCCCGCCCGTCCTCCGTCGCCCTGGCCCTGGCGGCCTTCCTGGCCGGCTGCGAGCACCTGCCCGCCAAGGAGTGGGCCCTGCTGCCGGCCGGGGCCCTGCTGCTCAGCGACGCCACCCTGCTCAAGGCGCCGGTGGCGGCCGCGGGGCTGGCCTTTTACGTGGTGAGCGACCCCTTCGCGCCCAACTGGGTGATCGAGGAATCCCGCCAGTCCGACGAGCGCTACCTCCTCGCCCTGCGCCACAAGGCCGTGCACAGCGGCGGGGGCGGCGAGGCGCGCCAGGTGTTCGCCCGCCGCGCGGCGCAGCTCGCCGGCCAGCCCGGCTTCGGCGCCTACGAGGTGGTGAACTGGCAGACCGGCATCGACAGCGGCCGGCCCTTCGCCCAGCGGGTGGCCTACGGCGAGGTGCGGCTGGTGCGGTTGCAGCCGCCCCGGGATGTGGCCAACTCGGCGCCCTGAGGCGGTCGGGCATCTGTACCTATCTTTTTTCCGTTTTTTAGATCTGTACCTATTTTCCGGCCGCCGCCTGCAAGCGTCTCTGAACCTTGCGACGCCGGACGGACTTCCGTAAGGTGCGCCCATCTCAGGCACAAGGAAACGAAGACGCCCATGGACCGCATGACCGAACGCCGCCGGGACCGCCGCATCCCCCTGGGCTGCAAGGTGGGCATCAAGCTCCCGCACGCCGCGCAGGCGGTGGTCGGCACCTGTGTCGACATCAGCGTGGGCGGCCTCACCATCCGCTCCAGCCACGTCCCGCGGATGGACGAAGTGTTCGAGATTGCCGTGCTGCCGCCCGACATGGGCGGCCCCTTCCAGCCGCTGCACGCCCGGGTGCGGGTGCGCCGCTGCCACGGGCTGGAGCAGGCCGGGCTCTACGAGATGGGCGTCGAGATCGTCGAGGTGATCCGCTAGCAGGCTGCCTCAGCGCGCCGGCAGCAGGCCGATCTCGACGGCCGTGCGGGGGCCGATCACGGTGTCGGCGAGGCTGTCGGGGCTGTCGGCGCGGCCCTCGGCCACCGGCAACCGCCCGGCCATGATCTCGGCCAGCGCCTGGGGGTGGCGCGGCTGGCGTCCGGGCTCGGCGTAGCCGTCCGGGTAAACCGGCAGCAGGCTGGCGGGGTCGTACTTGTCGGTGGCGCCCAGGGTGTGGAGCAGCTCGTGGGCGATCACCACCCCGTTGCGCTGGCGCTCGTCGCGGCTGGCGAACACCTTCACCACGCCGATGAGGCCCTTCTGCAGACCCAGGGAGTGATCGAGCTGCGGCGTGAGCGCCGGGTCGTGGTAGAGCACGAACAGGCGGATCTCCGGGCGCGGCCCCGGGGCGGCGTCGTGGCGCCACGCCCAGTAGCGCAGCTGCAGGCTCCACAGCGCCACCGACAGCCGGTTGCCGTCTGCCGGGAAGGGGGGCGGCAGCGCCTCCAGGGGCGGCGCCAGGGTGATCGCCACCGGGCGCAGCAGCGGCCGCCCGTAGCGCCGGACTTCCTCCTGCAGCCACTCGCCGATGGGGGCGAAGTCGTCGGCATGCAGGCGCGCGACGATCTGGCGGGTGACCGGCGAGTCGTCGGCGGCGATGGGGTAGATCGTGGTGCGGATCGAGTGCTTCCAGTCGGTGGCCTGGGCGCCGGCCCGCCACGCGCCGACGGCGACGGTGGCGAGGACGACCAGCAGGATGGCGATGCGCAGGGTGCGGAACATGGGTGGGGCGCCGGGGCGGAGCCTTCCATTCTAGCGGTGCGGCTCCAGCGGCGGTGGACCGGCGTCGGGGCCGGGCACGGCGGAGGCCTGACGCAGTTCGTCCAGAAACGCCCGGGCCGGCCGCGACAATATCTTGCTGCGCAGGTGCACCAGGTTCCACGGCTGGTGCAGGGGAAATCCGGCCACGTCGAGCACGCACAGGCCCTCGGCCTCCAGCCGGTCGCCCAGGGCGTGGCGGGACAGCACCGCGATGCCCATGCCGGTGCCGGCCAGTTCCAGCAGCGCCTCGTTGCTGGCCAGCGACAGGCGCACCTGCAGCGGCACCCCCTCGGCCGCCGCGAAGGCGTCGATGGCGTGGCGCGAGCCCGAGCCGGGCTCCTTGAGCAGAAAGGGTTCGCCAGCCAGCTCTCGCAGGCTCACCGGGCGGGCGGCGGCCCAGTGGTCGCGCGGGGCGAGGGCCACCAGCTCGTTGTCGAGGAAGGGGTGGACCACAATGTCCAGGTCGTCGGGCGGGTAGGACATCACGTACAGGTCGTCCTCGTTGTTGCGCAGGCGCTCGACGATCCGCGCCCGGTTGGCGATCTCCAGCTCGATGGAGACCTGCGGGTAGCGCCGGCAGAAGGCGCCCACCATGCGCGGCACGAAGTACTTGGCGGTGCTCACCAGCGCCACCCGCAGCCGGCCCCGGCGCAAGCCCTGCAGCTCGTCGATGGCCGACTCGAAGCGCGACCACACGTCGTCGAGGCTGCGTACGGTGGCCAGCAGCTCCTCCCCGGCGGCGGTGAGGCGCAGCTCGCGGCCGGCCTGGTCGAAGAGCGGCAGGCCCACGGTGTCGGCCAGCTGGCGCAGCTGGATCGACACCGCCGGCTGGGTGAGGTGGAGGGCCTCCGCGGCGCGGCTGAAGCCGCCCAGGCGGGCGACGGCGGCAAAGGTCTCAAGCTGGCGGAAGGTGATGCGGCGACGGGGCATGTATAAGCTCCGGTTTATGTGTCGAGTGAAAGTCTTTAATTGGATTTTATGCTGCACTGCAGCCAGACTGGCAAGCGTTATCTGCTCTCGGGCTACGGCCCGGCCGAACCATGCCCTTCGAACCTGTCATCCTGTTCTTCGCCCTCGGCCTGCTGGCCGGCGTCGTGCGCTCCGACCTCAAGCTGCCCGGCGTGGTGTATGAGGCCCTGAGCATCTTCCTGCTGCTGGCCATCGGCCTGAAGGGCGGGGTCGAGCTGTCCCGCCATCACGTGGCCGATCTGGCGCTGCCGGCGCTGGTGGTGGTGGGGGCGGCGCTGCTGATCCCGCTCGCGGCCTTTCCGTTGCTGCAGCGCGTGGGGCGCCTGCCCCGGGCCGACGCGGCCTCGATCGCTGCCCATTATGGGTCGGTGAGCGTGGTCACCTTCGCGGTGGCCAGCAGCTATCTGGCCAGCCGCGGCGAGCCGGCCGAGGGCTACATGGTGGTCTTCCTGGCCCTGCTCGAGCTGCCGGCCCTGGTGGTGGGGGTGGCCCTGGCCCGCAAGGGCGCCGCCGACACCCGCTGGGGCAAGCTGCTCCACGAGGTGCTGGCGGGCAAGAGCATCGTGCTGTTGGGCGGCGGCCTCTTGATCGGCTGGCTGGCCGGGCCCCAGGGCATCCAGCCCCTCGACCGGGTGTTCTTCGACCTCTTCAAGGGCATGCTGGCCTTCTTCCTGCTGGAGATGGGGCTGGTGGTGGCGGGGCGGCTGGCCGACCTGCGCCGGGCCGGGCCCTTCCTGATCGCCTTCGCGGTGTCGATGCCCCTGGCCAGCGGCCTGCTGGGGGTGCTCACCGCCAATCTGCTGGATTTCTCGGTGGGCGGCGCGATGCTGCTGGCCACCCTGTACGCCAGCGCGTCCTACATCGCGGCCCCGGCGGCGATGCGCATCGCGGTGCCCGAGGCCAACCCGGCCCTCTCCATCGGCGCGGCGCTGGGCATCACCTTCCCGTTCAACCTGCTGGTGGGCGTGCCGACTTATCATTGGCTCGCCAGCCAACTTGCCGGAGTGATCTGATGAACCTGCCCCTGACCCTGCGCAAACTCCTCACCATCGTCTGCGAGGCCAGCCTGGAGCCCGATCTGGTGCGCGACCTGGCCGAGCTGGGCGCCCGCGGCTACACCGTCACCGAGGCCCGCGGGCGGGGCGCCCACGGCCTGCGGGACGGCTCGTGGGGTGCCGTGGCGAACATCCGGGTGGAGGTGCTGTGCGACGAGGCGACCGTCGAGGCCATCGTGGAGACGCTGCACCACCGCTACTACGCCCACTACGGGATGGTGATGTTCGTGACCGAGGCGGCCGTGCTGCGGCCCGAGAAGTTCCGCGGCGGCGCGGCCTGAGCCCCAGAAAGCACAAAACCCGGCACGGGGCCGGGTTTTGCGTGGGGCGTTGCCGGGTCAGGCGACGGTGACCGGGATCTTGCCGATCTTGGCCTGCCATTCCTTCGGGCCGGTGTTGTGCACCGAGGTGCCGGAGGAATCGACCGCCACGGTGACGGGCATGTCCTGCACGTCGAACTCGTAGATGGCTTCCATGCCCAGGTCGGCAAAGCCGACGACCTTGGCCGACTTGATGGCCTTGGCCACCAGGTAGGCGGCGCCGCCGACGGCCATCAGGTAGGCGGACTGGTTGTCCTTGATGGCTTCGATGGCGGTGGGGCCGCGCTCGGACTTGCCGACCATGGAGATCAGGCCGGTCTGCTCGAGCATCATGCGGGTGAACTTGTCCATCCGGGTGGCGGTGGTGGGGCCGGCGGGGCCGACGACTTCATCGCGCACGGGGTCGACCGGGCCGACGTAGTAGATCACGCGGTTGGTGAAGTCGACGGGCAGCTTCTCGCCCTTGGCCAGCATGTCGGCGATGCGCTTGTGGGCGGCGTCGCGGCCGGTGAGCATCTTGCCGTTGAGGAGCAGCTTCTGGCCCGGCTTCCAGGCGGCGACCTGTTCCTTGGTGAGGGTGTTCAGGTCAACCCGGGTGGCGGACTTGAGATCCGGCGTCCAGGTGACGGCGGGCCAGTCTTCGAGCTTGGGCGGCTCGATCTTGGCGGGGCCGGAGCCATCCAGGTGGAAGTGGCAGTGACGGGTGGCGGCGCAGTTGGGCACCAGGGCCACCGGCAGGTTGGCGGCGTGGCAGGGGTAGTCGAGCACCTTCACGTCGAGGACGGTGGTGAGGCCGCCCAGGCCCTGGGCGCCGACGCCCAGCGCGTTGACCTTCTCGTACAACTCGAGGCGCAGCTCTTCGGCGCGGGTGAGCTTCTCGCCCTTGGCGGCGGCTTCGGCGGCCTTGGCCTTGAGTTCGTGGATGTCCACCGGGGCCATGATGGATTCCTTGGCCAGCAGCATGGCCTTCTCGGGCGTGCCGCCGATGCCGATGCCGATGATGCCCGGCGGACACCAGCCGGCGCCCATCTCGGGGATCTTGTGCAGGACCCAGTCCACCAGGTCGTCGGACGGGTTGAGCATGGCGAATTTGGACTTGGCTTCGGAGCCGCCGCCCTTGGCCGCGCAGATCACCTCGACGTGATCGCCTTCGACGATCTCGAAGTGGACCACCGCCGGGGTGTTGTCCTTGGTGTTCTTGCGGGCGCCGGCCGGATCGGCCAGCACCGAGGCGCGCAGGGGGTTGTCGGGGTTGGCATAGGCGCGGCGCACGCCTTCGTCGATCATCTTCTGGACGCTCATGGTGGCGTCCGGCCAGGTGACCTGCATGCCCACCTTGATGAACACCATGCCGATGCCGGTATCCTGGCAGATCGGGCGATGGCCTTCGGCGGCCATGCGCGAGTTGGTGAGGATCTGGGCGATGGCGTCCTTGGCGGCGGGGGATTCCTCGCGCTCGTAGGCTTCGCCCAGCGCCTTGATGTAGTCCAGCGGGTGGTAGTAGCTGATGTACTGGAAGGCGTCCGCGACGGACTGGATCAGGTCTTCCTGCTTGATTGCGGTCATGGGTGAGGCTCCCTCTCTTTAGTGTTTTGACAGCAGAACGGTCTGGTTCATGATCTTGTCGACCCACGCCATGGCGAGGGCCGAGAACAGGAACACGACATGGATGATGACCTGCCACATGATGGCCTGCTCGGGCAGGTTGGCGGCGTTGATGAAGGTCTTGAGCAGGTGGATCGACGAGATGCCGATGATGGCCGTGGACAGCTTGATCTTGAGCACGCCGGCGTTCACGTGGGACAGCCACTCGGGCTGGTCGGGGTGGCCTTCCAGGTCGAGCCGGGAGACGAAGGTCTCGTAGCCGCCGATGATGACCATGATGAGCAGGTTGGCGATCATCACCACGTCGATCAGGCCGAGCACCACCAGCATGGTTTCGGTTTCGCTGATGTGGCCGCCGGAGTGGATGACGTTGCTCACCAGGTGGCCCAGTTCGGCCATGAACAGCCACACGTAGATGCCCTGGGCGACGATCAGGCCGAGGTAAAGCGGGGCCTGCAGCCAGCGGCTCCAGAAGATGAAGTTTTCGAGAACTTGCGGACCTTTTCTCATGGGTTTGGCACAGCAGTTGGGGAGCCCGGATTTTATCATCGGCGAAGCGGCCTCCAAGGCGGTAAAATAGAGAACTTTGCTTTTCTGCCTCAAGGGCTTTACGCATGAATCTGCAACCCATCACCGCGCTGTCGCCGCTGGACGGCCGCTACGAATCCAAGGTCTCCGCGCTGCGCGAGCACTTCTCCGAATTCGGCCTGATCCGCAACCGCGTGAAGGTCGAGATCGAATGGCTCAAGGCGCTGGCCGCCGCGCCCGAACTGGCCGAGATCGCGCCGTTCTCCGCCGCCACCGTCGCCGAACTCGACGGCGTGATCGCCAACTTCTCGGTGGCCGACGGCGAGGCCGTGAAGGCCATCGAGGCGACCACCAACCACGACGTGAAGGCCATGGAGTACTGGCTCAAGCAGCGCCTGGGCCACAACCCCGAAGTCACCCGCGTCACCGAGTTCATCCACTTCGGCTGCACGTCGGAAGACATCAACAACGTCTCCCACGCGCTGATGCTGCGCGACGGCCGCGACGGCGTGCTGCTGCCGTCCCTGGACAAGATCATCAATCGCCTCGTCGAGCTGGCCCACCAGCACGCCGACCTGCCGATGCTCTCCCGCACCCACGGCCAGCCCGCCAGCCCGACCACCCTGGGCAAGGAGATGGCCAACGTGGTGTATCGCCTGCGCCGCACCCGCAAGGCCATCGCCGGCGTCGAGCTGACCGCCAAGTTCAACGGCGCCGTGGGCAACTACAACGCCCACCTGTCGGCCTACCCCGAGTTCGACTGGGAAGCCTTC
Organism: Zoogloea sp.; assembly: GCF_041904905.1. Classification (GTDB taxonomy): domain Bacteria; phylum Pseudomonadota; class Gammaproteobacteria; order Burkholderiales; family Rhodocyclaceae; genus Zoogloea. Next base: position 10,932 of record NZ_JAYRMI010000018.1, on the reverse strand, counting down.
AACGGCCGCTTCATCGAATCCCTGGGCCTCGCCTTCAACCCCTACACCATCCAGATCGAACCGCACGACGCGATGGCCGAGCTGTACGACGCCACCGCCCGCGCCAACACCATCGTGCTGGATGTGTGCCGCGACATCTGGATGTACATCTCCCTGGGCTACTTCAAGCAGAAGCTGAAGGCCGGCGAGATCGGCTCGTCCACCATGCCGCACAAGGTCAACCCGATCGACTTCGAGAACGCCGAAGGCAACCTGGGCCTCGCCAACAGCGTGCTGCGCCATCTGGCTGACAAGCTGCCGGTGTCCCGCATGCAGCGCGACCTGACCGACTCCACCGTGCTGCGCAACATGGGCGTGGCCTTCGGCTACGCCGTGCTGGCCTACGATTCTTGCCTGCGCGGCCTGGGCAAGCTGGAAGCCGACCCGGCCCGCCTCGCCGCCGATCTCGACGCCTGCTGGGAAGTGCTCGCCGAGCCGATCCAGACCGTGATGCGCCGTTACGCCGTGCCCAACCCCTATGAGCAGCTCAAGGAGCTGACCCGCGGCAAGGGCATCACCAAGGAAGCGCTGCAGCAGTTCATCGGCACCCTGGCGATCCCCGAAGCCGAGAAGGCCCGCCTGCTCGAGATGACCCCGGGCAGCTACATCGGCAAGGCCGCCGAGCTGGCCAGGCGCATCTGAACGCTCGCCGGCGCGTTGGTGCCGGCTTGATCGGAAGGGCGGCGTGGTCGCCCTTCGCGCTTCAAACCTGATTCTGGAGATTCACGAATGGCTTTTGCCGACAAGCTCAAGGCCCTGCCGGGCGTCTCGCACCTGGCTTCGATCCAGCTGCTGGGGGCTGGCGACGAGGTGGTGGCCACCATCGAGAACAAGCCCGGCCAGGCCGGCTCGCTGGCGGTGTACAACCACCTGGCGCAGATCCACGGCGCGATCACCCCGACGGCTGCCGCCCAGGGCATCGAGATCTACTCGGAGCACAGCGAGGACGCGCGCCTCAATCCGGGCAAGCACCCCAACATCGACCGTCTGATCGGGCTGGTCGAGCGGGGCGAGACCCTGCGGGTGAAGCACGTGTTTGCCGCCTGAGCGGTTCTCGCGCTGCACGAAAAGGGCTGCCCGCGGGCAGCCCTTTTTGCTGGCGCGGGCGGATCAGGCCGCGCGGGGAACCCGCCCCAGCCAGCCCACGATGACCCGGGCGACGACGATGCCCAGTGCGTCGGCGATCACGTCCATCGGCTCGCCGACGCGGTTGGCGGTGAGGGTGGCCTGGCACACTTCGATCAGCACACCGTAGCCGAGCAGGCCGCCGGCCACCGCCCCGATCTGCCGCGGCCAGCCCGCCCAGCCCAGCAGCGCGAGCACGGCAAAGGCGGCGCTGTGGTGGAGCTTGTCCTGGAAGGAGACGACCTCGGGCACGACGGCCATCGGGATCATCGCCAGCACGAAGATGACGACGAGGGCCAGGATGAACAGGGGGCGGACGAGGCGCGGGGAGAGTCGCAAGGGCATGGCGGCAGGGAGCGGTGGGGAGCGCGCATTCTAGCGCGTGCCTGGACGCGGGCCGGGTGGGCGTCGCCCGCGCCGGGCAGGTCAGGCGTTGCCGGGCCGGCGGCGGGCGGCGAGCCACTCCCACACCAGCCCGCCCGGGGAGTCCTGGCCGGTGAGCACGTAGTCGAGGGTGTGGGCGTTGAACAGGACCAGGTCGAGATCCTTGCGGGCGGCGTCCAGGCCCACCAGCAGGAGCTGGTCGCCGGGCAGGATGTCCTGCTCGTCGCCCGGCAGCAGGCGGGGTGGGTCGCCCTCGCGCAGCAGCAGCAGGGGCCGGCATTCGAGGGGCGGCCGCCCGGTGACCGGGGCGCGCAGCAGCTGGCCGAGCTGCAGGCGGTCGTGGCGCATGAGCAGGCGGTACGCCGAGGGCGCCTGGGCGATGTTGAGGGTGACGCTCCAGACGGCGGGCACGTCCCAGCCGAAGCGCGCGGTGAGGGCGTCGAGGATCTGCTGGGCCCAGGCGTCGTCGGCCCGCTTGACGGCGTCGAGGAAGGGCGCCAGGAGCGGGGTGGTGAGGATGGCGAGGCATTCGTGGGCGACGATTTCGCTGGGCACCATCGCGAAGTCGGATTCGAAGGCCTCGAACAGGGCGCGGTTGGAGACGTGGTTCTGGCGCAGCACGGTGAACAGCCGGGGGTTGAGTTCCCGGGCGGTGACGACGGTGGAGAGGTTGTTCACGTCGTTGGCGGTGGCGGCCACGATGCCCACCGCGTCGGCGATGCCGGCCGCACGCAGGGCCTCGACGCCGGTGCCGTCGCCCTTGACCCAGGTGTGGGTCGGGTCGATGGGCGGGGCGCGGTCGATGATCGTCACCGGCAGGCCGGCGCCTTCGAGGGCCTGGGTCATCACCCGGCCGAAGGCGCCGTAGCCGCACAGCACCCACTTGCCGGTGGGCGGTTCCCGGTGGCGGGCGATGGCGGTGCCGGGCAGCCCGGTGAGCCACAGCAGCAGGTGGTAGGCGGCCGGCGAGTGGAGGGCGAGGGCCATGTACTCGCCGAACTTCTCGAAGGGGTTGATGATGTGGCGGGTGCCGAAGGAGGCCATGTTGGCGACGGTTTCGGCGTGTTCGGCCCGGCACAGGGCCGGCAGGGTGGGGGCCAGCAGGCGGGCGGCGATGGCCACGGCGAGGTTGGTGCCGTCGTCGTTGGTCAGCGCGATCACCCCGCGGCAGTAGCGGCTGGTGAGCCCGGCGAAGATCAGGGTGTCGGGTTTGCCGGCGTCGGCGCACAGGGCGGGCATGTCGGCGGAGTAGCTCTGCAGCTCCAGGTCGCCCACGCGGGTTTCGTCGAGTTCGATGACCACCGCCCGGAAGCCCAGTTCGTCCAGCGCCTTGCAGATCAGCCGGCCGGTCTCGCCGTAGCCGCACACCAGGAAGAAGGGTTCGCGCAGGTGGCGGACCTGGCGGGAGAAGTGCTGCACGGCGATGGCGTTGAGGAAGTTCTTGTCCTGCAGCATCGCGAACACGGTGCCCAGGGTGTAGGCCCAGCCGATCACCGACAGGTAGATGCACACCACCGTCCATAGCCGCTGCTGTTCGGAGAAGGCGTAGGGGATCTCGCCGAAGCCGATGGTGGTGGCGGTGTAGCTGATGAAATAGACGGCGTGGAAGAAGCTCATCCGTGGCCCTGGGCCGCCGCCGTTGGGGTCGGGCGGGCCGGGCATGAGGGTGAGGCCGAGCACCGATACCGCGAAGATCACGATGAGCACGATCAGCGGCGTGCGCAGCCGCCGCAGGACCAGGAAGATCGTGCTGGTGGGGGTGCTGTTCACGGCGTCAGCGCCGCTGCATGATGGTTTCGGCGATCAGGATCACCACCGACACGACGTTGGCGAACAGTGCGCCGCCCGAGAGGGAAACGATGCTCGACATGGACGACGGGGTGAGGCCGGTGCCGGCCACGTGGGCCACGTAGCCCCACACCATGGCGGCGGCCAGCAGCTGCAGGTCGGCGACGAGGCTGGTGGCAAGGTGGATGGCGCCGATCTGGGTGCGGTCGCCGAACTTGAGCACGGTGGCGATCAGGTTGACCACCACCGCGGCGAACAGCTCGTAGATGTCGTGGTGGGCGGGGTTGTCGATTTCGCCGATGAAGAAGCCGAAGTTGAGGGTGGCGGCGAAGACGATGAAGAAACCGAAGATGACTTTCTCGAGGTTCATGGGCGGCCTGCGCTTCCGGAGAGGGTATCCCGGAATCCTAGCACCGGGCCGGCGGGGGCGGGCTGTCGATGTGCGCCGGGCGTGCTCCGGCGGGGCGGGTGTTGCCAAAACGACGACGGCGGGAAGCGCCGGCCGTGCTGGCCGTGGCTTCCCGCCGTGGGTCGGGTGGGGCTTACCAGCAGGTGTTGGGGGTGCCGGTGCCGGATACCGTCTTGGCGCCGGTGTGGGCGAGGGTGAGGGTGCCGCACTGGGTGTCGGCGCTGGCCTGGCCGCCCTGGGGGGTGATCTTCAGGACGAAGGCGTTGGCGCTCACCGAGGCGATCGCCAGCACGTAGGTGCCCTTCATGTCATTCACGCAGGCGGTGGCGGGCAGGGCCACGGCGGTGCCGTCGGTGGCCTGGTCGTAGCGCAGGTTGGAGGTGTAGAAGCGCTCCATGTACTGGGCGGCTTCCTGCAGGCAGGCGGTGGCGAGGTTGCGCTTGCTGCGCATCACGTAGCTGGAGTAGTTGGGGTAGGCGATCATGGTGAGGATGCCGACGATGCAGACGGCGACCATCAGTTCGATCAGCGTGAGGCCGGCCTGGCGGCGGCGTTGGCGGTTGGGCTTCATGGGCTTCCCGGGGGCAAAGGTTGACGTTGGCGAGGCCTATAACGGCATCCCGCGTCATTCCTTGCGGATTTCCCGCCACGATACGCGCCCCCGCAGTTCGGTGAGGTTGACGTTCGGCTGGGCCTTGCAGGCGCCGGTCGAGTCGCAGCTCTGGATGGTGAACTTGGAGTCGGTGACCTTCTTGATGGTGATCTCGCCGATCATGCCGCCGGTGCGCACCGAGCCCGCCGGGGTGAGCTTGCCGCCGACGAGCTTCTTGTCGGCGTCGTCGAAGGTGCTGTCGTTGTTGATGTCGAAGAAGGGCTTGACCAGCGTGGCGCCGCTGAAGGCGCTCAGGGCGTTGATGTAGCCGCTGCCGCCCGAGGCGCATTTGTCGGTGCTGGGGATGATACTGCTGGCGTACAGCACGCCGGCCGAGTACTGGCTGCGGGAGACGATGCGCTCGCCGCTCTTGACGCCGCCGATGGCCAGATCCACGTACCAGCCGCTCTTGCCGACCATGTCGTTGGCGGTGGCTTCGGAGAAGGTGCGGGTGAGGTAGGTGCCCTGGGCGGTTTCGGCCGTGAGGGTGCGCTGGGTGAGGGCGCTGCGGCCGGCGATGGCGGTGCCGTCGTCGATGAGGCCGTACCAGGTCTGGATGGCGTTGTCGGAGACGTCGGCGTTGGTGAGGTAGCGGCCGGTGCCGCCGAAGACCCAGCGCTTGTTGGTCTTGGGGTCGATGGCGACCGACAGCCCGCCGGTGATGGGCTGGGTGTTGTTGCTGGCGTCGCGGGCGGTGAACATCGAGGTGGCGGACCATGCGCTGGTGTCGGTGCCGGCCAGGTTGAAGCGCCAGAAGTTGCCGAGCAGGTCGCCGGCGTAGACCAGATCGACCTTGCCGTCGCCCTCCTTGTCGAAGCCGACCAGGGATGCCAGCCCGTTGGTGGCGGTGGAGGAGCCGGCGCCGGTGGCGATCTTCTTGATGAGCGCGCCGGTTTCGAGGTTCAGGACGTACAGGAAGGCTTTCTCGTTGGTGCTGTTGTAGCCGTTGCCGATGAGCACCGCCCACACGCCGGTGTTGAGCTTGACGATCACCGGCTTGCCGAGGGTCTGGCCGAGGTCGGAGTCGGTGTATTCCCACAGCACGTTGCCGCTGCCGAAGGCGGAGGGCGAGCTGACGTCCAGCGCGTAGATGCCCTTGCCGGCCCGGCCGAGGCTGCCCACCAGGATGTTCTTGCCAACGAGGGTGGCGTCGGAGACGGCCAGCTCGCCGTCGTTGAGGTACTTGTGGGAGTAGTTGGGGTTGGAGAGCGAGGCGAGGTCGGTGAAGTTGACGCTGCCGGGGATGTAGGCGAACAGCTCCACGCCGTTGGTGGCATTGAAGGCGTGGAGCATGCCGTCGTTGCCCGGGATGAACAGGGTGTTGGACGACTTGAGGTAGACCGGGGCGGGGTTGGCGAAGTCGCCGAGCACCGAGCTGCGGTTGCGGTAGGCGCCGCCGTTGGAGACTTCGCCGGTTCGCACGCCGCGCAGGTAGTCCACCACCGCCGAACTGCCCAGGGCGCTCTTCTTGCTGCCGCTGAGGTTGGTGTATTCGAAGGCAGTGCCGCCGCCGCCGTTGTCCTTCCAGGTGAAGATGTTGCGGGATGCCGCCGCCGGCACATTGGCAGAGGCTTTCCAGACCGGGATCGGAGTGCCGTCGGAGGTGGTGTTCATCTGGCCGTTGGCGTTGTAGGCGACGGCCCACAGGTCGCCGCCCCAGTTGCCGTCGTAGCGGGCGACGAAGGTGCGGCCGGCGGCTTCGAGGGCGAAGGAGGTGACGGCCACGTTCCACACGCCGCCGGCCTCGCCGATGGTGGTGAGCGCCGAGACCAGGCCGTTGGCGAACTCGGTGGGGTTCTTGGCGGCGACGAAGCTGCCGCGGCCGTTGACGGCGGCGTGCCAGAGGTCGTCGATCTTCTGGGCGTCGCCGTCCAGGGGGTTGGGCCAGGTGACGGTGCCGGCGGTCAGGCGTGCGAGGTCGGTGGCGGGGTTGAGGGTGCCCTGGGGCCCGAGGGACAGGGTGAAGGTGTTCATGTTCTGCCAGAACGACGGGTTGGTGCTGGTGGCCCGCATGTTGTTGGCCAGGTCCGTCCGCAGGTCGTTCTTCCAGTAGTACATGGCGATGTCGGCCAGGGTGTTGGTGTAGCTGTCCTGGTAGGGCTTGACCGCGGCGTACTTGTAGGTCTGGGAGCCGGTGCCGCTGATGGTGGTGCCGGCGGTGCCGTCCTCGTTGGCGATGCCGGCGATGGTGGTGTCGCCGTAGTAGCCGTCGGTGGTGAGGATGGTGAAGTTGCGCCGGCACGACAGCTGGGGCGAGGGGCCGTAGGGGCCGGTGTTGTCGGAGCGGGAGTAGTACTGGCCGGCCCGGTCGAGGGCCTGCTTGAGCGGCGTGCCGGAGGTGGGTACGGGGTTGGTGAACAGGTTGTTGAACCAGGTCTGCCGGTTGGTGCTTTCGAAGACGCCTGAGGTGGGGATGGCGTCGCCGAAGCTGCCGGTGTTGATGGTGGTGAAACCGACCCGGTAGTTAGTGCCCAGCTTGGAGAACGCGATGCTCGACCCGGCCCGGGCCGCCAGCGTGCGCGAACGGTAGTAGCTGAACCAGTTGGCGAAGTTCTGGGCTTCGTCGGCGACGCTGCGGCCGGAGGGGAAGGCGCTCGATATGGTCGTGGTGGTGCCGGTGGCCAGGTCGGTGGCGTAGCCCTTGTTGCCCTGGATCTGGTACTTGGTGTAGCTCGCGGCGGCCGTCTTGCTCAGGCTGCCGCCCTTGTACACGTAGTAAGTGATCGGCCAGAAGCTGTGGGTGCAGGTGCCCGACCAGCCGCACTGGGATGCGCCGTTGGTCAGGGAGGTGCCGGAGATCCAGTTGGCGGTGAGGGTCTGCTGACTTGTCAGGTTGAGGGTGCCGGCGCTCGAGTTGGCTGGATGGTACGGTGCCGCGCTAGGGGAGGCGTTGCCGTACGACGTGCCGTCGTATTTCACCCACGGCGTGTAGGTGATCGACGGGTCGTAGAAGATCGTGTTATTGGCGGCTGAGCGCTTGTAGTAGTTGTGGAAGTTGGTGTCGCTGAAGGTGGGGATCAGCCGCCAGTTGGTGTTGTTCTGGCCGTAGATGTCCGAGCCGTAGATGGTGCGGGTCGGCGGCGGAAACAGGTAGATGCCATAGCCGAGGTCGCCGATGGGGTTCTCGCCGGGCCAGATCGTGAGGTCGTCCGGCATCATCTCGAACTGCATGCTGCCCGAGTCGTCGAGGATGTACAGGATGTTCGAGGGGATGGCGGCGGCCGACTGCAGCGGTGCGTTCGGGATGTCGAGGGTGGCACGGGCGGGCTGGCAGGCCAGGATCACGGCGAGGGCGATCAGCGAGGGCGCGAAGGCGGCCCTGGGTTTGCGGCTGCGCGGGTGGTTGGACGGGCTTCTCATGACCGGCTCCCTGGATTACTGGCGTAGATTGGATTGAAGCATCACGCTGGTGCCGCGGCCGTTGGCGGCCACCGCGCGGGCGGTGATGCGGACCATCGGGATGAGACAGGTGGGCTCGACCGGGATCTGCAGATGGCAGGTGCCGTCGACCGGCTGGGCGCCCATGTCTTCGATGATGTACTGGGCCGTGACGATGCCGGCGTTGGCGTTGGTGGCCGACTTCCACCCGGTGAAGCTGCTGTCCATCCAGCGGTCGGTGGCGTTGGCGACGGGCGTCGGGCACAGGCCGTTGGTGCAGACGGTGGTGAAGGTCAGCGGCGAGGCGGCGACGATCTCGGCTTCGCGCAGGGCGGCTTCGGCGGCTTCGAACACGTAGTTCTGGTCGTACTGGTTGCCGCTCATCCGCTCTTCGAGCCCGGCGCTGCGCATGGCCGACAGGCCCAGCAGGGTGATGACGATGAGGATCAGCATCGACGCGACCAGGACCATGCCGCGCTGCCGGCGGGGATGGTGCGGGCTCATGGCGTTCTGTTCCTCAGCATGATGGTGCTGGTGGCGGCGGTGGTGATGCGCCGCTCGCCCGCGGTGCCGGTGGTGACGTTCTTGTCGATGCCCTCGAAGTTCAGGGTCAGGCGCACCGCGATGACCGCTCCCCAGTCGGTGACCGAGGCTGCATCCACGTAGGCCGTGTTGCCGCTCTGGAGGTACTGGATCTGCATGTCGGTCACGCCGGTGGCGATCTCTTCGGGCGTGCCGTTCAGGAACAGGCGGTACAGCGCGGGCCGGCCGGCGGTGCCGTTGCCGATGTACCAGGTGCTGGCGCCGAAGCGGTACAGGCGGGCGACCAGCGAGTCGTACTTGTAGGCGGTGGTGGAGCAGGTGTTGTCGGCGTCGAAGCCCAGCGAGGTGCCGCAATTGCCCCGGGTGCCGGCGCCGGCGGCGTAGGTCACCGTCTTGCCGGACACGGTGGAGGCGTTGAGCACGGTGGATTGCTTGTAGTCGCAGGCGATCAGGATGTCGCCGGCGCTCAGGCCCGACGTGGCGGTGTTGAGGGTGAAGCTGAAGCCGGTGTTGTTGTGGGCGTCGATGCTGAAGCCCGCGCCGAGGGCGCCGGTGAGCTGGATCGCGTCGGTGGTGGAGATGCGCTGGCCCACGCCGCTGCCGATGGCGACGGCGGGCGTCGCGGTGCCGGCGTCGAAGCCCTGCACCCCGTTGCCCACCACGCTCCACCAGGCCGGGGTGGTGGCCTGGGCAGCGTTGAGGATGCTCTCGTTGCGCTTCGAGATGGCGTTGTCCAGGCGGCTGCCGTTGCCGCAGCCGGTGCCGGCCGCCTCGCGCACCTCGTGGCTGATGAGGGCGAAGGAGATGCGCGCCGAGTCCTGCATCTTGGAGAGGTTGTCCGAGGTCTTGTAGGAGGTCTGGCTGCCCAGGAACACCACCAGCACCCCACCCACCAGCACCATGCCCAGCACGAGCGAGATCATCAGCTCGATGAGGGTCAGCCCCTTCATGCGGGCGGGGCGAGCGGTCGGGGCGAACATGGCCGTCGTCACAGGATGATGCGGGTGGTCACGCTGAAGGCCGATTTGCCGCTGGTGGCGCGGGAGTCGTCCCACTGCACGGTGATGTCGCAGGTGGCGTTGCGGCACTCGATGCCGCCGCAGGCGGTGCGCCCGATGGCGCCCTTCAGGGCGTTGATCCACGAGGCCACGTCGGTGTTGGCGAGCCCCGTGCCGCTCACGTTGGCGCAGGTATCCACGTTGTACTCGCCGCCCTTGGCGGCGACCACGTTGGCGCGCATCGATTCGGTGATCGAGGCGCTCATGATGGTGGCCATCGAGCGCGACTGGGCGCTCTGGTTGTTGCGCAGGGACACGGTCTGCAGGGCGGCCATGCCGAGCATGCACAGGGACAGCACCACCATCGAGACGAGCACTTCGATGAGGCCCACGCCCTGTTGCCGCTTGAGAGAGGTTTTGTTTCTCATTTCCGGAATGCCTGTGGCTGGGGTCAGGAGTTGGAGGGGTTTGAGCAGGCGCCGTCGTTATCCACCGGCACGATGAGGGGGCGGCCGCCGGCGGCGATGCGCAGCTCGCGGGCGTTGAAGGCGGGCGCGGGGGTGACGATGCACACCGACAGCTTGGCCTGCAGCAGCGCCGACGAGGAGCCGGGCGCGGTGCGGGCGAAGCCGTCCGACCCGATGCGGATGCGGTTGCTCTGGCCGGAGATCGCCGGGCTGGCCAGCACGCTCATGCCGGAGGCCGTCGAGATCGAGCCGGTGCGCAGGATCTCCGCGGCGCTGGGGGTGTCGGAGCCGTCGGCGTCCGCGAACACCAGCCAGCCCTTCCAGGCGTCGGTGGATGCCGAGCAGGTGCTGCCGTCGTCGCTGCGGCAGAACACCACCCGCTGGTTCAGGCGGATGGCCTCGCTGCGGGCGATCATCAGGCCGCCCAGGATGTCGTTGGCCTGGGTGGCCAGCCGGTTGGTGTTGGTCAGCGAGGTGTAGGACGGCGCCGCGATGCTGATGAGGATCGCGGCAATCGAGATCGTCACCAGCAGTTCGACCAGCGTGAATCCGTTGTTGAGCGGTTTGCGCATCGGGTGTCTCGGTCTCCGCAGCCGTTGCCGGCGCGGCGGTCAGTTTTCGGGGGCGTTCCGGTTGAATCGGGGCCGGAGGGCGACGTGGCGATCACCGAGCGGCTCTTTCCGGTAACGACAAAAATGCGAAAAACTGAAACGGGCCTCGGTGATCTGCGTCACGACGTCCCGTTCGTTCGGGCTCCAAGGGAAACGGCCCCGCCGGGGGGAACTTGAGGTGGCTGCGACGAACGGTCGGGAAAGCTCCGCATCCCGCGCCGGGGCTGGATATTCCGCAATGCAGCAGGTGCCTGGGAGAGGGCTGGGAGGCATGCGCCGCGGGGGCTGCGGCGAGTCGGCGTGGCCGGGGCGACCACAAAATGGGCAGGTGCTGCGACAAAAAAGAACGGGCCCTGAGGCCCGTTCGTCGGATACGGCGGAAGGTGACTTTAGACTTTTTGGTAGATTTCGGCGCCCTTCTTCACGAACTCCACCGCCTTGGTCTCCATGCCCTTCTCCAGCGCCTCGGCCTCGGCGATGCCCTGGGCGGCGGCGAAGTCGCGCACGTCCTGGGTGATCTTCATCGAGCAGAAGTGCG
>NZ_JAYRMI010000110.1:0-8945 GCF_041904905.1 Zoogloea sp. | reverse complement strand
TGGGTTTGTACGCGGATCTCTCGCGCCAGGGGCGCTTTCGGATCGGTTTGCTATAAGCGCGGGGCTTTTCCCGTATCGCTTTCCCCGCGCCGGCGCCCGGCGCGCCTTCCGGACACCCCATGGATCTCGTCGCCCGCATCGCCCAGCAATTCACCGACAGCGCCCACACCAAGCTGTCCGCCCTCGAGTTCATGGCCGAGCCCATCGCCCACGCCATCGAGGCCATGACCCACTGCCTGATGGCCAACGGCAAGATCCTCGCCTGCGGCAACGGCGGGTCGGCCGCCGACGCCCAGCACTTCGCCGCCGAGCTGCTCAACCGCTTCGAGATGGAGCGCCCGCCGCTGGCCGCCTTTGCCCTCACCACCGATTCGTCCACGCTCACCTCCATCGCCAACGACTACGACTTCGGCCAGGTCTTCTCGAAGCAGGTGCGCGCCCTGGGCCAGCCCGGCGACGTGCTGCTGGCCATCTCCACCAGCGGCAACTCGCCCAACGTGATCGAAGCCATCCACGCCGCCCACGAGCGCGAGATGCGCGTGGTGGCCCTCACCGGCAAGGGCGGCGGCGAGATGGCCGCGCTGCTGGGCCCGGAAGACATCCACCTGTGCGTGCCGGCCGACCGCACCGCGCGCATCCAGGAGGTCCACCTGCTCACCCTCCATTGCCTGTGCGACGGCATCGACTGCCTCTTTCTCGGAGTTGAAGAATGAAATCCTCCCGCAAACTGCTCGCCTCGCTGTTCCTCGCGCTGGGCACCGCCTCGGTGCTGCAGGGCTGCATCCCCCTGTTCGTCGGCGGCGCCGGGGTTGCCGTGGCGATGACCGCCGACCGCCGCAGCTCCGGCGCCTACGTGGACGACGAGAGCATCGAATGGAAGGCCGGCAAGTGGATCAACGACCGCCTGGGCGACAAGGTCCACGTGAACGCCACCGCCTTCAACCGCAAGCTGCTGCTCACCGGCGAAGCGTTCAACGAAGCCTCCCGCGAGGAAGCCGGGCGCATCGCCGCCACCGTCGATAACGTCCGCGAGGTGATCAATGAGCTGCGGGTAGCCCCCACCAGCACCCTCAGCGCCCGCACCAACGACAGCTACATCAGCTCCAAGGTGAAGACCCGCTTCGTCGATCAGAAGGATTTCCACCTTCCCCACGTCAAGGTCGTCACCGAAGCCGGCACGGTCTATCTGCTGGGCCTGGTGAGCCAGCGCGAAGGCGAAGCGGCCACCGAAGTGGCCCGTACCACCAATGGGGTACAGAAAGTAGTGCGTGTTTTCGAGTACATCAGCGAGGAGGAGGCGCGTCGCCTGGACGGCGCCAACCGCACCTCCGACGCCACCGCAAAATAACCGAACGCTCAGGAGCACTACCATGAACCGACGTGAAGCCCTCATCGCCACCGGCGCCCTGCTCGCCACCGCCGGCGTCGCCACCGCCGCCGATCACAGCCACCATCACCACGAAGGCGCCCACCCCTGGCAGGCCGTGCTCGACACCGCCGGCATCTGCATCGAGAAGGGCGAGGTGTGCCTGACCCACTGCATCATGCTGCTGGGCGAGGGCGACAAGAGCATGGCCGCCTGCGCCGCCAGCGTGCGCGAAATGCTCGCCAGCTGCCGCGCCCTCGTCACCCTGGCTGGCGCCGAATCCAGGTTCGCCCCCAAGCTCGCCGCCCTGTGCGTGGACGTGTGCCAGGCCTGCGAGGCCGAGTGCAAGAAGCACGCCACCAAGCACAAGCCCTGCAAGGAGTGCATGGAGAGCTGTGCCGAATGCGCCAAGGCCTGCAAGGCGATGATCGCCTGAGCCCTGCCCGCCACTGACCGCCCCCCGCATGCAATCCCCGCCCGCCAGCCCGGCCCCGGGCTTCCCCCAGCCCATCGACGGGCTGGACATCGCCAGCGGCCTGCGCCGCATGGAGGGCGACCCGGTGCTCTACCTGGCGCTGCTGCGGGATTTCATCGCCACCGAGCGGTCGGCGGCCAGCGCCATCGCCGCTGCCCTCGCCGCCGGCGACCGGCCTGCCGCCACGCGCCGCGCCCACACCGTGAAGGGCCTGTCGGGCACCTTCGGCGCCTTCCGCCTTCAGCCCGCCGCCCTCGACCTGGAGATGGCGCTCCGGGAAGACCGCCCCCTTGCCGACGTGCACGCGCTGCTGGCGCACTTTCGCCACGCGCTCGACGCGCTGATGGCCGAACTCGACGCCCGCCTGCCGCCCGAGGCCACCCCGGCGCCCGTCGCGCCCGGCCCGGTGGACGACGCGCAGCTCGCCGCCGTGTGCCGCGAGCTGCTGCCGCTGGTGGTCGCCTGCGATCTGGCCGCCCTGCATCTGGCCGACACCCACGCGGAGCTGCTGGGCCGCGCCTTCGGCAGCGATTTCCAGGCCATCCGCCAGGCCCTGCACAATTTCGATTTCGAGATCGCCGAAACGGCCCTGATCGCCGCCTGCCACACGCACGGCTATCCCCCGCCGTCGGCCTGAGCGCCTCAGAACCCCGCGTCGGCCAGAAAGCGCTGCCGATCGGCCGGCCGGTCGATGTGCCCGGCCAGCGACCGGCACAGGGTCTCGACCGAATCCGCGCTGCGGGCTTCCCGTTTCACCAGCACCTTCGCCATCGGGCCGATGTAGCGGGCAAAGAGCGCCTCCACCCGCGCCAGGGCCTCGTCGGGCAGCGCGCCGCCCGGTTGTTCCTGCGCCCGCCGGGCCTGCGACACCGCCCCAACCGACACCGGCCGGGCTGCGCTCGCCGGCCGTGAGCCGGACGGCACCTCGCCCGCCGCCGCCCCCGCCAGAAACGCCGCCCGCGGCGCAGGGTCGGGGATGATCTCGGCCAGCAGGCGGTGCAGCTCGGCGCTGCTGGCCGCCCGGGGCACCGTGCGACGCACCAGCACCTTCGCCATCGGGCCGATGTGCAGCGCCAGGCGGCGTTCGGCGGCGTCGATGCTGGCCGGGGTAAGATCGGCGCCGGCCATCGGCCGCGGGATCGACGGGTCGGCCGGGCCGCCGCCCGGCACGCCCCCCTCCCCCGCGTAGGCAAAGACTTCGTGCTCCCGCTCCTCGGCGTCGCGCCGCACCCCCAGGTGCTGGAAGCACGCCGCCGCGTTGCGCTTGAGGTGGTGGATCACCTCGAAATACGCCCGCGACACCAGCACCCGCCCGGGCTCGGCCAGACGCATCACCCGGCAGGCGGTGGAGATGCCGTCGCCCAGGATGCGCGAGCGCCCGCCGGCATCCGACGCCACCCGCACCGGGCCCAGGTTGATGCCGATCTGCACCCCCAGCCCTTCGCCGGCCGCGGCGTCGCCGATCCGGCTGGCGGCGCGCAGGGCGTCCTCGGGGTCGCCCACGTAGCACACCGCGCAGCCCTCTTTCGTATTGACCGCCAGCCGGGCGGTGGGCGGCACGGGCGCGACCGCCTGGGTGAGCATCCGCGCCAGCCGGGTGCGGCTTTCGGTGCGCAAGGCGTCGTCGCCGAAGGGCCCGGTGACGTCGGCGAACAGCACCGCGGCGATGAAGGTGCGCGCCTCGGCGGCCGACAGCCCCAGCGGGAACGGCGCCTCCAGCTGCGGCTCGGCCGGCCCCTCGCCTCCGGCCGGCGGCGCGAGGCAGGCCCGGCGGAAGGCCGCCACGTCCCGTGGGCGGGCGTTCTCGTCGGGCTTCAGGGCCCAGTCGATGGCGTTGAGCAGGCCGATGCCGAACACCGCCACGTTGCCGATCCGCGCCGCCGCCGGCATGGTGTCCTCGCGCACGCGGGCGAGGGATTCCATCGGCAGGTGGCCGGTGACCATCCAGTACATCACCCCGGCCAGGGCGTAGAGGTCGGTCCACGGGCCCTGCTTGCCGTGGCGGTGGTATTGCTCGGCCGGCGCGAAGCCGGGGCTCACCACCGCGGTGAGGGACTGGTCCACGTTGTCGGCCTCCACGCGTCGGGCGGAGCCGAAATCCAGCAGCACCGGCGAGCCGTCGTCGCGGATGTAGATGTTGCCGGGCTTGATGTCCCGGTGCAGGAAGCCGGCGCCGTGCACCGCCTCCAGGCCGTCGAGCAGCGGGCGCACGATGCGCAGCAGACTCGCCCGGTCGAGCGGCAGCCGGCCCACCAGCCAGGTTTGCAGGGGCTGGCCGGTCTCGTAGGCCATCACCATGTAGGCGGTGTCGTTGGCGCGGAAGTAGCGCAGCACCCGCACGATGCCCGAGTGGTGGAAGCTCGCCAGCGCCCGGGATTCGAGCAGGAAGCGCTGCAGGCCCCACTCGAAGGCCCGCCGGGCGTCGTCGGAGCGCGGCTCGACGCCGAAGTCGGCCCGGCGCACGGCGGCATCCTTGGGCAGGTATTCCTTGATCGCCACCGGGCAATCCAGGTTGGTGTCGTGGGCCAGATAGGTGACGCCGAAGCCGCCGCCGCCGAGCACCCGGTCGATGCGGTACTCGTTGAGCAGATGCCCCGGGGGCAGCGCCGGCTGGTCGCTCATCGCCGCCTTCAGCCGTCGATCATCTGCATGGCCTTCTCGAGACTGCGGCGCATGCGGTTGAAGGAGCTGGCCAGCACGGCCACCTCGTCGCGCCCCTGCTCGGGGAACTCGGGCTGGTCGAAATCGCCGGTGCTGATCTTGTCGGCGGCGGCCGACATGCGCGACACCGGCCCCACGATGAGCCACGAGAGCATCAGGTTGAGGGCCACGAAGACCGCCCCGAACACCGCCGCCAGCGACAGCATGAAGGTGCGGAAGGCCTGATCGGCGCTGGCCAGCGGCACCGACATGGGCACCGACACCACCTGCGCGCCAACCACCTCGTCGAGCTTCCAGCCAAAGCCGTTGGCCGAGCCATACACCTTGAGCATGCTGGCCGGCGCGGCGTCCGGCGTGCTGTGACAGGTGAGGCAGGCGGCGGATTCGATGCGGATCGGGTGGGCGATGTAGAGCGCCGGGCCGGTGGGCGTGTCGCGCTGGCCGCTGATCTCGCGGCTGTCGGCGCGGTTGCGGAAGACGTTGACCAGATCCGCCTCCCAGTCCGCCGCCCGGTCGCGGGGGTTGGTGGGGTTGAGGGTGGCTTCCTTGTAGTCGTAGTCGGGGTACTTCTTGTGGAGTTCGGCCAGGGTTTCGGTGGCGGCGTAGGCGGGGATGGTCTGGGGCAGGAAGGTGGATTCCATCCGGTCGATCAGGTGCGGCCTGACCTGCCCGACGGTGTAGCCGCGGATCGCCAGCGCGGCCTCCATCACCAGCCGCGCCTCGCCCAGCACCCGCTCGCGGGCCTGGCGGTGCAGCAGGTCGTGGGAGATGTAGCCGGCCACGCCAAAGCCCGCCAGGAAGACGGCCAGCAGAACCAGATTGAACTTGAGCCGCAACCCCATGAATGCCTCCCGGTCGAAGGCCCCACGGGCCACGAATGAGTCTTATTCTTGCACAGCTCGCGCCCGTTTCGGGTAGTTGTCGCTCATCGGCCCTGCACCCCGCCGGACGCCGGCGGGCGAGGGTCGCTCAGTGGGGCAGCGCGGCCTTCAGGTCGCCCGTCGGGTGCCAGCCCACCACCAGCAGCATCACCGCAAAGCCCACCGCGTAGGCCACCGGCACGTACCAGCCGTGACGCAGCCAGTTACCCACCGACTTGGCCTCGGGGAACATGTTGGAGAGCGCCACGCCGGCCGACGAGCCGAACCACAGCATCGAGCCGCCGAAGCCCACCGCGTAGGCCAGGAAGCCCCAGTCGTAGCCGCCCTGCTTGAGGGCCAGCGCGGTGAGCGGGATGTTGTCGAACACCGCCGACACGAAGCCCAGCCCGAAGGCCGTCTGCCACGACGCGGCGGGGAGCTTCTCGACCGGCATCATCGAGGCGCAGCTCACCAGCGAGAGCAGGAAGATCGTGCCCATGAAGGTCTCCGGCAGCACTTCCCAGTCGGGCCGGCGGATGCCCACGGTGAGCAGGATCGCCGCCCACACCGCCACGCCCAGGAAGGGGAAGCTGTCGGCCACCGACGAGAAGTGGACATTCACCACCACGTTCACCGCCACCGCAGCGCCGAGGATCAGCGCCACGATGCCAACCCGCGGCATGTCCACGTGGGTGTGCTCGTGGGCGTGGCGGATGATCGGCGAGTGCCGGTGCTGGACCCGCGCCGCCGGGATGCCGAAGATCAGCAGCGCGATGGCGGCGCCGGCGAAGGCCTCGACCACCGCCAGCGGGCTCACCCCGGCGATCCACATCATGGTGGTGGTGGTGTCGCCCACCACGCTGCCCGATCCGCCGGCGTTGGAGGCCGCCACGATGGCCGCCAGATAGCCGACGTGCACCCTGGCGCGGAACAGGGAATGGGCCATCGCGCCGCCGATCAGCGCGGCGGCGATGTTGTCGAGGAAGCTGGAGATCACGAACACCATCGCCAGCAGCACGAAGCCGCCCTTCCAGTCGTCCGGCAGGTAGCGCGGCAGGATCACCGGGATGCGGGTCTTCTCGAAGTGGCGCGCGAGCAGCGCGAAGCCCATCAGCAGCAGGAAGAGGTTGGCGAGGGTCACCCACTCGTGGGCAAAGTGCCCCACCAGCCCGCCCAGCCCGGGGCCGGCGTTAAAGCCGGTGAAGACGATCTTGTAGAGGGAGATCGCCGTCAGCCCCACCAGCCCGACCTTCAGCGTGTGGTCGTGGAACAGCGCGACGCCCAGCAGGGTGAGCGCAAACAGGATGAAATCCACCGGAATCCCGGCCACCGCCGGGCCGTCGGCGCCCGCTGCCATCGCCGCCCCCGACACCAGCACCCCCGGCAAGCCCAGCGCCAGGCTCCGGGCCGGGCGCAGCACGTTCCACTTCATACACGCATCCTCAAGACTAGGGCCGGACCGACTCGAACCGGCAAACTCTGCATTGTAGGTGCGAAGAAGAACTACGGGCAGCGCGTAAGTGAATACCACAACCCGCAGCCACGTCAGGGGTGCAATCTGCTCTTGAGCTAGGTCAATTTGACGCACTGCAGAAGGCGGACAATCGGCACACGCTTGCAGGTCGAGAGGGCGTATTTTTGCCTGCACCCGTCCAGCCAAAAAAAGAAAGAGCCCAACCGTGTCCCACGATCATTCGCAGAAAGCCCTGGCCCCGGTAGTGGTGGCGGCGATCGGTGTCGTCTTCGGCGACATCGGCACCAGCCCCCTCTATGCCCTTAAGGAAATCTTCAACGGCCACCACCCCATCGACGTCACCCCCGACAACATCCTGGGCATCCTGTCGATGGTGTTCTGGTCGATCATGGCGCTGGTCACCCTCAAGTACGTCACCGTAATCATGCGCGCCGACAACCGCGGCGAAGGCGGCTCGCTGGCGCTGCTGTCGCTCATCACCGAGAACTCCCGCAACCGGGTGGTGACCTGGGCGATCTCGCTGCTGGGCATCTTCGCCGCCGCCCTGTTCTACGGGGACAGCATGATTACCCCCGCCATCTCGGTGCTGTCGGCGGTCGAGGGACTGGAGATCGTCTCGCCGGACTTCAAGACCTACGTGCTGCCGATCACCCTGGCGATCCTCACCGGCCTGTTCCTCATCCAGAGCCGCGGCACCGGCACCGTCGGGCTGTTCTTCGGCCCGGTGATGGTGGGCTGGTTCGGCGTGCTGGGGGTGCTGGGCGCCATCGAGATCGCCCGCCACCCGGACGTGCTCGCCGCGCTCAACCCGCTTTACGCCGCGCGCTTCATCGTGAACCACCCGAGCCTCGCCTTCCTGGCGCTGGGCTCGGTGGTGCTGGCCGTCACCGGCGGCGAGGCGCTGTACACCGACATGGGCCACTTCGGCCGCTACCCGATCCGCCTGGCGTGGTTCGGCTTCGTGATGCCGGCGCTGGTGCTCAACTATTTCGGTCAGGGGGCGCTGCTGCTCAACGAGCCCCAGGCCATCGAGAGCCCGTTCTTCCACCTGGGGCCGCACTGGGCGCTGGTGCCGATGGTGGTGCTGGCCACCCTGGCCACCGTGATCGCCTCCCAGGCGGTGATCTCCGGCGCCTTCTCGGTGGCCCGGCAGGCGGTGCAGATGGGTTTCCTGCCGCGCATGCTCATCATCCACACCTCCGGCAAGGAGGAAGGTCAGATCTACGTGCCCTTCACCAACTGGACGCTGTACTTCGCAGTGGTGGCGCTGGTGGTGGGCTTCGGCAACTCGTCCAACCTGGCCGCGGCCTACGGCATCGCGGTCACCGGCACGATGCTCATCGACACCATCCTGGTGGCCTTCGTGATGGTGCTGCTGTGGCGCTGGCACCCGCTGGCGGTGGCGCTGGTGGCGGGCGGCTTCCTGATCGTCGACATCGCCTTCTTCGCCGCCAACGCGATCAAGATTCCGCAAGGCGGCTGGTTCCCCATCGTGATGGCGCTGGTGTCCTTCACGGTGCTCACCACCTGGCGTCGCGGGCGTCGGCTGGTGCGCCGCGAGCTGGCCAAGCAGGGCGTGCCGATGCCGGCCTTCCTGAAGATGCTCGGCTCCGACGTGCACCGGGTGAGCGGCACCGCGGTGTTCATGACCGGCTCCAAGGAAGGCGTGCCGGCGGCGCTGCTGCACAACCTCAAGCACAACCAGGTGCTCCACGAGCGCGTCGCGCTAGTCACCGTCGAGACCACCGACACGCCCTACGTGAACGACCTGCACCGCCTCTACCTGCACCGGATGGAAAAAGGCTTCCTGCGCATCGTGATCCGCTACGGCTTCATGGAAGACCCGGACATTCCCCAGGCGCTGGAGCACTGCCGGCGCCTGGGCGAGCCCTTCGAGATCATGGAGACCACCTTCTACGTCTCGCGGGAGACCGTGATCCCCGGCGTGCTGGGGCGGCAGATCCACCCGTGGCGGGCGCGCCTCTTCGCCTTCATGTCGAAGAACGCCACCAGCGCCACCGACTTCTTCAAGATCCCCAACAACCGGGTCGTCGAGCTGGGCACCCAGCTGGTGATCTGACCCCCCGTGGGGGGGGGGGGGGGGGGGGG
>NZ_JAYRMI010000142.1:0-1603 GCF_041904905.1 Zoogloea sp. | reverse complement strand
CTCGGCTACGTCGAACCCGATCAGTACGGCCCGCTCAAGACGCGGCAGGAAGTGGAGGCCGAACGCTTGAAGCGCATCAACGCCGCCACCGTGTTCGCGCCCCAGCAGCTCGTACCCAGCGAAGAAGGCCAGAGCATCGTCATCCGCGGGCGCCTGCGCACCCTGGTCAACGGCTTCGAGACCGCCAACGACCTCAAGGCCTATCGCGTCGAGTTCAGCTACGCCGGTGCGCGCATGCATTTGAAGAGTTTCAAGGAGGTACCCAATGCCGGCAACTGAACCCACCCAAGCCCGATCCCCGCATCGGTTCGTCCTTGTGCCTCGGCACGGACGGGCGATGAGTACCGCAATCGCCGCAACGGCCGCCATCGCCACCTTGACGGCCGTGCCCGTCCAAGCGCTGCAGGTCGTCGAGGCCAGCGACGGCGTGTCGGTCGAAGCCATCGTGTCGATCAAGGAGCCGACCCGCATCCGCATCGACGGGGCGCCGATCACCGACGTGTTCGGCAACATCCATTCGAGTCATTGCGGCGCGGCGACGGCCCTGCCCGCCACGCCGGGCATGAGCAGCACAGCGCCCGGCGGCGGCGTCAGTTCGGCGATCAATCCGGCCGGCGAGGTCGTACTGGAGTGCGACCGCGACAAGGGCGAAATCTACGTTCGCCCGGTCGGTGATTCCGTGAAACCGATCAACCTGTTCGTCTCCTCGGCGAATACCACCTACACACTGCTGCTGCGCCGCGCGGACACCCCCGCCGACACCATCGTCATCCGCGACAAGACGCCCAGGGCGTTGAAGCCGGCCACCGCGGCCCAGGCCGGATCCGGACCGTCACCCAACCCGGTCCGCGCCATGAAGGCGCTGCTGGTGGCGATGGCTTCGGACCGGGTCCCACCCGACGTGCGGGTCGAAGAGACCCATCGCTCGGTCCCCCTGTGGACCGAAGCGCGCTTCTCGCTGGTGCGTCAGTACGAAGGACGCGGCCTGATCGGCGAGAAGTACCTGCTGCAGAACGTCAGCAATGCCCCCATCGTGCTGGCCGAACCGGAGTTCGATCGCGAGGCTGGCGCTGTCGCCGGCGTCAGTATCGAGCAGCACAACCTGCGCCCCGGCGAGAGCACCAGCGTCTATGTGATCCGCCGAGGAGAGGCGCCATGACTACGCCGCAGCAGCCGTTCCAGTCACTGCGTAGCCTGCCGCAACGCCTGTCGCAGCACGTGTTGCAGCACCTCTCCCCCCGGCAACGCCAATACGCCATGCTCAGCGCATTGTTGGCCTGCGGCGTAGGGCTGCTCTGGCTGATCTTCGCCTTCACGGGCAACCCGCCGAAGACCGGCGCCACCCAAGCGTCCGCCGGGCAACCGAGTGCGGTCACCAACATCGGCGTGATGCCACCCGGCGGCCAGGTCAATCCGGTGGATCAATGGGTCGGCACGGCCGGACGCAAGCTCGCCCAGTACGAGAACGAACGTGAAGAGCAAGGACGGCTCAACAAGAACGCCCAGGCCTTCGAAGCGAAGACCATGCAGCGCTTCGCGGACCTGGAACAGCGGCTCACCTCGGCCCAGCAAGCGGCCGCCACCCCGGCGGCGCCCACCCCCG
>NZ_JAYRMI010000017.1:0-58400 GCF_041904905.1 Zoogloea sp. | reverse complement strand
ACCGCCGCCCCGCCTGGAGAACCGCTTCACCCCACCGCCCCAGCCGCAGCAACCCCAGGCCCAACCCCAGCCGCGGGGCGGCGACGGCCCGCGCAACCGCTTCGGCGGGCGGATGGAGGAGCGCTGAACAGGGGCGGCGCCCGCCCGCCGCAAGCTTGCCGCAGGGTTTGATTCAGGGGGACGACAGTATTCCTCAGGGAAAATCACGGGTTGTATCGCCAAAAAAAGACAGAGAGCATGGCAAGAGCCAACCCCAACCCCGAGCGACCACCGCCGACGACACCCCGCGTCAACATCCTCACCTACCACCGGGTCGGCAACTTTCCGGACCGCATGCCCAGCCACCGGGGCCAGTACTGCGACCTGCCGCGCTTCGAGGCGCAGATGGAGATGCTGGGCCGCTGCGGCTACACCGTCATCGGCCTCGAGACCGCCGTGCGCGGGCTGCGGGGCATCGGCAAGCTGCCGCCGAAGCCCGTCGTCCTCACCTTCGACGACGGCTACACCGACTTTCTCGAGTTCGTCACGCCGGTGCTGCTCAACCACGGCTACCCGGCCACGGTGTACGCGGTGGCCGGCATGCTGGGCGGCCGCTCCAGCTGGGTAGCCCCGGAGGGGCTGCAGCCGGCGCCGCTGATGAGCGCGGCGCAGCTGCGGGAGGTCCGCGCCCTGGGCTTCAACGTCGGCTCCCACACCGTGAGCCACCCGCGCCTTGCCCAGCTCGAGGACTCGCAGATCGTCGAGGAGCTGATGGTCAGCAAGCACATTCTCGAGGACGCCCTCGGGGCGCGGGTCGGGCACCTCTGCTACCCCTACGGCAGCCACGACCTGCGCACCGTGCACGCGGCGGCGGAGGCCGGCTACTACACCGGCACCACCTGCCTCCGCGCGGTGGCCACGCCAGCCGACGACCTGCTCACCCTGCCGCGCAAGCCGATCTCCCAGGGCAACTCGTCGCTGGGCGTGCTGTGGAAACTCCTCACCAAGAACAAGCCCAGAACGCCGCCGCTGCGCCGCCCCTGAGCCCGACCGCCCCTGAGCCCGGCCGTCAATGCACGGTGCACACCATGCACGGGTCGAAGCTCCGCACCACGTGCTGCACCAGCAGCGGCTCGGCCTCCGGCAGGCCGACCAGGGCCTGCTCCAGGGCACCGGGGGTGCCGGCGGCATCCCGCGGGGAGAAGTTCCAGGTGGTGGGCGCGACGATCTGGTAGCGCACGATGTGGCCGCCGCGCACGGTGAGCCAGTGGCCCAGCGCGCCCCGGGCGGCCTCCACCAGCCCACAGCCGCGGCCGTCGGCGGGGAGCACCGTCTGCGCGCAGAACGGGCCGTCGTCCAGCGCCTTCAGCCACTGCTCCATCGCCGGCACCACCAGGGCGATCTCCAGCAGGCGGGCGATCACCCGGCTCGCCACGTTGCCGCCGTGCTCCATCACCAGCTCGCGGATCAGCGGGTGGCCGGCCACCGCCTGCCGGGCCAGGGCGCCGCACTCCACCACCTGCCCCTGCCAGCGGGGCGCCTTGCACCAGGTATAGGCGCCCTCCTTGTGCTCGACCGGGCGGGTGTCGCCCTCCGAGGGATGACGCGGCACGTCGGCCTCCAGCCAGGCGTGGGAGACGTCCTCGACCACGTCCGCCGGCTCGAAGGGCTGCAAGGCGCCGGCGGGCAGATCCAGCACCCCGCGGGGGAAGCGCCAGCCGGCGTCCTTCGGATAGGCGCCGTGGCTGAGGAAGCGGTCGGTGGCGCGGCCGACGCGGGCGAGCTGCAGGTCGTCGGCGATGGCCAGGAACAGCCGGAAGTCGCCGGTCGTGGCGGGCCGGGCCTCCATCCAGCGGCGCAGGGCCGCGACCGAGTCGATACCGGCGATGGCCTCCAGCCGGTCGCCGAAGAGGTGCCGCTCCAGCCACGCGCGGAACTCCCGCAGCGCCGCGAAGACCCGCAGCCGCTCGGCCGTCTGGGGCGCCCGGGCCACGCCGCCGGGCTGCAGCGTCATGCTGTGGGGCCACTTGCCGGCCAGGCTGCCCATGATCTGCAGGAAGGCCGCCCGGGCCGGCAGGGCGTCGGCCGTGGCGCTGCCGGCGGTGGCCTTGAAGCGCGCCGCGGCGGCGTCGAACCACGGCCGGCCGCGGTAGGCGTCCCGGGCGAAATCCGGCATGAAGAAGAGGTAGAAGTGGGTGAAGTGGTCGGCCAGGTTCTCGGCCGCCAGGATCAGGTTACTCACCCGCTGGCCGTTGGGCGTGGGCCGCACGCCGGCCAGATCGGCCAGGGCCGCCGCCGCCGCGGCCGACTGGGACACCGAGCAGATGCCGCAGATGCGCGGCACGATGGCCAGCGCGTCCATCGGCTCGCGGCCGATCAGGATCTGCTCGAAGCCCCGGAAGAGCGGCGAATTGACGTAGGCCGCCGCCACCCGGCCACCCTCGAAATCGAGGCTCACCTCCAGGTCGCCCTCGACGCGGTTGAAGGGCCCCACCACCACACGATTCAATTCAGTCCTCCCGTTGCCTGAGCGCCACCGGGGCCGGCCGCGCGGGGCCGGCCCGAAGCGGCTGGCCCGCCCCCCCCAGGCGCGTCGGGGGGTGTCGTTCACTTCAGCCCCGTCTTGCGGATGGCCGGGGCGAGCACCGGCGTCTCGACCACGGCGTTCTGGCGCACCCGCGCCGGGGTGGCCGACTTGGACAGCGCCGCCAGCGCCACGAACCACGCCTTGGGCATGTCGGAGGGCAGCCCGATGGGGATGCCGGCCACCTTGGGGGTGCGGTCGAAGGCGTGGCCCGGCGACTCGAAACCCGGCTCGGTGCAGCTGATGCACGGATAGCCACCGTTGGTGCACGAGCCGGCGCCGTTCCACGGCCGGGTGTTGCAGTCGGCGTGGGCCTGGGTGCCCTTGCAGCCCAGGTGCTCCATCATGCAGCCCAGGTCGCCGGGCTTCTCGGCGCTGGCCTTGAACTCGTAGAACTCGTTGCGGTTGCAGCCGTGATGCACCAGCTGGTCGGCGTAGAAGCGCGGGCGGCCCAGGGCGTCGATGTCGGCCGCGCCGAACTGCCCCAGCGCAAGGGCCAGCAGGGTGTCGGTGACCCAGTCCGGGTGGGTGGGGCAGCCGGCCACGTTGATGACCGGCAGGCCGGCGCCGGAACGGTAGTCGCCCCCCAGCAGGCCGCCCCGGTGCTCGCCGTCGTACTGCAGGCCGATGGCGCCGGCCGGGTTGTTGCCCGCCGCGGTGATGCCGCCGTAGGCCGCGCAGGTGCCCACGCCCAGGGTGTAGCGGGCGCGGGCGGCGAGGCGCTTCACCCAGTCGATCATCGGCCGGCCGGTGCCCGCCAGCAGGTGGAAGCGCCCGCTGCCATTGGGGCCGGTGAGGAGCGAGCCTTCGACGCACAGCAGATCCAGCGGCCGGGCGCCGGATTCAAAATCGGCCAGCAGCGCCCGCACCTCGTCACCCGAGGCTTCCGACAACGACGGATGCCAGGCGAGCGCGATGCCCGCCGACGACAGCAGCCCCAGCACGTCCCGCGCACCGGAGCACAGCAGCGACATGGTGCAGCCGCCACAGCCGCCGGACTGGAGCCACAGGAGGTTCATTCGTCGTCGCCCCCCTTGCCGCCGTCGAGGCCGAAGCGGGCCAGCTTGGCGCGCAGGCCCACGCGGGACAGGCCCAGCTCGTTGGCGGCGCGGGTCTTGTTCCAGCGCAGGCGGATCAGGGTCTCCTTGAGCACGCGGGCCTCCAGCGCATCGACGCGCTCCTGCAGGGTGCCGGAGAAGCCCACCGCGGCGAGTTCGTCCACCGGGCCGTCGGGGCGGCCGTCGGCGCCGGCCTGGAGCACCCGCGGCGCCAGCAGGTGGGCGCCCAGGCGCGGCTCGGTGGCCAGCGCCAGCATGCGCAGGATGGCGTTCTGCAGCTCGCGCACGTTGCCCGGCCAGCGGTAGGCCGACAGGCAGGCCAGTGCCTCGGCGGTGAAGCCTTCGGTGTCCTTGCCCAGGGCGCGGCGGCTGGCGTCGAGGAGTCGTTCGGCGAGCAGCGGGATGTCCATCGGGCGTTCGCGCAGGGGCGGCACGTGGATGGGCACGATGGCGAGGCGGTAGTACAGATCCTCCCGGAAGCGGCCTTCGCGCACCTCGGTTTCCAGATCGCGGTTGGTGGCGGCAATCACCCGCACGTCCACCGTCACCGGGCGCGGGCTGCCCAGGGGGCGGAACTCGCCCTCCTGCAGCACCCGCAGCAGCTTGACCTGGAAGGCCGGCGAGGTTTCGCCGATCTCGTCGAGGAACAGCGTGCCGCCGTCGGCCTGCTGGAACAGGCCGGTGCGGTCTTCATAGGCGCCGGTGAAGGCGCCGCGCTTGTAGCCGAACAGCTCGGCCTCCAGCAGCTCGTCGGGCAGCGCGCCGCAGTTCTCCACCACGAAGGCCTTGTCGGCGCGGCGGCTGCGGTAGTGGATGGCACGGGCAATCATCTCCTTGCCGGTGCCGGATTCGCCGGAGATGAGCACGGAGAGGTCGAAGGGCGCCACCTGGGCGATGAGGTCGCACACCGGGTTCAGCGGGCTGTCGGGCGCGCGGGTGAGGCCGTCGAGCCCGAATTCGCGCTTCACGCGCTCGTACTTCATCTCGACGCGCTTCTTGAGCACCGGGCCGGTGGTGCGCAGCTCCAGGCTCAGGCGCTGGTTCTCGGCCTGCAGACGGTGCAGCTCGGCGGCGTTGCGCATGGCCATCAGCAGGTTGTCGGGCTGCCAGGGCTTGAGCAGGTACTGGTAGATGCCCGCGTCGTTGATGCCGGCGATGATGTCTTCCGAGTCGGTGTAGCCCGAGATGATGATGCGCACCACGTCGGGCCATTGTTCGCGCACCCGCTTGAGGAAGGCCACGCCGGACTCGCCGGGCATGCGCTGGTCGCACAGCAGCACCTGCACCGTCTCGCGTTCGAGGATCTTCCAGGCCTCGTCGGACGAGGACGCGGTGAACACCTCGAAGGCTTCGTCGAGGGTGCGGCGCAGGGCTTCCTGGGAGCGGACTTCGTCGTCCACCACCAGCACCGCGGGCAAGCGGGGGGCAGGTTTGATCGGGCTGTTCATCGCTGGGCTGGGCGGGCCCCGGCGCGGTCGCGGTGCCGGGCGAGGTGGCGGGGCGTCCACGACTGGGGGCTCTTCATCACGAAATGGTAGCGCGCCCCGTGGTAGCTGGGGTCGAAGCCGTAGAAGTTGCGGTGCATCCGGGCGAGTTCCTCGTCCCGGTAGGCGGAAAGAGGCTTGGCGGCTTCATCAAACGCGCGGCGGGCCTGTCTGGCGGCGAGGCGCGCGGCGTAGTCCGGCGCTTCGGCCAGCGCCTGGGCGCGGGCGAGCACTTCGGCCTCGAAGGCCGGGCGGTCGGCGCCGAAGGCGGCGTCGATCAGACCCGCCTGGGCGGCGCGGGGTGCGCCCAGGGGCAGGCGCTGGGCCATGATCGCCCGGGCCGCGGCGTCGCCCACCCGGCGGGGTAGCAGGTAGGTCCAGTACTCGGAGCCGTACAGGTTGCCCATGTTCTTGTAGTGGGGGTTGAGGATCACGCCCTCCCGCGCCCACACCTCATCCGCCGCCAGCGCCAGAAAGCAGCCGCCGGCCCCGGCGTTGCCGCGCAGCGCCGCCACGGTGAGACGATCCGTGAGCTGCAGGATGGCGAGGCACACGTCGTCCATCGCGTCGATGTTGGCCCAGGATTCGTCCGCCGCCGACCCGCCGGCCTGCTGCTGGGCCTCGATGCGGTTGAGGTGGATGCCGTTGGACCAGAAATCCGCCCCGCCCTCCAGCACCAGCACGCGGGTGGGCCGGGCGCGGGCGAAGGCGATGGCGTCGATGAGGCGCCGGCACTGGTCGGCGGCCATGGCGCCGTTGTAGAAGTCGAAGGACAGCAGGCCGACGGCGCCCTCCTCGCGGTAGCGCAGCTCGCCCCAGTCGGCGGCGTCGCGCATCAGCGGCGCCGGGCGCTCGGGCAGGCTGCCGACCTCGGCGGCGAAGGCGACGGTGGCGGGCAGCTTGATGCCGCCGGGGCGTTTGACGTGGCCGATCCACAGGGCGCCGTCGCGGGTGGCGCGCAGCACGGCACCGTCGCGGCGGGCGATGAGCTGGCCGGGCGTGGCGCCGGGCTCAGGCGCGGCCGGATGGGCGTCGAAGAGGTGGCAGGGCTGGCCGAACAGGGCGTCGGCCACGCCGGGAAAGCCGTCGGCGGCGCGGATGCGGGCGAGGATCGTCGCGGTATCGTCCCGGGCCCAGTCGATGGCGCGATCCGGCTGGCGCATCGGGGGCTGGAGCGTGCCGCGCACGGCCGGGTCGTCGGGCTGCGGGCGAGTCGGCTGCCAGCGGCCGGCGCGCCAGTCGTCGAAGCGGGCCAGCGCCTCGCGCACCGCGGCCAGCGCGGCCTCGGTCACTTCGCTGCGATAGAGGCTGGCCTTGGGCGCGGCGCGCATCGGGAAGACGCGGCTCGCCCACACCGGGCCGGCGTCCATCTCGGCCTCGGCCTGCAGCACGGTGACGCCCCACTCGGCCTCGCCCCGCTGGATCGCCCAATCCAGGGCCGACGGGCCGCGGTCGCCGACGATGCCCGGATGCACGACGAGGCACGGCAGGCGCGACCACACGGATTCGGGGATCGCCCGCTTGAGGAAGGGTGCCAGCAGCAGATCGGGCTGGAACAGGGCGACGGCCTCTTCGGTGACCGGGTCGGCGATGTCGAACTCCACCGACAGGTCGTGGCCGTCCACCGCCAGCGCGTCGAAGAGGCGCTGGGTGAGGCTGTTGAAGCTGTGGCAGAGGATGAGGATGCGCATTCGGCTTACAAGACGGCCTCGAAGCCCTCGAACTGGGGCGGGCCCAGGTAGATGTCGCGGCGGCTGCCGGCCCCGGCGTGGGCCTTGCGGAAGGCGTCGGAGCGCGTCCACGCCTCGAAGGCGGCGGCGGAGTTCCACACCGAGTGGCTGGCGAAGAGGGTGAACTCCGGCGTGGTGGGGCCCTGCAGCAGGTTGAAGGACTGGAAGCCGGGCACCTGATCGAGGTGGGATTCGCGCTGCTTCCAGATCTCGATGAAGTCGGCCTCGCGGCCGGGGGCGATGCGGAAGCGGTTCATGGCGATGAACATGGCGGGCTCTCGGGAAAAGGGAAAGACGGGATCAGCAGATGCGCGGCAGCTGCTCGCCGGCGAGCCAGTCCACCATGCGGCGGCCGCCGAAGGCGGTCTTCATCTGCACGAAGCGGTGCTCGTCGGCAATGACCTCACCCACCCGCGCGGCGCGGGTGCCAAGGGGGTGGGCGCGCAGCGCGGCGACCAGGGCGGCGGCTTCATCGCCCGGGCACACGGCGATCAGTTTGCCCTCGTTGGCGATGTTGAGGGGGTCGAGGCCCAGGAACTCGCAGGCGGCGGCCACCTGCGGGTCGACGGGAATCGCCGCCTCGTCGAGCACGATGCCGACGCCGGATTGCTGGGCGATCTCGTTGAGGGTGGCCGCCAGCCCGCCGCGGGTGGGGTCGCGCAGCAGGCGCAGGCCCGGCGCGGCGGCCATCGCCACGGCGGCGAGGCCGTGGAGCGCGGCGGTGTCGGAGCGGATTTCGGCGTCGAAGGCGAGGTTCTCGCGCTGGGCCATGATGGCCATGCCGTGATCGCCCAGGGTGCCGGAGACGATCACCGCGTCGCCCGCCCGGGCATTGGCGCCGGAGAGCTGGCGGCCAACCGGCAGCGCGCCGATGCCGGTGGTGGTGATGAACACCCCGTCGCCCTTGCCGCGCTCGACCACCTTGGTGTCGCCCGTGACCACCGGCACGCCGGCCTCCTTCGCCGCGGCGGCCATGCTGGCGACGATGCGGGCGAGGTCGGCGAGGGGGAAGCCCTCTTCGAGGATGAAGCTGGCGGCCAGATACAGCGGCCGGGCGCCCATCGCGGCCACGTCATTGACCGTGCCGTGCACCGCCAGGCAGCCGATGTCGCCGCCGGGAAAGCACAGCGGCGAGACCACGTGGGCGTCGGTGGCGACCACCAGCCGCTCGCCGGGGCCGGGGGCCGGCAGCACGGCGCCGTCGTCGCCCTGGCGCAGCCATTCGTTGTCGAAGGCCTTGCCGAAAACGTCGGCGATGAGCTGGACCATCGCGCGGCCGCCGCCGCCGTGGGAGAGGTCGACGCTGCCGTGACGCAGGTCGAGGGGTCGGACGTAGTTTTTTTTCATCGCACGCGTGTCGTTTCGGTCGGTGGCCCGGCCGGCCCGGCACGCGTGCACGTGCCCGGGCGCGGGGTCAGGCCTGGGTGAGCTGGTTTTCGGTGAGGTGTTTGAGGGTGTCGGCCACCGCCCGGGTGTGGTCGGCGTTGCCGGCGGTCTGGCTGCTGATGGTTTCGATGTCGGTGAGGAGCGACGACAGGTGCGACACGTCGCCGGACTGGCGTTCGATCTCCTGGGCCACGCGGCCGATCTCGCTGGCGAGCGACGAGATGTCGGCGCCGATCTCGCCTGCGCTGGTGCGGGATTTCTCGGCGAGCTTGCGCACCTCGTCGGCCACCACCGCAAAGCCGCGCCCGGCCTCGCCGGCCCGGGCGGCCTCGATGGCGGCGTTGAGGGCGAGCAGGTTGGTCTGGTCGGCGATCTGCTGGATCACCTCGACCACGCCCTGGATGCGTCCGCTGGCCTGGGCGAGCTGGCGGGCGCTGTCGGCAGCGGCGCTGGCCTGGCTGGTGAGGCGGGCGACCATCGATCCGGCGTCGTGGATTACCCGGCCCTGCTCGTCCACATGCCGGCCCAGCGCGCCGACCGAGGCGTAGAGATCGCCGGCACAGGCTTCGAGCTGGTGGGCGGTATCGGCGCGCAGGGCGCAGGACGACTGGAGGGTCTGCCCCAGGCTGTTGAGGCCGCGCACCACCGGCGCGATGTTGTCGTCGAAGCCGGACGGGTCGAGCTGGCTGTCGAAGCTCTCGGCCTGGTAGTCGGCGATCTGGCGGACGATCACCCGCGACAGGCCGGCAAACTTGTTGCTCTGACGACGCAGGAAGAAGGCCTTGAACTCGCCGTAGTGGGCGACGAAGTTGTCCACGAACTCGTCGCGGAAGGGCGCGCCCTCCGGCACCCGGAAGAAGAAGACCGCGGTGAGGGTCTGGTTGAGGTTGAGGCCGAGGATCTCGCCGAAGGTGGAGAAGCCGGCCATCTGCCCGCCGGGCAGCACCTCGCCGAGGCGGGCGAGTTCCTTGTCGTTGTAGAGCCGGCGCAGGATACAGTCGTTGAGGATGCCGGCCACCGGCAGGCCGGGCTTGCCGGTCATGAAGGCTTTGAAGTCGCGCTCGGTGGCCTGGGCAAGGCCGGTGCGGCGGACCAGCCGGAGGTCTTCGCCCGGCGAGATGTCGCAGTAGAAGCTGACCCGGCCGGCGGCCAGGTCGATGCCCGACACCGAGCGCACGAACAGCTCGTCGCCCACCTGGATGGCGAAGGAGTAGTCGGCCAGCTTGGTCTCCAGCGCCTCCGGCCCGCAGCGCAAGTGCCGGCACAGGGCGTCGATGAAGCCGACGATCTGCCCGTCGGCGTCGATGGTCTGGCTGACGTAGCGCTGCTCGGGCGAGGCGCCAATCACCGGGAAGCAGGCGCCGTCGGGCTGGAAGTTGTGGCTCTTGAACACGCCGAAGCGGGTGCCCCGGGCCACCTTGAGGAAGGCGATCAGGGCGTGGTTTTCGAGCTTGCGGGTGCCGTCGTGAATCCAGGTGTTCTTGAAGTCGAACTTGCCGCCGGCCGAACCGCCGACGAACAGGCACGGGAAACGCCCGGATTCGTAGAGGGCCTCCATGAAGAAGGATTCGGACGCCGACAGGCCGTCGAACAGGATGTGGGCGAAGGTGTCCCGGTGGTCGATGTCCAGGTCGACCCGCAGCTCGCGGATGCGCCGGGTGAGGGCGGCCACCCGCTCGCGCACCGGCAGGTCGCACTGGCCGCGGCGCAGGTCTTCGCAGCCCAGGGGCACGGCGACCACCTGGGCGCGGGCGATCAGCGACGCGTCGAAGCACTGGACGACCACCCGGTCCCAGCTGTTGCCGGTGGCGCAATAGAGCGGGCCGCCGCCGCTGCACAGCTCGCCGGCGGTGGAGCACAGCATCGTCGGCACACCGGGGAAGCGGGCCGTCACCGCCCGGGCGACGGACTCGATATCCACGTGGGGCGACACGTAGCCGCTGACGAAGGTGGGCTGGATGGCGACCGCGGCGAGGGCCGCGGTCAGGTCGCCGGCACGGCACTGCAGGGTGTGCACGCCCGGCTGCGGCGCACTGCGCAGCTTGTTGAACAGGTTCACTTCCAGTCTCCTTGCCGGCCTCGAAACGGGCCGTGTCCGGCGTGTATCGGCAGGCGGTCGGCAAGGTTGAGCGCGCGCCGGCAGAAGCCGCCCGCCCCGGGGGCGACATCCGTCATCGAGGCAGGCGAAGTGAGTAGCGGCGCCCGAAACCATCGCGGGTCAGCCGGCCACCACCGGAATGTCGCGGAAGCGCCCGTAGGTGTAGTGGGCGGCGCAGGCGCCTTCGGACGACACCATGCACGAGCCCATCGGCGTCTCGGGGGTGCACACCGTGCCGAAGAGCTTGCAGTCGAGGGGCGTCTTGACCCCGCGCAGGATCGCCCCGCACTCGCACGACTTGTGATCCGGCACGGGCTGATAGACCAGCCCGAAGCGGGCCTCGGCGTCGAAGGCGGCGAAGCGCTCGCGGATGCGCAGGGCCGAATACGGCACCAGACCCAGCCCGCGCCATTCGAAGGACTGGCGCAGCTCGAGCACCTCCGACACCAGGGCCTGGGCCTTGAGGTTGCCGTCTTCGGTGACGGCGCGGGTGAATTCGTTCTCCACCTCGGTGCGGCCTTCGTTCACCTGACGCACCAGCATGCGGATGGCCTGCATCACGTCCAGCGGCTCGAAGCCGGCGATCACCACCGGCTTGCGGTATTCCTCGGCAAAGTGGGCGTAGGGTCGGCTGCCGATGATGGTGCTGACGTGGGCCGGGCCGATGAAGCCGTCCAGCGGCACGGTGCCCAGTTCGCGCACCTCGGGGGATTCGAGGATCGCGGTGATCGCCGATGGGGTGAGCACATGACAGCACAGCACCGAGAAGTTGGTGAGCCCGAGCTGGGCCGCCTGACGGATCACCAGCGCAGTGGGCGGGGTGGTGGTCTCGAAGCCGATGGCGAAGAACACCACCTGGCGCTGCGGCTCCCGCTGGGCCAGCGCCAGCGCGTCGGCGGCGGAGTAGATCATCCGGATGTCGGCGCCGCGGGCGCGGGCGCGGAGCATGGAGAGCCCCTCGGAGGCCGGCACGCGCAGGGTGTCGCCGTAGGTGCACACCGTGACGCCCTCGTCCAGCGCCAGCTGGATGGCCTGGTCGATGCGGCCGATGGGCAGCACGCACACCGGGCAGCCGGGGCCGTGGATCATCCGCACGGAAGGCGGCAGCAGGTCGGCCACGCCGTAGCGGGAGATGGCGTGGGTGTGGCCGCCGCAGAACTCCATGAAGGCGTAGCGCCGGCCGGGCTCGACCTCGCGGGCGATGGCGGCGGCGAGGCCACGGGCCACGTCGCCGTCGCGGAACTCGTCGACGTACTTCATGGGGCTTCGGCCCCCACGTCGATACCGGCCTGGATCATCAGCGCGAGGGTCTGCTCGGCCTCGACGGGGTCGAGCCGGGTGAGCGCGTAGCCTACGTGGACGATCACGTAGTCGCCCACGGCCACGCCATCGACCAGCGCCAGCGAGATGGTCTTGCGGACGCCGCCCAGGTCGACCACGGCCTGGCTGTCGGGGAGGAGTTCGACCACGCGGGTCGGGATGGCGAGGCACATGAGGTCAATCCTTGCTGGCGCCGACGCGCGCCTTGCGCTCGGCGGTGTAGGCCCACCACGGGCGGGCCGGCTCGCCGCCCATGAAGCGGGTGGCGGCGATGAAGGTGTCGAGCAGGCAGGGGTCGTGGCGGGTGCCGGTGACGGCGTTGAGTTCGGCGTAGAGCGCGTAGGGGTCGCGTCCGACGAGGGCCATCGGGGTGTCGATGCCGATGCGGCGCAGGGCCGCGGCGACGGCCTTGCCCACATTGGGGATGTCTTCGAGCCGGCCGACGCTGACGGCGGTGGTCGGAGCCTCGATCACAGCAGCCCCCGTCGCAGCTCCGCCCGCGCCACCCAGGCCTGACCAAGGGCGATGCCGCCGTCGCCGGGCGGCACGTGCTGGGCCTCGAACACCGCGAGGCCGCGGGCACCGAGCTTGTGACGCAGGCCGCCGGCCAGCTCGCGATTGAGCAGACAGCCGCCGGAGAGCGCCACCCGGCGCTGCCCGGTGGCGTGGGCGGCGTCGCCGATCCACTGGGCGAGCCCGTCGATCAGGGTGGCGTGGAAGTGGCTGGCGCCGCGGGCGGCGTCGGTTTCGCCCACCAGCAGGTGGAGCAGCGGATAGAGGTTGAGCACCGAGGGGCCGTCGGCGCGGGTGTCGATGTGGTAGCCGCCGGCCAGCGGGAAGGTCTGGCCGATGCGCCGGGCGAGGGTCTCGAGGCGCATCGCGGCCTGACCTTCGAAGCTGGTGGTGTCGGCAAGGCCAAGCAGGCCGGCGGCGGCGTCGAACCAGCGCCCGAGGCTGGTGGTGGGCGGGCAGCGCACGCCGCGTTCGAGCATCGCCAGCACCTGCTCCACGGCCGGCTGGTGGGCGAAGCGGCGGGCGGCCTCGTCGCGCTGGCCCAGGGCGTGGAGCACGGCGCAGGCGACGCGCCAGGGCTCGCGGGCGGCCCGGTCGCCGCCGGGCAGGGCCAGCGGGCTGAGGTGGCCCAGGCGGCGGAACTCGGCGCCATCCACGTAGAGCAGCTCGCCGCCCCAGGGCAGGCCGTCGGTGCCAAGGCCCACCCCGTCGGCGGCAAACCCGAGCACCGGGCCGTCGAGGCGATGCTCGGCGCACACCGCGGCGATGTGGGCGTGGTGGTGGTGGACGGCGATGGAGGGCACGTCGAGGGCGTCCGCCAGCGCCAGCGCGGCGCGGGTGGAGTAGTAATCCGGGTGGGCGTCGTGGGCGACGGCGGCCGGGCGCACAGAGAGGATGGCCTGCAGGTGGGCGGCGGCTTCGTCGAGGGCGGCGCAGGCGGCGGGGTTGTCGAGCCCGCCGATGTGCTGGGACAGAAACGCCTCGGCCCCGCGGGCGAGGCACAAGGTGGCCTTGAAATGGGCGCCGAAGGCCAGCACCGCCGGGCCGCTGGCGTCGAGGGGCATCGCCAGCGGGGTGAAGCCCCGGGCGCGGCGCAGGAACTGCACGCCGGCGCGCTTGCCGTCGCCCTCGCCCGGCGTGGCGGGCAGGTCGGGCCGCAGGCGCAGCACCGAGTCGTCGCAGCGCACCACGATGTCCCGGTCGTGCATCAGCAGCACGTCGGCGATGTCGGCGAGGCGTTCGAAGGCTTCGTCGTTGCGCTGGACGAGCGGCTCGCCGTGGGGGTTGGCGCTGGTCATCACCAGGGCCAGGGGCTGGGCGTCGTCGAGCCAGGCGGTGCCGGCGGGGCGGCCGGCGGCTTCGTGGAACAGCAGGTAGTGGAGCGGCGTGCCGGGCAGCATCGCGCCGATCTCGTCGAGATCGGGGGCAATGCCGGGGAAGGCCTCGTCGCAGCCGGGCAGCTTGGCCAGCAGCACGATGGGGCGCTCGGGGCTTTCGAGCACCGCGGCCTCGGCGGCACCGATCTTCGCCCGACCGGCCAGGCTGGCGACGTTGGCGACCATCAGCGCGAGGGGCTGGTGGGGGCGCGCCTTGCGTTCGCGCAGGCGGGCGACGGCAGCGGCGTTGGACGCGTCGCAGGCCAGATGGAAGCCGCCCAGGCCCTTGAGGGCGACGATCTCGCCCAGCTGGAGCCGGCGCACGGCCTCGGCCAGCGGATCGCGGGCCAGGGCGGTGAGGCCGTGGGGCTCGTGCAAGCTGAGGCGCGGGCCGCACTCGGGGCAGGCGTTGGGTTCGGCGTGGAAGCGCCGGTCGCCGGGGTGGCCGTATTCGGCGGCGCAGCCGGCGCACAATTCGAAGGCGGCCATGCTGGTGCGCGCCCGGTCGTAGGGCAGGCTGCGGGTGATGGTGTAGCGCGGGCCGCAGTGGGTGCAGTTGATGAAGGGGTAGCGCCAGCGCCGGTCGTCGGGGTTGAACAGTTCGGAGAGGCAGGCGCGGCACACGCCCACGTCGGGGCCAATGGCGGTGGCGACCTCGCCTTCGGCGCTGGGCAGGATCGCGAAATCCTTGCGGGAGTGATCGGGCGGGATGACCTCCGGCTCGATGACGTCCACCCGCGCGAGGGGCGGCGCCTCGCTGGCGAGGCACTGGGTGAAGGCGTCGAGCACGGGCTCGCTGCCCTGGATCTCGATCTCCACCCCGCCGCCGTCGTTGCGCACCCAGCCGACGAGGCCGAGGGAGTTGGCGAAGCGGTACACGAAGGGCCGGAAGCCCACGCCCTGCACCACGCCACGCACGCGCAGGCGGCGGGCGACGCGGGTCGGGTCGACGACGATCAGCATGGGCGGGTCAGCCTTTCGCGGCGAGCTGCGCTTCGAGCTGGGCGATGCGGGCGCGCAGCTGCTCGACGGTGGCCACCCGGGCGGCCCGGGCCGCGGCGTGGCGCGCGTCGATCCAGCCCAGCCATTCGTCGAAGCCAGCGCCGGTGGTGGCGGACACCTGGATCACCTGCAGCTGGGGATTGACCCGGCGGGCGAAGTCGATGGCACGGGCCACGTCGAAGCTGAGGTAGGGCAACAGGTCAACCTTATTGACCAACATCAGGCTGGCGGCGGCGAACATGTCCGGGTATTTGAGGGGCTTGTCCTCGCCCTCGGTGACCGACAGCACCACCACCTTGGCGGCTTCGCCCAGGTCGAAGGCGGCCGGGCAGACGAGGTTGCCGACGTTCTCGATGAGCAGCACGCTGTCGTCGGGCGGGGCGAGCTTTTCGAGCGCGTGGCCGACCATCAGCGCATCGAGGTGGCAGCCCTTGCCGGTGTTGATCTGCAGCGCCGGGGCGCCAGTGGCGCGGATGCGCTCGGCGTCGAAGCTGGTCTGCTGGTCGCCTTCCACCACCGCCACCGGCACCGCGCCGGGGCGGGCCTTGAGGGCGTCGATGGTGCGCACCAGCAGGGTCGTCTTGCCCGAGCCGGGGCTGGACACAAGGTTGAGGGCGAGGATGCCCCGGTCGGCCAGCCAGCCGCGGTTGCGCTCGGCGTAGCCGTCGTTCTTGGCGAGGATGTTCTGCTCGATCTTGACCATCTGGGCCTGGCTCATGCCCGGGGCGTGGGCGCCGGCCGGGCCGTGGCCGTAGTGCAGGCTGCCGTCGCCGGCATCCGTGTGGGGATGGGCGTGGTCGGCGGTGTGGACGTGGTCGTGGCTGTGCCAGGTGCCGTCGGCGTGCCGGTGCAGGTGGCCGTGGGCGCCGGCGGGCACCCACTGGTGGCTGTGGGCGTGCTCGCCCTCGTGGCCGTGGGCGTGGCGGTGCACGGTGCCGTCGGCGTGGACGTGCTCGTGGGCGTGGCCATCCCGGTCCAGCGCCTCGCCTTCGATGCGGGTTTCTCCGGCCCCGCAGCCGCACACATTGCACATGTCAGTTTGCTTTCATTCGATTTCGAGTTCCTTCACCCGCATCTCGGTGCCGCCGGTGGCCTGCACCTGGTAGCTGCCGCAATGGGGGCACGGATCATACAGGGCGGCGATGGGCACGGTGGCGGCGCATTGCATGCACCAGCCCTGGCCGGGCACGGCGTCGATCTGGAGGGCGGCGCCGTCGGCGATGCTGTCCTTCATCACCACGTCGAAGCAGAAGGCGAGCGCCTCGGGTTCGACCGACGAGAGCTGGCCGATTTCCAGCACCACCGTCTTCACCTTGCGAAAACCCTGGGCGCGCCCGGCGTCCTCGACGATCTGGCGGATGCCTTCCGCCAGCGACATTTCATGCATCCACGATCTCCACGGTGTAAGGCACGCAGGGGTCGAGCAGCAGCACGGCCCGCTCCACGGCACGGCGGGCCGCCTCGATGCTGGGCAGGCTGGCCGGCAGGCGCTCCACGATACCCCTTTCGTCGGCGAAATTGCGATCCGTCGGCGCATCCACCTGCCAGCGGGCGACGCGCCCGTCGGCCAGCTGCAGCCCATGGCGCAGGCGCCCACGGGCGGTGTGGACCCAGGCATCCCCCTGACCGGCGGCGGGGCTGCCGTCGCTGCCCCAGGGGTAGGGGAGGTCGTCCTGCAGCGCCCGGGCGGCGGCGGCGAAGGCGGCGCGCCGGTCGGCGGCCTCGCCCTGAGCGGGGAGCGCGGCACTCACCTGCCGGGTGGCCTCGACGAGGGTGTCCCGGTTGTGGCG
Organism: Zoogloea sp.; assembly: GCF_041904905.1. Classification (GTDB taxonomy): domain Bacteria; phylum Pseudomonadota; class Gammaproteobacteria; order Burkholderiales; family Rhodocyclaceae; genus Zoogloea. Next base: position 42,080 of record NZ_JAYRMI010000017.1, on the reverse strand, counting down.
GGCGGCGCGCCAGGCGGCGAACGCCTGGGCCCGGGGCGCTTCGCCCATCAGCCGCGGCCAGTCGAGGAGCAGCCGCCAGAGGTGTTCGTGCAGGCATTCGGCCCACAGCTGCCAGGACGGCACCGGCGCGGCGCCCACCCAGCCGGCGGCGGCCAGGGCCAGCCGGCCGGCTTCGCGCTGGGCGTGGCTGCACAGGGAAAAATAGAGGGGGATGCGGGCCAGCGCGAGCGCCGGCTCAAGCCCGACGAGGGCGCGGGCCACCGGCGGGCGGACGAGCTGCACCTGCCAGCCGCCGAGCGCCCCCGCCTGCCAGCGGGCCGCAACCCGCAGGCTGCCGGCGAGCCCGGACGGGCTCATCGGGCCCGCCTCCGGGCTGCGCGCGCGCCCTCCTCCACCCGCCTAGCAGGGCGGTGAGCACCCGGGGCGGGCCGCCGCACGGGGGCGCTCATGCGGGGCTGCGCCCGAACAGCCAGCGACGCCGACCAGCCGCGGCCTGGGGCGCCGGGGGCTCGACGGGGGCCCGGAGCAGCGCCGTGAGGGCGGCGGCGGCGGTGTCGCAGGCGACTTCCATCGAGTCGAACTCCAGCGCGGGCGAGAACAGCGAGCACACCTGATAGGGGCCGAAGCCCACGTCGCTGCCGTAGACGAAGTCGTAGTCGCCGCTGGGAAAGCGCCAGCGGATCTTGGCGAGGGATTCGGCCTCCTGCCAAGGGGCGTCGCCGGGCAGGATCAGCAGGTTGATGGCCCACGGCATCACCAGCGCCGCCACCCGCACGCCCGCCCACTCCGCCAGCCCGGCCAGGCGCACCGACAGGCGCGGGTTGCAGATGGGCACGTCGGCCATCGGCCCCGCGGCAACGGCGCGGTAGTGGGCTTCGATGCGGGCACCGAGCTGGGCGGCAGTGGGCTGGCCGGTCACGCGTCGCCCTTCAGCACCATGAACTTGTGGCGCGGGGCGTCGCAGTTGGGGCAGCGCCAGTGTTCGGGCAGCTGCGCGAACGGCGTGCCGGGCGGGATGCCCCAGTGGGGGTCGCCCGCGGCGGGGTCGTACACCTGCCAGCAGATGCCGCATTCGAGGCGGTCGTCGGCGGCCAGCTTGTCGCCGTCGCCCAGGAAGGAGCCTTCGAACACGGTCAGCTTTCCCGCAGCATGGCGAGGTATTCGCCGAGACGTTCGAGGGTGTCGGCGTAGTCTTCCTGCGCGGCGAGCACCACCTCGGGCATGTCCACCACCTCGATGGTGTTGAGGATCAGGGTGTCCATACTGTTGAAGTACTGCACCCACCACACGTGGGCCAGCCGGGTGCTGGTGACCCGGCAGTTGCCGTAGCCGCGGGAGAGCATCGACACGTCCCGGTGGCCAAGGGCGCCGTAGAGGTAGTCCAGGTCGGCCTCGCTCACCGGCAACAGGGTGAGGTTGATGACATGGGCGGGCTGGCCGACCACGTGGCGGGCGGACTGCTGCTGGATTTCGGCGAGCAGGGCTTCGCCGTTCATCATGCCGGCGGCGAGGGGCGGCGGGGTGAGGGCCGGCAGGGTGGTGGCGCGCATGGCGGCGTAGAGTTCGGCCGGCAGCGGGCTGGCCTCCAGGCGGTCGGCGACGATGCGCCCGTCGGGCCCCTCTTCCAGCACCCGCCAGAGGGCGGCGAAGGCGGTCTCCTGCACGCGGATGCGGGTGGGCGCCAGGGTGAAGGCGGAGACTTCGCCGAAGCCCAGGGATTCGGTGAGCAGGTCGCGCACGCCGCGGGGTTCGCCGGCCAGGTCCACGGCGGGCGGCTGACCGGCGCCGAGGGCCTGGGCGCGCATCCCGGCGAGGAGCCGGGTCAGGATGTCGGCCGCGCGGGCGAGGTCGGCGTCGCTCATGGCTTCGGGCAGACGGGGGGCGCGGAAGGTGCTCATCCCGCTGGGCATGGCGAGGTATTCGGGGGATTCGTCGGTCTGGGAGCCGGGGCCGACCGGCACGACGGGAATCGGAAAGGGTTTCATGCGCAGCTCCGGGTGGCCTGGGTAGCGATGGAAATGGGCGGGCGGCTGGGCGCGAGGGCGCCAATCCGCGCAAGCTCGGTGACGAAGGGGCCCCAGTCGAGGATGCCGGTGAGCACGCCCAGGTAGGCGCCGTCCCGCAGCACGACCACCGCCGGGTAGCGATTGACGCCGAAGCGACGGGCGAGTGCCGGGCTCAGGTCGGCGCCGGCAGCAAGGCCCCGGGCGGCCATGCCGAGGGCGCTCAGGGCTTCCGGCAGCACCACCGCCACGTCGAGGCTTTCGGGGCTGCGCTGGGGGTCGTCGGTGAGGAGCAGCGCGGCCAGGCCGCTGCCGTCGAGGGCCGCGTCAAGGGCAGCCTCGTTGGCCAGACGCGTGAAGCCGTGGCGGTCGGCGAGCCGCTTGAGGGCGGCGTCGAGCTTGTCGAGGGTCGACGGGGGCGGGGCGAACTGGGCGCTCATCGAGGCTCCGTAAGGTGGGCGGGAAGGGTTGGCGTGCGCTCGATCAGATCGGCGAACAGGGCGTCGATGCCGGCCTGGTCGCCGCGCATGGCGGCGTCGAGGGCGGCCAGCGCGTTGTTGATGGCGTGGGCGCGCGCCGCGTCGATGACTTCGCGGGCCGCACCGAGAAAAGTGAGCAGCCAGGTGCCGGGCGGCTGCGCGCCGACCAGCGCCAGATCGATGGTCTGCTCGCCGTCCGGCCCCAGACAGCGGGCCGTCCAGCCGGTGGATTCGATGACCTGCACGGGAATGCCCAGGCACATGGCTCAGTCCTCCCGGATGAAGCGGGCGTCGCCGCTGCGCCAGGCGACCTGCTCGCTGGGGCGGCCGGCTTCGTAGGCGTCCATGGTCAGGCTGGCGGCGTTGAGGCGCGGGCCGGCGTCGGCGCGCGGCACCGGCGCGGCGCCCCAGCGGGTGAGCCAGTCGCAGGCCACCTCGAGGGCCGGGCCGATCTGGGCCTTCACCGCGTCGCGCAGGCTGCCGCCAAAGTCTTCCAGCTCGACCGGCTGGCAGCCGATCAGCACCAGCTCGTCGGGCAGGCGACCGAGCAGCTCGGCGGAGGCCAGCACCTCCTGGAAGCCGGTCTGGTGCAGGCTCATCTTCTTGGCGCCCATGAAGCGAGGCACCTCGTCGCCGACCACCACGCGCAGGGTGCCCGGCGGGTCGCCGTAGTCCACCGCGTCGAACACCAGCAGGCGGCGGGCCTCCTCCACGTAGGGCAGCAGGTAGAGGCCCTGGGTGCCGCCGTCCATCGCGGTGACCTGGGGCGGCAGCACGAAACGCTCGGCCAGCGCCTCGACGCAGCGCACGCCGAAGCCTTCGTCGGCCCACAGGAGGTTGCCGATACCCAGAACGAGAACGGAAGGAGGCGCGGTCATGGCAGCAGAAGCTTGAGGAGGTGGTCACCTTAATCAAGTTCCGTGCCGGCCTGCCCGGCCGGCGCAGGAATGGACAGGCGGCTTTCAGGACAAGGCTTTAGCGTAAGGCCCGAAACCGCCCAATCGGCAAAACGGAATAAACCCTTCCACTCATCACATAAAATGGAATTATTTCTTCCACACAACAAACCGGCGCCCTCAACGACATCGCCATGCCCGCCGCCGTCAGCGCCCCGCCGCACCCCCTCTCGCATGACATACGGCTCAAATTGGGTATTTTTGCAAGCTCACAATAAATATGACTTTTGTCGCGTCGCCACATCGGTTCACAATCCGCTCTCGCTCGCGCTGATTTATCGTTCCCGCCCATGAAAAACCTTGTTTCGGCCCTCTCGGCCCTCACCCTGCTCGCCGCGCCGCTCCCGGCGCTTGCCGCCACGGCGGGCGAAACCGCCCCCCAGAAGACCGAGGCCGCCCCCACCGCCGCGGGGGACACCGCCGCGCTGCCCGCCCCGCCGAAGGTGACCCGCTGGGAAGATACGGGGATGAAGCCGGCCGAAGCGCGGGAGTGGCAGAACTACGGCTTCTCGCCCCACGATGGCATGAACTGGCACACCGCGGGCTTCGAGCCGGTGGTGGCGCGCACCTGGTCCGACAAGGGCTTCGACGCCGACGAGGCGCGGGCGTGGCGCGACTCCGCCCGCCAGAGCCGGTCGATGATGGCGGAGCTGGACCACTCCGATCCGGCCGCCTGGAAACGCGAAGGCTTCTCGCCGGCGGACCGGCTGGCCTGGTGGGACGCCGGCTTCGTGTTCGACGACGCGGTGCTCCTGGCCCGCTCCGGCATGACGCCGAATCAGGCCGCCTGGCACGGCCACGAGAAGCTCAAGGAGCTGCGCAGCAGTGGCGCGAGCGTCGCCCCGGATGCCGCCAAGACGGCAAGCCCGGCCGCGCCGGCCGCCATCCAGGCCCCGAGCCCGGCCGCCATCTGGACCATCGTGGGCCCCTTCCTGAAGGTTGGCCTGGTGGCGCTGGTGGTGTTCCTCTCCGCGGGCTTCGCGTTCTTCATCTATCGGCGCGCCCAGGCCAACAGCAAGCTCGCCACGCTCAAGCCCAGCGCGGCGGACAGCGCGCCTGACAGCGAACTGCCCCCCGAATCCGAGCCGCCCGCCAAGCTCGGCCGCAAGGTGCTCGAGAAGCGCAAGCCGGCCCGGGCGGTGAAGCTCTTCAAGAGCGCCTCGCCCCACTGCATCCACTGCAAGAGCAGCAACGTGCGCCGCTCCAAGATGCACCCGCACAAGTTCGCCGGGATCAACTTCACCGAGTACTTCCGCTGCAAGAACTGCGGCCGGCACTTCGCGATCGTCAGCTACACCTCGATCCTGGCCGCCGGCGGCGCCGTCGTGCTGGCCCTGCTGCTGATCACCGCGTCCTTCATCTACGTGTTCTCGATCGCCTGACGAGGCGGCGGCCCGACGAAAAAATGGCCCGGTCGGAACCGGGCCATTTTGTCTGGCAAGGCGGGGGGCGTTCAGTCCTTGAACATCCGCCAGCCGGAGACCATCGTCGAGATCAGGCTCTGGCGGCTCATGATGTCCTCGCGGATCGCCGCGTACACGTGCACCACCACGAAGCTCATCATGATCCACATCCCCAGCCGGTGCAGGCTGTGGACCTGCATCGAGCCGCCCAGCAGCGGCAGCACCCAGCCAAAGAGACGATCCGCCCACGAGCCCAGCCCCAGGCCTTCGCTGTACAGGGCGAAGCCGGTGAAGAGCATCCCGAAGGCCAGCACGGTAAAGAAGAAGAACATCATCAGCTGGGCCATCGGGTTGTGGCCGACGTACTTCTTGGGGTGCTTCTCGAGGAACAGATACCAGCGCAGCTCGAAGAACACCTCGCCCCACCACTGCCCGTTGGTGATCGGCAGCTTGAAGATCTGCCGGGCGTGGTGGTTGCCCACCAGCGCCCAGTAGGCCCGGCCCACCAACCCCACCGCGAAGATGTAGGCCGCGGCGAAGTGGGCGAAGCGGATGTAGCCCATCAGGAAGTGGTCCGACGCCTCGCCGGGCATCGTCGGCAGCGGCTTGCCGATGAAGTAGCCGCTCGCCGCCAGCACGACGATGGCCAGGGCGTTGATCCAGTGCCACAGGCGCACCGGCGCCTCATACACGTAGATCGACCGCACCTGCCGGCCGTGCCGTTCGGCCTCCAGCATGTCTTGTTGTGAAAGCATGGCCAGCCCTCCTTGTCAGCGGACCTTGATCGACGCCATTTCCTGCCCGTCCGGCGACAGCACATGGGTGGAGCAGGCCATGCACGGGTCGAAGGAATGCAGGGTGCGCAGGATCTCCAGCGGCTCGTCGGCCTTGGCCACCGGGGTATCCAGCAGCGAGGCCTCGAAGGCGCCGATCTGACCCTTGGCGTCCCGCGGGCCGCCGTTCCAGGTGGTGGGCACCACGGCCTGGTAGTTGTCGATCCGGGTGTCCTTGATGCGGATCCAGTGGCCCAGCGCGCCGCGCGGCGCCTCGGTGAAGCCCACGCCCTTGGCCTCCTTCGGCCAGGTGGCGGGTTCCCACTTGTCGATGTTGGCGGTGGAGAGATCGCCGGCCTTGAGGTTGGCCATCAGCTTGTCGAAGAAGTAGCGCGACTTGTGGGCCGCCCAGGATGCCTCCAGCCCCCGCGCCGCGGTGCGGCCGAGGGTGGAGAAGATCGCCTTGAGGGGCAGGCCGAGATCCTTCAGCAGCTTGTCCACCGGCTCCTTGAACTCGGGGTTGTTCTGGGCGTAGCCGATCACGTAGCGCGACAGGGGGCCAACCTCCATCGCGTGGCCGCGCCAGCGGGGGGCCTTGATCCACGAGTACTTGCCCGCTTCGTCCAGGTTCTCGATCCTGGTCTTGGTGCCCTTGGTGGCCTTGCCCAGCTCGAAGTTGGGCTCGGTGACGCCGTCCCACGGGTGCAGGCCGCGGGTCTCATCGGCGTACTTGTACCAGCTGTGGGCCACATGTTCCTGCACCTGCTCGGGGTCGCGCAGGTCAACCTCGTGCACCTTGGTGAGGTCGCCGTTGATGATGGCGCCGCGGGGCAGCAGCAGGTTCTTGGCCGAGTAGTCGTTGGCCACGTCCGGGATGTCGCCGTACGACAGCACGCACTGGCTCGACAGCCCGCCGCCGTAGGTCCAGTCCTTGTAGAAGCTGGCGATGGCCACGAGATCCGGCACGTACACCATGTCGATGAACTCGATGCAGCGGTCGATGATCGAGGCGATCAGGTTGAGCCGCTCCATGTTGATCGCGCCCACCGCGCCCGCACCTTCCAGGTTGATCGCGCAGGGCACGCCGCCCACCAGCCAGTTCGGGTGCGGGTTCTTGCCGCCGAAGATGGTGTGGATCTTGACGATCTCCTTCTGGAAGTCGAGCGCCTCCAGGTAGTGGGTGACCGCCATCAGGTTGGCTTCCGGCGGCAGCCGGTAGGCCGGGTTGCCCCAGTAGCCGTTCATGAAGGGGCCCAGCTGGCCGGATTCGACGAACTTCTTCAGGCGGTTCTGCACGTCGCGGAAGTAGCCCGGCGACGACAGCGGCCAGCTGGAGATGCTCTGGGCGAGTTCGGAGGTCTTCTTGGGATCGGCCTTCAGGGCCGACACCACGTCCACCCAGTCCAGCGCGTGCAGGTGGTAGAAGTGAACCAGGTGGTCGTGAATCTGGAGCGCCAGCTGCATCAGGTTGCGGATGATGTTGGCGTTGTCGGGAATCTTGATGTTGAGGGCGTCTTCCACCGCCCGCACCGAGGTGAGCGCGTGGGTGCCGGTGCACACGCCGCAGATCCGCTCGGTGAAGGCCCACGCGTCGCGCGGGTCGCGGCCCTTCAGGATCACCTCCAGCCCGCGCCACATGGTGCCGGTCGACACCGCGTTGCGGATCACGTTCTTTTCGTCGATGTTCACCTCGACGCGCAGGTGGCCCTCGATCCGGCACACAGGATCGACCACCACGCGCTTGCCCGAGTTGTCGAGCTTGAAGCCCTGGGTTTCCAGCACGGTCATTGTTTGTCTCCCGAGTTCTTGTCTTCATGCTGCGAGCGGGCGCGCGCCAGCGCCGTCACCGCCGCGTGGGCCGCCACCGCGGCGCCCACCGCGCCGGCGGCCGCCATGCCCACCTTGTCCGCATTGCTCTCGACGCCGAACTGGTGAATGTCGGTCACCCGGTCGTAGAAGCTGCCCTTGTCCCAGAAGCCCTCTTCCGAGCAGCCGATGCAGCCGTGGCCGGACTGCACCGGCCAGCTCACGCCGCCGTTCCAGCGCATCGACGAGCAGGCGTTGTAGGTGGTCGGGCCCTTGCAGCCCATCTTGTAGAGGCAGTAGCCCTTGCGCGCGGCGTCGTCGTCCCAGTTCTCGACGAACTGGCCGGCGTCGAAGTGCGGGCGGCGGTAGCACTTGTCGTGGATGCGCTGGCCGTAGAACATCTTCGGCCGGCCCTGGCGGTCCAGCTCGGGGATGCGGTCGAAGGTCAGCATGTAGGTGACCACGCCAGTCATCACCTCGGCGATCGGCGGGCAGCCGGGCACGCGGACGATGGGCTTGTTGGTGATGACCTGATGCACCGGGGTGGCGCGGGTCGGGTTCGGCTTGGCGGCCTGCACGCAGCCGTAGGACGCACAGGCGCCCCAGCTGATGATCGCCTTGGCGTCGGCGCAGGTCTCCTTCAGCACCTCCACGAAGGGCCGGCCGCCGTGGATGCAGAACATCCCGTCCTCGTTGAGGGGCGGGTTGCCCTCCACCGCCACGATGTAGTTGCCCTTGTACTTCTTCTTGACCTCTTCGATGATCGCCTCGGCCTGGTGGCCAGCGGCGGCCATCAGGGTGTCGTCGTAGTCGAGGGACAGCATCGACAGCACCACGTCCTTGGTGAGCGGGTGCGCCGAGCGGATGAAAGATTCGGAACAGCAGGTGCATTCCAGCCCGTGCAGCCAGATCACCGGCGTGCGCGGCTTGGTCTCCAGCGCGTGGGCGATCTTCGGCACAAAGGCGCTGCCCAGCCCCAGCGACGTGGCGGTGAGGCTGCAGAACTTCATGAAGCTGCGCCGGGTGATCCCCTGCCGGCGCAGCACCTCGTAAAATGTTTCGGTCATGGACGTCAGCCCTCCCCTCCTGGAACATCGCGCCCGGATATCTTCTGATCTGCCGCGACGAAACCGGGCCAACAAGGTCGCGCAGCCAGAGGAGGAAATAACAAGAACCATGCCCAAACCGGCCACCCGTCAAAAACCCTGCCGTCGCAAAGGCTTAGCGCCTGGGGGCGGCGGCGACGAGAGCCCTCCCGGCGATACCGGCAAGCCACTGACCGGCCAATCGGAAACCCACTAACCAGCCCTTCCGCTCCAGATGACCACCCTCACCCTCCAGCCCGTCGACTTCGACGACCCACGGCAGACCGCCGATTTCCTGTTCCTGCTCGACCACTACATGCGCGGCCCCACCGGCAGCGGCGAGCCCATGGGCGACGAGCTGCGCGCCCGCCTGCCGGAGGCCCTGCGCCGCCGGCCAACCGTCCTGAGCTACCTCGCCTACGCCGGAGGCGACGACGGACAGCCCCAGCCCGCCGGGCTCATCAACTGCGTCGAAGGCTTCTCCACCTTTGCCGGCAAGCCGCTGCTCAACATCCACGACATCGTGGTGCACGAGGATTTCCGCCGCCGCGGCATCGCCCGCGCCCTGCTCGCCCACGCCGAAGCGGTGGCCCGGGAACGGGGCTGCTGCAAACTGACGCTGGAGGTGCTGGAAGGCAACCGCGGCGCCCACCGGGCCTATCTGGATTTCGGCTTTACGGCCTACCAGCTCGACCCGGCGATGGGCGCCGCGATGTTCATGGAAAAGAAACTGGGCTGAAGCCCGGCGGGCGAGGCCGCCCTCAGAAGGCGACCCACTCTTCGAGCAGGCGGTATTCGCTGCCCCGCAGCCCCTGCTTGAAGCGGCCGTAGCCGTCGGACGACGAGTAGCCGCCCAGGTCGAAGCGCTCGCAGCCGCGGGCCTGCATGGAAAGCAGCGCGTTCCACATCAGAAAGTTGCCGGCCTTCTTCCGCCGCGCCTCCGGGCCGAACCAGCCGACGAAATACTCGGCGCTGCGGGCGAAGCGGAACACCAGCATCCCGGCCAGGGGCTCGCCGTCGTGGAGCACCCGGCACACGAAGACATCCGCCGGCGCCCGCTCCCACAGCGCCCGCAGGAAATCCGGCGAGGTGCCGGCGAAGCCCTTGTCGCGCATGTTTTCCTGGTGGCGGGCGAGCATCCACTCGAAATCGGCCTCCGCCCCGGAGACCTCGAACACCAGCCCAGCCCGCTCCGCACCGTTGAGCTGGGTGCGCCAGGTGGAGGCCAGGCGCCGACGCAGCACGGCGGCGTCTTCGGTCAGATCCAGCACCGCCGAACACCAGCCCGCCGCACGCCGGGGGATGAAGCCCGCCTCCCGCAGCCACTGGCGGTGTTCGTCCGATTCGGCGAGGCCCGGCGCCAGCACCAGCAGGCCGCGACGGCCGAAACGCCAGCGCTTGCGCAGCGCCGCGTACACGGCGCGCACCTCGTCGGCTACCGGGCGAGACGCAAGGAACTGCGGCCCGCGGTTGATCCGCGCCGCCAACGCCAGCCCCAGCACACGCTTCACCAGCACCTGGCAGATCGCCACCGGCTGACCGCCGCGCTCGAAGACCAGCCGCTCCACCCGCCAGCCACCCGCCGCCTTGGCCTCGCCGTAGGCCCAGGCCTGGACGATGGCCGGCGCAGGCAGGCGCGCGAACAGCCCATCCCACTCGTCGCGCCCGCGGGCCGGCCGCAGCAGGCAGTCGTTCACGGACGAAAACGGCAGCGACGCCAGGGAAAAATCGCAGGAGCCATGCTTCATGAAGGGGGAAGATCGGGGGAACGGCCGGAGTCTAGCCATGGATGCCCCCGCGCCCCGCAACGCCCGTCACAACAAGACACAAACACCCGACGATCTGCACCGCGGGCGGGCGGAAGTCACGCCCCCGGAAGCGAAAAGCCCGGCACGGGGCCGGGCTTTCCTTGCTGCTCGGACGAAACGATCAGCGCTGGACTTGGGTCACGTCGCGCACCGCGCCGGTGTCGGCGCTGGTGGTAAGCGCCGCGTAGGCCTGCAGCGCGGCGGACACCACGCGCTCCCGGCTCGCCGGCTTCCAGCCCCGGGCGTCCTGGGCAGCCCGGCGGGCAGCCAGCACGTCGTCGGCCACCGCCAGATGGATGCGACGGTTGGGGATGTCGATCTCGATGGTGTCACCCTCTTCCACCAGGCCGATGGCGCCGCCGCAGGCGGCCTCCGGCGAGGCATGGCCGATGGACAGGCCGGAAGTGCCACCCGAGAAGCGGCCGTCGGTGAGCAGCGCACAGCTCTTGCCCAGGCCCTTGGACTTGAGATAGCTGGTGGGGTAGAGCATCTCCTGCATGCCCGGGCCGCCCTTCGGGCCTTCGTAGCGGATCACCACCACGTCGCCGGCCACGATCTGGTCGGCGAGGATGCCGGCCACGGCGTCTTCCTGGCTTTCGAACACACGGGCGCGGCCGGTGAAGGTCCAGATGGATTCATCCACCCCGGCGGTCTTCACGATGCAGCCCTTCTCGGCGATGTTGCCGTACAGCACGGCGAGGCCGCCGTCCTGGCTGAAGGCGTTGGCCTTGTCGCGGATCACGCCGTGGCTGCGGTCCAGGTCGAGTTCGTTCCAGCGGCGATCCTGGCTGAACGCCACCTGGGTGGGCACGCCGCCCGGCGCGGCCTTGAAGAAGTTGAACACCCCCGCGTCGTGGGCCTTCATCACGTCCCAGGTGGCCAGCGCCTCGGCCATGGTCTTGCTGTGGACGGTGGGCAGGTCGGTATGGAGCAGGCCGGCGCGGTTAAGCTCGCCCAGGATGCCCATGATGCCGCCGGCGCGGTGCACGTCCTCGATGTGCACGTCGGCCACCGCCGGCGCCACCTTGCACAGGCAGGGCACCTTGCGGGAGATGCGGTCGATGTCCTTCATCGTGAAGTCGACGCCGGCCTCCTTGGCCGCGGCCAGCAGGTGCAGCACGGTGTTGGTGGAGCCGCCCATGGCCACGTCGAGGCTGATGGCGTTCTCGAAGGCCTTGAAGCTGGCGATCGAGCGCGGCAGCACCGAGGCGTCGTCCTTCTCGTAGTAGCGGCGGGCCAGCTCGACGATGCGGCGGCCGGCTTCCTTGAACAGGCGCTCGCGGTCGGCGTGGGTGGCCACCACCGTGCCGTTGCCGGGCAGCGACAGGCCCAGGGCTTCGGTCAGGCAGTTCATGGAGTTGGCGGTGAACATGCCGGAGCAGGAGCCGCAGGTGGGGCAAGCGGAGCGCTCGACGGCGTCCACTTCCTCGTCGGAACAGCTGCTGTCGGCGGCCTTGACCATCGCGTCGACCAGATCGAGCGAGATCACCTTGGCCTCCCACTTCACCTTGCCGGCTTCCATCGGGCCGCCGGAGACGAAGATGGCGGGGATGTTGAGGCGCAGCGCGGCCATCAGCATGCCCGGGGTGATCTTGTCGCAGTTGGAGATGCACACCAGCGCGTCGGCGGTGTGGGCGTTGGCCATGTACTCGACGCTGTCGGCGATCAGGTCGCGGGAGGGCAGCGAGTAGAGCATGCCGCCGTGGCCCATGGCGATGCCGTCGTCGATGGCGATGGTGTTGAATTCCTTGGCGACGCCGCCGGCGGCTTCGATCTCGCGCGCCACCAGCTGGCCCAGATCCTTCAGGTGGACATGGCCCGGCACAAACTGGGTGAAGCTGTTGACCACGGCGACGATCGGCTTTTCAAAGTCGCCGTCCTTCATGCCGGTGGCGCGCCACAGGGCGCGGGCGCCGGCCATGTTGCGACCGGCGGTGGAGGTGCGGGAACGATACTGGGGCATCTCGGGAAACTCCGTCTTCAACGAATGGGGTGTTGCTGACCTTCCATTCTAGCGCGTTGGGAGGCGCGCGCCGCCCCGCGTTGCATCAATTCCGCGCGGGCTCCGTGGCGGCCACCGGGCGCGGCTGGCTGCGGGCCGCCATGCCGATCAGCCACAGCAGGATGACCGATGCCGGATAGGCGAAATAGCGCTCGGTGTAGATCGGCAGCAACGCCAGATGGGCTAGCACGAAAAGCCCGGGCACCAGCAGCAGCAGGCGGGTGGCGTGAGGGTCGGCGCCGGCCGCGCGCCCCTCGCCGAACAGCGCCTTGCGATGGATGAAGGCCACGCACGCCGCCACGAAGTAGATCGCCACATGAGGGCTGCGGGTGAGCGTCTTGAGCATCCGCCCGTAGGCCGCCAGATAGTCGGCCGGGTTGGTGGAGACGGCCAGGGTGGCCGGGTAAGGGTCGAGGCCGATCAGGGTGAAGTGGAACACGGTGAGAAAACTGTAGCCGGCATTGAGCCGATTGTTGAGCACGTAAGCCGCCACCGCCGCGACCAGCCCGGCCACCGCGATCCGACGCTCCCCACGCAGGAACAACACCCCCATCAGCAGGGCCGAGAACAGCACGAAATCGGTGCGCACCAGGGGCAGCGCCACCGCAAAGAGGCAGGCCCACGGGCTGCGCCTCAGCGCCAGCAGGGTGGCGGCCAGGGTGAAGGCGCAGGCCATCGCGTCGGGGGTCGAGAGCTGGGCCAGCTCACCGTAGTTGGCGAGGAACACGACTCCCGGGATCGCCCAGGGCGACACCCCGATCCGGGCCGCGATGGCGCCCAGCAGCAGCACCGAGATGGCCTGGAAGCAGGCAGCGATGAGATAGGACGAGCGGGCGTAATCCACCCCCGCCCGGTGGGCGAGTTCCATCAGCCAGACATAGCCCTGGCGGATGCGGTAGAAGGGCAACTGCTGTTCGAGGGACACCGGGTCGTTGCGCACGGTGCTGCCGTAGGGGCCGGAGAGCAGCGCCGCCAGACGGGCATCGCCGATCTCGGCGCTCACCTCGGCGTAGGTCTGGCTGGCCAGCGCTTCGCCGCGCAGGCCCTGGTTGTAGTGGGCGGTGGCCACGTAACCCACGATGTCGAAGTTGTGGGCGGGCCGCAAGGCCCCCACGAGGAGGATGGCGAGCGCCGTGGCCAGCACGATCAGGTAGCGCAGTTGCATGGGGTCACCCGGGTCCGGTTGCTTCGGCGGTCGCCGTGCCAAACCGGGACGCCGCGTCGAGGGTCTCAATTGTGGCGAAACGTGAGCAGCGCGCAAGCATGTCGGCCGCCCTCAGTGTGACCTATTCCCGCCCGCCCCGCAGACGTCATGCCGGAATGACAAAAGGCCGGCCGGGCCGGCCTCCGTCGGAGGGCGCCGGCGTCACACCCGGAAGCGGGACACCGTCTGCTGGAGCTGGCTGGCCAGCGCTTCCATGTCGCGGGCGGCAGCGGCGGTGGATTCGACGGCGGTGTCGTTCTCCCGGGCGGTGGCGGTGATGGCGCCGATGCTGTCCACCACCTCCTCGCCGGCCCGCCGCTGGTTTTCGGTGGCGACGGCGATCTCGTCGAGGCCGTGGCCCACCGCCACCACCGACGCGTTGGCCGCCTCGATTGCCGCCGACACGGTGCTCACCGCCTCCCGGCTGGAGGCCAGGTGGTCAAGCCCCGAGTGGATGGCATCGCGCACCGCCACCGACTGACGGGAGATCTGCGACGTGACCGCGTCGATCTCGCCGGCCGACCGGGCCGACTTCTCGGCCAGCTTGCGCACCTCGTCGGCGACCACCGCGAAGCCGCGGCCCTGTTCGCCGGCGCGCGCCGCCTCGATCGCCGCATTGAGGGCGAGGAGGTTGGTCTGGTCGGCGATCTCCCGCACCTCGCGGGTCATGGTGGTGATGACCGTGGTGGACTGGACGAACTGCTCCACCGAATCGGCCATCTGGCGGACGGCGTCCTCGGCCAGATTGACCTCGGCCACCAGCGAGTCGAGCGTCCTGCTGCCCTCGCCGGCCCGGCGCAGGCTCTCCTGGGAGCGTTGGTGAACCTGCTCCGCGCTCACGGTGACATCCGAAATGTTGGCCGCCATCCGCGCCACCGCCTCGCTCGCCTGGTCCGACTGGTCGTGCTGGCGGCGGGAGCCTTCCGTCACCAGCGCGGCGCCGGCCGCAAGCTGGTGGGACGAACCGATCACCCGCCCGGCGGCCTCGCTCACTTGCCGCACGAGCTGAGCGATGGTGCCCAGCATCTCGTTGAAGGCGGAGGCGGTCTGCCCGATCTCATCCTGGCCGGTCACCTTCAGGCGCCGGGTCAGATCGCCCTCGCCCTTGGCGATCTCGGCGAGGCTGCGGTTCATCTCCCGCAGCGGGGTGACCACGAAGCGGTGAACGAAGAAGGCCACGAAACCGATCAGCGGCAAGGCGATGAGCACCGCCGCAACGATCCGCTGCCACATGAATCGATCCACCGCGGCGTTCACCTTCTCGAGGGACACCTTCATGCTCACCAGCCCGAGCACCGTGCCCGCCGGCACCTGGTGGCAGGCGATGCAGTTCTTGCCCAGATAGTTCTCGGCGGCCACGGTGGGCTTGACCACCCGCAGGTACTCGCCCGCCTGGGCGTCGTTCTCCACCTTCACCACCGGCTTGCTGGAGGCCAGCACCGCCTGCTCGTCCGCATCGAGGGCGGGCTGGGTTCGCGTGCCGGCCCCGAACTGACGGCTCACCGCATCCGCCCGGATCACCTGGAGGTCGCGTATCACGCTGAGTTGCTTGATCTGATCGAGGAAGACCTCGCGCTGGCCGACGGTGCCGGTAATCATCATCCCGGTCAGCCCCGCCATGGTCATCTCGTGGATCGAGTTGGCGAAGTCCTCTGCCTGGTCGATGGCGGTCTCGCGATTGACCCGGGTTTCCCAGGCGATCATGCCGCCCCAGGCAACGACCAGCATCAGCCAGATGGCTGCGGTCAGTCGCAGCCAGACGGGCGTATCGGAAAGTTTGCGCATTTAAGAGTCCCCTCCATCGGGCGGACGCTCGGGGCGCCGCCCTGATTTATGGCGGGTCTACGGCGGGAGGGCGACAAGCTTTAAGTCGTCCTGCGACGACGTGCCCCGCTCAGGGCGTCGGGCGGGGCGGCTTGGGGGCGGCCGGGCGGGTATTGAGGCGCTGGGTGGCGGCGTTCCAGTCGCCCCGCGCCATCAGCGGCCAGGCCAGCAGGGCGCGGTCGAGGGATTCGTCGATGAGTTCGGACTCCTCGCGACGAGGCGGCTTGAGGACGAAGTTGACCACCTCGTTGCGGTCGCCCGGGTGGCCGATGCCAACCCGCAGGCGCCAGTAATCCTGGGTGCCCAGATGGGCGGTGATGTCTTTCAGGCCGTTGTGGCCACCGAGGCCGCCGCCAAACTTGAGGCGCAGCTGGCCTGGAGGAATGTCGAGTTCGTCATGGACGACGAGGATCTCGGCCGGATCGATCCGGTAAAAACGGGCAAGCGCGGCGACCGACTGACCGGAACGGTTCATGAAGGTCTGGGGCATCAGCAGCCACACGCCATCGGCGCGGGCGTTAGCGGCGAGGCCGTGGAAACGCGCCTCCTTGCCGAAGGAGACGCCCAGCTCGCGAGCCAGGCGCTCACAAAACCAAAACCCGGCGTTATGCCGGGTTTCAGCGTATTCCGCACCGGGGTTGCCAAGGCCGACGATGAGCTTTGGTGCAAGCTGGCTCATGGTGTCGACGGCCCTGCAACCCCGCGGGACGATCAGGCAGCCGGGGTTTCCTCGGCGGCGTCGTCGCCACCGCGGATCGCCAGAATGGTGGCCACGACCGGGTCTTCACCGTGGGTCAGGGCCTTCACGCCGGCCGGCAGGTTGAGGTTGGAGACGTGGATGGAGGCGCCGCTCTTCAGGTCCTTCAGGTCAACTTCGATGAACTCCGGCAGCACGCCCGGCAGGCAGCCGACGGTCAGCTCGGTGATCGGGTGGGAGACCATGCCGCCTTCGAGCTTGACGCCCGGGGCGATGTCGGCGTTGATGAAGTGCAGCGGCACCTTCACGTGGATCTCGTGGGTGGCGTCGACGCGCTGGAAGTCCAGGTGCAGCACTTGCTGCTTATACGGGTGCCACTGGGTGTCCTTCAGGATCACGGACTCGGTGGCACCGTCGAGGTTCATGGACAGCACGGACGAGTGGAACGCCTCATTGCGCAGGGCGTGGTAAATCTCGTTGTGGTCGACCTCGATGCGGGTCGGCTCGCCGGAACCGAAGACGATGGCGGGGACGCTGCCGGCACGACGCAGGCGGCGGCTCGCACTCGAACCCTGCACTTCGCGCTTCTTGGCGTTGAATTGAATGGTCATTACAGCTACTCCAGGTTGTATCGCCCGACCGCGACCAGACGGGCGTCGGAAAAAAGCCGGCGGGCTTGCACCCACCGGCTCGAGAAAAACAGGCTTACTCGTTGAACAGCGAGCTGACCGACTCTTCGTTGCTGATCCGCAGGATGGTGTCGGCCAGCAGTTCGGCGATCGACACGCTGCGGATGCGCTTGCAGGCGCGGGCCTCGTCGGACAGCGGGATGGTGTCGGTGACGACCAGCTCGTCCAGATCGGATTCGTTGATGCGGCTGATCGCCGGGCCGGACAGCACGGCGTGGGTGGCGTAGGCCATCACGCGCTTGGCGCCGTTTTCCTTGAGGGCCTGCGCGGCCTTGCAGAGGGTGCCGGCGGTATCGACGATGTCGTCCATGATCACGCAGGTGCGGCCTTCGACCTCGCCGATGATGTTCATCACTTCGGACACGTTGGCCTTCGGCCGACGCTTGTCGATGATCGCCAGATCGCACTCGAGGCGCTTGGCGAAGGCCCGGGCGCGCACCACGCCGCCCACGTCCGGCGAGACGACCAGCAGGTCGTCGATCCGCTGCTTCTCGAGGTCGTCGAGCAGCACCGGCGCGGCGTAGATGTTGTCGACGGGGATGTCGAAGAAGCCCTGGATCTGGTCGGCGTGGAGATCGACGGTGAGGACGCGCTGCACCCCGGCGGCCTGCAGCATGTTGGCCACGACCTTGGCGGTGATGGGCACGCGGGCAGAACGAGGACGGCGGTCCTGACGGGCGTAGCCGAAGTAGGGAATCGCTGCGGTGATGCGGCCGGCCGAAGCCCGCTTGAGCGCATCCACCATGATCAGCAATTCCATGATGTTATCGTTGGTGGGAACGCAGGTCGGCTGAAGGACGAAGACGTCCTTGCCGCGCACGTTTTCCAGCAGTTCGACATTGACCTCGCCGTCCGAGAAACGCCCCACGGTGGCGGAACCCAGAGACTTGCCCAGGCGCCGCACCACATCTGCGGCAAGCTTGGGGTTGGCGTTGCCGGTGAAAACCATCAGGCTGCCCGAAGCCATGATCACCTCACGTTGCTGCTATCAAAAGATGCAAAAAACAAAACGGGCAGGCTTTCGGCCTGCCCGCTGAGTTTGGCTGAGGAGGAAGGATTCGAACCTTCGAATGCCGGAATCAAAATCCGGTGCCTTGACCAACTTGGCGACTCCCCAAGAAATCGTTTTCACAGCTACACGACCCAGCCCTTCAGCGGATGCCTGTCAAGCCCTTGGGCGATCCAGACGCGCCAGCCTTCCGGGGCCTTGGCCCTGACTTGCTCTGCCGCTGCCTTCGAATCGAAGGGAGCGAAGATACAAGCCCCCGAACCGCTCATTCTTGCTGCCCCGAACTGCGACAACCAATCGAGCGCTTCAGCCACTTCGGGAAACAGCTTGCAGACCGTTGCCTGCATGTCGTTTCGCGTTGCGTGTGTTGCGAAGCCCCGCATTATTATGGGTTCGCTATCCCGTGTCAACTCCGGCGCAGAAAAAATTTGAGCGGTGGGCACCGACACCTTCGGCGCGACCATCACATACCAGGCCGGCGGCACGTCGAGGGGCTGCAGGGCCTCGCCCACGCCTTCGGCAAACGCGGTCTCGCCGAACACGAAGAACGGCACGTCGGCGCCCAAGGCGAGGCCGATCTCCTGCAGGCGGGCACGCGACAGGCCGCAACCCCAGATGCGGTTGAGGGCGATCAGCACGCTGGCGGCGTCCGAGCTGCCGCCACCGAGCCCGCCGCCCATCGGGATGCGCTTGTCTACACCGATGTCGGCGCCGAAGGGCGATCCGGTGGCGGCCTTCAGGGCCCGCGCGGCGCGCACCACCAGATCGGCTTCGGGCGGCACGCCGGGCACGTCGGTGGCGCGCAGGATCTGCCCGTCGTCGCGCCGCTGCAGGCTGATCTCGTCGCCCCAGTCGATCATCCGGAAGGCGGTCTGAAGGAGGTGGTAGCCGTCGGGGCGACGCCCGACGATGTGCAGAAAGAGGTTGATCTTGGCCGGCGCGGGGACGCGCACGGGAGCGGCGGGGTCGAAGGTTTGGGTGGTCGTCATCTCAGGGGTTCCAGGCATCGACGATGAGGCGCAGCCGGGTGTCGCCCCGGTGGATGTCGATCTTGCGCGGCAGCGCGTCGGCGGCGCCCTCGTCGGCGTATTCGGCGTAGTCGATGGTCCAGCCCAGATCCACCAGCTGGCGCGGCCGGCCCTGGGCATCGACGGCCCGCACCTGGGCGCCGGCGCCGGGCCTGGCGGTGATCCAGCGCGGCAGGCTCGCGAAGGGCGCCTCCACGCCAAGCAGGGAGGCGGCCAGCTCCGCCGCGGAGGCTGCCTCGGCGCGCCGCCCGTCGGAGAGCGTCATGCGGGCGCCGGCGGCATCGGATTCGATCCGCGCGAGGCCCTGCCCCAGCGGCCCGGTGAACAGCCATTCGTCCCGCGGGCCGTCGTGCAGCCAGTCGAAGCCTACCGCCGCGCTGCGCTCGCCGTCGCGCACCTGGAGCCGGCCCTCGACCGCGAAGCGGGCGATCTCGGCGACGGGCGCCAGATCGGCCGGCGGTGTGCGCAGCGCAGGCGCCGCGCAGCCGACGAGGCCGAACGCAAGGATCAGGGCAACGGGCTTCAAGGCTTGAACTTCTTGATGACGTCGGCCAGCACGGTGTTGTCGGGGTGCGCCTTGGCGGCTTCGCGCCAGGTTTTGGCGGCCTCGTCCCGGCGCCCCAGCATCCACAGCACCTCGCCCAGGTGAGCGGCGATCTCGGGGTCGGCGCGCAGCCCGTAGGCGCGCTGCAGGGTTTCGAGGGCTTCGCCCAGCTTGCCCCGGCGGTACTGGGCCCAGCCCAGGCTGTCGATGATGAAGGGGTCGTTCGGCGCCAGGGCCAGGCCCTTGCGGATCAGGGCCTCGGCCTCGTCGAGGCGCAGGTTGCGATCGACCAGCGAGTAACCCAGCG
Source organism: Zoogloea sp. (assembly GCF_041904905.1). Lineage (GTDB taxonomy): Bacteria > Pseudomonadota > Gammaproteobacteria > Burkholderiales > Rhodocyclaceae > Zoogloea. The sequence continues at coordinate 22,463 of NZ_JAYRMI010000017.1, read as the reverse complement.
CGTTGTAGGCGTGGGCGTGGTCGGGCTTGAGGGCGATGAGCTTGCGTAGCCGGCCTTCCATGACTTCGGCGCGGCCGATCCGCTCGGCCATCAAGGCGGATTCGTAGAGCAGCTCCGGGTTGTCGGGCGACGGGCGCAGCGCCTCGTCGAGCACCGCGAAGGCGTCTTCGCTGCGCCCGGCGTCGCGGAGGAGCTGGGATTCGAGGAGCACGTACTGCACCCGGTCGGTCTCCGACGCGGCCTGGGCGAGAGCCTGGAGATGGGCCCGGGCGTCGGCCAGCCGGCCCCGATCGGCCAGCACCTGGGCGATCCGCCCCTGCGCCGTCAGGAACTGCGCGCCCGGCGCAACGGCCTTGTACCAGCCGATGGCGTCGTCGGGGCGCTTGGCCTCTTCGGCCATCTGACCGAGGTACATGCGGATGGTGTCGGACTCGGAGAAGCCCAGGTCGAGCAGGTGCCGGAAGTGCCGCTCGGCCACCGGCCGGTCGCCCTGCTGCATGGCCAGCAGCGCAGCGGCGTGCACCACGTCGCGGTCGTCGGGGGCCCGCTTGAGCAGCTCGTCGAACTGCTCCCGCGCGGGGCCGAACTGCTTGCCCGCCACCAGCAGGCGGGCAAGGGTGATGCGCGGCTCGCGGGCGTCGGGGTGGGCGGCGACGTAGCCTCGGAGCGCCTCGATGCCCTTGCCGGGCGAGGACTCCTGGAGCAGCTGGGCCTGCAGCACCACGGCCTGCTCCCAGTCGGGGCGCAGGCGCAGGGCGCCCTCCAGGGCCTCGGCGGCGGCGGCAGCATCGCCTGCGGTGTAGGCCGCGTTGGCGCGGGCAAAGTGCGCCTCGGGCAGGGCGAGGTAGGGTTGGGTGAGATCGGTGACCAGCCGGCGGATCAGCGCCTTGTCGGGGATTCGCGCCAGCCCGCGGTTGAGGCCCATCAGCGCGGGGCCCACCTTGTCGCCCTGACGGGCCAGCGCCGCGGCGAGGTGGGATTCGAGTTCTTCGATGCGCGCGCTGCTGGCCGCCGTGCCGGCGGCAACCTGCTGGGCCTGGGCGGAGGCCGGGTCAAGCTCCAGCCACAGGCGGGAGGCGTCGCTGGCGAGATCGGTCTGACGGGCCACGATGGCCACCTCGGCAGCCCGGCGGGCGATCCGCGCATCGCGGGTGCGCCGGGCCAGATCGAGGTAGGACTGGGCCGCCATCGCGCCCTGCCCCCGCGCACCGGCGATCTCGGCGAGCATGAACTGGTAGAGGATCTGGGGCGTGAGCGCCTGGGCCGGATAGCCCGCCCGGGCGGCCGCGTCGTCGTCCGCCCCGTCCGGCTGCTGGGCATGGGCCGGGCCGGCCAGCAGGCCACCGGCGAGCAGCAGGGAGGCGAGCAGACGGGCCGGGCGCACGGAGCAAAGGGAGGGCTTCATGGAGGATGACTCGGGCTGGACTTTCGGATCTTTGCCCGATGCATCGGGCAACGGCTGCGTGAGCTTGGATCGCGCCGCTACAATAGGGTTCGCCCGATGTTAGGCGCTTTCCCGAAGGCCAGCAAGCAAGCGGCCCTCGCACCTTTTTGCGACCCTGCCCATGCCCGAACTTCCCGAAGTCGAGACCACCCGCCGGGGCATCGCCCCCGAGCTTGCCGGCTGCGTGGCCACCGGCGCCACGATCCGCAACGGCCGGCTGCGCGAGCCGGTGCCGGCCGATCTGGCCGCCAGCCTCGCCGGCCAGCGCCTCGTCGCCGTCGAGCGGCGCGCCAAGTACCTGCTGCTGCGCTTTCCAGCCGGCAGCCTGGTGGTGCACCTGGGGATGTCCGGCAGCCTGCGCATCGTGCCGGCCGATCTGCCCCCCGAAAAGCACGACCACCTGGATATTGTCTTCGGCCCCCGCGCCCTGCGCCTGCGCGACCCGCGGCGCTTCGGGCTGGTGATGTGGCAGCCGGGCGAGGCCCCGCACCCGCTCCTCGCCCGCCTCGGCATCGAGCCGCTGGCCGACGCCTTCGACGGCCCCTGGCTGCACAAGGCCAGCCGCGACCGGCGCACGCCGGTGAAGCTCTTCATCATGGACGGCAGCGTGGTGGTGGGGATCGGCAACATCTACGCGTCGGAGAGCCTGTTCCGCGCCGGCATCGACCCGACCACCCCGGTGGGCGAACTGGGCCCGAAGCGCTGCGCCCGGCTCGTCGCGTGCATCCGCGAGACCCTCGCCGACGCCCTGGCGGCAGGTGGCAGCACCCTGCGGGATTTCGTCGGCAGCAACGGGGCGCCGGGCTACTTCCAGCAGCAGTATTTCGTCTACGGCCGCGACGGCGAGGCCTGCCGGCGCTGCGCCACCCCGATCCGCAAACGCATCATGGGTCAGCGTGCCACCTTCTATTGCCCTCGCTGCCAACGCTGAAAGCCATTCCGGAGCGGGGCGATCCCGTTTATGCTATCAACTCGCAAAATAGCGCCGGCAAGACGGCGCGTGGCCAGGAATCGAGCTCGTGAAAGACGCACAAATGCTTGCTGAACATTTCTCCGCCTACACCCAGTGGCGCGGAGACGTTGCCTCGGGGATCGGGGAGCTTCGCAAGTGGCTGCAGGAGAACGAGATCGGCGATGCCCAGTCCGATCTGCGCCTGCAGTACCTGCTCGACCGCCTGCGCGAGGACAAACTGATCGTCGCCTTCGTGGCCGAGTTCTCCCGCGGCAAATCCGAACTCATCAACGCCGTGTTCTTCGCCGGCTACGGCAACCGCATCCTGCCCTCCAGCGCCGGGCGCACCACCATGTGCCCCACCGAGCTGCAGTGGCAGGAAGGCGACAAGCCCGAGATCCGCCTGCTGCCCATCGAGAGCCGCAAGACCAACGCCAGCATCACCGAACTCAAGCGCTACCCCGGCGAGTGGCAGATCCGCCCCCTCGACACCAGCTCGGCCGAAAGCCTCCAGCAGGCCCTGGCCCAGGTGGGCGAGACGCGCATGGCCACCGTCGAAGAGGCCGAAGCGCTGGGGTTCCCCATCGACGAGAGCGGCGACCACGGCATCCGCCCCGACGCCCAGGGCAAGGTCGAGATCCCTCTGTGGCGCCACGCCATCATCCAGTTTCCGCACCCGCTGCTCGAACAGGGCCTGGTGATCCTCGACACCCCGGGCCTCAACGCCATCGGCGCGGAGCCCGAACTCACCCTCAACCTGCTGCCCAACGCCCACGCAGTGCTGTTCATCCTGGCCGCCGACACCGGCGTCACCCAGAGCGATCTGGCCGTGTGGCGCGAGCACGTCAACGCCGGGCGCCGCCAGCGCGGGCGCATCGTCGCCCTCAACAAGATCGACGGGCTGTGGGACGGCCTGCGCACCGACGCCGAGATCGAACGCGAGATCGCCGGCCAAGTAGCCAGCGTCGCCAGCACCCTCGAGATCGAGCCATCCCACGTCTTCCCGGTGTCCGCCCAGAAGGGGCTGGTGGCCAAGGTGAGCGACGACGACGCGCTGCTCGAGCGCAGCCGCCTCGTGCAGCTTGAACGGGCGCTATCCACCGAGCTGCTGCCCACCAAGCGCGACATCGTCCGCGACAACACCCACGGCGACGTGACCGACATCGTCAGCCGCAGCCGCGAACTGCTCAACGCCCGCCTCACCGGCCTGCGCGAGCAGCTCCAGGAACTCACCGACCTGCGCGGCAAGAACCAGAACGTCATCGAATACATGATGCGCAAGGTGCGCTCCGAGAAGGACGAGTTCGAGCAGGGCCTGCAGAAGTACTACGCCGTGCGCAGCGTGTTCTCCAACCTCTCGAACAACCTCTTCGGCCACCTGGGCCTCGACGCCCTGCGTGACGAAACCCGCCGCACCCGCGAGGCCATGCTCGACGCCGCCTTCTCCCGCGGGCTGCGCGAGGCCATGAAAGGCTTCTTCCAGCACCTGCGCGGCAACCTCAAGAAGTCCACCGACGAGATCGGCGAGATCTCCAAGATGCTCGACGCCATGTACAAGCGCTTCACCGTCGAGCACGGCCTCAAGCTCGCCGCGCCCACCGCCTTCTCCACGCTGCGCTACGAGAAGGAAATCGAGCGCCTGGAGGCAGCCTTCAACAGCCAGTTCAACACGGTGCTGACCATCGTCACCACCGAGAAGCACACCCTCACCCAGAAGTTCTTCGAGACCGTCGCGGTCGAGGCCCGGCGCACCTTCGAGGTGGCCAACCGGGATGCCGAGCAGTGGCTGCGGGCGGTGATGGCCCCGCTGGAAACCCAGGTGCGCGAATACCAGCTCCAGCTCAAGCGCCGGCTCGAAAGCGTGAAACGCATCCACCAGGCCACCGACACCCTCGAAGACCGGGTGCGCGAACTGCAGCAGGCCGAGGACATGTTCGTCCGGCAGCTCAACGAACTCGACTACCTGGCCGATCAAATCGACCGCGCCCTCGAGATGCCGGTGACCGACGACCCGACGCCCTCCGCCCTCGCGGCGTAAGGCCGCAACGTCCCAAAGCAGAAAAGCCGGCGCACCCGAGGGTGCAGCCGGCTTTTTTCTTGCCTGACGCGACGGCTTACTTGTCGGCGGTCAGCTTGAGGAACTTCTCCATCAGGTCGTCCTTGCTCTCCGGATGCTCCGGATCGAAGGGGATGCAATCGACCGGGCAGACCTGCTGGCACTGGGGCTCGTCGAAGTGGCCGACGCACTCGGTGCACTTGTTCGGGTCGATCACGTAGATTTCATCACCTTGGGAGATGGCGCCATTGGGGCATTCCGGCTCGCAGACGTCGCAGTTGATGCACTCGTCGGTAATCATCAAGGCCATTTTGCTTGTTTCCTTTATTGCTTACTGTTTGTTGATCTTCGCAAGCAGCCGCGCGTTGACGCTCGGCTGCACAAATTTGCTGACATCGCCCCCGAGCCGTGCGATCTCGCGCACCATGGTGGCGGAGATGAACATGTACTCGTCGGCGGGCGTCAGGAACACCGTCTCGACGTCCGGGTAGAGCTTGCGGTTCATGCCGGCCATCTGGAACTCGTACTCGAAATCCGACACCGCCCGCAGCCCCCGCAGGATGACCCGCGCCTCGTTCCGGCGCAGGAACTCCATCAACAGGCAGGAAAAGCCCTGCACCTCGACGTTCGGGTAAGGCGCCAGCACCTCCCGGGCGATCTCCACGCGCTCCTCGAGGGAGAAGATCGGCCCTTTGCCACCGCTCGCCGCCACACCGATGATGAGCTTCTCGAACAGACGGGAAGCCCGCCGCACCAGATCCTCATGTCCGCGTGTGAATGGATCGAAGGTCCCCGGATAAACCGCGATACCGTCCCTCATGCAAAGCCCCTCCCGGCCGGCGAGATCGACGCCGATCAGACCGCGCGGGCGAAGAGGTGGTAATACACCTGTCCGGCCGAGCCGTGCTTGATTCGCGTCAATCGGTCGATGTTGTCGATTTTATATTCCGCTTCCACATAAACCAGCCCCTCGTCGGTGAGGAGTTTCGGCAGGAGCGGCGCGATGCGATCGATCCAGCCGGCCCGGTAGGGCGGGTCGACGAACACGACGTCAAAGAGCTGGTTCGTGGAACGGGCGAAGTTTAGCGCATCGCCCCGCACAATCTGTACACGCGTCGCCTGTAGGGTTTTCGCGTTGGCCTGGAGCGCCGCCAGCGCGACCGGGTCCTGCTCGATCATCGTGACCCCCGCGGCGCCCCGCGAGGCCGCCTCGAACCCCAGCGCGCCGCTGCCGGCGAAGAGGTCGAGGCAGTGCAGGCCGTCCATCTCCTGCCCGAGCCAGTTGAAGAGGGTTTCGCGCACCCGGTCCGGCGTGGGGCGCAGGCCCTTCACGGTGCGCACGTCGATCAGGCGCGAGCGCCACTCGCCGCCGACGATGCGAATCCGGCTCAACGGGCGGCTCCGTTTTTCGGCGCGGCGGTCTTGTCGCCGTCGCCGCCAACCACCACCGTCACCAGATTGTCCTGGGACACGTGGCGACGGAAGGCATCGCGGATCTGCTGGGCGGTGACCGCGCGCACCTTGTCGCGCCAGGTGTCGAGGTAATCCAGCGGCAGGCCGAAGCTGCCGATGGCCGCCACCTGATCGAGCATCTTGCGGTTGGAATCCAGGCGCAGGGCGAAGCCGTTGATGAGGTTGTCCTTGGCGGCTTTCAGTTCGGCTTCGGTCGGGCCCTTGGCGAGGAATTCGTCGAGGGTGGCACCGACCACCTTGAGCGCGTCGTCGGCCTGGCTGCCCTTGGTCTGCAGGCCGATCTGGAACGGGCCCACATCCCGCTGGGGCGCGAAGTAGCTGTACACGCTGTAGGCGTAGCCGCGCTTCTCGCGCACCTCGCCGGTGAGCCGCGACACGAAACCGCCGCCGCCCAGGATGTAGTTGCCGACGAACAGCGGGAAGAAATCCGGATCGCCCCGGCGGATGCCCGGCTGGCCGACGGCGATGTGGGCCTGGGCCGACGGGTGCGGCACGCGGATCTCTTGACGCGCCGGCAGGGTGGTGTTGACGCTCGCCACCGGCGCCTCGCCCACGGGCAGATCGCCCACCAGCCGGTTGGCGATGGCCTCGGCCTCGGCGCGGGAGACATCCCCGACGATGCTCACCGTGGCCCGGGCGGAGGTGTAGTTGCGGCGGTGAAAATCCGCCAGATCGTCGCGACCGATCGCGCCGACCGTGTCGACGGTGGGCGTGCGGCCGTAGGGGTGATCGGGGAAGACCGCCGCCGCGAAGCGCCGGGCGAGGATCGAATCGGGCTGGGTCTCGGCTTCCTTCAGGCCGGCGACGAGGCGGGATTTCTCGCGCTCGACCGCGGCGGCCGGGAAGGTGGGCTTGCCGATCAGGGTGGCGAGCAGGTCCACCGCGCCGTCGCGCTCGGTGACGCTGCTGAGGGTGCGCAGGGAGAGCGAAGCCCGATCCATGTCGGCGCCGCCGCGGGGGGGGGCGGCCGGCGCCGCCCCCCGGGGGGGGGGGGGCGCGCCGAACAGGGAGCCCCCGCCGCCCTCGAGGAGGCTGCGGGTCAGCCCGGCGAGGCCGGCCTTGCCGGCGGGAACTTCAGTGCCGGCGGCGCGGAAATCCACCTGCACGTCGACGATGGGCAGGGCCCGGCTCTCGACGAAGAACACCCGGGCGCCGCCGGGGGTGGTCCAGTGCTGGATGGCGAGCCCGGCGCGGGCGGGGGAGGAAAGCAGCGTGGCGACGGTCAGGGCGAGGGCCAGACCGAAGCGTTGGCGAGGAGAGATCATCGATCGATTCACCTGAAGGAACGGGGTGTCAGTGGCGATGGCCGCCGGCCGCCTGCGCCTTGGCGCGGGCCTGCGGGTCCACCGGCAGGGGGTCGAGCTGGGCGACGGTGAGGCTGTCGTCGCTGAAATACTTGCGGGCCACGGCCTGGACTTCGGCCGGCGTCACCGCGCGGATGCGCGCCAGCATCTCGGCGTCGTTCTTCCACGACAGGCCGACCATCTCGGCCATGCCGATCTCCATGGCCTGGCCCATCAGGGAGTCGCGCTTGTACACCTGGCCGGACACCGCCTGGGCCTTCACCCGGCGCAGCTCGTCCTCGGAGACGCCGTCGGTCTGGATGCGGGCAAGCTCGGCGCGCAGGGCGGCCTCCACGTCGGCCACCGTCTTGCCGGCGGCGGGGGCGCCGTCCATCACGAAGAGCGATTCGCCCCGGGCGGTGCCGTCGTAGCCGGCGCCGGCGGTCACCGCCACCCGGCTGCCGCGCACGATGTTCTTGCCCAGCCGGGCGCCGTCGTAGCCGTCGAGCACCGCGGCGAGCACCTGCAGGGCGTAGTAGTCGCCGTCCTTGTGAATGTCGCGCAGGGTGGGCACGCGCCACGCGAGGGCCACGTAGGGCAGCTCGGCCGGGGCCTTCACCACGGTGCGGCGGGGGCCGGCCTGCTCGGGCTCGACGAGCGGCTTGCGCTCCGGCAGCACGCGGGCCCTGGCGTGGCCGTAGGTGCGCGCGGCCTCCTCGAAGACCGCGGCGTGATCCACGTCACCCACCACCACCAGGGTGGCGTTGTTGGGCACGTACCAGCGCCGGTGCCAGTCGCGGGCGTCGTGGGCGGTCATGTTGTCCAGGTCGGACATCCAGCCGATGATGGGCCGGCGATAGGGGTGGGCCTGGAAGGCGGTGGCCATCAGCTGCTCGATGACAAGCGCGCGGGGCTTGTCGTCGGTGCGCAGGCGACGCTCCTCCTTGACCACCTCGATCTCCTTGCGGAAGCCCTCCTCGGTGATCTGCAGGTTGCTCATCCGGTCGGCCTCGAGCGTCATCATCTTGCCGAGGGCCTCCTTCGGCACCTGCTGGAAGTAGGCCGTGTAGTCGTAGCTGGTGAAGGCGTTGTCGCGCCCACCGGCCGCCGCCACCTGCTTGTTGAACTCGCCGGGGCCGACCTTCTTCGTGCCCTTGAACATCATGTGTTCAAGCAGGTGAGCGACGCCCGAGGTGCCATCCACCTCGTCCATCGCGCCCACCCGGTACCACACCATGTGCACCACCGACGGCGCCCGCCGGTCTTCCTTGACGATCAGCTTCATCCCGTTGGGGAGGGTGCTCTCGAAAGGGTTGGCCCAGGCCGGCACGGCGAAGGCCACCGCCAGGGCGCCGGCGACGAAGCCGGCGCGCAAACTGCGATTCATCATAGGCTTTTGAAGCATCTGGTAAAATTTAAGATGCAGGCTGTCGGAAGCTTCTGTCTGAAGCCTTACTGCCAACTGAACGCCCGCTGCGCCCCACGGGTTCGCGCGGCATCATAGCGGCAACCGACACCCCGGCCAACCGGCCTTGGCGCGTGGCACAACGTGCCGACGGCCAAGAATCGACCCACACTCAGACCCGGCTCCTCATGTTTGGTTTCCTGAAGAAAACCCTCAAGGGCGGCGACGCGCCGCCCGAAACGCCAACGCCGGAAACGGCCGCGGCCCCCGCCCAGGCACCGGCCGCCACCCCTGCCGCGCCGCCGGCGCCCGCCCCCGAACCCGAGAAGAAGCGTTCGTGGATGGATCGCCTGCGAGCCGGCCTGTCCCGCACCCGCGAGCAGATCGGCGGCGGCCTCGGCGGCATCGCCAACCTGTTCTCCCGGCGCAAGATCGACGAGGAATTCCTCGAAGAACTCGAGACCACCCTGCTGATGGCCGATTGCGGCGTCGAGGCCACCCAGCACCTGCTCAAGGAGCTGCGCCTGCGCTGGAAGCGCGACAAGCTGGAGACCGCCGACCAGCTCCAGGACGCGCTCTCCGAGGGCCTCCTGTCCATCCTCCAGCCGCTGGAAAAGCCCCTCGAGATCACCGGCCACAAGCCCTACATCATCATGATCGCGGGCGTGAACGGCTCCGGCAAGACGACCTCCATCGGCAAGCTCGCCAAGCACTTCCAGAACCAGGGCAAGAGCGTGCTGCTGGCCGCCGGCGACACCTTCCGCGCCGCCGCCCGCGAGCAACTGATGACCTGGGGCGAGCGCAACGGCGTGGCCGTCATCGCCCAGGAATCCGGCGATCCGGCCGCGGTGGTGTTCGACGCGATCAGCGCCGCCCGCGCCCGCAACATCGACATCGTGCTGGCCGACACCGCCGGCCGCCTGCCCACCCAGCTGCACCTGATGGAAGAGATCGCCAAGGTGCGCCGGGTGATCCAGAAGGCCGAGCCCTCCGGCCCTCACGAAGTGCTGCTGGTGCTCGACGCCAACATCGGCCAGAACGCCCTGCAGCAGGTCAAGGCCTTCGACGCCGCGATTGGCGTCACCGGCCTCGTGCTCACCAAGCTCGACGGCACCGCCAAGGGCGGCGTGGTGGCCGCCATCGCTCGCCAGAGCCCCAAGCCCCTGCGCTTCATCGGCGTGGGCGAGCAGATCGACGACCTCCAGACCTTCCGCGCCCGCGAGTTCGTCGACGCCCTGTTCGCCCCGGCAGGCGGCAACACCGACCCCCAAGGCTGAGCCCGCCCCCCTCCGCAGGGAGCCCCCCGCGGAGGGTCGGACGCATCGCCGCGTGCATCGCCGCCCCGGCTGGCTTATGCTTGCCAGCTGAGGGGGCAACAGCTTTCCACGCATCCGCCCCCGCCCAGGAGTGCCGCGGATGTCTCTCCCAGTGCGCCAGCCCGCTGCTGCGCCGGAAACTCCCCGATTCACCACCGTCCGCTGGCTGCGGATCGGCCTCCTGCTGTTCGTCGCCCAGGCCCTCGCCCTCGGGCTGCAGGCCCTGCTGCTGATCCACAAAGAAGCCGATCTCCTCACCGGGCTCACCGCCTCGCGGATCGGCATCGCCGCCGACGAAGTCCGCGCCACCTTCGCCCGCAGCGCCGCCAACGGCCTCACCCTGGCCGAAGCCCGCGGCATCGACCGGCTGCTCCCCGCGCTGGCCGCCGACGACCCCGAGATCGCCGCCATCCAGGTGTTCGACCGTCACCGGCGGCGCCTCTTCGCCAGCGGCAGCGACACCCTTCCCCCAGGCGCCTCCGACGCCATCCTTCACCACACCGGCCGCTGGTCTCGCGGCGCCCAGGGCGAGCCGCTGCTGGTGGGCCAGTCCTTGCGCGACGCGGAGGGCGAGCTGGCCGGCGGCGTCGTGTTCGCGGTGCGGAGCGAGGTGCTGCAGGCGCGTCTGGCCGCCAGCCGCACGACCACCTTCGAACACTTGAGGCTGACCCTCGCCGGCGTCGCCCTCGCCCTGCCCCTGTTCCTGGCGGCCGCGGCCCGCCTTGGCCAACGCCTTGCCCTGCGCCTTCGGCTGCTCGCGGCGGCCCTGGCGCTCGCCTGCGTCAGCAGCCTCAGCCTGAGCCTGCAGGCCCTGCCCGGGTTTTCGGAGCAGCTCGCCCCGGCCCTCGACGCCAAAGCCACCGCCCTCGGGCGCCTGCTGGCCGGGCGCATCGACAACGCCCTCGCCCTGGGCATTCCCTTCGCTCATCTCGCCGGCGTGGCGGACTACTTCGACGACACCCTCGCCCGCCACCCGGAGATCCTCGCCTTCCGGCTGGAGGGCCCCGGCCGCGACGACCAGGCCCGCCGCACCGGGCAACCCGGCAGCGAGGTGAGCGCCGCGCTCGCCCTGCAGCCCGACGCCCGGGTGCGGGTGGTCACCGACGCCGACGTGGTCGCCCGCGAGCTGCGCAGCCTCAACCTCGATCTGGCCATCGTGTTCGTGGTGGCGGTGGTGCTGTTCAACGAGACCCTCGGGGCGATCCTCGCCGGCGACGCGCTCGCCCCCGCCGCCAGCCGCGCCCGTCTGGGCCTGGCCCGGCTGGCGGTGTTCCTGCTGATCCTGTCGGAGGAGCTAACCCGCGCCTTCCTGCCGCTCCACATCGCCAGCCTCACCCCCGCCGACGGCGCCGCCATCGGGCTGCCGATCTCCGCCTACATGCTCAGTTTTGCGCTGTTCACCCCCTTCGCCGGCCGCTGGGCAGAGCGCTACGGCGTGGCCCGCACCTTCGCCGTGGGCGCGCTGCTGTCGACGGCCGGCTTCGGCTGGGCGATGGCCGGCGGCGGCTACTGGGCCTTCGTCGCCGCCCGCTGCCTGTGCGCCGCCGGCTACGCGGTGGGCACGATGGCCATGCAGCAGCACTTCCTGAACGCCGCAGCCCCGGGCGAGCGCACCCGCGCCCTGGCCCTCTACGTGGGCGCCCTGCAGACCGCCGCGATCTGCGGCTCGGCCATCGGCGGGCTGCTCGCCGAACGCTTCGGCGCCGCGACGGTGTTCGCCGGTGCCGCCGGGCTGGGGCTGCTCGCCCTGCTCGTCCAGCGGGCCGACCTCGCCCCCGGCCCCGCCGGCGCGCCCCGCCCCGCCGCGCCGCTGCTGCCGGTGCTGGGGCGAGCCCGAGTGTGGGTGCCGCTGCTCACCGCCGCGCTGCCCGCCAAGCTGGCCCTGGCCGGTTTTCTGTTCTATCTGGTGCCGCTGGCCCTGCGCCAGGAGGGCTACGGCAGCGGCACCACCGGGCGGGCGCTGATGCTGTACTTCCTCCTCGCCGCCCTCGCCAACCCGGTGGGCTCGTGGCTGTCGGACCGCTTCGGCTGGAACCGCCGCCTCGTCGTCGGCGGCGGGCTGGTGATCGGCGCGGGCGGCCTGGCCGGGCTGATGCAGGGCCCCGTCGCGCTGGCGGTGGGCATCGCCACCCTCGGCATCGGCACCGGGCTGGGCGCCGCCGCGCTGCAGTCGATGATCGGCCGCGACGGCCCGCCGGCGCTGGTGCTGCTGCGCACCGGCGAGCGCCTCGGCGCGGTGGCCGGCCCGCTCTTCGCCGGCAGCCTGTTCGGGCTGCTGGCTTATGGCGGTACGATGGCGGCAATCGGCGTCGTGGTGCTCACCGCGATCCTGATCTTCGCCCTGTCCCCCAACGGGAAGGAACCTGCACCATGAAACGCCTCACCGCTCGCCTGCTCCCCCTGCTGCTGGCGGCTGCCAGCCTGCTGCCGACCACCGTCCGCGCGGCCGAGGCGCCCCCCTACCGCGTCGCCATGCTGCTGTTCCGGGGCTGCGAAGAGGCCTGCCGCGGCTTCCAGGGCTACTTCCGCCAGCACGGCATCGCCGCCGAGTTCATCCTGCGCGACGCCGCCCAGGACAAACGGCGGATCGCCGGCATGGTGGACGAGGTCCGCCGCCTCAAACCCGATCTGGTGGTCACCTGGGGCTCGTCGGTCACCCTCGACGCCGTCGGCCCGTGGAAGGGGGCCGACCCCCGCCGCCACATCACCGACCTGCCGGTGATCTTCATGATCGTCTCCGACCCGGTCGCCCTGGGCATCATCGAAGCCCCCGACAAGCCCCGCCGCAACGTCACCGGCACCCTCTACCTGCTGCCGATGGAAACCCAGATCAAGGCCGCCCGCAGCTACCTGGATTTCAGGCGCGTGGGCTACATCCTCAACGAGACCGAGAACAACTCGATCACCGCCCGGGACGACCTGCGCGCCCTCGCCCAGGCCCAGGGCTTCACGCTGGTCGAGCGCAGCCTGCCGGTGTCGCCCGCCGGCGCCCCCGACGCCCGCGCCATCCCCGCCATCCTCGACGCCTTCCGGCAGGAGAAGGTGGACCTCATCTACCAGGGCCCCGATACCTTCCTCAACAGCCGCCGCGAGCTGCTCACCGACGGCGCCCTGGCCCTCGGCATCCCGGTCTTCGCCGCCGCCGAAAACCCCGTCCAGAACGCCCGCGCGCTGCTGGGCGTAGTGAACAAATACGAAGACGTGGGCCGCTTCACCGCTGCCCAGGCCCTGCGCATCCTGCGCGACAAGACCCCGCCGGGGCGGATTCCCGTCGAGCTGCCGCGCAACTTCTCTTACCTCATCAACCTGCCGGTGGCCCTGCAGCTCGGGCGTTACCCGCCCCTCAAGCTGCTCGACGTGGCCGAAATCGTCGGCGTGCAATCGGAGGACCGCTGATGCGCATCCTGGTGTGCACCAAGCTCGACCTGCACGGCGCCCACTTCGCCAACCGCCTGCTGCCGGCCCTGGCCGGGCACGAGGTGGTCGGCCTGTGGCTGGCCGACAAGCAGCGCCCGGCCGAAGACAGCGTGCCCGAGCTGGCCCAGCTGCGCTTCCTCGAACGTCGCCTGCCGGTGGAGCTGCTCTTTCCCCTCATCGACGCCCTGCCGGCCGCGCAGGCCGACCGCGCCCCCGACGCCACCTTCGCCACCCTCGGCCGCCGCCACCGGATACCGGTCGAGATCGTCGCCGCCCTCGACGCCACCGCCCGCGCCCGCCTCGCCGCCCTCGCGCCGGACATCGTCATCGTCGCCCGCTTCAGCCACCTCTTCGACGCCGCCAGCATCGCGCTGCCGCGCCACGGGCTGCTCAACGTCCACCCCGGCCGCCTGCCCGCCTTCGCCGGCCTGCACGCCCCGCTCCGGGCCGTCACCGAAGGCGCCGGCGCCTTCGGCTGCAGCGTCCACTGGATCGCCCCCGGCATCGACGACGGCCCGCTGCTCACCGTGATCGACCGGCCCATCGACCTGGCCGGCAACCTGCTCGACCAGACCGCCGCCCTCTACCCGCTGGCCATCCCCACCCTGCTCGCCACCATCGACGCCTGCGGCGCCGGCCGCCGCCCCCCCGGCACGCCCCAGCTTCTTCGCCTGCGCCGCTACCGCTCGATGCCCGACGCCGCCCCCTTCGCCGCCCTCGCCCGGCTCGGCATGAAGCTGTGGGATCCGGACGCCTTCACCGCCTGGCTCACCTGCTACCTGCCCCCGGGCGTCGCCCTCCCCCCCCTGCCCGGAGCCCTGCCATGAAGTTCGCCCGGCAGATCTTCATCAGCTACGCCCACCTGGACAACCAACCCCTCAGCGCCGACCAGATGGGCTGGGTCAGCCTGTTCCACAGCACCCTGCAGACCCTCCTCAGCCAGCGCCTGGGCGCCCCCGCCGACATCTGGCGCGACGACAAGCTCCACGGCAACGACGACTTCTCCGACGAGATCCTCGACCAGCTCGCCGGCACCGCCGTCTTCGTCTCCATCCTCACCCCGCGCTACCTCAAATCCGACTGGTGCAAGAAGGAGATCCGCAGCTTCTGCCAGCGCGCCGAAGCCGACAACAGCCTGGTGGTCGACAACAAAGCCCGGGTCATCAAGGTGCTCAAACTCCCGGTCGAAGCCGGCGACGCCCTGCCGCCGGTGCTCGGGCGCCTGCTCGGCTACGACTTCTACGAGATCGACGACGAGCACGTCCCCCACGAACTCGACCCCGCCTACGGCGACAAGCCGCGGCAAGCCTTCCTGCGCAAGACCAACAAGCTCGCCTGGGATCTGGCCGCCCAGCTCACCGAACTCCAGCGCCGGCCCCAGGTTGCCGAAAACGCCGCCAACGACCCCGGCCCGGGCCCCAGGCCCACCGTGTACCTCGCCGAATGCAGCCGCGACCGGCGCGAAGCCCGCGACGCCATCGCCAGCGAACTGGCCTGCTGCGGCTTCACCGTGCTCCCCGACGAACGCCTGCCCGACGACGAGGACGACTACCTCGCCACGGTCGGCCGGCTGCTCGAACGCTGCGCCCTGTCGGTGCATCTGGTCGGCAGCGGCTACGGCCGGGTGCCCGACGGCGACCGCCAGCAATCGGTGGTCGTGCTCCAGAACGAACTCGCCGCCGCCCACAGCCGCCAGCACGGCCTGCGCCGGGTGATCTGGCTGCCCGCCGGCGTCGCCTCGCCCCAACCCGCCCAGCAAGCCTTCATCGACGCCCTCCAGACCGACGCCGCCCTGCAGTTCGGCGCCGATCTGGTGAGCGGCGACCTGGAAACCGTCAAATCCGCCGTCCACGCCGCCCTCAAGCCCCCCGAACCCGCGCCGCCGCCCCCGGCGCCTGCCGACGGCGCCCGGGTGCACCTGGTGTGCGACGCCGCCGACCGCAAGGCCGTGGTCCCCCTCATCAAGCTGCTGCGCGCCCGCGGGCTGGAGGTCAGCCTGCCCGCCTTCGTCGGCGACGCCGCCCAGGTGCGCGAGACCAACCGCCAGCTCGCCCTCGACTGCGACGCCATCCTCCTCTACTACGGGGCCGGCGACGAAGCCTGGAAGTTCCACCAGCAGAACGACCTGCGCAAGCTCCTGGGCAGCGCCCGCGAACGCCCCCTCAAGGCCAACCTCACCCTCCTCGCCGCGCCCCCCAGCGACGACAAGGCCGTGCTCCAGGCCCTCGCCGACCCAGACCTCCTCGACGGCCTCGAGCGCATCGACGACACCACCCTCAGCCCCCTCCTCGCCGCCCTCGGCGCGAAGGAGCCCACATGAGCGCCCCGACCCTGCCCACCAGCCCCTACCCCGGCATCCGCCCCTTCCGCGAAGACGAGGAATACCTCTTCTTCGGCCGCGAATCCCAGGTGGACGCGATGGTGGACACCCTCGCCCGCGGCCGCTTCCTGGCCGTGATCGGCAGCTCCGGCTGCGGCAAGTCGTCCCTCGTCAACTGCGGCCTGCGCCCCGCGCTGCACCGGGGCCTGCTCACCCGGGCCGGCAGCGCCTGGCGGATGGCCAGCTGCCGCCCCGGCGGCCACCCCCTGCGGGCGCTGGCCCAGGCCCTCGCCGCCCCCGGCGCCCTCTACCGCAAGATGGACAGCGGCCCCTTCACCCTGGCCGAATTCATCGAGACCACCCTCGCCATGAGCCGGCGGGGCCTGGTCGAAGCCTGGCAACAGGCCCGCCTGCCCGAAGGCACCAACCTGCTGGTGATCGTCGACCAGTTCGAAGAGCTGTTCCGCTACCGCCAGCTCGCCCCGGCCGACGAAGACCCCGCCACCGCCTTCGTCAACCTGCTGCTCCAGGCCCGCGCCGAAGACCTGCCGATCCACGTCGTGCTCACCATGCGCTCGGATTTCCTCGGCGACTGCGCCCGCTTCGCCGGCCTGCCGGAAGCCATCAACGGCGGCCAGTACCTCGTGCCGCGGATGAGCCGGGACGACCGCCGCGCCGCCATCCTCGGCCCTGCCCGGGTGTGCGGCGCCGACATCGAGCCCACCCTGCTCACCCGCCTCGTCAACGACGTGGGCGACGACCCCGACCAACTCTCCCTGCTCCAGCACGCCCTCGCCCGCTGCTGGGAGCACTGGCGCGCCAGCGGCGACCCCAGCCCCATCGAAGCCCGCCACTACGACGCCGTCGGCACCCTCGCCCACGCCCTCAACCAACACGCCGAAGAAATCTTCGACACCCTGGCGGCGCCCCACCGGCTGCGCTGCGCCGCCGTCTTCCGGGCCCTCACCGACACCGGCACCGACCCCCGCGGCATCCGTCGCCCCACCCGCTTCGCCACCCTCGACGCCATCACCGCCGGCAACGCCGAAGCCGCCG
This sequence comes from Zoogloea sp., assembly GCF_041904905.1. Taxonomy (GTDB): domain Bacteria; phylum Pseudomonadota; class Gammaproteobacteria; order Burkholderiales; family Rhodocyclaceae; genus Zoogloea. The sequence continues at coordinate 5,741 of NZ_JAYRMI010000017.1, read as the reverse complement.
CCGCCCCCCTGGCCGACGTGCTCGCCCCCTTCCGCGCGCCCGGCGCCGCCTTCCTCATGCCGCCCGCCGGCGAAGCGCTCGAAGCCGATACCGTGATCGACCTCGCCCACGAAAGCCTGATGCGCATCTGGGACCGCCTGCGCGACTGGGGCGAGCGCGAAGCCGACGCCGCCCGCATGCTGCGCCGTCTGGCCGACGCCGCCGAACTCCACGCCGCCGGCCAGGCCAGCCTGTGGCGCGACCCCGAACTCCAGTTCGCCCTCGACTGGCGCGCCCGCAACCACCCCACCGAAGCCTGGGCCCGCCAGTACGGCCGCGCCCTCGCCCCGCCCCTAGCCTTCCTCGACGCCAGCCGCGAAGCCCACGAAGAAGCCCTCGCCGCCCGCGCCGCCCGCATCGACGCCGAGCGCCGCACCGAAGCCGAACGCCAGCGCACCCGGCGCCGCTGGCACCTGGCCCTCGCCGGCGTCACCCTCACCAGCCTCCTCGCCGGGGTCACCCTGGTCCTGTGGCGCAAGGCCGAGAACGAATCCGACATCGCCCGCGCCATGGCCAACCAGGCCCAGCTCACCAGCGCCATCGCCAGCGCACGCCAGCTCGCCGCCCAATCCACCGTCGAGCTGGCCAACGGCAACCTCAGCCGCGCCCTCGACCTGGCCGCCGCCAGCTACGGCCAGAACCCCGTCCTCGAAGCCCGCGAAAGCCTGCTCGCCGCCCTCGCCGCGGCCCCCCGCCGACTGGCTGCAGACCGGCCAGCAAGGCATCCACGCCATCGCCGTCAGCCCCGACGGGCGCCTCGTCGCCACCGGCGGGCACGACGGCAGCATCCGCATCGCCCACCCCGACGGCCGGCAACTGGCGCGCCTGCGCGGCCACACCGACCGGGTGCTCGACCTCGCCTTCTCGCCGGACAGCCAGACCCTCGCCTCCGCCGGGCTGGACGGCAGCGTGCGGCGCTGGGACCCGACCCGCGCCCAACCCATCGGCGAGCCCCTCCAGGTGAGCGAAGGCGCCATGCTCGCCGTCGCCTACTCCCCCGACGGCCGCATCCTCGCCAGCGCCGGGGCCGACCGCACCCTGGCGCTGCACGACGCCGCCACCGGCAAGCGCCTCCACCCGCCCCTCGCCGGCCACCGGGACACCGTCACCCACCTCGCCTTCAGCCCCGACGGGCGCAGCATCGCCTCGGTCGGCTACGACGGCGGGCTCCTGCTGTGGGACACCGCCAGCGCCAAGCTGCGGGCCGGCACCACCCACGGCGCCATCCTCCACCACGTCGCCTTCTCCCCCGACGGGCGCACCCTCGCCACCGCCGGCGCCGACCGCCGCGTAAGCCTGTGGGACAGCAAGACCCTCGCACCGATCGGCGAACCCCAGACCGATCATGGCGCCGCCGTCCGCGCGGTCGCCTTCAGCCAGAACGGCCTCGACGTCGCAGCCGCGGGCGACGATCATCGCCTGCTGCTGTGGGCGCGCGCCCGCTGGCAGGATGCGCCCCGCGCCCTCGCCGGCCACTTCGCCCCCATCAACGCCCTCGTGCCGGCGCCCGACGGCAGCCTGTGGAGCGGCGACGGCGACGGGGTGCTGGTCCGCCACGCGCCGCGCGCCCACCCGCCCTTCGCCGGCCTGCTGCCCAAGGTAGCCGGCGCCGCCTGGGCCCTCGCCTGGCGCCCCGACGGCCAGCAACTCGCCCGCAGCCGCAAGGACGGCACCGTCGAAATCCTCGACGCCCGCAGCGGCGAACCCGTCACCCCGCCCCTCGCCGGCCACGACGCCATCGTCACCAGCCTCGCCTGGAGCCCCGACGGCAAGACCCTCGCCAGCGCCGGTCAGGACGGTCGCCTCCTGCTGTGGCAGCCCGGCCGACAAGCCCCCGCCCAGGCCCTCGTCCCCCCCGGCCCGCCCCTGCGCCGGGCCAGCATCAGCCCCGACGGCCGCCACCTCGCCGCCGCCGGCCAGGACGGCCGCATCCACCTCTTCGCGCTGCCCGGCGGCCGCCCCGCCGGCTTCCTGCCCGAGCACGGCGCCGCGGTGGCCGACCTCGCCTTCTCGCCGGACAGCCGCACCCTCGCCAGCGCCGGCTACGACGGCCGGGTGCGCCTGTGGAAGGTCGCCGACGGCCAGCCCACCGACACCCCGCTGCCCCCCCTCGACGCCGGCGCGGTGCACCGCCTCGCCTGGTCGCCCGACGCCGACCAGCTCTACCTGGCCACCCGCCGCCACGGCCTGATGCGCTGGACCCTCGCCGACGGAAAGGTCGGCCCGGTGGGCGACGAGCGCACTGCGCTGCTCGACCTGACCCTCTCCCCCGACGGCCAGACCCTCGCCAGCGCCGACCGGGACGGCCATGTCCGGCTGTGGGACATGACCGCCGGCCAGACCTACCGCATGCCCATCCTGCATCACGCCGGCCCGCCCCTGGCCCTCGCCTGGGCGCCCGACGGCCAGCGCCTCGCCAGCGCCGGCTGGGATCGCGGCATCGTCGTGCTGCGCACCTCGCCGACCGACTGGACCGACATGGCCTGCGCCCTCGTGCACCGCAACCCGCCCGGCGGGGCCGCCGGATGCCCAAGCCCGGCAACGCAACCTTGACAAACGCGAATCCGGGTTTAGGATAAATAGCTATTCTCGAATTTTTCGCCACCGCCCGCTGCGCCTCGCATCGACCGCGTGGCAGCCCCTCCACCTGAGATCGGGAGAGCCTCATGACCCTCATCATCCCCGGCGTCGAAGTCACCGTCGTCAAGGAAGTCCTGGCACCCCAGCTTGCCCCCTCGGGCGTGCTCGGTCTGGTGGGCATTGTCGAGAACGCCGCCGAAGGCGTCGGCCGGGCCGCCAGCTGGCGCAGCTTCCTCACCGCCTACGGCGGGGCCAGCACCTTCAGCCTCCCCGAAGCCGCCCAGGCCCTGGCCAACGGCGTCTTCGAGCTGGTCGTCTGCCCGGTGGCCTGCGACAGCCGCGCCAGCATCAAGATCCCCCCCGCCAGCGGCAGCGGCACGGCCTTCACCCTCACCGCCCGGGCGCCCGGCCCCTGGGGCAACGCCATCGCCGCCAGCGTCGCCAGCCGCCAGGTGCCCACCGGCAAGAAGGCCGACGACGGCAGCGACGAAGCCCGCACGGTGTTCGACCTCACCCTGCGCTACAAAGGCAGCGCCTACACCGAGGTGCATCGCAACCTCTCCATCGACACCGGCGACCAGACCCGCAACGTCCGCGACGTGCTGGCCGCCCAATCCCAGCTGGTGCGCATCGACGAAGCCCGCGACAAGCTCAAGCTGCCCAAGGACAGCCCCGACACCGCCGCAGCCGGCGGCGCGCCCTACGCCCTCGCCGGCGCCGTGGATGCCGAGCCGGACGCCTACCGGGCAGCCATCGCCCTGCTCGAAAACGAAGCCGACGTGGACATGGTGCTCGTCTCGGTGCAAGACACCGCCGACACCACCCGCGTCGGGCGCATCTACGCCGACGCGATCAGCCACTGCGACCGCATGAGCACCCTCAGCCAGGGCCGCATCGGCTTCGGCGAGGTGCCCGGCACCACCGCCAAGGAGATCGCCAGCGCCGCCGACAAGCTCACCGGCACGCTGGTATCCGACCGCTTCGTGCTCGTCGCCCCTGCCGGCGTGGTGGGCGCGGTAGCCGGCATGACCGGCAGCCTCGACTACTTCCAGTCGCCCACCTTCAAGCGCCTGTCGGGCCTGGGCGAGCCCGCCCCCGCGCTGGGCGTCGAAGCCCAGCAGGAACTGCTGCGCAAGAACGTCGTGCCCATCGTCGCCCAGCGCGGCCGGGGCGTGATCGTGGTGCGCGGACTCACCACCGACAACGACCAGATCAGCGTACGCCGGGTGGCCGACCACGCCGTGCGCGGCGTCAAGACCATCGGCGAGCTGTTCATCGGCCGCCTCAACAACGAGGAAGGCCGCGGCGCCCTCAAGCAGAAGCTGGTGGAGTTCCTCGTCCAGATGCAGAAGGAAGGCGCCATCGTGCCCTCCACCGACGGCACCGACCCGGCCTTCAAGGTCAGCGTCTATTCCAGCCAGCAGGATTTCGCCCAGGGCATCGTGCGGGTCGACCTGGCCGTGCGGCCGGTTCGCGCCATCGACTACATCTACGCCACCGTGCTGGTCCAGGTCTGAGCCCCGGCCGCCCGACGCCTTTCACCCCTGACTCACCGGAGAACCCGCCATGCCGACCGTCTTTTCCGCCAACCGCTCCAGCGTGCTGGTCGATGGCGAAGCCATCGAAGGGCTGCAATCCCTGGCCTTCCGGGTCGTCACCGAGCGCGAGGACATCCGCGCCGTGGGCAGCGACGAACGGGTCGCCGTCAGCTTCGGCCTGCGCACCGTGCAGGGCGAACTCACCGTGCGCTCCGCCAACTTCAAGCTCGACGGCCACCTCGACAAGCAGGCCAGGTTCCAGCTCGTCGCCAACCTCAAGAAAGACGACGCCGCCGACTCGCCCAAGCGCACCCTGTCCTTCGACGACTGCTACATCGAGGACAAATCCTTCAGCCTCGGCGCCGGTGGCACGGTGGTGACCGCCTACAGCTTCAGCGCCACCCGCGTCCGCGAGGAGTAAGACCATGAGCAGGCTGGCGCTGGACCTCTCCGGCACGCCCTGCCTGCTCGATTTCCAGGGCTTTCACTGCCCGCTCGGCGTCACCGCCGCGGGCCTGGATTTCACCCTCGCCCCCTGGACCTACCGCCGCCACATGGACACCCTGCGCGCCAGCACCCGCGCCGCCGGCGCCGACCTGCGCCTCGACACCCGTCGCCTTGGCGCCGCCGTGCTGGCCGGCCTCGACCTGCCCGACCCCGTCGCCCGCGCCCTCGAACCCCTCGCCCTGTGGTGGGCCGCCGGCGGCGACGACGCCCTGCCCGCCCCGCCGCTCGAGGGCGAGTGGCTCGACCTGGGCCCCGCCGGCCGCGCCCGCCTGCGCCCCTGGACCGAACGCCAGCGCTTCGCAGCCCTCTCCGCCGCCCTCGAAGGCGACGGCGACGACACCTGGTTCGACCCGGTCGCCTACCTCGACGCCATGGTCCGCGCCAGCCTGCTGGTGCTCGACGGCCCCGCCCCGCTGGATGATGTAGACGCCCGCGCCACCGCCGTGCTGCTCCACGCCACCGTCGCCCTCAACCTCGCCGGCGACGAAGAAGAAGCCCTGCTCGACGGCGGCCCCGTCGCCCGCGAATGGGCCGCCCGCACCCTGCGTCTGTGCCAGGCCCTGGGCTGGACACCCGCCCGCGTGTGGGCCACCCCGGCGGCAGAGGTCGACCGCCTGCTGCGCCTGCTCGATCTGGTCCGCCCGCCGGCCCAGCCCGGCGCCCGCGCCCCCCGCCTTGCCGACCACCCCGACGCCACGGTCATCCACATCGAGGACGACCCGCCGAGGGCCGCGCCATGATCTCCGCCCACACCGCCCCGGCCGATCTGGTCGCCCGCATCCTGCGCCCCCTCGCCCGCAGCCTGGAGGAGGCCCGCCAGCATCTGGCCCTGGAAGACGTGGCCCACGACGCCCCGGCCGACGACACCGTCCCCGCCCCCGACACCGCTCCGGCCCTGCGCCTCGCCCCTTCGGCCCCACCCCAAGCCGCCCCCGCCCACGGCCAGCCCGCGACAGTGATGCCGGAAGGCCGCGCGCCGTCGGCGCCGCCCCTCAGCCCATCCGCGACGACACCGCCTGCCGACATCGCCGCCAGCCAGACCACGCCGACAACCCCGCCCGCGCCCGCCGGCAGCCC
>NZ_JAYRMI010000109.1:0-9181 GCF_041904905.1 Zoogloea sp. | reverse complement strand
GCCAAGGCCGCGGTGCATCAGGCGCGGGTCAACCTGGGGGCCGGCCCGGCGCCGGCCGGGACGATGACGGTGGTGCTCGGCAACGGCTGGCCGGGCATCCTGCTCCACGAGGCCATCGGCCACGGCCGGGAGGGCGACTTCAACCGCAAGGAGAGTTCGGCCTTCTGCGGTCGCATCGGCCAGCAGGTGGCGGCCAAGGGCGTGACGGTGGTGGATGACGGCACCCTGCCGGACCGCCGCGGGTCGCTCACCGTCGACGACGAGGGCAACCCCACCCAGCGCACCGTGCTGATCGAGGACGGCATCCTCACCGGCTACATGCAGGACATGCTCAACGCGCGCCTGATGGGCGTGGCGCCCACCGGCAACGGCCGCCGCGAGTCCTTCGCCCACCTGCCCCTGCCGCGGATGACCAACACCATCATGCTGGCCGGTCAGCACGAGCCGGCGGAGATCATCGCCTCGGTGAAGAACGGGCTGTACGCCGCCAACTTCGGCGGCGGGCAGGTGGACATCACCTCGGGCAAGTTCGTGTTCTCCACCTCCGAGTGCTACCTGATCGAGGACGGCAAGGTGACCCGGCCCGTGAAGGGCGCCACCCTCATCGGCAATGGCCCGGACTGCCTGACCCGGGTTTCGATGATCGGTAACGATCTGGCCCTCGATCCGGGGGTCGGCACCTGTGGCAAGGATGGCCAGAGCGTGCCTGTGGGGGTCGGCCAGCCGACCTTGCGTATCGACGGACTGACCGTCGGTGGAACTGGAGCCTGAAGAGATGAAGCGTCGTGAGTTCTTGGTTGCGGCGGCCTTGCTGCCTGCCGCGTCTGTGCTGAATGCAGCACCGTCGTCAGCCGCCGCAGCGGGTGGGCTGTCCCTGCAGGGGGCGATCAACCGCGCCGGTCGCCAGCGGATGCTGTCCCAGCGCTGCGCCAAGGGCTGGCGGATGCTGGTCGATGGGGTGCTGCCCGAGAAGGCCAAGAGCATCCTGGATGGCTCGATCCGCCTCTTCGACCAGCAGCTGGTCGATCTGCGGGCCCTGTTGCCAAACGACGAGATCCGCTCCGCCCACCAGTTGCTCGAATCGGAATGGGGGCGCTACCGGTCGCTGCTCACCGACATCCGCGCCGACGCCAAGCTGGTCTGGGGTGGGAGCGAGGCGACGCTGAGTGCCGCCCACAAGCTCACCCTGGCCTACGAGCGGACGTCCGGCACGCCGGCCGGCCGGCTGGTCAACCTGGCGGGGCGTCAGCGCATGCTGTCCCAGCGGATGGCGAAGGCCTACCTCTTCCGTCAGGCGGGGGTCAATCCCGAGCCGGCGCGGGAGATGCTCGACACCGCGATGAAGGAGTTCTCCAAAGCCCTCGACGAGCTCAAGACCGCCCCCCAGAACACCGCCCAGATCAAGTCCGAGCTGGCGCTGGTGGATCAGCAGTGGTTCTTCTTCCAGAACTCCCTCAGCCAGCGCGCCGCAGACGACATGAAGAGGGCCGCTGCCAGCGTGGCGACCACCAGCGAGCGCATCCTCGAGGAGATGGATTCGGTGGTGGCCCTCTACGAGAAGCTCTGAGGGGACGGGTGTGAATCGACCGGGCTGGCTGCCAGGGCTTGTGGCGGGCCTGCTGCTGGCGGGGTGCGCGGCACCCCGGGTGGCGCCGTCGGCCGACCGGCTGGACGAAGGCCAGTTGGCTCGGGCCGTTGCCCAAAGCCGGATCGTGCCGCTCACGGTAGCGCGGATCGTGGCCCGCTCCCGGGCCGGCGAGGCGCCGGGCAGCCTCATCGACGACATTCGCAGCAGCAACACCCACCTGGCTCTGCCCCCCGAGACGCGCGCCACGCTGCGCGGGCAGGGGGTGGCCGAGGCGGTGCTGGACGAGCTGGCGGCAGCCCACGCGCGCTGGGCGCAGGATCAGGCCACCGCCGAGAAGGTGCGCCGCGATACCGCCCGGATCGAGGCCGCCGACCGGGCCCGTGCAGAAGAGGCACGCCGCCGCCGGGACGACTACGGGCCTTACGTGTCGCCCTACGCCCCCCTGTGGCCTTACGGTTACCCGCCGTACCGCGGCTACGGCGGCGGTTTCGGCTGGGGCGTGCACATCCGGCGCTGACGCCGCTCAGAAAAGGGCGAGCTGTCCGGCATCCCGCGCGGGCGGGCGGAAGCGGGCGGTGTTCAGCTCGCGGCGCATCCGGTTGAGGCCAAGGCGCTCGCAGCAGCGCTGCAGGCGCTGGCGGTAGAGCTGGGCAAACACCCCATCGCCACGCATCCGGTGACCGAAGCGGCTGTCGTTGAGTTCGCCGCCGCGCATCTGGCGCAGCAGGCTCAGCACGTGGGCTGCCCGATCCGGGTAGTGGGTGACGAGCCAGTCTTCGAACAGCTGCCGCAACTCCCGCGGCAGGCGCAGCAGCCCATAGCCGGCTGCTTCCGCGCCGGCGGCGTGGGCGGCTTCCAGCACCCGCTCCAGTTCGTGGTCGTTGAGGGCGGGGATCAGCGGAGCGAACAGCACGCCCACCGGCACCCCGGCGTCTCGCAGGCGCGCCATGGCCGCCAGCCGTCGTGCCGGACTGGGCGCGCGGGGCTCCAGCTGCCGGGCGAGGCGGGGGGTGAGGGTAGTGATGGAAAACATCACCTGCACCAGCCCATTCTGGGCGAGATCGGCGAGGAGATCGATGTCCCGCTCGATGAGCGCCGACTTGGTGACGATGGACACCGGGTGGCGGGTTTCGGCAAGCAGCGCCAGCAACTGCCGGGTGAGGCCCAGGCGCCGCTCGACGGGCTGCCAGCCGTCGGTGTTGATGCGCAGCGCCACGGGCTGACAGCGGTAGCCCGGGGCGGCCAGCTCCCGGCGCAGCACGGCCGGGGCGTCGGGCTTCCAGGCGATCCGGGTTTCGAAATCCAGGCCGGGTGAGAGGCCGAGGTAGGCGTGGCCCGGCCGCGCGAAGCAGTAGGCGCAGCCATGCTCGCAACCTTTGTAGGGGTTGATGGACTGGGCGAAGGGCACGTCGGGCGAGGTGTTGCGCACGATCACCGAGCGGGCCGTGTCCACCAGCAGGGTGGTGGGCGGCCCGTGTTCGGGCAGGTCGTCGGCGGTCTGGGCCCAACCGTCGTCGAAGGCGGCGCGCTGCCAGTCGGCAAAGCGGTCCGTGGGGTTGAGGCGGCTGCCACGGCCGCGGGGCGGGTCGGCGGGCTTCATTCGGGTAGATTAATCTATATAAAAATACAGTTCAAGCGGGTGCCCGCAGCTTCGACGACACGCTGCTGCCCGCTCCCGGTGCGAGGCCGTGTTACGGGGCGGGCGCATCGGCTAGAATGACCGACTCCCTCAAGCAAAGCCGACAGGATTCACCATGCATGCCTCCTCGAAGATCCATATCGACGACGTCCGTATCAAGGCCATCAAGGAACTCGCTCCGCCCGCCCACGTGCTGCGCGAGTTTCCGGCATCGCCCAAGGCCGCGGCGACCACCTTCGAGGCGCGCACGGCGATCCACCGCATCCTGTTCGGCGCCGACGACCGCCTGCTGGTGGTGATCGGCCCGTGCTCGATCCACGACTACGCTGCAGCGATGGAGTACGCCCGCCGCCTGAAGGTGGAGGCCGACCGCCTCAAGGACGATCTGCTCATCGTGATGCGGGTGTACTTCGAGAAGCCGCGCACTACGGTTGGCTGGAAGGGCCTCATCAACGACCCGCATCTGGACGGCAGCTTCGCGATCAACGAGGGCCTGCGCCTGGCGCGTCAGCTGCTGGCGGAGGTCAACGAGCTGGGGCTGTCGGCGGCCACCGAGTTCCTCGACATGATTACCCCCCAGTACATCGCCGACCTGATCGCCTGGGGGGCCATCGGCGCCCGTACCACCGAGAGCCAGGTGCACCGGGAGCTTGCCTCCGGGCTGTCGTGCCCGGTGGGGTTCAAGAACGGCACCGACGGCAACGTGCGCATCGCGGTGGATGCCATCAAGGCGGCCCAGGCGCCGCACCACTTCCTGTCGGTGACCAAGGCCGGCCATTCGGCCATCGTGTCCACCGCCGGCAACGAAGACTGCCACCTCATCCTGCGTGGCGGTAGCGGCCCCAACTACGATGCCGCCAGCGTCGACGCGGCCTGCAAGGAGCTTTCCGCGGCCGGCGTGCAGGGCAAGCTGATGGTCGACTTCTCCCATGCCAACAGCCGCAAGCAGCACCGCCTGCAGGTGGAGGTGGCGCGGGACGTGGCGGGCCAGATGGCGGCCGGCAACGACCGCATCATGGGCGTGATGGTGGAATCCCACCTGAAGGAAGGCCGTCAGGATCTGAAGCCGGGGGTCGAGCTGGAGTACGGCAAGAGCATTACCGACGCCTGCATCGGCTGGGAAGACAGCGTGCTGGTGCTCGACGTGCTGGCCGAGGCCGTGCGTCAGCGCCGGGTGCGGCGCGCCGAGCCGGCCTGATTCAGATCGGGTGCGTTTCGAGGCGGGGGGCTGCGCCCGGCAGGGGGCTGTCCGGGCCCTCGATGCGCTGCCCGCCGCGGCGTTTGGCGCGGAACATCCGGGTGTCGGCGATCTTGATGAGGTCTTCGGCGCTCGTCGCGTCTTCCGGGAAGGTGGCCACGCCGATGCTGGTGCTCACCGGGTGGCAGGGGCTGTGGGTGGCCAGGGGCTCGTGCAGGGTGGCGAGGATCTTCGCCGCCACCTGATTGGCGGTGCCGGCGTCGTCCAGTTCGGCCAGTAGCACCACGAATTCGTCGCTGCCCAGGCGTGCCACGGTGTCGCAGGCGCGCACGCAGGTGCGCAGGCGGTCGGCGATCTCCAGCAGCGCCTGGTCGCCGGCGGCGTGCCCACCCAGGTCGTTCACGCGCCGGAAGTCGTCCAGATCCACGAACAGCAGGCCAACCCGCTCGTCGTAGCGGTGGGCGCGGGCGATCGCCAGGGTCAGGCGGTCGGTGAGCAGGCGCCGGTTGGGCAGGCCGGTGAGGGCGTCGTGATAAGCGAGGTGGCGGATCCGCTCGGTGCTGCGCACCTGCTCGGTCACGTCGATGGCGGTGCCGTGGTGGCCCAGAAAGGCGCCGTGCTCGTTGAAGCGGGGGGTGCCGCTGAGCTTGAGCCACTGGGGCGACTGGTTGCCGTTGGGGAGCTCGATCAGCACATCCCGGAAGCCGGCCCGGCTCTCGAAGGCGGTGCGCACCTCGGTGTGTTCCGGCCACGGTGCGCCGCCTGCCCGGTGGAACTGCCACCACTTGCGGCCAAGGTTGGCTTTCAGGGTGTTGGCGTCGGGGCTCTCCGAGCCATGGCTGATGTGCATCAGCCGGTGCTGGGGGTCGGTTTGCCAGTACCAGTCGGCACATCGGGCGATCAGGGTGCGCAGTTGGGAGGCAAGGAGTTCCTCGCAGGTGCCGTCCATCATTCTCTCGGTCACGTCGAAGGCGACCCACACCACCTGGGGCGGCTGGCTCTCCGGGTCGATCGCCTGGCCGGTGATCTCTGCCCAGAAGATGCTGCCGTCGCGACGCCGGAGCCGGGTCGAGCCGTGGTAGGTGTTGCCGCGCCGGATGGCCTTTTCGGCGGCCCGGGCGTGGTGGTGCCAGTCGGCGTGCTTTTCGAAGCCGTCGATCAGCCGGGCGCCCGCGATGCTGGCTTCGTCGGTGCGCATCATCTCGGCAAAGCGCCGGTTGCACACTTCCACCCGGTTGCCCCGCGACAGCACGATGGCGGCGCGGGCGTTGTCGAGCATGGCCTGCTGGTGGGGCGGGGAAGTCTCGAAGGCGCCCAGCCCGGGTTGGGGGACGCTGGCGTGGCCCGCCCGCAGCCCATGGGCGATCAGGGCGAAGGCGGTGAAGGCGAGCAGCCAGTAGGGCGCGCCCGGCGCGGCGAGGGGGGGGCTGCTCACCAGCAGGATGAACAGCGGCAGGAGGACGGCGGCCACAAACGCGGCGTAGTTGCCCAGGCCGCGGCTGATGCCGGCGCCGGCGAGGGTGACGCTGCACAGCACGACGCATAGGATCGCCTGGGATTGGGGGCTGGCGTCGTAGGGGCCGATGAGGGCGAGGGCGCCCCAGGCGGCGCCGCCCACAATGGGGCCGGCCGAGGCGAAGTAGCTGCGCAGGGGCACGTCGTCGTGCCGGCGCGCCAGCTCTTTTCGCGGCAGCGGCAGGGCGAGGCCCAGCATCAGGGCCTGGCTGGTGGCGAGCCCGAGCCACCAGGCCAGCAGGTAGATCTGCCGATCCATGTGGGACCACAGGACCATGACCGTGACGATGGCGGCGAACTGGGTGCCCAGGTGCAGGGCAGGCAGGCTGGAGCGCCACGCGGCGGCGGCATCAATGCCGGCCGCAGGGCTGCGGGGGGATTCCTGGCGGAGAAGGGGGTGCGTGCCAAGCTTCATGCGGCGGGGGCTCGAGCGGATCGTCGGGTGGGGTGCGCGGGGGCGGAGGCGGGGCGGCGGTGTTTGGGGTGTGGACGAAAACCGGGATCAAGCGCGATTATCTTAGGCTTGCGGGTTTGGCGAAATATGCCGAAAGTCATAGGTTTTCTGCGGGTTTTCAGTAACTTGATGATTTAAAAGACAATGTCAAAAATTGTTAAGGCATCTTTTTTTGGAAGAAGCTGAGTTGAACGTCGATTCGGGGCGCGTGGTGGGGCGTTTTGCGCCGTCGCCTACCGGGCCGCTGCACTTCGGGTCCATCGTCGCGGCGGTCGGCAGCTGTCTGGCGGCCCGTTCGGCGGGGGGGCGGTGGCTGCTGCGCATCGAGGATGTGGATGCGCCGCGGGCGGTGCCCGGGGCGGCGGAGGGCATCGTGCGCACGCTGGCGCGCTTCGGTTTCGAGTGGGATGGGCCGGTGGTGTGGCAGAGCCGGCGGACCGCGGCTTACCGGGATGCTTTCGAGCGCCTGCGGGCGGCCGGGCAGGTCTTCGGCTGCGCCTGCACCCGCAGGGAAATGGCCGATTCGGCCCTGGCGCGGGATGGCACCCGGCGCTATCCCGGCACCTGCCGCGAGGGGCTGCCAGCCGGGCGCGAGGCGCGGGCCTGGCGGTTGCGGGTGGCGCCCGGGGCGGTGCGCTTCGACGACGCGGTGCAGGCGCCGGTGGCCGAGGATGTGGCGGCGGACGTGGGGGATTTCGTGCTGCTGCGGGCCGACGGCCTGTTCGCCTACCAGCTGGCGGTGGTGGTGGATGACGCCGAGGCCGGGGTGACCGAGGTGGTGCGGGGCGCCGATCTGCTCGATTCGACGCCCCGCCAGATCCTGCTCCAGCGCCTGCTGGGCTACCCCACCCCGCGCTACGCCCATCTGCCGGTGGCGGGTAACGCGGCGGGCGAGAAGCTCTCCAAGCAGACCCTCGCGCGGGCGGTGGACGACGCCCGGCCCCAGCAGGTGCTGGTGGATGCCCTGAGTTTTCTGGGGCAGGCGCCGCCGGACGGGCTGGCGGAGGCGGAACTCGACGCGCTGTGGGCGTGGGCCCGGGCGCACTGGTCGATGGCGCGGGTGCCGCGCTGCCGGCTGGTGCCCGCATTGCGTTACGGCTGAAGCGGCGGCGATGGGCTACCCTGAAAGCAGGGCGGCGCGCAAGGGGCCGGGCTGCGGGCAGGGGGGAAGGTCATGGGCTGGTTGCGGGGCCTGAACAAGCCGATCGCCGACTGGCAGGGGCGGCGGGTGTGGATCGTCGGGGCTTCCAGCGGCATCGGCGCGGCCCTGGCGTCGGCGCTTCACGCCCGGGGCGCGCGGCTGGCCCTCTCGGCGCGTAGCGCGGATCGCCTGCAGACGCTGGCGCAGGGGTTCGACGGGGCGCTGGTGCTGCCCCTCGACGTGACCGATCCGGGCGCCTTCACCGTGTCGATGATGCAGATCCTCGACGCCTGGGGTGGGCTTGATCTGGTGGTGCTGAGCGCCGGCACCTACGCGCCGCTGCGGGCCTGGGACCTGACCGCGGACACCGCCCGCCGGACGGTGCACACCAACCTGCTGGGGGTGGTGGACGGGGTGGCGGCGGTGGTGCCCCAGTTCCTGCGCCAGCGGGGCGGGGCGATCGCCATCGTCGGTGGCGTGGCGGGCTACCGGGGGCTGCCGGAGGCGCTGGCCTACGGGCCGAGCAAGGCGGCGCTCATCAATTTTGCCGAGACGCTTTATCTCGATCTGGCGCCGCGCGGGGTGTCGGTGTTCCTCATCAATCCGGGCTTCGTGGCCACGCCGCGGCTGATGGCTTGCGTGGATTTCGAGACGCCGGCGCTGGTGGAGGCGCCCGAGGCGGCCCGCCGGATCGTCGAGGGGATGGCCCGGGGCAGCTTCGAGATCCACTTTCCCCGGCGCTTCACGCTGATGCTCAAGCTGCTGCGCTGCCTGCCTTACCGGCTCTACTTCCGGGTGGCGGCGCGGAGCGGGGGGCGCAGGGGCGACGGGTGAGCTTCGGGTGCCCGTTCTGGGTTTCGGCGGCGCCCGTCGATGCCCGAAATGAGTGCCATTCCGCGTTTTGTGTCAATGTGATTCGGGGTCGCCCATTTTGATGTTGTTTAACTTTACGGTCGTGGGGGCTCTCTAGAATCCGACTTGTGCCTGCGCCGCTCCGAGGGCGCTGCCGATGGACGGAGAGCCCGATGACGCCGAACGAGCGGGATGTGATCCTCAAGCCCTACGCGCTGCTGCGGCGGGGCCAGAACCGCTGGGACGGGTGGTACGACGTCCTGCAGAAGAAGGATCGCCGTCCGATCCGGACCTTCGTGCGGGTGCCGTCCCCCGAGGGCTTCGCCAACGCCGATCTGGCCTGTCAGGCGGCCGAGATCCTGGCCGAATGGGATTTCGAGCGCGGCTACGGGCTCACCCGACCGAAGCGCTGACCGGCGCCGTCACCCCGGCCGTTTCTTCCCCCAACGCGACGCGTTTCCCCCTGCCGTTCCTGCCCCGGGAGTCATCATGAAGGTGCTGTTGTCGAGCGTTCTGCTCCTGCCGCTGCTGGCCTAGGCCGCGGTTTACAAGTGCGGCGAGGGGGCCAGCGTGGTGTTCACCGACCGGCCGTGCAATTACGTGGCGCCGCCGGCCAAGGCCGACCCGCGGGCGGTGCCGGTGACGGTGAGCCCGGCCGATCTGGTCGGTCGCCCGGTGGTCAGCAGCCGGGAGACCCCGGCGGTGCGTCTGCCCCCGCGCTGACCGCCTGTCGCGGAGCCATCCGCCGCCCCAGCGCCGCCCACCGGCGCGCCAGCCAGCCGGCCAGGGCGCCC
>NZ_JAYRMI010000108.1:0-9602 GCF_041904905.1 Zoogloea sp. | reverse complement strand
CCCCCTCGCCACTGGCGCCTGCGCCCCCCACCCGCCACCGCACCCACCGCGGCCCCGCCGGATCGGCTCGATGCCGCCGCGCCCCCGGCGCCGGCCCACGCCACCGCCCCCAGCCTGCTCCCCCGCAACCCGGCCCTGACCCGCGTCATGCAGGCCATGGACCCGGTGCTCGACAAAGCCTGGCAGCTCACCGACGCGGCCCTCCCCGCCAGCCGCAGCGCCCCGCCCGACCTCGCCGCCGACACCCCGCGGGTCACCAACCAGTTCAACGTCACCGTCGCCCTGGGCGGCGAATCCAGCGGCACCGCCAGCCGCGACCCACAGCAGCTCGAAGACGCCCTCGTGGCCCTGCTGCGCGACGCCGCCCGACGCCAGGGGCTCGACGTATGAAGCCCGCCACCCCGCGCACCGCGTACCGCATCCAGGTGGGCGGCGCCACCGCCAGCAGCACGGCCGGCGAATCCACCCGCCAGCTGCTCCAGCTACAGGTCGAGCTGGACATGGACGGCCCCACCGCCCACGCGCGCATCGAGCTGGCCGACGGCCCGCCGCCCACCCCGGGCGACCCCGTGGAGGTGAAGCTGGACGCAGGCAGCGGCATGGTGGCGGTATTCACCGGCAACGTGGCCACCGTCGAGGCCGGCAGCACCGGCCAGCGCATCGTCGCCCACGGCGCCTTCGCCCGGCTTGGCCAGACAGAAGCGGAAGGCAGCTACGAGCGCGTCTCGGCCGACTTCATCATCAAGGACCTCATCGACAAGGCCGGCGCCACCGCCGGCACCGTCGCCAAGGGGCCCCAGCTGGCCGCCTGGGCGCTGCACCGGGGCCCCACCGCCCTGGGCCACCTGCGCAGGCTGGCCACCCTGTGCGGCGCCGGGCTGTTTGCCGACGGCGCCGGCAAGATCCACTGCGCCACACCCAAAATGGGCCGCGCAGACCACCGCTTCACCTTCGGCGAATCCGTCACCCGGCTGGCCATCCAGCGCGTGCCGCCGGCCTTCGACAGCGTGGAGGTGTGGGGCGAAGGCGCCGCCAGCGCCAAGGGCGCCGACAAGGCCCACTGGCTCAGCACCGACCTCTCCGGCGTCAGCGCCAAGGCCTGCGTCACCCCCGACGGGCAGGTGCAGGCCGGCAAGCTGGGCGCGCGCCCGCTGCGCCTGCGGGATGGCGCCCTGCGCGCCGGCGAGGCGGTCGAGGCCGTGGCCAAGGCCTGGGCCGCGGGGGTCGCCGCGCGCCTGCTGCGGGGCAGCGTCGAGGTCTTCGCCACCCCGGCCGTGCTGCCGGGCGATCTGGTGGAGATCGCCGGCCTGCCCGGCGACCACCCCGCCGCCGCCCTCCTCGGCCAGGGCCGGCTGCTCCACGTGCGCGGCGTGCGCCACGTGCTCGACCGCCAGCGGGGCGCCCTGACCCGCCTGGGCTTTTGACGGAGGAGCAGGCCATGCGCCACATCGCCCACCTGCCCGCCGACGGCCGCTCAGCCCGCCACCGGAGGGTTGCCCCATGACCGTGCGCATCGGCAAGATCGAACTGACCGGCGTGCAGGATCTGCACACCGAAGAGGCGCGCACCCTCGTCGAGCAGCGGGTGCCGGAGCAGCAGGGCAGCGTGTTCCAGGATCTGGGCCGCGAGCCGGTGACGATCCTGATCGACGGCCTGCTGTTCGGGGACGAATCCCTGTCCGCCCTCGAAACCCTGCGCCAGGCCCACGCCAAGGCCGAACCCCAGTCCTTCGCCGCCGATCTGGTGGTGGGCACCGACCTCACCGAAGTCATCATCGAGGACTTCCGGGTGCGTCAGATGGCGGGCTACAAGGACCGCTACCGCTTCAGCCTGCGCCTGCGCGAACACATCGAGCCGCCCCAGGCCAGCAACGCTGCCCTGGCCGACGTGAACGCCGGGGTGGCCGCCGACGGTGCCGCCTGGGGCGACGCCAGCCTCGCCGCCGCCGGCGTGCTGCAGAACCCCGCGTCCCTCCCCGCCGCCCTCGCCGCCAACCCGGCCCTGCTCGACAGCCTGGACATGGACGCCCTGGGCAACGCCGTCGCCAACAACCTCGACAACCTCGACACCGGCCAGCTCAACGGCCTGCTCGGCACCCTCGCGGCGGCCGACCCCACCAAGGCCGGCAGCTTCTTCGCTGCCCTGAAAGAAGCCGGCGCCCTGGGCTCCATGCTCGTCAAGTACGCCCAGGAAGGCGCCGCCTTCCTCAAGCAGCTCGACCCGTCCAAGCTCAGTGAGCTGATGCAGGCCTTCTCCGGCGGGCTGGATTTCCTCAAACAGCTCAAGGAGGTGGCCGACAGCGCCACCCGCCTCGCCGGCAGCATCCGAAATCTCGAACTGCCGCCCGAGCTGAACAGCCTCATCAAGGGGGGCCTGAAGTGAGCACCCCGGCCGACGTGGTCCGCGATCTGGCCCGGCTGGTGGATGCCCTCGCCAAGCTGCTCGACACCCAGACCGCCCAGAACATTGCCAACACCGCCATCATGCTGGGCGCCCAGCCCCAGCTCGCCCAGGGGGTCGACGCCCTCGGGCGGGTGCTCTCCGAGATCCGCAGCGGCGCCGTGCCCCTGCGCCGCGCCGCCCTCGACGCCGACGCCCTGGTGGCCCTGCTCGGCTGCGTGCCCGGCTTCGTCGCCGGCGTGGGGGACGCGGCAGAGGCTGGCGGCAGCTGGCTGGCCGAGATGGGCCTCGGCCTCGCCGACGCCGCCCAGTCGGCCCACACGGTATCCGACCCCCTGCGCGAGTTCTCCAGCCTGCTCGATAAAGGCGTCGACGCGGCCGAAGGCACCGTGGCGATGCTCGCCCCAGCCCAGTGGCGTGGCCTCATCGCCGCCCTCGATCGCCTTTCCGCTTCACTGCTGGCGCTCAAGACACCCGCCAACAGCACCACCCCGGCCGCGTCCTCACCCCCCGGCGCGGCCTCTTCAGGAGGATGAACACCATGGACGAAAACCTTCCCGCCACCACCGCCGACGGTCGCGCCGACAACCCCTTCCGCACGGTCGCCATCCTGCTCGACGGGGTGCGCGTCGCCCTCGAGAGCAACAAGCGCCTTGGGCAGCCCCCCCGCTGGGTGCGGGTGGTGCGGGTGCGCGAGTTCCGCGATGACGCCATCGCCAAGGCCGTGACGAAGACGATGGACGTGCTCACCCAGGCGGTGGCCTACCTGCAGCGTTTCACCCTCGACGCCAATGATCTGCTGATCCAGGGCGACGCCGCCAAGGCGCTGCTCGAGGTGTCGGCCGAGTTCGTGAAGACCGCCACCAGCAAGGAGTTCATCAACGCGCTGGAGGTGGCGGTGGGCCAGGACCCGAGCCCGGATTCACCGATCCCCGACGTGGGCAACATCATGGACAAGATCATCCAGATCGCCGACAAGGTGCCCGAGCCGGACGACCTGAAGGTGATCGGCGCGGCGCTCTACAAGCTCCTGGGCATTGAGCAGGCGCCGCTGGACGAAGCCAAGCTGGGCGCCGCCACCGAGAGCCACCTCGTGCTCGCCGACACCGGCAAGCTGCGCCTGATGCAGTTCGCCTTCGACCAGAACTTCCGGCTGCAGAACTTTGGCAAGGGCGCCAGCCAGTTGTCGCTGGACGTGAACCGCCTGGGCGCCCGCCGGCTGTGGGAAGCCACCGACGACAAACTGCCCGCCAGATCGGTGGGCCAGTTTGGCGAGGCGCCGGACGTGGAAACCGTGTGGGAGCTGGATTTCTCCACCGACAAGAAGGGCATCGACGTGCAGGAGCTCAACAGCATCCTCGAAGCCCTGGGCTACACCGAGCCCGCGGTGGACGACCGCAAGACGTTCAGCCCCGCGCTGGCCGGGCGGCTGCGCACCTTCCAGCAGCTCAACGAGATCCCGGTCAGCGGCGCGCTGGACAACGCCACCCTCAACCGCCTGTTCCACCTGGATTTCGACACCAAGAACCTCAAGCGCGCCAGGCGCTACAAGGCGGACGCGCTGCCCAAGGGCTTCGACCCGATGAAGAAGTGAGCCCTCCCCCCGGCCGGTAGCGACACGCCATGAGCGACCCGATCGACATCATCCGCGCGGTAGTCCGCGACGAGTTGCGCAGCCTGCGCCTGGGCGAGCTTGCGGTGGTGACCAGCGTCTTCCCCCACACCGGGGCGGACGACGGTCACAACCTCGAGTGCACCGTGCAGCTGCGCGAAGGCGGGCTGGAGCTGCGCAAGGTGCCCATCGCCACGCCCCATGTGGGCATGGCGAGCGCGCCCCAGGTGGGCGATCTGGTGCTGCTCAACTACGTGGGCGGCGACCCGAACCGGGCGGTGGTGATCGGCCGGCTGTACTCCGAGAAGATCAACCCGCCGCTGCACAAAGAGAAAGAATGGCACGTGTTCGCCACCGCCGACGGAGCGAGCAGCTTCGCCATCGACGCGGACGAATCCTGCATCGTCACCGCCGGCAAGACGGTGGTCACGGTGAAGAAGGACGGCAACGTGGAGGTGCTGGGCGAGGCCGACCTGACGATCGAGGCCAAGGGCAAGGTGACCATCAAATGCACCGACTTCACGCTGGACGCCTCGGGCAAGGTGGATCTGGGCAAGGACGGCGCTGGCGTCATCACCGAGAAATCCCACAAGTGCTACTTCACCGGCAAGGCCCTGGTGCCCTCGGGCACCGTCAAGGCCAAAGGCTAGGAGACCCGCGCATGCCTGCCCCCAGTCCATCCCAGATCGAATCGCCGACCAAGGGCTTTCTCAACGCCGCCGGCCTGCAGGGCGAGGACGTGCCGGGCCTCGCCGCGGCCATCGCCAACACCACCGGGAAGGCCCTGACGATGTTCCTGTCCCAGGCCATGACGATGCCCGGCATCCCGGTGGCGGCCGACCCGATCAGCGGCAGCGGCGCCACCGCCGGCCCCGGCAAGCTGATGCCGCCCCCCGCCGGCGGGCCCGGCGCGTCACAACTGGAGGGCCCCGCCAGCGGCCAGTGCCAGGCCCAGGGCCTGCGCGGCGACGACGCCGACGGGCTTGCCAAGGCCATCGCCGGCACCGTCGCCCAGGGCATCGCCCTGTTCTGCGCCCAGAGCATGGTGATGCCCGGCATCCCGGTGGCCGGCTTCGTCAGCAGCGGGCCGGGCCTGCTCCAGCCGGTGCCGCTGGCGTCGACGCTGGAGGGCATCGCCAGCGGGCTGCTCAGCCAGAACGGCCTCCGCGGCGAGGCTGCGCCCGATCTGGCCAAGGCCCTTGCCCAGGGCGTCGATCTGGGCCTGACACTGTTCGCCGGGCAGGCCATGGTCTCGCCCGGCATTCCCTGCCCCCCGGGCGCCAGCGCCGGCCCCGGCCGGCTGATGTGAGGACACGACGATGGCCCCCGATCCCTTCGGCACCGACCTGCGCCTCGTCTTCGCCCGCGGCTGCGAAGGGGCCGACCTCGCCGTCGGCCTGCAGGACTTCGAAACCGTGAGCGGCGTGGAGAACCTCGTCCAGGCTCTCACCCTGCGTCTGCTGATAGACCGGGGCGAACTCGACGGCCTCGGCCACCCGCGCTACGGCAGCCGCATCCGCGACCTGATCGGCGAGCCCCTCGACCGGGCCAACCTCGAACTGCTGCGCCGCTACGTGCGCCAGGAGCTTCAGCGCGACCCGCGGGTGGAGGAAGTCCTGCAGGTGCGCGTCACCCCCCACGAGCCCACCCGCGACGGGGTGGACGTGGAGGCCCGGGTGCGCGCCGTGAGCGGCCTGGAAACCAGCCTGGAGGTACGCATCGATGCCACTTGAGCGGGTTTATCTCAAGAAGGGCTTCTCGGAGGTGGTGCACGACCTGCTCACCGACATCGCCTCGGGACTGGGCGGCCAGCCGGCCCTCACCGACGTCAACGAGGGCAGCGTGGTGCGCACCCTCGCCGAAGCCTTCGCCCGCGAACTGGCGGTGTGCTACGAGCAGCTCGACAGCGTGTATCGCAACGCCTACCTGGATTCGGCCAGCGGCCCGGCCCTCGACAACGTGGTGGCCCTGCTGGGGCTGGATCGCCAGCGCGGCGGCCACCTGGAAGGCACCGCCCTGTTCAGCCGTGGCCAGCCCGCGCCGGAGGACATCCACATCCCGCTGGGCACCCTGGTGGCCGGGCGCGACGTGCCGCTCTTCGCCACCACCGCCAACGCCGTGCTCGACAAGGGCGAGCGTCAGGTGGTGGTGGGCGTGCGGGCGGTGGAGCCGGGCGGCAAGAAGGTCAAGGCCGGCGCGCTGGCCAGCCTGCCGCGCCCCATCGCCGGCATCGACCGGGTAAGCAACCCGGGCGAGCTGGTGCTGCGCCAGCGCGAGGAGACCGACGACGAGCTGCGCGCCCGCGCCCGCCGGCTGGTGCTGTCGTCCAACACCGGCACCGTCGCCGCGCTCGAGGAGGCCGCCCGCAGCCTGGGCATCCGCGAAGTGCAGGTGATCGAGAACCCCGGCGGCCGCCCCGGCGAAGTCGAGGTGGTGCTGGGCGACCGGGACATCGGCAGCGAACTGCTCGAAGAGGTGAGGAACCGCCTCGAGAACGTCCGCCCCGCCGGCATCGTGCTGCGCTGCGGGCCGGCCACGCCGGTGTTCGTGCAGATCACCGCCACCCTCACCCTCAACGCGGTCTTCTCCGAGCGCGAGCAGGCCGACATCCTGAAGCGCCTCCGCGCCGTGCTCACCGACTACTTCGGCGCCCTCAAGGTGGGCGAGGCGGTGCGCGACGCCAAGATCCGCGCCCTGCTGCTGAGCCACGAGGCGGTGGTAGGCTGCGAGCGCAGCGACCAGCGCCCGATCCTCGAACCTTTCGTATGCAAGGACGGCAGCGGGCTCGAATCCGTCGCTTGCGCGCAGATGGGAAACGGCGACGTGATGCCCGGCCCCAGCGAGCGCATCGGCCTCCACCCCGAAGCCCTGCCCCTGCGCCTGAGCCTGGAGCCGCCCAAGCCCAACCTGTGGGTGGACACCACCCTCAGCGTGGCCGCCGGCACCCCCACCGGCGGCCTGCAGGCGCGCATCACCGGCGCCATCAAGGACGCCTTCGACAAGGCCGCCGGCAAGGCCAGCGCCGAAGCCCCCGCCAGCCTGGGCTACACCGCCCTGCGCGAGGCGGTGACCAACATCGTGCCGCCGGCCGCCGTGGTGCGCCTGCGGGTCACCGTCACCCACGAGCGCGACGGGCTGGTGGAAGAACTCGACGACGACAGCGACCTCGCCACCGTCGGCGCCCGCGAACAGCCCATGCCGCGCAAGCTCACCCTGCGGGTGGAGGGCAGCGATGACTGATCCGCGGGTGCGCCGCGAGCGCCTCCTCGCCCTCCTGCCGCGCATCTTCACCGCCCAGCCCTCGTCGAGCGCGGTGGGCGCGCTCATCGACGGCATGGCGGCCAGCCTCGCGCGGGTGGACGACACCCTCACCCACATCCAGTACGACCGCTGGGTCGGTCTCGCCAGCCCTCACCGGCCGGACGCCACCGAGGCCAGCGCCCTCGAAGGCCTGGGCCGCCTGCTCCAGGTGTCGCGCCTGCCGCCGCGGGTGCGCTATCTGAGCTACCAGTCGGCCCCGGAGAAGAGCTTAAAGGTCGACTTCAACTCGGCGGCCCCCCGCACCGACGCCCTCGACGAGCTGGTGGGCCGCGGCTGGCGGGGCGGGCAGGACGGCCGCCCCGCCGACGACCCGGCAACCCTCCTCGCCGCCCGCTTCGAGGGCCTGCGCTTCAGCCTCTCCGACGACGGCCAGAGCCTCACCGCCAGCCCCGACCCCAGCGCCGCGCCCGAGACCGCCCCCGCCGCCCTCGCCCGCTTCCAGGCGGTACTCGACCCCGAGCCCGGCGAAACCTACCGCCAGCGCCTGCAGATCACCGCCCGGGTGCGCACCGGCGGCCTCACCACGCCCCGCGCCCTGCTGTCGCTGGCCATCGCCGATCTGGGCGCAGAGCCCTGCCCGCACCTCGAACGCCGGCTCGACGCCACCGTCGCCTTCGGCATGCCGCCCGGCACCCGCAAGCGCTGCGCGGGCTGCACCGGCGGCGACCGCGGCCAGCCCTGCCCCAGCCGCGCCCAGGCGGTGGTGGAAGCCTGGCTCACCGAGAACCCCACCCTCGCCGCCCGCCACGTCGAGCCCACGCCGCGCCTGCGCCGGGTCTTCACCGTGACCAGCGCCAGCCTGCACCCCGACCGCCCAGTGGTCACCCTCGGCGTGCGCGACCAGCCCGCCCCCTACCCGGCCCTGCGCAGCCTGGGCAGCGGCGAGATCACCCTCTACGCCGGCACCCTCCAGCCTGGCGACACCCTCGTCCTCTACCCCGCCGTCGGCGCAGCCGAAGCCGCCCTCTTCGACGGCTTCGACGCCCCCGGCCACCACGCCTGGGCCGCCACCCACCCCGCCGGCCGGGCCGTGCTCATCGACAGCCACGGCCTCGAACGGGACGTCAGCAGCGCCGTGTTCTACCTGTGGGGCCACCGCCTCGACGACCCCGGCACCACCTTCGACAGCCTGCGCTGCAGCATACTGGAGCAGTGCGTGCTCACCCCGCGCCTCACCCCCGGCGCCAACGACTGGATGCTGCTCACCTTCGCCCAGCCCGACGCCACCTTCGCCGGGCCCGACGACACCGTGCACGCCTCCCGCTTCGCCGGCCGCGACGACCTGGACGGCACCTGCTTCGCGCTCCTCGACGGCACCATCGGCCAGGGCGACGCCCGCTACGCCTCGGTGCTGCTGGAGTCCATCGACAAGACCGACACCGCCGGCACCACCGAGACCGACACCGCCCACGCGCCGCGCCTCAGCCTGCGCCTGGACTGGGTCACCCGCCCACCCGCCACCATCCGGCTGCGCATCCCCCGCAACGAGTGGGTCGCCGCTGCCGCCGCCCGGGGCGCCCTGCCCCTGTTGCGGGACGACATCGCCCGGGCCACCGCCGCCGGCGTGCGCGCCAGCGTGGATTTCCCCGAGCCCACCCGCCGCGACGTGCACGACGGCGCCGAACGCCTCGGCCTCTCCGCCACCGCGCGCTGGGCCGAAGACGCCGCCCCGGCCGACGGCCCGCTGCGCTTCGCCCTCACCGCCACCCTGCGGGACGCCCACGACAGCGCCGACGGTCCGTTCTCCGTCGGCGGCGTGTTCGACACCACCCGCCTCGACTGGACCCACGGCCGATGAGCCCCCGCCCAACCCCGCGCGGCCCACGTTCCAGCCCCACCACCCCGAAGGAGTGACCCCATGCCGATGCACGAATCCCACGGTCTCGCCGGACGCCTATCCATCGAACTGCGCGACCCCAGCGGCCGGCTCGTGGAGGCCCGCCGGGTGAACAACCTCATCACCGGCGCCGGCAGAGCCCTGCTCGCCCGGCTGTTCACCGGCACCGCCCAGAGCCCCGACCTGCAGATCGCGGTGGGCCGCTCGGGCACCCGCGCCGAAATCGCCGACACCAAGCTGGGCGACTTCGTGGTGGCCGCGCCGGCCACCGTGCCCAGCGTCGCCCCCGGCGACTACGAAGGCCAGCAGCGCATCGTCGCCCGGGTGGTGGCCACCCTGCCGCCCACCGGCAACGCCGACCCGCAACCGCTCCAGGAGGCCGGCATCCTGGTCGGCGTCACCGGCGCCGAACCCGTGCTCTACAACCGCGTC
>NZ_JAYRMI010000016.1:39167-60915 GCF_041904905.1 Zoogloea sp. | reverse complement strand
ACGACTTGACCAGCGGGGTGAAGTCCGGCTGGTGGGCGTCGTCGACCGGGGTGGGCACGGCCACGATGATGAAGTCGGCTTCGGCGATGACCTTGGGGTCGGTGCTGCAGGTGAGGTGCACCGCGGCTTTGAGGTCTTCGGTGGCGACTTCGCCGGTCGGGTCCACGTGGCGGGCGTAGGCATCGACCTTCTCCTGGTGGAGGTCGAAACCGACGGTTTTCACTTTCTTGCCGAATTCAACGGCGAGGGGCAGGCCAACGTAGCCGAGGCCGATAACTGCAATGGTGGTCATTTCAGAGACTCCAATAAAAAGCCTGTAGACGCGTCATTCTTAAGGCAGGACGCGATCCAGATCGGCGACGATCCGCTCGGCGGCCTTGCCGTCCCAAAGCTGCGGGCGGCAGCCGTGCTTGCCCTGGCCGGCCAGCACCTTGGAGGCTTCTTCGAGGATGCGGGCCGGGTCGGTGCCCACCAGCACGTTGCTGCCTTCGTCGATGGTCACCGGGCGCTCGGTGTTCTCGCGCAGGGTGAGGCAGGGGATGCCGAGGGCGGTGGTTTCTTCCTGCAGGCCGCCGCTGTCCGTCATGATCAGCGCGGCGTCCTTCCACAGGTTGAGGAATTCCATGTACGACTGGGGCTTGGTGAGCACCACGTTGGGGCCGAGATCGAGCCCGAACTTTTCGAGGTTGCCGCGGGTGCGCGGGTGCACCGGGAAGATCAGCGGCAGGTCGGCGGCGATCTGACGCAGGGCACCGGCGATGCCGCGCAGGTTGGTTTCGTCGTCCACGTTGGACGGGCGGTGCAGCGTGACCACGCCGTACTTGGGGTATTTGGCCTTGATGGCCTCGGTTTCCATGCCCGACTTGTCGGAGGCGTCGAGCTTGTCGCGCTGGAAGAGCAGGTTGTCGACCATCACGTGGCCAACGTGGAAGACCACGTCCTTGCCCTTGCCTTCGCGCAGCAGGTTGTCGACGCCAGCGGGCTCGGTGCAGAAGAACCAGTCGGAAATGCTGTCGGTGACGAGGCGGTTGATTTCCTCGGGCATGCGCATGTCGCCACTGCGCAGGCCCGCTTCCACGTGGGCCACCGGAATGTCGAGCTTCTTGGCGTCGATGGAGCAGGCCAGCGTGGAGTTCACATCGCCCACCACCAGCACGCAATCCGGGCGGGCCTTCTGGCAGATCTCCTCGAAGGCCACCATGATCTTGGCCGTTTGCGTGGCGTGGCTGCCGCCGCCGGCTTCCAGGTGGTAATCCGGCTTGGGAATGCCCAGTTCGTCGAAGAAGACGTCGCTCATCTCCCGGTCGTAGTGCTGGCCGGTGTGGATGATCTTGAACTCGAAGCGGTCGGCCCGGGCTTGCAGGGCGCGAACGATCGGGGCGATCTTCATGAAATTGGGACGCGCGCCGGCAACGAGGTAGATCAGCGAACGGGACATGCGGGGCTCCATAACTATACTGAGAATTGGAAATAACGAAAAATAGGAAAATTCAAACGAGCCGTGCGAGCTCGCCAAGCATCTCAGCGGCAAGGGCCTTTCGATCAAACCGCCGCGCGGCCTGAACACACCTCCCCTTGTACGCCAAATGCACCTCTGGAGCTCCTGCAAGATACATCAGATGATGTACCAACTCATCGGAATTCTCCGGCTCAAACACGATACCTACATCGGAATCCCGCACAATACCGGCGGATTCACCCTCGACGCCATGGAGCACCGGAAGCCCCATGCCCATGCACTCAAAGAGCTTCGATGGGATAACCGTAGTAAAAAGCTCAGTTTTTCGCAGATGAATGATCGAAACATCAAGCAATGACCAATATCTCGCCACTTCATCTTTGGAGACAGAGTCAATAAACGTAACGTTTCTCAAGCCTTTGGTCGCGGCCTCATCTCTTAGCGCCTGCTTGCGCGCACCGTCTCCGAGAAGGATAAAGTGAAATCGCTGGCCTTCAGGCAAGCGAGACAATTTATACGCCGCATCCAATATGGTCTCGAGATGATGAGCCAAACCATGCGTACCTACATATCCACTAACAAACTTCCCTGCCAGCCCCAGCTCATCAACAAGCCTCTTGTCCTTCTCCATCGGGCGAAACCGGGACATATCAACACCGTTTGTGACAACGGCAATTTTCTTGCCATCTATACCGCGCTCAATCAGCTTCTGCTTAAAGGCTCTAGTGACAGAAACAATCAATGCCGCCTTTCGGTAGAGATGCATCTCAACTCTCTCCAGCGCACGGATAGCCATCGAATCTCGCATTGCACCCACAGCCTTAATTGATTCGGGCCACATATCACGCAACTCGAAAACGAACGGGACTCTCTTTACCGCGCCCAAAAACCACGCAGCGCATGCTGTAAAGAACTGCGGTGACGTGCCGACAACTACGTCCACTCGCCGCACAAATAGCCCCGCAATGGCAGCAGAGAGCATAAAGCTTTGATAATCTAAAATACGCTTGACAAAGCCTTCGTTCGCAGTAACGTAAGACCAGACTCTGATAACACGAATGCCTTCCACGACTTCCGATTGCCAGAGCTTATTCTTATACCCTGGAAAAACCAGGCCTTTCGGAAAATTGGGAGCGCAAGTAATGACCGTAACTTGAACTCCGTCGCGAACCCACTCCCTGCAATGCTCGAAAGTACGGCTTGCGGGTGCATTCACCTCCGGCGGAAAATTATCAGTGAGAAAAAGAATATGCATTGTCGCCCCAAACGAACTCAACCTCTAACAATTTTCCAGAGAAAGTGACTTCCAAACACTGACTCACTTGCACCTCACCGAATCGAGGGTGCCAGGTAGAGCTAATTACCTGAACGTCGCCTCCGTTCACCTTGTACCCTATTGAGTCTCCTCCCGCCGTCACCAGCATGCCACATTCAGCGATACGAACATCCGGATGTAGATGAAAATAAGCAACAGCCGTCTCGGGTTCACCCCGCAACTCATCTCGAATTAATAGATGACCCCGGGAAAACTTGAACGTTCTAGTGTGATTCGGGCGCCCCCTCAAACGCCTGTATCCATCATGCCCTGCGGTCACGACGACGTCGTCGAAATCAACGGACATACGGACATCAATCGGGTGAGCTCGCCGTCCAACTCGAAACCCTCCCCATACTTCCGAGGAGTTGCGTCCATTTATGACTACAGTATTATGGGCAGCAGAACCTCGCTGCCGAACTCTTTCGACACTTTCGCCATAAACTGACGTGCCAGAGTTAACGAGCAGCCGCGAACCAAAAAGGCTCAACTCAAAACTAAGAACATCCGCATGGCCATGACCAGGCTGATAACTCGGACCAATCTCCCCAACATCCAGAATGGCCTTTCCCCCTTGATCGATCGGAACAACGATATAACCGCTATCCGTCAAGGCCCGTACGCTCGACGTACTACCTGGGTCCAAAGCGCCAATTCCGAGCAACTCAAGATAGGATTGAATGTCGCAAAGCGTCGGGGCTATTCCATACGCGCTATCATTGAAAAATGACACTAGCCCATCAGGGTGCGTCATAGATTCAAGCCACGCAACACCTCTTGCAAGCACCTCAGACCAAACCGACCATCGCGACAGCAACGCCTCGTTGGTCGTTACCTTCGCCAGATAAAGCAAATCACACAAATCCCAAAGCAATGATGCGTGATACATCGGCGAAAGTTCGAAATGCCCTCCGTCGTCAAGAAACTGTTCTGCCACCTCGTGATCGAGAATTGCCAGCCCCGCCCCCATCCACCTCTTGGATTCAGGCGAATCAAGCAATGCCGCTGCAAAAACAAGGGCTTTTCCGTTAACGAACAAATGATTGGCCAGAATATGGTATTCCCGCTGGAAATATAGGGCATTCACCTGACGAGCTAGGTTCTCCAGCCACTCCCGACTAGGCTCCCGGCGACCTACAAACCATTTCAACCAGTTTACAATTCGCAGGGAGAGGGGGTACGGCTCCCATCCATTTCCAACCATAACGGGATTCTCAGCGATCCACCTTTGGACCATGCGAGCATCGCCATCAACACACTCATCCGCTCCCAGTCCATTGAGATCGTCAAAATAATGGAGATTGTAAAGCCACAATTTATCGTAGCCAGACGCATTCCAATCGCCAGCAGTATTAACACACCCTTTTACGCCGAGAAACTCATAGCATGCATCCCCCACTCGCGCACGGCCACTCCAAACGGGAAATACAGCCTCGCGATCGAGATTAGTCAGCCCCACCACAGAGACAGGGCGCGACGCATAGCGAATGACAACTCTGCGAAAAAACTTGTAATACAACCTAAAAGCTATTTGAGTAGATTTCAGATGGATTGCCGTACTACCCAGCAGACGGACGCGAGAAATTAGCTTAACCATAAACTCCGAAACCTGAGGGCTATGCCGAACGTTGAGCAGCCTTCATTATATCCAAAACACATTCCGGAGACGCGTCATAAAGGAATCCAGCTGGCAATGCCACGTCATGCATCAAGCTCGCGTCGCCGTGGATTCGCCGGAAATCCAACATTGCCACCAGTTTGGAAACGCAGTCTTCAAGATCGCCACCTTTGTAAACCTCAACATCATCGGGACGATTCACAACATCGCTGGCTAAAACGCGCGCGCCCAACGCAAGGGCCTCCCGGACGCTAACCGCATCCCCGTCACTCAGAGTTGGCCGGACAAAAACTGATAACTTCGTCATTACAGCGGCGAATGGAACCTCGGGCGGAACCACTACAATTTGACGGGAAAGCATGCGAACTCGATCCGCAACACTCTTCGGCATGACATCAAGATCAAGCTCTCCGCCGGCGCCAATAACGGCAACCACTCGTGGCACGAAATCGGCAACCCTGCTAACCGCATCCAGAAAGAAATCTAGGCCGTAAATGCCAGCTCGCTCTCCGGAAGCAATCCCACACCATCCAACATAAATATTCTCGGATTGAAAACTCGTAGCAAACGCCCCCAGATTCAACTCCGAGCCTTGCGGTGGAATGAACGGATTGACGACCACGGCGGAAACTTGTCCGTCCGACAGGGAGGCTACATCATTCTTGATATCTGAATTTACAGCAAAGACCGCAGAAAGCCTCCGCAACATGCCCCCCCATATTAAATGAAGGACTCCACTCAACGAAGCTCGCTGAAGCGCTCTGCCATTATGAAAAAACTGAATAGCCTTTGCACCGGCAAATTCACACAACAGTGCAACAATCGTACCGGTCAACTCGGACGAATGAATGAGAACGAGTTTCCCCCGGACCTTTGGTAGATTCTGGAGAACACCGAAAATGACGTTTCCGCCGACTCCAATCACACTGCGACTCGAAGTCAATGAAGTGGTACTGATGACAAGACAGGGAATTTCGAGTCTATTCAGAAGTCGAGAAAATCTCTCGACGTGAATGGACACCCCACCCACGGGGGGCGGAGTCGGTCCAATCAAGATCACAGCATCATTAGACGAAGTCAATTTTCAATA
Organism: Zoogloea sp.; assembly: GCF_041904905.1. Classification (GTDB taxonomy): domain Bacteria; phylum Pseudomonadota; class Gammaproteobacteria; order Burkholderiales; family Rhodocyclaceae; genus Zoogloea. The sequence continues at coordinate 55,433 of NZ_JAYRMI010000016.1, read as the reverse complement.
CGCCCACAATAGATGTCGTCAACACCCCTCAAACCAAACTTTTCTCTTAACATAGCCAACGTAACTATGAATAATTCTCACAATTTTCTCGGAAACGTTCGGCATGGAGTAGTCACCGACCAGGCGCAGCATACGTTCGGAACCGACACATTGACTCTCCAAAATTGCAAGCCCTTGCATGACGCGTTCTTGCCCAACGCCAGTCATCATTGTGCTCGCCTCTTCCATGGCTTCCGGTCGCTCGTGGGCATCCCGAATGTTCAGAGCAGCAAAATTCAGGATTGACGATTCCTCGTTGATCGTCCCGCTGTCCGACATAACGACCTTGGCCGACAGTTGAAGCTTGTTGTAATCCTTGAAGCCCAGGGGCTTGAGCAGGAGGACCAGCGGATGGAACTTTGCGCCCATCGCATCCACACGCTTCTGGGTACGCGGGTGCGTGGAGACGATCACCGGCATCTGGTACTTCTCGGCCACGGCGTTGAGGGTGGCAACCAGATTGGTGAAGTTCTTCTCGGAATCGATGTTCTCTTCCCGGTGGGCACTCACAACGAAGAACTCCCGCGGCTTGAGGCCAAGGCGCTCCAGCACGTCGGATGCCTCGATACCGTCGCGGTAGTGAGTCAGTACTTCGAACATCGGGCTGCCGGTCTTGATGACCATATCGGGCGGCAGGCCTTCGCGCAGCAGGTAATCGCGGGCGATGGTGCTGTAGGTGAGGTTGATGTCGGCCGTGTGGTCGACGATGCGGCGGTTGATCTCCTCGGGCACGCGCATGTCGAAGCAGCGATTGCCGGCTTCCATGTGGAAAGTAGGGATCTTCCGGCGCTTGGCGGGCAATACCGCAATGCAACTGTTGGTATCGCCCAGCACCAAGAGCGCCTCTGGATTTTCCTCTGCCAGCACCTTGTCTACCGCAATGATCACGTTGCCGATGGTTTCTGCACCAGTAGCACCAGCCGCATTGAGGAAGTGATCGGGCTTGCGCACGCCCAGATCTTCAAAAAATATCTGGTTCAGTTCGTAATCGTAGTTCTGGCCAGTGTGCACCAACACGTGTTCGCAGTGCTCGTCCAGCTTTGCCAGCACGCGGGAGAGCCGGATGATCTCGGGACGGGTGCCGACAACCGACACCACCTTCAGCTTCTTCATTGCTTCACCTTGTTGGCAAACGTGTCGGGCTTTTCGCGGTCGAAGATCTCGTTTGCCCAGAGCATGACGATCATCTCGTCATCACCGATGTTGGTAATGTTGTGCGTCCAGCCCGGCACCGTCTCGACGATGCGGCCTTCACCGCCCTTCGTGACCAGCTCGTAGTGCTCGCCGGTTACGATGTGGCGGAAGCCGAAATGCGCCGTGCCTTTGAGGACCATGAACTTCTCGGTCTTGGTGTGGTGATAGTGCTCGCCACGGGTGACGCCTGGATGCGACGTAAAGTACGAGAACTGGCCGCAATCCGGGGTCTTGAGCATCTCGACGAAATCGCCGCGCGGATCGGAATGCTTGACCACGCTGTAAGCAAACGACTCGGTGGGCAGGAAGCTCAGATAGGTGGAATACAGCGCGCGCACCAGGCCGGTGCCCACACGATCGGTAATCATCGATGCGCGGCTGGCCGCAAACCCACGGATCGTATCGGCCACCTGGCCAACGGTGGAGTCGTATTCCGGGCCGGCGGGCACAAAGCCGCTGGGCGTGCTGGGCGACTGCAGCAGGCCGACAAAGGCGTCGACCACATCGTCGATGTACACCAGCTTGAGCGGCGCAGCAGGATCATTCACCTTGATCTCCAGCCCGCGAGCGATGTTGTGGCAGAAGGTAGCCACCGCCGAGTTGTAATTGGGCTGCGACCACTTGCCAAACACATTGGTCAGGCGGAACACATAGGCCGGAGAGCCGTTTTGCGTGCCATGCTCGAACACCGCATCCTCGGCTGCTCGCTTGCTGACCCCATACGGGTTATCCAGCGCGGCCTGGGTGGAGGACGACAGGACCACCGGCGCCTTGTTGCCGTATTCGGCCAGCAGGCTGCACACGGTTTCGGTAAGCCCGGCATTGCCCGTGGTGAACTCGCTCACGTCCTTGGGGCGATTGATACCCGCAAGGTGATAAACAAAATCAGCCCCTTTGAGCGCCGCCTTCAGATCATCATCGGACGAATCGAGGGTGATACGCGCAATATCGGTATGCCCAAGCTCGCCCAGGCGAACGGAGAGGTTGCGGCCGATGAAACCGTCGGCCCCGGTGATCACGATACGCATGGCGGCTTAGTCCTGCGCCTCGGCCTTTTCGCCGCGCGCGATCTTCTGCATGAAATCGAGCTTGAGCAGCAGCTTGGTCATGCCATCCACGTCCAGGCGTTCGGTGTTGTGGGAGGTGTATTCGACGGCCTCACTGATCTTCTGCTCGCCTTCGACAAAATATTTGTCGTAGTTGAGATCGCGGCCATCGGCAGGCACGCGGAAGTAACCCGGCAAGTCCTGAGCGCAGGCGCGCTCTTCGCGGCTGAGCAGCGCTTCGTAGAGCTTTTCGCCGTGGCGGGTACCGATGATGCGGACTTCGTGCTCCGGCTTGTTCATCAGGCCGAGAATGGCCTTGGTGAGCACGTCCACCGTCGCGGCCGGTGCTTTCTGCACGAAGATGTCGCCGTTGTTGCCGTTCTGGAAAGCGTAGAGCACAAGATCCACGGCGTCATCGAGCGTCATCATGAAACGGGTCATGTTGGGATCGGTGATGGTGATGGGCTTGCCATTGAGTACCTGATCCACGAACAGCGGAATCACCGAACCACGCGACGCCATCACATTGCCGTAGCGGGTGCCACACACGACGGTGTCGGTGCCTTCCAGGTTACGGGACGCCGCGACCATCACCTTCTCCATCATCGCCTTGGAGATACCCATGGCGTTGATCGGGTACACCGCCTTGTCCGTGGACAAGCACACAACGCGCTTGACCTTGTTGGCGATTGCCGCCTCGATCATGTTCTCGGTGCCGAGCACATTGGTGCGCACCGCCTGCATGGGATGGAATTCGCAGGAAGGAACCTGCTTGAGCGCGGCCGCGTGGAACACATAATCGACACCACGCATGGCCGCAGCAATGGATTGCGGATCGCGCACGTCGCCGATATAGAACTTCAGCTTGCGGTTGTTGTACAGCTTCCGCATGTCGTCCTGTTTCTTCTCGTCGCGGGAGAAAATGCGGATTTCACCGATGTCGGTGTTGAGGAAGCGACGGAGGACGGCGTTGCCGAAGGAACCGGTACCACCAGTGATAAGAAGGGTTTTTCCACTAAACACAAAGCACCTCAATCTATTAACAAATCAAAACTATGCAACCGATTCAATGAAGCTAGTAATTTCTTCACCCCAGACCGTGTAATCGAACATTGTCGCAGCAAGATGCGTCGATGCCAAAGACATTCTATCTTTATCTACCGGGTTCAAAGCCAGCGCCCGTCGCAAGGCGATCGCAACGGACTCCGGAGAAAGATCGCGCACAATAATGGCGCTATCCCCGTCCTTCAAATAAATATCGAGATCACTTGTCAGATTCACCAACACCGGCGTTCCCGCGGCCAGACTCTCAGGAATCTTGGATGGGAAACCTGCCATTGAATAACGACTTATCGGACGCAGAAGAACAGTAAAGTGCTTTGAACTCAGTTCAGACAACACTTGGGAACGCGAAACCCGCCCTAACAAACGCAGCCTGGCACGCAATCGATCTGACTCCAGACCGATAGAATCGATCAAGGAACCAATCTCCTTCGGTGAAGGGCCCGCAATAGTAAACCTAACCCTAGACAACTCTTGGTCAGTAAGCAAACAAAGGCCAGCGAAAAAGGATTTCAAATCATCCTTACCCGCAAGAGTACCCGCATAGAACAATTCAAGCACTCCATCATCCAAGGCTCTGCCGTGCGGCACAAAATCCTCTGACGACACCTGAGGGGGAACCACCAATGTACGCACTCCCACTTTGTCGAATCGTTGCTTCAACAAATTCGTAATGCAAATTACCGCATCGGCTTTTGGACACAGAAAATCGAACTTGTATTTCGCCAACAGGTAATCAGCCGAGAATCGGCCTCGCGAGAACTGAGACGCCTCATGCCACTCAGTGCAATCGACAATCAAAGGTTTCCGCCAAACAAACTTGCACGCGAACAACAGCCCTAACGACAAGCCAGCGTGCGTTGTAACCACACACGAAACATGCTTACCCATCACTCCGCTCAGCGCAGAGTGAAAATACATGACGTGAAACAGGCGCCTAACAACACGAGAAAAAAACGAATCTTTGTTCGAGCGAACTGTCTTGAACAGAATCCCTTGACTACTTACCCAATTACCGTCTTTGGTCAAGCCCTGGTCCAACACACCATTGCCCACCACATACACATCAGAACCGCCTAACGCGATAGACCGCGCCATTGCCCACATGCGATTCGAAGCAGCATCCCCAAAGGGAAATCGATGCATCGAAACCATTACAACCCGTTTATTTTCGACACTGCTGGACATTGAGATATCCGCCGCCATATCACTTTTCCGACTTAAAAAAGAAGCGCGACTTGAGCGACGCAGTCAGGCTCTCGTCCTTCGAAACAAGAAAAATTCGTTTGAGCAAACGATTGATAAAACCTTTCGCCCTATAGGAGAACGGATAAAGCACAACCCCGTCTATCAATCTTTCAAATCTGAGGTCTGTCAATATCGCCCTCGGGTGCACAAGAGGCCACTCCAATGCCCGCGTCCTTAATTCACAAAATCGGGACGTCATTACATCCGACATGGACGTACCCCCATGAATCGAGTGCTCATCAACCCCGATATTCCTGATTTGATTGAACATAGGGACAACGGCAAGAAGGCCGTGAACTCGCTGAGTAAAGCTCATCTGATAGTCCCATGACTTCGGGGGTATGCCACTCAACACCCGACGCCGCTCAAGAAGCCAGTTGTCTTTGTCCTGATGATAAAGCGCGTCGTCTTTATATTCATCGCGAACACGGCTCAACAAATAGGGGTCATCCACCAGTTCCAAATCCCCATCGTAGTATCGCGCGAATTTATGGGACCACGAAGCCCATCCGCAGGGCAGCATGTGCTGGGAAAAAACATAACTACTACCATCACTCGGCTGGTACTCCTGCAAGTAGTTAGTGCCACACACCCAGAGCACACGGCTCTCATCCGCATAGCGCTCCAACATTTCTTCGCAGAAACGGAAGAAAGTTACTTCAGGAAGGTTGTCATCCTCAAGAAATATCGCACTCTTCTCCTGAGATAGAACCCACTTTGCCCCCAAGCCGATTCGATCATATACACCGCGATTTGATTCGGCGTAGTTACGAACAACCTCACACGGCCAATCGATTTGCGCCTCAACTCCCTCCCGGCACTTCCGAACCAACAAGTCCTCATCCGGCGTTCGCCCTCCATCACAGATAAGATAGAGTTTGGAGGGCCGAATCTCAGCAATCCTCCGGATTACGGCCTGCGTTTTCTCAACCCTCTTGAAAAAGAACACAACCACCGGAATATCAAAGCGACTCATTTAACCCAGCCCAATAAAAACTTTAATCCAGATCACTCATTTGTCGCAAAGGACAGGAACGAAAAGGTATAAAAAAATGGAAACAATACAAAAGGCTCAGTCGCAAAACTGAGCACATACCAAACAAGGAAAGCAACTCGAGCCGAACGACTCTTCACAATACCAAAGAAAAACGCGCCGCCTCTTACAACCACAGCCAATGAAAAAACGAGACCAACATAGGCGCTCAACTGGGTAAAGGTATTTGTTGCAGCATCAACAACAAGCCCACGTCCGTCATAGTAGCTTACGAAATTTAGATATTCACCAGCACCAATGCCAAAGTACGGATTCTCTGATATTGCAATCAAATCGATAACAGTCGAATTCAAACGCGTCAAGAATGACATATTCACGTCATTCGTGAACTTATCAGCCACATTGGAAGTCACATAATCAGAACTTCCCACGAAAACGAGGGCCGCTAATAGTATAAGATACTTAACAGCCCCTCCTCCGCTCAGCCTTCCAGAAGGCCCCCAGATAGACAATACAAGAAAAGCCGTGGCGACAATGAATCCTGTCGTCGAACTGGTTGAAAATATTGAAGCCAGAAAAACCAGGATCAACACATTCGCGCCCCGAGCTCTAACAACCCCGAGCAGAAGCAACCCAAGACAGAAATTCAAATAAACCTGAAAAAGCCCGGGCTCAATAAAAACACCTGAATTTCTTCGCTCCACCCCCTCAATCTCCGAATAAAGGAATGCATTCCGATAGGAAATCTCATTCGAAGAAAAGGACGGAAATAAAGAAGAAAATGAAACAAGCGCCTCACTGTAATAAAGAACCAACGAAACCAGCGAAAGAAACGCGACAGAAAAAACACATAAACTGAGAAACCGCGCAACCCCAACCAAACGGACGGTGCACATAGCCAGCACAACGACGACAAGAAGTCGCGCATATGTCAGGAACGAGGCTGTGTCGCTGTTTGCCAACATTGAGCAGATCATGAGTAAGAAAAGTGCTGCCATGTAAATCACGGCACGCCCCGACCTAGCCATCAGATCGGCTCTAAAAACAAATAGCTGAACTAAAATCAAAGCGACACTTAACAACAATACAATATTAACAGCCGCTGAATTGTTATAGTAGGCACCGCCCGAGCTAATCACAAGCCAAAAAACCGAAAACACTTCCAGCCCTCGGCGTGCCGTTCCAGAGCGCCCTCTGGATATGCAACGAGGGCTCTGTGCGATCTCAATCATTTTTTATATCTCATCACACTCGACCAGCGCCAATCATCCGAACTGCCTCTCGCCGAAGAACCAAGCATCTAATGGCAAATCCGGCATCAATGATCCAGACCATCAATTCTTTAGACGCGAGAGATACGGGAAAGACAAAACCAACCACTACAGACGCCAACGCAATTAATACTCCGAGCGTCGCCTGGCTTCTGTATCGAGAGTACCCATTGAGAATGGTAGTAATCAACGAATTCCAGAACGAAATTAACATAAAGACAACCGACGCAAGCATCAAGGAAGTGCTAGGAACAACGCTTGCATCTCCTGTCCAGAGTACGATCGCCCAATCCCCGGCCACCAACAGGCCGACGGCGCAGACTGCGCCAAATAAAAACACAGCCCGACTTGACTTTCTGTACACGCGCACAATCCACTCACCATCGCCTTTGATCTTTGCATCGGTAATCGCAGGCCATAGAGGTATCAACAAGTACACAACGAACATCATTGGTATGTTTATAAGTCTTTGGACCACCGAATAGTCAACCAAACTGCCGGCACCGAACCTCACGGAAATTAGAAAAGCACCAGCACTATTGACGAGATAGATTGCAACAGAGGCTCCAAGCCCTGCAAACCCGATCCCCAACAGCCCCTTAACCTGAGCAAGGCTAAAATCCTCGAGGCTCGGCTTAAGAGCAGGGTTGATAGTTATCAGCGTTGGTAGACCTATCAGCAATATCATTGCAACCGGGATCCCTGCCACTGCAAAAACCAAAGCGGGCAACCCTAAATCAAGATTCACCACAAGCAACAAAGAACCAAGACTAAAAAGGCGCGAGATAACTTGCAGAACGGCGATCGAGTAGCCCTGCTGCAGCGCACTAAATGTTCGCTGCACGACACCAGACGCAACTCCAACAGCAAGAATGGCGAGAATCGTTTGTAGTGCCGGCGTTACATCTGATCTAGCCTGAGCCGACTGAAGCGAAAAATAGGCAGGCAGTGGCACAGCTCCCGCAACAACAACGCCAATTGTGAAGACAAACAACCCCAAGATCAGCGAAAAAAGGAGAGCGCTCCAAAACACACTCCTTACGCTGGAGCTATCCCCCTTGGCAGAATCCCTTGAGATCCTATCCTGCGCGCCAATTCCGACACCAAAATCGGAGAACGACACAAACAGCAGAATTGCCGACAATGCCATCCACAAGCCAAATCGCTCTTGCCCCAAGTAATTGAGAGACAACGGGACGCTATAGAGCCCCGTCAAGACCTGTACGGCTTGAGCAACAACATTTAATACCGAGGTAAGCGCTGCGCGCTTGGAGCGAGACAACTCACCCAGTCCCATACAACGCTTTCAGTAATCAGAAGAAGGCAGTGCTTAGTTCTTCGATGAATAGGAGTATTTGTACACGTATCCTTTATAGCCGTACCGATACTTCTGACGATTCGTATCAAGATCATTGAAGACGAAACCCCTAACTTGAACTCCCGCATGATTGAGGCGTTTTACTGCCTGCTCAAGCTCCGAGATCGGATGGTGGCCTGCTCGCGCAACCATCAGCGTTGCGCCCGTCAATCGACCGATAATTGCAGCATCTGATACGGCGAGAATCGGCGGCGCATCAACAATAAGGGTATCGAACTGCTCGCCGAGCTTCTCCAAAAGACCTTCAAACCTCAGGTGCATCAGCAGCTCTGACGGATTCGGCGGTATTTGACCGGTGGTAACGACCCAGAGATTCGGAATGCTCGTTGGCTTGATGATTTCCTCAAGGCTAGCAGTTCCGGAGACGAACTCAGATACACCAACTTCGCGACGAAGCCCAAATTCCTTGTTGACGTGGCCTTTGCGCAAGTCTGCGTCAACAATGACAACACGCTGCCCACACTGCGCCAACACCGCGCTCAGATTCTTGGAGATGAAACTCTTACCTAGGCCAGGGCTCGAGCCTGTAATGAGTAGCGAATTGTGCGTCGAATCCATTAGCGCAAAATGAATCGTCGTGCGTAGACCACGCAGACTTTCGATTGCATCGTCTTCGGGTTTTGCAACCGCCAGCAGTTCGCCAGAAGCTGCTTTGCCTTTTACTCGCCGACTGATAGAAACCTCGTCGTTGCTATGAGGAATAGTGGCATACACCGGCAAGCCCAATTTAGCTTCAATAGTTTCCGGATCTTCAACTACAACCCGTAGCGAACGTTTAACCCAGACGACAACAAGACTGGCAATCAGTCCCAAGAGCAAAGCAACAGCTAGAACGGCTGATTTCTTCATCCCGATTGGCTCACTAGCAGCAGCGGCAGCATCAACGATGCGCACATCGCCTACGGTTCCAGCCTTCGACACCTTGAGCTGCTGAGACGTATTGACGAGATTCGTATAGAGCGTCGTGGTGACTTCAACGTCACGTGCGAGCTGCAGCACCTTTTGTTGGGTATCAGGCAGCTTATTTACATCAGCGTCAAACTGCCGCCTGCGGTCCCTCAGTCGGTCAAGCCGCTGATCGACAGCCTGGACGCGAGGGTGTTCAGCGGTGAAGCTCTGGCGCAACTCATCCCGCTCCTGCTTTAGCGCCACAATCTGGTTATCCACCTCCACAAGGGACTGCAGGACGCTCTGCGTCTCGATATTCAGATCAAGTGAACCGCGTGCTTGGCGATAATTGTTGTAAGCCGCCTCGGCGGCATCCATCTCCTTCTTAAGCGCTGGAAGCTGCGTCTCAAGAAACTTGAGCGTCTTTTCCGCCTCGGCGGAACGCTGGTCAACGTTCTGCCGTACATAGGTATTGAGGATATCGTCGAGAACAACAACGATTTTGTCGATGTCGTTTCCAGACAAGCTCACCTCAAGAATGCCGGACTTCTTGCCTCGCTCCTTGACCGCCAGCTTCTCACGCACAGCCATGACTGCCATTTCTTGAGAAAGCTTGGTCACAATAAACCGCGTGCCAGGGCGAGCGACGAGGCGAGCAATGAAGATCTCGTACTTGCCACTTACCGCGCGCTCCCCCGACCTCCCCTTTAACACTTCGTCGCCGTCCTGATCAAACAAGGCAAAGCTGCCGGACTCTCCGGCAACAAGTGTCAGCGGCTTGTCGAATGCGTCACGCGGTACCTTAAGAGCATCCACCTGCGCCAAGTCACCGCCCCATGCATAACTGGATAACCCCAACAGCGGTTCGTTCGGCACATCGCCCTTGTAGCGGCGCGCAACTGCACCACCAATCAAGGGAAAGGTCTTTGGGCGTACGTCAATATCGAGCTTGAGCTTTTCGATCACCCGCCCGAGCACCATCCGCGACGTGAGAATTTCCTGCTCAGCCGCTACAGTGGTGTTGTCACCCAGAAGGGGTTGCAGGTCCTTTAGCATCGCCATGCCCCCGCCTCCCTTCTCCTCTACCTGAACAAGGCCGTCCGCTTTATAGACAGGACGAGAGACAAAGGTCCACGCAAGGCCAAGCACAAGGAACACTGCAGTGATGATGGCGATAAGCCATCGGTGCTCCATAATGACAGCGACAATCTCGCCAACGGCAAGGCCCTCGCCTCCCTCGTCGGAGTCAGCCACTTGCTGACCAAGTAGTGCTGCGGGTTTAAGCTTTTCGGTATCCATGGCGGTCTATTGTCTGCGGGATACTGAGCAGGCCGGTTTTATCCAGCCCTACACAGGATTGATTGCTAGAAAGTGGAGCGAACAGAGCGTCGCTAGGTTATCGCTACGCTCTGTTCATATCTTGGCTTTACCTGATCCGTCAGGGGTTACGACCACCAAAGAGTGGGTACTTGGCCCCACCCAGCTGGAACAGGGTTTGTGCTGTCGGCAACACATTGGTGATTACACGGTTCCAGCGCACCACATCGGCGGCATCCACATAGACGATGTCACGCGGGCGAAGCGGGAAACGGTCGGCCAGCAGCATGGCGTCCGGTGAGCTGCCATCCAGGTGGAAGAGTTCCGGCGTTTCGCTTTCGCCGCGCATCACGTAGATCCACTTGGGGTTGGCCTTGTCCTGGGCGATGTAGCCGGTGTCGGCCAGGGCCTCGGCAAGGGTGGAGCGCTTCTTCGTCATGACCAGCGAGCCGGGCTTCTGCACCTCGCCCAGCACAAACACCTTGTTGAAGCTGCGATCCTGCACGTTGAGGATGTCGCCGTGCTCCAGAAGGGCGTTCTGCTCGGTGGCGCCGTTCTCGTACATGGCCTGGATATCCACGCGGAACGTCGTCCCCTTGCGAGTAAGAAGCACGCGGCTGTGGTCGGCCTCGGGGCCAAAGCCGCCAGCCTGATTGACGGCCTCAAGCACGGTCATCGGCACGTCGGAGATCGGGAGCAGACCGGGCTTGGCCACCTCGCCCACCACGTAGATGCGCTGGCTGCGGAAGGCGGCCACGCGCACATCCAGTTGCACGCGCTCGATGAACTTGGCCAGGCGGGAAGCGAGCATCTCGCGGATCTGGCGCGAAGTCTTGCCGACCACCTGCAAGGAGCCCACATAGGGGTAATAGATGGTGCCGTCTTCATTCACCACCGTGCCAGCCTGATCGGCTGCGCGATACTGGCCAGCCGGGGTGGTTAGCTCGGGGTGATCCCACACGATGATGGTGAGCACGTCGCCGGGGCCAACCTTGTAATCGGGCACCGCAGCAGTGGGACCGGCAGCCTTGCCGCCCCGCGCGCCCAGGTTGGCGTTGGTGGCAGTGGGGCGTTCGGCGGCGGCCAGCTTCATCTGCTCGATGATGAGCTCGGCGGTGATGGGCTTGATATTTACATTGGCCGGCACCGGCTCGGCGGCCTCGGGCTGGCGCACCGGCAGCTTGACGGAGGACTGCTGGTCGCGCAGGCCATAGGCCTTGTCGCCCGGCACAACCGCGCAGGCGCCCAGGCTGGCGCACACCAGCGCCAGCAGCAGGCGGCTCGCAAAGCGTGGCGTTGAAGATGTGAGGGGAGCGTGCGCTCCATCAGGAATTGTGTTCATGGAAGCCCTGACTCGTTTTGTGTGAACAGTACCTGAATGATAAATGAGCCCTGTTAACGTCATAGGGCACAAGACACACATCGGACACGATTGTTGTGAAAAGCGTTACAAGCGCCGGGCCCAATCGGCCACGCCTTGATCGATCAAACCGACGGCGCGGTCCCACACCGCCTGAGAACGCTTGTAGGGGTCGGGGATCTCGAACTTGCCCCAGTGGCCCAGCAAAAAGGTTTTGCCCCGCACGGCCGGATCGATGTCGGTGAGGGCTTCCCGGTGGTGATTTTCCATCACCAGCACCAGATCGGCACCGCGGCAGATGGCCACATCGGCCTGCCGGGCCCGGTGGGGCGCCAGATCAATGTCACGCGCGGCCATCATGGCGGTCGCGGTTTCGTAGGCGGGGTCTCCCACCAGGGCGCCCACGCCGGCGGAAGTCACCTGAACCGTACGGCCCTTGCTTTGCAGCGCGTCGCGGAGCAGGAACTCGGCGATGGGGCTACGACAGATGTTGCCGGTACAGACAACCAGAATGCGATCGTACAAAACGTGCTACCCCTCTCAGCCCTGCGCCACGATGCTGGGCTCGCCGGCAGCGCTGTCGAGCCGATATACCAGCGCAGACTTGCCAGAGGCGCGCCGATCCGCTCCGCGGCGCTCTTCGCGGCGGAAGTGGGCGCCCACGCGGCGGTCGTGAGATTCCTTGCGGTCGACAAACTGGCGGATCTTCACGCCCGGTTCGCGCCCCACCTCGCGGCGCAGCACGGCAATGATGCGGCTGATCTGCAGCTGGGTAAGATCCTGATCGTCGCCAAGCAGCTGGATCACGCCGTAGCAGCCCGGACCGCCTTCACCCTCGGTGCGGTAGGCGCGGAAGCGGAAATCCACGTGCGGCCCGATGCAGCGGTTGAGCATTTCTGCAAACGGGGCCAGGCGCGGCTCGGAGAGGCCCGCCACATGCACCCCCACCGCATGCACGGAGGTCATGCCCAGCACCCGGTGAATGCGCCGCAGCAGCGGCACCAGCCGCCACGGGCGCAGCACGATGAAGAAGCACGCCGCAAACACCATCACGAAGGCGGCCAGCATCGCCAGCTCATCCACCCCGGCGTACATACCCAGAAGGCCCACCGCGCCAAAGCAGAACTGCACCAGCGCCAGCACCAGCACGGCGTCCTGCACCCGGAAGCCGGCGCGCAGGAAGAGGTGGTGGAGGTGGTTGCGGTCGGCATGGAAGGGGGAGCGCCCCATCCACATCCGGCGCAGCATCACGCAGAGGGTGTCGATGAGCGGCACGGCAAACAGCCACAGGGTGGTGATGGGCGTGATGGCCCGCACGCTGTCGTTAGCCTGGGAAAGATCGGAGAGCAGCCACGCGAACAGGAAACCCAGCTGCATGCTGCCGTTGTCGCCCATGAAACAGCGGGCCCGACGCCATCCCAGGTAGCGCAGGTTGAAAAGCAGAAAGCCCGCCACCCCACCGGCCACGATGATGATGAGCGAGAAGTAAGCCAGATCGCCGGAGATATAGACGGCGAGGGCAATCAACAGCAGGCTGACGATGGACAGGGAACCCGAGAGCCCGTCGATGCCGTCGATCATGTTGAGCGCGTTGATGGCGCCAATGGTGGCCACCAGGGTGAGCGGCACACCCAGGAAGCCCAGCAGCAGCAGGTCGTCGGAGGCGAGCTGCCCCAGATCGGCAAGCTGCACGCCCCCCCAGTAAACCATCATCAACCCCACACCGGCCTGGATACCGAAGCGGATCTTGTAGTTGAGATGGAGGATGTCGTCGGCAAAGCCCGTCACGAACAGGATGAGCGCGCCGGCCATGAGCACGAAAATACGGTCGCCGAAGGCCGGAAAGTAGTGGCTGACCACATAGCCGGCAGTCAGCATGGCGGCGAGAATGCCCAGCCCGCCAACAAAGGGCGTGACGGTATCGTGCGCTTTGTGGCCGCCCGGCTTGTCGACAACCCCAAACCGATGGGCGCCCTGGATGCCGTAGTGGATGGCCACCGCGGACACCACAACCCCCATCAGGAACAGCGCAAGCGAAAACATTTCATTGACCCTCAGCTACAGCGAAACAGCCTGAACCCACCCTACCCGGGGAGAGAAACCGGCAACACGGCAAGACATCGCCGCCATTCGACACCGGCACCGGACACACCGGCCAACCCCTGCACCCCATGAAGCTAACCGTGATGCATTTTACAAAATCTTGCAGAGCAACCCCGGAAATATTCCACATGGAACACCAAACAGATGGCGACTGGCGGCAAAAAGACCTGCTGGGCCTGCACGTCGCAAAACACCGGAACAAGCAGAAAACCACCCGATCATCAAGCCCCGCGAAGCCGCCAAAGCCAGCAATCAGGCGGCTTTCAAGCAAATTCCACACCAAAAATAATGTCCTTACTAATCATAACACTATTTTATGATTTATCAATATTTAACAAACTGTGTAAAAAATTCCGACACTCCCAGGCTGCGGCGAGGGTGAAAGCAGCTCGCACACGCCCATACCTGCAACACAGAAAAACGACATACCCGCCCACCCCATGCCGCCACGATTTGGTGCGGCACAGCACGACAGCGCCCCCCTCACCGTGACCGACCCTCGGCACCGGAGGGCGCAAACCTCCCCGAAGGGTCGCCATCGATGCCACGCCCATTTTGGGAGCGGAGTTTGAGCCCGTTATCTCAGCATCGCATGCAACTGCGACACTCAATTTTGTTATCGATTGTCAATCGACCAACCCAGCCTCAATTCCTCATATTGGGCGTGGTATTTGTTACGCGTCAGCGCACGACCGAAGAAGCGAGTGCGCGTTGACGCCCTGCCCGCCGATCTGGCGGAGGGCTTTGACGACGACCGCCGGCAAGCCTTCGCCGCCGGTCGTCAAACATGAACTTCAGGAGTTGTTTCGATGATGAAATCTACCAAGCTTGCCGCCGCCCTCGTGCTGGCACTCGGCTCCGGGGCCGCAGCCGCTTACAGCATCCAGTCCCCCAGCACCACCGGATCGGTGATCCTCTGGGCCGAAGGTCCGGCGGGCGTGCTCGCCCCCAGCGCCTCCGCCACCCTCATCGGCGTGCTCGCTGGCGACTCCACCACCCCCGGCGGTAACGTGGAACTGAGCAAGTTCGGCGGCCCGGTGAGCACGCTCACCGGCACCCTCAACGGCAACGCCATCACCCTGAGCAGCCTGACGATGGCCGACTGGTTTGTGGGCGGCAACGCTACCGCCCTCACCACCAGCTACATCAGCGGCGCCTACAAAGCCGCCTTCGGCACCGACATCACCGCCAGCCAGTTGAGCACCGCAGTTGCCGGCTTCGGCACCGCCAACGCCGCCCTGGGCGGCCGCGCGCCTTATCAACTGGTGAGCGACCCGAACATCTCTTACGTGCTGCTCAACAACGACGCGGTCACGATCGGCCTGGCGGGTCTGCTCAATGCAGGCGCCTTCCTCAAGACCATCGACCCCAGCGCGCCGGCTACCGCCTACGCCAGCGAGGTCGTGAAGGTGACCTACAACGGCGCCACCAGCTACCTGTACTCCTTTGCCCAGCCGGGCGTATCGGGTGTGCACGCGCAGGATGGCGTGTCGTACGCCGGCGATTATCCGGTGACGCTGCAGGTGCCGGAGCCTGCATCCATGAGCCTCGTGGCGCTGGGCCTGGGTGGCCTCGCCGCCCTGCGCCGCCGTCGCACCTGAGCACTGCCGGGCTGAGGCCTGACAATGCCAAACCCCTGGGCACCCCCCGGGGGTTTTTTGTTGGCCGTCGCCGGCACACGCGACGAACACCCGGGCACGAGAACCCGCCCCATCGAAACCAAGCACCCGCCTTGCGGGCACGCCCGATCAAAGCAAAAAACCCTAGGCTCCAGGAGGAGACTAGGGCTTGGCATGCAGCAAGGAGCTGCACTTTTGCGACTGGCGAATGACTGGCGGAGTGGACGGGACTCGAACCCGCGACCCCCGGCGTGACAGGCCGGTATTCTAACCGACTGAACTACCACTCCGCGCTTGGACCTGCCGCTCCGACCGGGCTTTGGCCGAAACTGCCTGAAACAGGACTTTTGACTGGCGTCCCCACGGGGATTCGAACCCCGGTTATCGCCGTGAAAGGGCGGTGTCCTAGGCCTCTAGACGATGGGGACCAGAAAGTACCGCAAATTTGGTGGAGGTAAGCGGGATCGAACCGCTGACCTCTTGCATGCCATGCAAGCGCTCTCCCAGCTGAGCTATACCCCCAAATTGTTTTACTACCAGCGAAGGCTGGCGTCCCCACGGGGATTCGAACCCCGGTTATCGCCGTGAAAGGGCGGTGTCCTAGGCCTCTAGACGATGGGGACCTACGCACTGCAAAACTTCAAACTTGTGGCGGAGTGGACGGGACTCGAACCCGCGACCCCCGGCGTGACAGGCCGGTATTCTAACCGACTGAACTACCACTCCGCGCTTTAAACTACCGCCCCG
>NZ_JAYRMI010000016.1:0-39157 GCF_041904905.1 Zoogloea sp. | reverse complement strand
CTGCCTGAAACAGGACTTTTGACTGGCGTCCCCACGGGGATTCGAACCCCGGTTATCGCCGTGAAAGGGCGGTGTCCTAGGCCTCTAGACGATGGGGACAATTTCTTTTGGTGGAGGTAAGCGGGATCGAACCGCTGACCTCTTGCATGCCATGCAAGCGCTCTCCCAGCTGAGCTATACCCCCGTCAAAGAAGACCGCATTATAGACATCGACCTGGCACCTGTAAACCCCCATTTGAAAATATTTTGCGTTAGCGCGGTTCGGCGTGGCCGGGCGGATCGTCGGGGCGCTTGCCGCCTGCCCTCAGCTGGCTGGCTGAAACGAAAAGCGGCAGCCCGAAGGCTGCCGCTCAAACCGACAAGACTGGCTTATCAGGCAGCCTTGCGGCGACGGACGGCCGCGAGGCCAGCCATGCCAAGACCCAGCAGCGCCATGGAGGCGGGCTCGGAGACGGCGTAGATCACACCATTGGAGGCGAAGGTGCCATCGATGATGGCATCGCGGTTGCCAGCGCCCTTGCCCGGGATGAAGCCGGCGGGCATGTTGTCGAGGGTCAGCAGGGCGTTCTCGAACTTGCCGCCGATCAGGTTGGCTTCATCGATGGTGATGTCGATGCGATCCTGGGAGACGGTGTAGAGAATATCGACGGTGCCGGAAACCGGGCCGCTCAGGAAGGAACCCAGACCGAGGAGCGAACCGAACAGCGCGGTGGCACCGGCGCCGCTCACGGTGATGCTGCCGGTGGAGTAGGGAATCGCCTGGGAGACGCCGTCCAGCTTGAGGGAGGTGGTGCCGACGCCGTTGAAGTCGAACTCGACGAGCTTGGTGCTGGTGTTGGTGACAGCCAGCGGGCCACTGCCGATCAGGGTGTTGGCAGCGTAGGCGACGCCCAGGTCGGGGCCGACGACACCGTCAAAGTCGATGAACGAAGTGGAGCCAGCCTTGGCGTAGACCTTGTAGTCGGCGGCGATGGGCACTTCGATGGTGACCTTGCCGTTGACGTTGGTCAGCGAAACCGTGAACTTGGAATCGAGGTCCGCATCGGTGGCGCCGGCGGTATCGACGCCGAAACCGCTGATCAGGAAGTTGCCGGTGAGGTTCTGGAAGGTCGTCGAATAAACAGCTGCGTTGGCGCCAGCACTGACCGTGGTCAGCGCAGCCGCTACTGCGAGCAAGGCCGTCTTTTTCATGGGTTGGATCTCCTTGATTGAATTGCAACGCGCAGACAATTCGCCGACCCATCCTCCGCGGCCGAGCGGATTACGAGTGGAGTGGCGTGAAAGTCTGTTTCGTATCGAAACTTAGCATTTAATGTGCCAAAAATTAAAAACCGTGCGATTTCATGAATTTACGAAAAACAACAAGCCACAAAAAAAGCATGTGTTAAAAAACCCGACAAAGCGGGTGGATTCCGATTTCGACGTCCCGAAGACCCGCGTAACAACCTGCAAAATTGCCTGTGCAACGCGTCACGCTAGAGCATTTTTCCTGGGTTCATCCGGCCGGCCGGGTCCAGAGCCAATTTGATGCGCGCCATTAATTCCATCTCGATGGCCGACTTGTAGCGGGGCAGGATGTCGCGCTTGAGCTGGCCGATGCCGTGCTCGGCGGAGATCGACCCGCCCAGTTCGGCAACCAGATCGTGGACGATTCGATTGACCTCGGCGGTGCGTGCGATAAAGGCGGCGTTCTCGCCCTGCGCCGGTCGCGACGGGTTGTAGTGCAGGTTGCCGTCGCCCAGATGGCCGAAGCACACGATGCGCAGGCCCGGATACGCCGCTTCGAGACGTTCGCCGGCGCGGTCGATGAATTCGGGAATGGCGCTGACCGGCACCGAGATGTCGTGCTTGATGCTCAGGCCTTCGCGCTTCTGGGCCTCGGAGATGTTCTCGCGCAGGGCCCACAAGGCGGCGGCCTGGGCGGCGCTGGCGGCGATGGCGCCATCGAGGATCGCCCCCGCCTCGACGCCCTGCTCCACCGCCTGCTCGAGCAGGACCTCCAGCCCGGCATCTGCGCGGGTATCGCTGAGTTCGACGAGCACATACCAGGGGTGGGGGCTGGCGAGGGGGTCGCGGGCACCGGGGATGTGCTGCAGCACCAGCGCCAACGCTGGCCGGCCGACCAGCTCGAACGCGGTCACCCGGTCGCCCGCCACGGCGCGCAGGCAGGCCAGCAGTTGAACCGCCGCGGCAGGATCGGCGACGGCCAGCCAGGCGGTGGCCGCTGCGCGCAGGCGCGGAAAGAGCTTGAGACTGGCGGCGGTGACGATGCCCAGCGTGCCCTCGGCGCCGATGAACAGCTGCTTGAGATCGTAGCCGGTGTTGTCCTTGCGCAGCGCCCGCAGGCCGTCCCACACCTGACCGTCGGGCAGCACCACCTCCAGCCCCAGCACAAGCTCGCGGGCGTTGCCGTAGCGCAGCACCTGCACGCCACCGGCGTTGGTGGACACGAAGCCGCCCACCTCGCAACTGCCTTCGCTGGCCAGGGAGAGGGGGAACAGCCGGTCGGCTTCCTCGGCGGCGGCCTGGACCGCAGCCAGGGTGACGCCGGCCTCGACGACGATGGCGTTGTTGGCGGCATCGACCCGCCGCACCCGGGAGAGCCGGGAGAGATTGACCACGACCGGCGCACTGCCCGCTACCGGCGTGGCGCCGCCGCACAGGCCGGTATTGCCGCCCTGGGGGACGATGGCGCAGCCCGCCGCGGCGCAGGCGCGCACGACCGCCGCGACCTGGGCGGTGTCGGCGGGCAGCACGACCGCGAGGGCCGTGCCGGTGTAGCGCCCGCGCCAGTCGGTCAGGTAGGGCGCGGTGTCGGCCGCGGCGACGAGGCAGTGGCTGTCGCCGACGATGTCGCGCAGAGTTTCGATCAGGGCGCTCATGCAGCCTCCCGGTGTGGCGATGCGGTCAGCGCCCAAGGGCGCGGCGGATGGCGGGCAGCGCCAGTTCGACGGCGGCCTCGCCTTCGGCAATCGCCTCGCTGCCCCGGTGGTAGTCCATCAGGCCAAGTTGGGCGAGGCGTGGGGCGATGAGCACGTCGGCAGGCTCGCCAGCCAGACGGCTGCGGGCGATACGCACCGACATGATGGCGATGCTGCTCTGCATCACGGTGAGCATCGAGGGGATGCCTTCCGGCGTGTCGTCGGCGCCCTCCCCGTCCTCGTCGGCCGGCGGCCTGCTGCGCCCGAAGCGGGAGAGCAGGCGCTTCGACCAGCCATTGGAGGCGGATTCGGCGGCGGGCTCGGGCTCGCCCCGGTTGCGCCACGCGGCGCCCACCACGTCGGAGTTGAGATCGACGGCGATGACGATGTCGGCGCCCATCGCCCGGGCCAGCGACACCGGCACCGGATTGACGAGCCCGCCATCCACCAGCAGCCGGCCGTCGTGCCACGACGGGGTGAGCAGGCCCGGCAGGGCGATGGAGGCGCGCACCGCGGCGGAAACGCTACCCTCCCGCAGCCACACTTCATGCCCGCTCTGCAGGTCGGTGGCGACGCAGCCGAAGCTGTGGCTCAGGGCAACGAAATCCCGGTCGACGAAGTTGCGTTCGAAGAAGGCGATCAGCCGGTCGCCCTTGATGAGACCGCCACGCAGGCCCATGTCCATCAGGCCGACCACGTCCTGCCAGCCCAGGGTCTCGACCCAGCTACCCAGCTTTTCCAGATCGCCCGCCGCCGCCACCGCACCCACGAAGGCCCCGATGGAGCAGCCGGCGACGATCTGCGGTTCGATGCCCTCACGGGCCAGGGCCCGCAGCACCCCGATGTGCGCCCACCCGCGGGCCGAACCGCTACCGAGGGCGATACCGATGCGGGGGGTGCGTTTCATGGTCGCGCGGGCAATGCCGGGGCGCGGCCCGCGCGGGGTGTGACACGCTCAGATCGGCTCGGCGTAGAGGTCATGGACGTCGCAGTCGGTGATGCGGACGCGGGCAAACTCGCCGGGTTCGAGGTGCTCCCCTGCCGGGACGATGACCAGGCCGTCGATCTCCGGCGCGTCGCCGGGCGAGCGGGCCAGGGCGCCCTCCTCGTCGATCTCGTCCACCAGCACGGTCATCTCGCGGCCGATGAAGCGCTCGAGGCGCTCGGTGGAGATGTCCTCCTGGAACTCCATCAGCTGGATGCGGCGCTCTTCGCGGATCTCATCGGGCACCGGGTCGGCCAGCTCGTTGGCGGCGGCGCCTTCGACCGGCGAGTAGGCAAAGGCGCCCACGCGGTCGAGCTTGGCCTCTTCGAGGAACTGCAGCAGCGCTTCGAAATCGGCATCCGTCTCGCCCGGGAAGCCGGTGATGAAGGTGGAGCGGATGGTCAGATCGGGGCAGATCTCGCGCCAGCGGCGGATGCGCTCCAGGTTGTTCTCGGTGCTGGCCGGGCGCTTCATGGCCTTGAGGATGCGCGGGCTGGCGTGCTGGAAGGGCACGTCGAGGTACGGGAGGATCTTGCCCTCGGCCATCAGCGGGATGATGTCGTCCACGCTGGGATACGGGTAGACGTAGTGCAGGCGCACCCACACGCCCAGGTCGCCCAGGGCCTTGCACAGGTCGTAGAGCTTGGTGCGCATGGGCTTGCCGCCCCAGAAGCCGGTGCGGTACTTCACGTCGACGCCGTAGGCGGAGGTGTCCTGCGACACCACCAGCAGCTCCTTGACGCCGGCGTTCACCAGGTTTTCGGCCTCGCGCATCACGTCGCCGATGGGGCGGCTGACCAGATCGCCCCGCAGCGACGGGATGATGCAGAAGGTGCAGCGGTGATTGCAGCCTTCGGAAATCTTGAGGTAGGCGTAGTGGTTGGGGGTGAGCTTGACCCCCTGGGGCGGCAGCAGATCGATGAAGGGATCGTGGGGCTTGGGCAGGTGCTTGTGCACCTCCTGCATGACCTGCTCGGTGGCATGGGGGCCGGTGACGGCGAGCACCTGCGGGTGGGCCGCCATCACGACGTCTTCCTTGGCGCCCAGGCAGCCGGTGACGATCACCCGGCCGTTCTCGTTGAGGGCTTCGCCAATGGCGTCGAGGGATTCCTCTACCGCGGCGTCGATGAAGCCGCAGGTGTTGATGACCACCAGATCGGAGCCTTCGTACGACGGCGAGATCTCGTAGCCCTCGGCCCGCAGGCGGGTGAGGATGTGTTCGGAGTCGACGAGGGCCTTGGGGCAGCCAAGGGAAACGAAGCCGACTTTCGGGGCGGCGCCCTGCTTGCTGGATTGGGTCATGCGTCAGGAAGAACCGGTGGAAAAAACACAAGGGCCGCGACAACTGCGCGGCCCGGGACATCACTTCTTGGTGGCGTCGGTGGGGTCGCCACCGGGCTCCGGGGACTCGCCCTTGTCGGGGCCGAGGCCCGCCGCAAAGCCGGGAAACTGGAAGCCGGAGAACAGGTTGCGGGTCTGGCTATCCAACTGCTCCTGCATCTGGGCGTACATCTTCTTGGATTGCTCCATGTAGGCGCCCATCATGCTCTGCATGGCCGGCCCCTGGAAGTTCAGGAACTGGGCCCACAGATCCTGGCTCACCGTGGCGTTCTCGCCATACACCGAGCGAACCTGATCCTGGAGCTTGGCCTGCATGTCGGTGAAGGCCTTGATGTTGTTCTCCAGATACTTGCCCATCATCCCCTGCATGGCGTTGCCGTAGAAGCGGATCATCTGGGAGAGCAGGTCGCTGGTGAACATCGGGGCCCCGCCGGCTTCCTCTTCGAGGATGATCTGCAGGAGGATGTTGCGGGTGAGGTCTTCGCCGGTCTTGGCGTCGACGACCTGGAAGGTACCGTGATCCAGCACAAGCTCCTTCACGTCTGCGAGCGTGATGTAGGAACTGGTCTGGGTGTCGTAAAGGCGGCGGTTCGGGTATTTTTTTATCAGGCGAATCTGATCGGCCATCTGTGTTTTCTCCTCGGCGGCGATAGAGTCGCCTGACGAGATTATACTGCGCTGCGCAAAAAAAAGCCCCGCCATGCGGCGGGGCCTCGTGACGCTTGTTGCAGCCGATTACTGGTAGTACAGACCGCCGTTCACGTTCAGGGTGGCGCCGGTGACGTAGCCAGCCAGCTCGGAAGCCAGATAGACCACGGCAGCACCGATTTCTTCCGGCTTGCCAAGACGCTTGACCGGCACGGTGTCGATGATGCCCTGACGGATTTCTTCCTTGATCGCCATGACCATGTCGGTGCCGATGTAGCCCGGGGCGATGGCGTTGCAGGTGACGCCCTTGGTGGCCAGCTCGGCAGCCAGCGCCTTGGAGAAACCGATCACGCCGGCCTTGGCGGCGGAGTAGTTGGTCTGACCGGCCTGACCCTTGACGCCGTTCACCGAGGAGATGTTGATGATGCGGCCCCAGCCACGTTCCGCCATCTTCGGGGAAATGGTGTGGGTCACGTTGAACAGGCTGGTGAGGTTGGTCGCGATGACCGCATCCCACTGGCCCTTTTCCATCTTCGGGAAGAACTTGTCGCGGGTGATGCCGGCGTTGTTCACCAGGATGTCGATCGGGCCGACTTCGTTGGTGATCGCCTCAACGGCCGCCTTGCACTGCTCGTAGTCGGAGACGTCGAACCCGTACAGCGGGATGTCGAGACCTTCCGCCTTGCGAGCTTCAACCCAGGCGTCCTTGGCGGGATCGCCAGGGAAGAAATTCCCGACCACGCGGACGCCCGCGGCGGCAAGGGATTTACAGATAGCAGTGCCAAGGCCACCGACGGCACCAGTTACAAGGGCGATGCGTTGAGACATTTTAACTTCCTTCTTTTGTTGCGGTGCGAAAAGCTTATTAGAACATATGCTGCCCGCCGTTGATAGAGATGTTGGCACCGGTCACGAATGCAGCTTCATCGGAGGCGAGATAGGCGATCAGGCCCGCGATTTCTTCCGGCTTGCCGAGGCGGCTCATCGGAATCTGGGGCAGGATCTTGGTTTCGAGGACTTCCTGGGGAATCGCCAGAACCATCTTGGTGCCGATGTAACCCGGCGAGATGGTATTGACGGTGACCCCGGACTTGGCGGTTTCGAGGGCCAGAGACTTGGTGAAGCCATGCATGCCGGCCTTGGCCGCAGCGTAGTTGGTCTGACCGAAAGCGCCCTTGATGCCGTTGAGCGAGGAGACGTTGATGACGCGCCCCCACTTGCGCTCGACCATGCCGTCCATGACCTGCTTGGTCATGTTGAAGACGCTGTCGAGGTTGGTGTGGATGACGGCATCCCAGTCAGCCTTGGTCATGCGCTTGAAGGTCATGTCGCGGGTGATGCCGGCGTTGTTGACCAGCACATCCACGGGGCCGATGTCGTTGGTGATCTGCTCGACGCAGGCCTTGCACGAGTCGAAATCGGCCACATCGCAGGGGTAGGCCTTGAAGCCGTAGCCCATGTTGTTCATCGTCTGCAGCCATTCGGCCGCCTTGGCGTTACCCGGCGAGTGGGTGGTGACGACCTTGTATCCGAGCGCGGCCAGCTTGATGCAGATGGATTCGCCCAGACCGCCCATACCGCCGGTTACGAGTGCTACACGTGCCATGTCTCTCTCCCTCAAAGTGTGAGTGCGGGGGTAAGCTGAAATCGGCAGCGCCCCCCTTCTTCCTCTCGCTGCCGACCTTTTTTTGATTTTCTCCCCCGGGGATCAAGCCCCGGGGTTGTGCTGCAGTGCGATCAGACGGTTTCCTTGACGTAACGCCCGGGCGCCGCTTCGATCACCTTGTATTTCGTGTTGCCGGGCTTGTTGCGGGCGGCGATCGTCTCGCCGCTGCGCTGCTTGAGCCATTCGGCCCAGTGCAGCCACCAGCTGCCCTTCTGTTCGACGGCGGTCTCGAGCCATTCTTCCGGCACCGACGCGGTGGAGTCGCTCGTCCAGTAGCTGCGGCGGTTCTTGGAGGCCGGGTTGATGGCACCGGCGATGTGGCCGCTGGCGCCCAGCACGAAGGTGGTCTCGCCGCCGAGGATCTGGCGCACCAGATAGGCGCTGGTCCAGGGCACGATGTGGTCTTCGCGGGTGGCCAGCAGGTAGGCCGGCAGATCGACCTTGCCCATGTCTACCTTGACGCCCAGCATCTCAAGCTTGCCCGGCACGCGCAGGTTGTTCTCGAGGTACATGTTGCGAAGGTACCAGGCGATGAACGGGCCGGAAAGGTTGGTGCTGTCAGAGTTCCAGTACAGCAGGTCGAAGGCCTCCGGGGTCTTGCCCTTGAGGTAGTTGCCGACCACGTACTGCCAGATCAGGTCATTGGCGCGCAGGCTGGAGAACACCTGGGCCAGCTCGCGGCCGGAGAACACCCCGCCGCGGCCGATGGAAGCCTCGCGGGCAGCCACCGAGGCTTCGTCCACCAGACAGCCGATCTCGCCGGCGTCGGAGAAATCCAGCAGGGTGGTCATCAGGGTGAGGCTCTCGGCCGGGTCTTCGCCCTTGCCGCGCAGCACCGCCAGCGAGGACGACAGGATGGTGCCGCCCACGCAGAAGCCAAGCACGTTGGGCTTGGCCACCTTGGTGATGTCGCGCACCACCTGCAGGGCGGTGATCGGGCCCTTCTCGAGGTAGTCGTCCCAGCCGAAGTGGGCTTCGGATTCCTTGGCGTTCTTCCAGGACACCAGGAACACCGTGAAGCCCTGCTCCACGACGAAGCGCACCAGCGAGTTGGCCGGCTGCAGATCCATGATGTAGAACTTGTTGATGCACGGCGGCACGATCAGCAGCGGCGTCTTGTAGACCTGCTCGGTGAGCGGCGCGTACTGGATGAGCTGCATCAGCTCGTTTTCGTAGATCACCGAGCCCGGCGTGGTGGCCAGATTGCGGCCGATCTCGAAGGCCGAGTCGTCGGTCATCGAGATGCGGCCTTTCTCCATGTCGCCGATCAGGTTCTTGATACCCTGGGTGATGCTCTCGCCCTTGGTTTCAAGCGCCGACTGGATGAATTCGGGGTTGGTGGCCGCGAAGTTGGACGGGGCCATCGCGTCGATGTACTGACGGGTGAGGTACTGCATCCGGGCCTTGGTGCGGCCATCGGCCACCGGCAGCGCGTCGGCCACCTTGGCGAGGTAGTCGGCGTTGAGGAGATAGGCCTGGCGGATGTAATCGTAGACCGGGCTCGCGGACCACTCGGGGGCATTGAAGCGGCGATCGCCGGCGGGCGCCTTGACCAGCGGCTCGGCCGGCTCGCCCGGTTTGACCTGGGCCATGTGGGCCCACAGGCGGGCGTGGGATTCGGCGAGTTCCTTCTGCAGCCGGGTGAGTTCCTCGGCTTCGGGCAGCGGCAGTTGCGGGGCCTGGGCGGGCGCCACCTGCTGGAACGCCGCACCCTGCTTGGCGAGGAAATCGAAAAAATTCGCAGCCATCGACTGGCCGAACTTGAACATGCCTTGCAGTGCTTCGGCAGACTGCTCGGGTGTAACAGACATCCACCTCTCCTCGTTGTGTCGTCGGACGCGGGCCCGATTGATCGTCAGCCGGCGGAGCCCCCGCACGTACGGGGTGCTGTCGCACCGAGCCGCACTTCTCCCCGGCCTCGCTGCGCCGAGTAGAATTCGGGTATGTATATCGTTGCTATCGCCTGGATTTACGTCGCGCTGCTGGCTAGCGCGGCGGAGACCACCGTCGTGGGTGGGGTGCTGACTTTTTTCTTCTATGGCCTTGCGCCGCTCTCCCTGTTCTTGTGGCTGTTCGGTACGCCGGCCCGTCGTCGTCGATCAGCCCAGCGCACGCTCCGCGAGGGGGTGGGCGAAGACGATCGAGGCGATGCCGGCGGCGATCAATAATACCTGCTGTGCGGTGGCGCGCAATTCCGTTCGTTTGTGCAAACCTGGAATGAGATCGGCTACCGCGACGTAGATCATACTCGCGGCGGCCAGCGCGAGGAACACCGGCACCAACGCCTGCATGTGGGAGAGTGCCACATAAGCCAGGATGCCGCCCACCAGGGTGGCGAGGCTGGACAACAGGTTGAACACCAGCGCCCGGGTCTTGCTGTAGCCGGAGTGGATCAGGATCAGGAAATCGCCCACCTCCTGGGGGATCTCGTGGGCGATAATGGCCAGCGCGGTGACGATCCCGAGGGGCGTGCTCTCGACGAAGGCGGCGGCGATCAGCACGCCATCCACGAAGTTGTGGAAGGTGTCGCCGATCAGGATCAGGAGGCCGCTGCGGCCGTGGTCATGCCCGTGCCCCCCGTGGTGGTGGTGTTCGTGGCCCTGGCAGCCCTCGTCGTGACAGTGGCGCCACAGCACCAGCTTCTCGAGCACGAAGAACAGCATGATCCCGGCCAGCACGTTCATGGCGGCCTTCTCGGGGCTTTCGGCGGCCTCGATGGCGTGGGGCAGCACCTCGAGGAAGGCCGCGCCCAGCAGGGCGCCGATGGCGTAGCTGATGAGCACCGGCACCCAGTTGGGCCGCGCCGTGAAGGCGAAGACGGCAGCCACCACCACGCTCAACAGCCCGCCGGCAAAACTCATTGCGACAATCCAGGCGAGGGGCGTCATGGTCATGGGAAGGAAAAAAGGCCGGGAAGTATATCGCCAGTCGCGCCCGGAAGCGCTTCAGGCAAGCCACACCAGCGAAGCCATGCGCCCGGTGACGCCGTCCCGCCGATAGGAGAAGAAGCGCGACGCATCGGAAACCGTGCAGCAATCGCCCCCGTGGATGGCCGTGACGCCCAGGGCGGCCAAGCGCCGCCGGGCCAGCAGGTAGATGTCGGCGAGCCATTTGCCGGGCTGGCCAGCGGGCCGGAAGGCCGCGTCGGCGCCGGCGTCGGCCGCCACGAAGGCGGCCCGCACCTCGTCGCCCACCTCGAAGGCGGCGGGCCCGATGGCCGGGCCGAGCCAGGCGATCACGTCGCCGGGGGCAACCCGCATCGCCGCCACCGCGGCCTCGATCACCCCGCCGTGCAGGCCGCGCCAGCCGGCATGGGCGGCGCCCACCACCGTGCCTGCCCGGTCGCACAGCAGCACCGGCAGGCAGTCGGCGGTCATCGCCACACAGACCGCGCCGGACGAGCGGCTCACCGACGCGTCGGCATCCGGCACACCGGCCACCGCAGCCGCATCCACCACCGCAGTACCGTGCACCTGATTGAGCCACGCGGGCTCGGACGGCAGCAGACGCCGGACAACGGCCCGATTGGCGGCGACGCACGCCGGGTCGTCGCCCACGTGGGTGCCCAGGTTGAGGCTGTCGTAGGGCGCCACGCTCACGCCACCGGCGCGGGTGGTGGAGAGGGCCCTCACCCGCGCCGGCGCCGGCCAGTCGGGCACGATCCAGGCGTCGCTCATGGCGTGGCGCTCCCCCGCAAGGTTTCCAGCAGGCCGTCGAAATCCGCCGGCAGCGGCGTCTGCCAGCGGCAGGCCTCGCCGGTCTTCGGGTGAATCAGGCCCAGCTGCCAGGCGTGCAGCGCCTGACGGGCGAAGGCGTCGAGCCGCGGATCGGCGCTCTTCGCCTTGCCGTAGGTGGCGTCGCCCACCAGCGGATGCCCGATGTGGGCCATGTGGACGCGGATCTGATGGGTGCGGCCGGTGGCGAGTTCGCATTCGACCAGCGTGGCGCGGGCGAAGCGCTCGATCACCCGGTAGCGGGTCAGCGCCTCGCGGCCGCCCGGCACGACGGCCATCCTGGTGCGCTGGACGGGATGGCGGCCGATGGGGGCATTCACCTCACCGCTCGGGGCAGGTTCGCCGTGCACCAGCGCCAGATAGTGGCGCTTGACAGTGCGCGCCTGCAGCTGACGCACCAGATCGGTCTGGGCTTCGAGGGTCTTGGCCACCACCAGCAGGCCGCTGGTGTCCTTGTCGAGGCGATGGACGATGCCCGCCCGGGGCAGATCGCGGAAACCCGCGCCGCGATGCAGCAGCGCGTTGAGCAGGGTGCCGGACCAGTTGCCGCTGCCCGGATGGACCACCAGCCCCACCGGCTTGTCGATGACGATCACGGTGTCGTCCTCGAAGATCACCTGCAGCGGGATGTCCTCGGCCTGCTCGGCGAGCATCGCGGCGGAGGGCTCGGGGCTCACCGTCACGGTCTCGCCCCCCCACACCTTGGTCTTGGAGTCGGGCGAGGCGCCGTCGATGGTGATCCGGCCGGACTTCAACCAGGACTGCAGGCGGCTGCGGGAGTGCTCGGGGAAAAGTCGGGCGAGGGCCTGGTCGACGCGCATCCCTGCGCAATCGTCGGGGATGAATTCGCGCTGGGGCGCGGGGCTCGCGGACGAGGGGGAATGGGAAGGAGCGGCTGGGCTATAATCGAGCCAGTCTTCTTCCAAAGAGTTTTCGATGGCGCATTTCACCCTGCGTAGTTTAACGCTTGTCGGCGTGCTGCTGCTCGCCGGCTGCGGCCTCCCCGATCAGGTCGACGAAACCGTCGGCTGGAACGCCCAAAAGCTCTACTCCGAAGCCAAGGACTCCATGAACGATGGCGCCTGGGAGCGCGCCATCAAGATGTTCGAGAAGCTCGAAGCACGCTACCCCTATGGCCGCTACGCCCAGCAATCCCAGCTCGAGGTGGCCTACGCCTATTACAAGTCGGGCGAGCAGGTGTCGGCGGTGGCGGCCTGCGACCGCTTCATCAAGCTGCACCCCAACCACGCCAACGTCGATTACGCCTACTACCTGAAGGGCCTCGCCTACTTCAACGAAGACCTCGGCATGCTCGGCAGCCTGGCCGACCAGGATCTCTCCGAGCGCGACCCCAAGGCCACCCGCGAAGCCTTCGCCACCTTCAAGGAACTCACCCAGCGCTTCCCCGACAGCAAGTACACCCCGGACGCCCAGCTGCGGATGCGCTACCTGATCAACGCGCTCGCCAACCACGAAGTCCACGTAGCGCGTTACTACTACAAGCGCGGCGCCTATGTGGCGGCGGCCAACCGGGCCCAGGCGGCGATCAAGGATTTCCCCCAGTCGCCGGCCGTCGAAGAGGCGCTGTTCCTGCTGGTGCAGAGCTACGACGCCCTCAACCTGCCCGAGCTGCGCAAGGACGCAGAGCGGGTGATGCGCCAGAACTTCCCGAACAGCCGCTACTTCGGCGGCAAGGGGCCGGAGTCCGCGCCCCAGGCCTGGTGGAAGCTCTGGTAAGCGCCCCGGTCGCCCGACATGGATGAAGCCGTCCGCCTGGCCCTGGCAAAATGGCCGGACGTGCCGTCGTGCACCGGCTGGCTGCGGCTGTCGCGCCGGGGCGAATGGTGTGTGCCCGAAGGCCCGATCCGCCATCCGGGCCTGCGCGGCTTCATCAACCGCAACTTCGAGGCCACCGCCGACGGCCGCTGGTTTTTCCAGAACGGGCCGCAGCAGGTGTTCGTGAACCTGGACTACACCCCGACGATCCTCCACCTCGCCGCGCCCGACCGGCTGGAAACCCACACCGGCCGGCTGGCGGAGGCGGTTTCGGGCGCCTGGCTGGACGAGGAAGGCAGCCTGCTCCTTGCCACCGAGCACGGGATCGGCCTCGTGGACGACCGGGATCTGGCCGCCTTCTGCGCCCACCTCCACGGCAAGCTTGAAGCCGCCGAAGCGCCCCTCAGCCTCGAGTGGGCCGGGCAGCACCTGCCTGTCGGGCGCATCCTGCGCGCCGACGTGCCGGCACGCTTCGGCTTCGTGGCCGAGCCCGCCTGATCGGCCGGCCCAGCCCCAGCAGCCTCAACCCCGCCCGTAGGTGTCCTCGAAGCGGACGATGTCGTCCTCGCCCAGGTAGCTGCCCGACTGCACCTCGATGATCTCGAGCGGCAGCTTGCCGGGGTTGGCAAGGCGATGCACATGCCCCAGCGGGATGAAGGTCGATTCGTTCTCGCCCAGCAGGAACACCTTGTCGCCGTTGGTGACTTCGGCGGTGCCCTTCACGACGATCCAGTGCTCGGCGCGGTGATGGTGCATCTGCAGGCTCAGGCGCGCACCCGGATTGACCACGATGCGCTTCACCTGGAAACGCGGGCCGGCGTCGATGGAGTCGTACCAGCCCCACGGGCGGTGGATCTTGCGGTGGGCCGAAGCCTGGCTGCGCTTGTCGAGCTTGAGCGCGGCGACGATCTGCTTGACGTTCTGGGTCTTGTCCTTGCGCGCCACGAGCACCGCGTCGGGAGTCTCCACCACCACGGTATCGTCCAGCCCCACGCAGGCCACCATACGGTCCTGGGCGTACACCAGGGTGTTGCGACTATCTTCGAGCAGCACATCGCCCCGGGCCACGTTGCCGCTGCAGTCCTTGTCGGCGATGTCCCACAGCGCATCCCACGCGCCCACGTCGGACCAGCCGGCGCTCATCGGCACCACGCAGCCCGAAATGCCCAGCCCGGCGTCGGGGAGCTTCTCCATCACGGCGTAGTCGATGGAATCCGACGGGCAGGCGACGAAGGCGTCCTTATCCACCCGCACGAAATCGGCATCCCGCGAGCCACCCTGCCAGGCCGCCTCGCAGGCCTTGGCCATCGCCGGCTGGAGCGCCGCGAGGGCCTTGAGCCAGACGCTGGCGCGCACCATGAAGAGGCCGCTGTTCCAGAGGTACTCGCCGCTCTCCAGGTAGCGCCGGGCCGTGGCGGCGTCGGGCTTCTCGACGAAGGCGGCGATGGCCTTGCTGCCATCGGCCCTCGCGCCGCCCGTGCGGATGTAGCCATAGCCGGTCTCGGCGCGGTCCGGGACGATGCCGAAGGTGACGATGGCGCCCTCAAGCGCGGCCGGGATGCCGGCGTCGATGGCTGCCTGAAAGCCCGCCAGATCGCGCATCACGTGGTCGGCCGGCATCACCAGCAGCACCGGATCGGCCTCCTGCACCGCCAGCGCGGCCAGCGCCAGGGCCGGCGCGGTGTTGCGGCCGACGGGTTCGAGCACGATGTGGCGGCTGCTGCGCCCCACCGAGCGCAGCTGCTCCGCGGTGACGAAGCGGTATTCCTCGTTGCACACGACGATCGGCGCCTCGGCCACCGGCAGACGCCCCCGGAAGCCAGCCAGCCGCCCGGCCGTGGCCTGCAGCATGGTCTCCTCGCCCACCAGGGCCAGCAGTTGTTTCGGGTACTGTTCGCGGGAGAGCGGCCACAGGCGGGTGCCGGAGCCACCGGAGAGGATGACGGGTTGGAGTTGCATGGCAGATCGGAAGTTGAAATCGAAAAATGCTTCACCGCCAGACGCGGCCAGCGGCCTGCGGGCGGGAAGCTGCCATTGATAGCACAGATTCCCTTCAGGAGTCCGGCGTCATGTCACGCACCGCCCCGCATCCGTGGAAAAGATTGTCAAAGGGCGTCGGGCGCCGGGGCAAGCCAGGACCCCACCACCCGCTCGACCTCCTCGACACCGGTCTTCTTGAGGCTGGAGAAGAGCTGCACCGTCACCTGCTCGCCGTAGGCCGCCAGCGCCTTGCGCACCGCGGCGAGGGTGGCCGCCGATTCGCTGCGGGTGAGCTTGTCGCTCTTGGTGAGGAGCACGTGGATCGGTCGGCCGCTGGGCGCAAACCAGCCCAGCATCGCCATGTCGCGATCCTTCAGGGGGTGGCGCGAATCCATGATGAGCACCAGCCCCACCAGATTGGGCCGCTTGGTGAGGTAGTCCTCCAGCAGGTGCTGCCACTGACGGCGCACGGCCTCGGGCACCTCGGCGTAGCCGTAACCGGGCAGATCCACCAGCACCGCACCGTTGTTCAGCCGGAAGAAATTGATGAGCTGGGTCCGGCCCGGAGTCTTGGAAACGAAGGCCAGCCGGGTGTGATTGGCCAGCGTGTTGATCGCGCTGGACTTGCCGGCATTGGAGCGCCCGGCGAAGGCGACCTCCGGGCCGTTCGGCGGGGGCAGGCCGCTGGGTTTGGCGATCGAGATTTCGAACTGGGCGTTACGGAACAGTGACATGGAGTAGAACGGGAGGGCGCGAAGCACTTTCGTTGCGTCGCGCAAATGGCTGGAATTGCTATAGAATAGCAGGTTTGAGACATCCACATTCTTGGCTTCCGAGGACATCATGATCAAGCGTTCCCTGCTGCTTTCGCTGCTTCTGGCCACCGGCGTGGTTCAGGCCCAAGACAAGGCTGCCGCCCAGCCCGACCTGGCCAAGGCCAAACAGACTGCAGAACAGGTTTGCGGCGCCTGCCACGGCGCTGACGGCAACAGCCAGATCCCCGCCAACCCGAAACTCGCGGGCCAGCATGCGGAATACCTCTTCAAGCAGCTGACCAACTTCAAGAGCGAAGGCGGCAAGCCGGCCGAACGCGCCAACGCCGTGATGGGTGGCATGGTCGCCGCCCTCTCCGCCGACGACATGAAGGGCCTCGCCGCCCACTTCGCCGGCCAGAAGCTCAAGCCCGAAGCCGCCAAGGACAAGTCCTCCATCGAACTCGGTCAGCGCCTGTGGCGTGCCGGCGACCTGAAGCGCGGCATTCCCGCCTGTGCCGCCTGCCATGGCCCCGCCGGTGCCGGCCTGCCCGCCCAGTACCCGCGTCTGGCCGGTCAGTTCGCCGACTACACCGAAGCCCAGCTCAAGGCCTTCCGTGCCGGCGAGCGCGCCAACGACCCGGCCAAGATGATGCGCACCATCGCCGTCAAAATGACCGATCCGGAGATCAAGGCCGTCGCCGACTACGCCGCCGGCTTGCGCTGAGTCAAGGCGCTTCCCAGCGCCCGGCAGCTATAAAAAAGGGGTGGTTTCGGCCACCCCTTTTCTTTGCCGCGCAGCGCTGCCAGCCCTTCCCCGGCCACCCCGCGCCCGCTGCCCACCCTGGCCGGCAAGGCCCGCCCGAACCGCTTTCACCCGTTACCTCCGCCCGACACCCATGCGACAACGCAGCACCCTCCGCGCCCTCTACGAACTGCTCAGTTCGATGCGCTTCGCGATCAGCCTGCTGACGATCCTCGGGATCGCCTCCATCATCGGGACGGTGCTCAAGCAGAACGAGCCCTACAACAACTACCTCAACCAGTTCGGGCCGTTCTGGTTCCCGATCTTCGAGAAGCTGGGCCTCTACGCGGTCTATAACTCGGTGTGGTTCCTCACCATCCTGGCTTTCCTGGTGATCTCCACCAGCGTGTGCATCGTCCGCCAGACCCGTCCGATGCTGCTCGACATGCGCAGCTTCCGCGAGCACGCCAAGGAAAACTCGCTCGCCCAGTTCCAGCACCACACCCGGGTGCCCTGCGCACTGCCCACCGCTGAAGCTCAGGCCGCCGCCAGCGCCTACCTCGCCCGTGCCGGCTTCGCCACCCGCAGCAACCCTCGCGGCGACGGCGTGCTGCTGGCCGCCAAGCAGGGCAGCTGGTCGCGCATCGGCTACTTCCTGGCCCACGCCGCCATCGTGCTGATCTGCGTCGGCGGCCTGCTCGACGGCAACCTGCCCCTCAAGGCGCAGATGGCGATGGGCGGCAAGACGGTCACCGCCGGCAACCAGCTGATCGCCGACATCGGCCCCGAGAGCCGGCTCGGCCTCGACAACTGGAGCTTCCGCGGCAACGTCTTCATCCCCGAGGGCAAGAGCGCCAACGTGGCCGTGCTCAACGTGCAGGACGGCATCCTGCTGCAGGATCTGCCCTTCACCGTGTCCCTCAAGAAGTTCCACCTGGAGCACTACGAGAGCGGGATGCCCAAGCGCTTCGCCAGCGACATCATCGTCACCGACAACGCCAGCGGGCGCTCCATCGAGAAGACCATCGAGGTCAACAAGCCCTTCGAGTTCGACGGCGTGATGATGTATCAGGCCAGCTTCGAGGACGGCGGATCGCGCCTCAAGCTGGTCGCCCACGACCTGCGCCCCGACGCCGGCAGCGATTTCCCCCTGGAGGGCGCGGTCGGCGAATCCATCAAGGTGAGCGCCGCCGGGCTCGATCACACCCTGGAGCTTGGCAGCTTCCGCCCCTTCAACATCGAGAACATGGCCAACGAGCAGCCCACCGAAGCCAGCGCCATGGCCAGCTTAGAGAAGCACCTGGGCAGTGGCGCCAAGTCCCCGACCAGGAAAGACATGCAGAACGTCGGCCCGAGCTTCCAGTACAAGCTCCGGGATTCCGCCGGTCAGGCCCGCGAATACCAGACCT
Organism: Zoogloea sp.; assembly: GCF_041904905.1. GTDB lineage: Bacteria > Pseudomonadota > Gammaproteobacteria > Burkholderiales > Rhodocyclaceae > Zoogloea. The sequence goes on along the minus strand of NZ_JAYRMI010000016.1, from coordinate 21,200 downwards.
ACATGCAGCCCATCCAGCAGGACGGCGCCTGGTACATGCTCGCGGGCATGCGCGACTCGCCGTCCGCCCAGTTCCGCTTCATGCGCATCCCGATGGACGCCGACGGCAAGCCCGACAGCTGGTTCATGATCCGCCGCCAGCTGGTCGACAAATCCCGCCACGCCGAACTCGCCCGCCGTTTCGCCGCCACCGCCCTGGGCCCGGACGTGGACGCCACGGTACGCGGCCGGATGGAGGAAACCACCCGCAAGACGCTGGAACTCTTCGCCATCGGCGGCTTCGAGAGCGTGGGCAAGTTCATCGAGGGCACCATCCCCGAGGCCGAACGCGACAAGGCCGCCGACGTCTTCATCAAGATCCTCGAAGGCGCCACCTGGGAAGCCTGGAAGCTGGCCCGGGCGGAAGCCCGCCTGCCTGCCGTGAGCGCCGACGGCCCCGCCGCCCGGCTGGTGCGCGACACCCTCAACGCCACCAGCGACAGCCTGCACTACGGCGCGCCGGTGTTCCTCCAGCTGGCGGGTTTCGAAGAAGTCCGCGCCACCGTGCTGCAGGTCACCCGCTCGCCGGGCAAGCCCATCGTCTATCTGGGCTCGCTGCTGCTGGTGCTGGGCGTGTTCGCCATGCTCTACGTCCGCGAACGTCGGCTCTTCGTGCTGATCAAAGACTCGGGTGAGGCGCTGATCGCCCTCAGCGCCAACCGCAAATCGATGGACGTGGAAGAATCCTTCCGGCGCCATCGGGACGGCCTCGCCGCCGCCCTCCAACCCCCAACACCGGCCTGACCCGGCCCCGACCGTCTTCTCAAGAGGCCTCACTCATGGACATCGCCCACAACGACAACAGTGCCCTGCTGCGCCGCGTGAGCCCCGGCGACTGGCTGTTCGCCCTCGCCCTGGCCGGCGGCGCCGCCTTCGCCCTGCGCCAGTACGGCGGCTTCATGGACATCTACGAGAAGCTGATCCTGGTGCTCACCGTGCCGGCAATCGCCGCCATCGGCTGGGCCTGGAAGCCCTTCCGGCTGTTCCTGGCGGCATCGACCGCGCTGGCGCTGGTCAGCATCGGGCTGTACCAAGGCGACCTGGCCCGGGCCGAGCAGGTGTTCTTCCTCAAGTACCTCATCTCCAGCCAGACGGCCATCATGTGGATGAGCGCGCTCATCTTCATCGCCACCGGCGCCTACTGGCTGGGCCTGCTGGCCCGCTCCGACTTCGCCGAGAAGACCGGCTCCGCCCTCACCTGGAGCGCCGCGACGATGGGCACCGCCGGCCTCTTCGTGCGCTGGTACGAGAGCTACCTGATCGGCACCGACGTCGGCCACATCCCCATCAGCAACCTCTACGAAGTGTTCGTGCTGTTCTCGCTGATCACCGCCCTGCTCTATCTTTACTACGAAGGCCGCTACGCCACCCGCCGGATGGGCGCCTTCGTGCTGCTGGTGATCTCGGCCGCGGTGGCCTTCCTGCTGTGGTACACCTTCTCCCGCGAGGCGCAGGAGATCCAGCCGCTGATCCCCGCGCTACAAAGCTACTGGATGAAGGTGCACGTGCCGGCCAACTTCGTGGGCTATGGCGCCTTCGCCCTGGCGGCGATGATCGGCGTGGCCGACCTGCTGGTACGCAAGGGCATCCTGGCCAGCCGCCTGCCCGCCCCCGAGGTGCTCGACGACGTGATGTACAGGGCCATCGCCATCGGCTTCGCCTTCTTCACCATCGCCACCATCCTGGGCGCCCTGTGGGCCGCGGAAGCCTGGGGCACCTACTGGCAGTGGGACCCGAAGGAAACCTGGGCCTTCATCGTGTGGCTCAACTACGCCGCCTGGCTGCACGTGCGCCTCACCAAGGGCCTGCGCGGCACCATGCTGGCCTGGTGGGCGGTGATCGGCCTGCTGGTCACGTCGTTCGCCTTCGTCGGCGTCAATATGTTCCTGTCAGGCCTGCACTCCTACGGCTCGCTCTGATCCGGGCGGCGGGGCCTGCCGCCTTCCAGCCGGGTGATCTCGGCCTCACTGAAGCCCGCCTTCCGGCGGGCTTCGACGTTGAGCGGCTTGGGTGGCCACGGGGCGTCGAAGTCGGTCATCAGCGCGAGATAAGTTGGCTCCGGATCGAGCCCGCGCTCGGCGCAGAAGTGGCGGAACCACCGGTCGCCCAGCGCCACATGGCCGATCTCGTCGCGCAGGATGATGTCGAGCACGCCAATGGTCGCCGTGTCGCCGATGCGCTTGAGCGCGGCCACGATCGGCGGCGTGGCGTCCAGCCCCCGCGCCTCCAGCACCCGCGGCACCAGCGCCATTCGGGCGAGCGGGTCGTCGGCGGTCTTCACCGCCATGTCCCACAGCCCGCGATGGGCCGGAAAATCGCCGTAGCCGTGGCCCAGCGCGGCCAGCCGCTCGCACACCAGCCCGAAGTGATAGGCCTCCTCGGCCGCCACCTGCAGCCACCCGGCGTAGAAATCCGCCGGCAGATCGCGAAAGCGATACACGCAATCCAGCGCCAGGTTGATCGCGTTGAACTCGATGTGGGCGATGGCATGGAGCAGCGCGGCGTGGCCTTCCGGGGTGCCCGGTTTGCGGCGGGGCACCGCGGTGTGGGCGATGAGCGCCGGCCGCTCGGGCCGCCCCGGGTCATCCACCGCCCGCACCGGCACGGGGCTGGCCGCCGGCACGGCGATCCGGCCCGCGCACCAGTCGTCCCGAAGCGCGCAGGTCAGCGCCGTTTTTCGATCCGGCACGGGGCTCATCATGGCCGCCCAGGCCCGGGCGTGGAGGTCGTCGTCGATCATGGGGCGCGATGGTAGCGCGAAGCGCCCCGTGAACGAAAAAATGGCCGCATCCCGAAGGACGCGGCCACAACCCTTGAACCCCGTGATCGGTAAAGCCGGTCAGGCGGCCTTGCGCTTCGCCACGCTGCGCTTGGGCGCCGGCACGGCGGCGTCCTTGAGGGCGAGCAGATTGGCTTCGGCAATGTCGCCGATCCGGTCGGCCACCTTGCTGAACGATTCAAAGGCCGCGTTCTGGGTGTCGAGCCCCTTGCGGATGGCCTGGAACAGCGGCGCGAAGCCCTCCGGCGCGCCCTCGGCGAGGCGGTCCAGGTTGTCCTGGATCTGGCGGGTGGCGTCGGCGGTGGATTGCTTGACGGCGTCGGCGAGGATCTCGCGGGTCTCCATCAGCACCGCGTACTGCTGGCGGGCGCTGTCGGCGGCACGGTCGAAGTTGGGCTGCAGGTAGGTGGCCTGCCAGCTGCTGAGGCCTTCCGGATCCTTCACCGCCATCAGGGCCTGCGCGGCGGTCATGGCCTCGCGGGACGAAGCGAGGCCCGCCTCCACCTGCAGGCGGGTGATCTTCTCGACCTGCGAGGCAAGGCTCTGGCCGAGTTCGATCAGGTTTTCCAGCGTGGCGTCCTGGAAGGGGCCGAATTGCGTAGTCATGGACTCTCCTTGATTTGATCTGGGCGCCGGCTCGCATCGGGACGGAAGTCTCCTCCACCCGTCTGTTTTTGTGCAATGCAGCGTCGGCTGTCGGAATGGATTCTGCCAAATAAGGTGTTTCCACCAAATCCGGCGTTTCCCCTCCGCCCATCCGGGAAAACCCTGACGCCATCCCGCCTTTGGCAGCGTCAGTCGCCCTCGCGCTCGGCGCACACCACGATCCGCACCAGCCCCGCCAGGGAGTCGGCCTGCAGCTTCTCCATCACCCGGGCCCGGTGCTGCTCGACGGTCTTCATGCTGATGCCCAGGTCTTCGGCGATCTGCTTGTTGAGGCGACCGGCGACCATCCCCTCCATCACGTCCCGCTCGCGCAGGGTGAGGGCGTCGAGGCGCCGCTGGATGTCGGCACGTCGGGCGCCCTTACGCCGCCGGTGGGCCGCCAGCTGGACAGCCTCCTGCACGCGGTCGAGCAGCACCTGCTCGTTGAACGGCTTCTGCAGGAAGTCGAACGCGCCGTCCCGCATCGCCCGGGCCACCATCGGCACGTCGCCGTGACCGGACACGAAGATGATCGGCGCCGTGTGCGCGAGGCGGATCAGCCGCTCCTGCAGGCCCACGCCGGAGAGCCCCGGCATCCGCACATCCAGCACGAGGCAGTGGGCTCTTGCGAGGACGTCGGTGTCCTCGAGGACATCCAGCGCGCTGGAGAAACTGCGCACCGGCAGACCAAGGGTTTCAATCAGAAGGCCGATGGAGAGTCTGACGGCGTCATCGTCATCCACCACGCACACGAGCGGCGCGTCCATGATTTGTCTCCTGCCAGGTATCTCATTTTTATATTTGGTGCTGCTGTCTTCTTGTGTGCCCGCTCAGGCGGCGGGCATCGGCGGCAGGGCGAAGCAGAAGGTCGTCCCCTGCACGTCACTGGATTCGACCCACATCCGCCCGCCGTGGTTCTCGATGATGGTACGACAGATCGCCAGCCCCAGCCCGACCCCTTCCGGCTTGGTGGTGGCGAACGGGGCGAAGGGGTCCTGCCGGACGGCATCGGCCAGCCCCTCGCCGCAGTCGATCACCGCGACTTCCACCATCCCATCGTGGTCGACCTGCGTGCGGATCGCAAGCTCCCGCGACCACGGGACGGCGCTCATCGCGTCGATGGCGTTCTTGACCAGATTGCTCAAGACCTGCTCCAGCTGCACCTGATCGCCATTCACCGTGGGCAGCGGTTCGGCCAGCTGCAGCAGGATCTGCACCGCGTGGGCCCGCGCCTCGAACTCGGCGAAGCGCACCACGCTGTGGACCACCCGGTTCATCGCCACCGGCGCCGACTTCAGCCCGCCCCGGCGCACGAAACCGCGCACCCGATGCACGATGTCGCCCGCCCGCAGCGCCTGCTCGGCGATCATCTTGAGCGGCTCGGCGATGCGGTTCCCGGCGGGCCCCAGCTCGTCCAGCCGCCGCAGCGCCACCCCGCTGAAATTGCGCAGCGCGGTGAGGGGCTGGTTGAGTTCGTGGGACAGCACCGAGGCCATCTCGCCCAGGTGGATCAGGTGGGCGGCCCGGGCCAGCTCACGCTCCTGGCGCTTCTCGCGGGCAATGCTGAGGTAGTGGTCGTGCACGTCGCGCACGGTGCCGATCATCCGCGCCGGCCGGCCCTGGGCGTCGCACTCCATGACCTTGCCGCGCAGGGCCACCCAGCGGTAGGTGCCGTCGCTCACCAGCAGGCGGAACTCCACCTCGGTCATCGGGCGTCCGCCCGACAGGTGGGCATTGAAGGCCGCCATCGCCTTGCGCAGGTCGTCCGGGTGGATGCGCGCGGGCCAGATGTCGTTGCCGCGCAGGCATTCGCCGGCAGGCCAGCCGACGATCGACGCGAAGGACGGGCTGATGTTGATGACCCCGGTGTCGAGGGTCCAGTCCCACAGGGCATCGCCGTGTCCTTCGAGGGCGAACTGCCACAGGCGCTCCGAGGCCTGGAGGTTGTCCCGCTGTTCGCGGGCTTCGGTGACGTCCTGCAGCAGGCACACAAAACGCACGGCCTCACCCGCCGCACCGCGCTCCACCACGCCCCCGCGGGCGGCGCACCAGCGGTAGCGGCCGTGACTCCCGCGCAGGCGGAACTCGGTGGCAAAGGCGGCGCCGTCCGGTGCCAGGCAGCGCTGCAGGGCCGCCAGCACGGCGTCGCGATCGTCGGGGTGAAGATGGGGGCGCCAGTCGAGCTTGTCCGGCGCTGGCGGCGCCAGGCCGAGCATCCCGCCGAGCCTGGGCGACGCAAAGCAATGGCCGTCGACGGGACGCCAGTCCCACAGGGCGTCGCCCGAAGCCTCGACGGCCAGCCGCCAGCGATCGTCGTCGGACTTCATCGGCTACACCTCCCACGGCCGCGTGTCGGCGGCAAACAGGATCGCCGGCCCCGGGCGGAGCCGGCCGGCTATCAGCGCAGGCCGCCGCCGGGCATCAGCCCCTTCATGGCCCGCATCATCTTCTGCATGCCGCCCTTGGAGAACTGCTTCATCATCTTCTGGGTCTGCTCGAACTGGCTGAGGAGGCGATTGACCTCCTGCACCGTCACGCCGGCCCCGGCGGCGATCCGGCGCTTGCGCGAGGCCTTGAGAAGCTCCGGCTTGGCGCGCTCTAGCGGGGTCATCGAGTTGATGATGCCCTCGATGCGGCGCACCGCCTTGTCCTCGACACCGCCCTGGAGCTGGCCCGCGGCCTGGGCAAACTGAGCCGGCAGCTTGTCGAGCAGGCTGGAGAGGCCGCCCATCTTCTTCATCTGACCGAGCTGGTCCTTGAAGTCGTTGAGGTCGAAGCCCTTGCCGCTCTTGAGCTTCTGGGCAAACTCCTTGGCCTTCTCCTCATCCACCCCGCGGCGGGCGTCTTCCACCAGCGACAGGATGTCGCCCATGCCCAGGATCCGGCTGGCCATCCGCTCGGGGTGGAACTCCTCCAGCCCGGCCAGCTTCTCGCCGACCCCCGCAAACTTGAGCGGCTTGCCGGTCACGTGGCGCACCGACAGCGCCGCACCGCCGCGGGCGTCGCCGTCGAGCTTGGTGAGCACCACGCCGGTGAGCGGCAGCGCGTCGTTGAAGGCGCGGGCGGTGTTCACCGCATCCTGGCCAAGCATCGCATCGACCACGAACAGAGTCTCGATCGGCTTCACCGTGGCGTGGAGGGCCTGGATCTCTTCCATCATCGCTTGGTCGATGGCGAGGCGGCCGGCGGTATCGACGAGCAGCACGTCGAAGTAGTGGCGGCGGGCGTAATCCACCGCCGCCAGGGCGATATCCACCGGCTTCTGGTCGACGGTGGACGGGAAGAATTCGATGCCCGCCTGCTGGGCCACCGTCTGCAGCTGGGCGATGGCCGCCGGGCGATAGACGTCGGTCGAGACCGTGAGCACCTTCTTCTTCATCCGCTCGGTGAGCATCTTGCCGAGCTTGCCGGTGGTGGTCGTCTTGCCGGCGCCCTGCAAGCCGGCCATCAGGATGATCGCCGGCGGCTGGGTGGCCAGATTGAGGCCCGCGTGGGCACCGCCCATCAGGTCGGTGAGTTCGCGGTGCACCACGCCCACCAGCGCCTGGCCCGGCGTGAGAGAGCTGAGCACCTCGGTGCCGACCGCCTTTTCCTTCACCCGGGCGATGAAATCCTTCACCACCGGCAAGGCCACATCGGCCTCCAGCAGCGCCATGCGCACTTCGCGCAGCGCGTCCTGGATGTTGTCTTCGGTCAGGCGAGCCTGGCCGCGAAGGGTTTTGACGACTTTGGCAAGTCGCGTCGTGAGGTTATCCAGCATGATGGTTTGGAGCCGAAGGCTTGGGGTAAACTTCAAAGATGCCCGCGATTCTACTTCATCTCCTCCCCGCCTCCCTGTACGCGCTGCTTGGCGTGCATTTCTGGCACACCCGCTGGATCGCGCCAACCGCCACCCCGCGCCAGGGCCTGCAGCCCAAAGAGCGCGCGCTGATGCTCGCCGCCCTCGTCGCCCACGGTTTCGCCCTCAACGGCACCTTCTTTTCGGCAGAGGGCATCCACTTCGGCTTCAGCCTCGCCCTGTCGCTCATGCTATGGCTGGCGATGCTGTTCTACTGGATCGAAAGCCTCTACGCCCGCCTCGAGGGCCTGCAGACCCTCGCCATGCCGGTAGCCGCCGTCTGCGCCCTGCTGCCGGCCTTCTTTCCCGGCCAGCACCTGCTCGAGAACGCCAGCGCCCCGCTGTTCCGCGCCCACTTCGTGGTGGCGATGCTGGCCTACAGCCTGTTCACCCTGGCGGCCCTCCACGCCATGCTGATGGCCGTGGCCGAACGCCGGCTGCACGGCGCCCACCTCACCCGCGCCATCGCCGCCCTGCCACCGCTGCTGACGATGGAAACCCTGCTGTTCCGCCTCATCGGCATCGCCTTCGTGCTGCTCACCCTCACCCTGGGCTCCGGCGTGCTGTTCTCCGAAGCCCTGTTCGGCAAGGCCTTCCGAGTCGATCACAAGACGGTCTTCGCGTTCGTCTCGTGGCTGATCTTCGGCAGCCTGCTGGTTGGCCGGCACTTCCAGGGCTGGCGCGGCAGGAAGGCGCAATACTGGACCCTCGCCGGCTTCATCGCCCTGATGCTGGCCTACGTGGGCAGCCGCTTCGTGGCCGAGGTGCTGCTGGGCCGCGCTTGACAAGGCATGACCCGGCCTGAATACTCGGGCGCACTCCCCAACCGAAACCGCTCCGCTTGGACGCCATCCCCCTTTCGGCCCAGTCGGCGATCCTCGTCACGCTGCTGGCACTCTCCGGTTTCTTCTCGATGGCCGAAACGGCCATGATGGCGGCCAACCGCTATCGCCTGCGCTCCGCTGCCAGCCTGGGCTCCCGCGGGGCGCGTCTGGCGCTTGACCTGCTCGACCAGACCGACAAGCTGCTGGGCATCATCCTGCTCTTCAACAACCTCGTGAATGCCGCCGCGGCCACGCTGGTCAGCGTCATCACGATCCAGCTCTTCGGCAGCGAGGAATGGGTGCTCGGCGTGAGCACCCTGGCGGTCACCTTCCTGATCCTGGTGTTCTCCGAGATCACCCCAAAAGTGATCGGCGCCAACCACGCCAACCGGCTCGCCTGCGTGGTGAGCTACCCGCTGTCGGCGCTGCTCAAGAGCCTGTACTCCGTCGTGTGGTTCGTGAACCTGTTCGTCGCGGGGCTACTGCGCCTGCTCCGCCTGCAGCCCACCGGCAGCCAGGACGCCCACAGCCTGTCCACCGAAGAGCTGCGCACCATGGTCCTGGAGTCCGGCGCCTTCATCCCGCCCAAGCACCGCAGCATCCTGGTCAACCTCTTCGAACTGGAAGACATCACCGTCGAGGACGTGATGACCTCGCGCAGCCAGATCGAGGCGGTCAACATCGCCGAGCCCATGGACGTCATCCAGGGCCACCTCGCCACCTGCTACCACACCCGCCTGCCGGTGTTCGACGGCGAGATGAACGCGGTGATCGGCATCCTCCACGTGCGCCGCCTCCTCGGCCAGACCCTCGGCCACGGCCTCTCCGTCGCCGACATCCGCGGCATGCTGTCGCGGCCCTACTTCATCCCGGCCAGCACGCCGGTGTACTCCCAACTCCAGTTCTTCCAGGAGAACCGGGAGCGCCTCGGGCTGGTGGTGGACGAGTACGGCGAACTCCTCGGGCTCGTCACCCTCGAGGACATCATCGAGGAGCTGATCGGCAAGTTCACCACCGGCGCGCCGGACGCCGCCGACAAGCTCACCTGGCGCGAAGACGGCAGCGTGATCGTCGACGGCAGTCAGCACCTGCGCAACCTGAACCGCCGGCTGGGGCTCGATCTTCCCGTCGACGGCCCCAAGACGCTCAACGGCCTGCTGCTCGAACACCTGCAGGACATCCCCGAAGCCGGCGTGTCGATCAAGATCGCCGGCATCCCCATCGAGGTGGTCCAGGCCGAGGATCGTCGCATCAAGACCGTGCGAATATTCCGCACTGCTGCGAAAAAGTCGCCATAAAACGTGTCGCGGCTTTACAAGCCCTCGCCCTGACGGCATGATCCGGGCACGTTCAAGGCCGTTCACCTTCAAAGACGCTCCGGCATGTCAGCCACTCCCCACGCCGCCCTGAGCGGCCTCGCCCGTGCCCTGGTACAACATGGCCGGCTCCTCGAAGCCGAAGCCCTGCAGTGCACGTCCGGAACGGGCAACCCCAACGATTTCGTCCTCGAGGTCATCAACCGGGGGCTGATGAGCGCCAACGATGTGGCGCGCTTTGCCGCCGACACCTTCGGCACCCCGGCCCTCGACCTCGCCGCCTTCGAGCAGTCCCATCTGGCCATCGACGCCATCGACCGCAAGCTGATGCTCAAGCATCAGGTGGTGGCCCTCGGTCGCCGCGGCAACCGCCTGGCCCTGGCCCTGGCCGATCCGTCCAATCTGCGCATCCTCGACGAGATCCGCTTCCAGACCGGCCTCGCCGTCGATCCGGTGGTGGTCGAGGCGCCCAAGCTCGTCGCCCTCGTCGAACACCTCTCCGAAACCGCCTCGGCGGCCCTGAAGGATCTCACCGGCGAAGAGTTCGACATGGACCTCCTCGGCCAGGACGGTCTGGCCGACGCCCCCGTGATCGAGGAGAGCGCCTCGGAGGTGGACGACGCGCCGGTCGTGCGCTTCATCCAGAAGCTGCTGATCGACGCCATCAACGAAGGGGCGTCGGACATCCACTTCGAACCCTACGAGAAGTACTACCGCATCCGCTTCCGCACCGACGGCATCCTGCGCGAGATTGCCCAGCCGCCGCTGGTGCTGAAGGAAAAGATCGCCGCCCGCATCAAGGTCATCTCCCGGCTCGACATCTCCGAGAAGCGCATCCCCCAGGATGGCCGGATGAAGCTCGTGCTCTCCAAGAACAAGTCCATCGACTTCCGGGTGTCCACGCTCCCCACCCTGCACGGCGAGAAGATCGTGATGCGGATCCTCGATCCCACCTCGGCCATGCTGGGCGTCGACGCCCTCGGTTACGAGCCGGATCAAAAGGCCGCCCTGCTCGATGCCGTCTCCCGCCCCTACGGCATGGTGCTCGTCACCGGCCCCACCGGCAGCGGCAAGACGGTGTCGCTCTACACCTGCCTCAACATCCTGAACAAACCCGGCGTCAACATCAGCACCGCCGAAGACCCGGCGGAAATCAACCTCCCCGGCATCAACCAGGTCAACGTCAACGAAAAGGCCGGCCTCACCTTCGCCTCGGCGCTGCGCTCCTTCCTCCGCCAGGATCCCGACGTGATCATGGTGGGCGAAATCCGCGACCTCGAAACCGCCGAAATTTCGGTCAAAGCCGCCCAGACCGGCCACCTGGTGCTGTCCACCCTGCACACCAACGACGCACCGTCGACCCTCGAACGCCTAAAGAACATGGGCGTCGCGCCGTTCAATATCGCATCGTCGGTCATCATGATCACCGCCCAGCGGCTCGCTCGCCGTCTGTGCACCTGCAAGCAACCGGTCGACATCCCGATCGAGGCGCTCATTTCAGCGGGTTTCAAGGAAGAAGACATCGACGGCACATGGCAGCCCTACGGCCCCAAGGGCTGCGAACGCTGCAAAGGCTCCGGCTACAAGGGGCGGCTGGGCATTTACCAGGTGATGCCGATCTCCGAAGAGATCGCACGTATAATCATGACGAACGGCAACTCGATGGATATCGCAGCCCAGGCCCAGCTCGAAGGCGTGCGGGATCTGCGCCAGTCCGGACTGCTGAAGGTGAAGCAGGGGGTCACGTCGCTGACCGAAGTCCTCGCCTGCACGAACGAGTGATCGCTTCACGCGGAAATTATTGATGGCCACTGCACCGAACAAGAAACCCCCTGCCCGAACCGCAACCGCAGCCCGCGAACACCTGTTCGTCTGGGAAGGCAAGGACAAGACCGGCAAGATCATCCGTGGCGAAATGCGCGCCACCACCGAGACCGTCGTCCAGACCGTGCTGCGCCGGCAGGGCATCCTCGCCCAGAAGATCCGCAAGCAGGCCTTCTCCCGCGGGCGCGCCATCACCGACAAGGACATCGCACTGTTCACCCGGCAGCTGGCCACGATGATGCGTTCGGGCGTGCCGCTGCTCCAGTCCTTCGACATCGCCATCAAGGGCTGCGGCAATCCGTCCCTGGCACGCCTGCTCAACGACGTCCGCGCCAACGTGGAGACCGGCAGCAGCCTGTCCCAGGCCTTCCGGCGCCACCCGGTACACTTCGACGCCCTGTTCTGCAACCTGGTCGCCGCGGGCGAACAGGCCGGCATCCTCGACGCCCTCCTCGACCGTCTCGCCACCTACAAAGAGAAGATTCTTGCCATCAAGAGCAAGATCAAATCCGCGATGTTCTACCCGGTGGCCGTGGTGGTGGTGGCCGCGCTGGTCGTCTCGGTGATGATGCTGTTCGTCGTTCCCGAGTTCAAGAAGGTCTTCGCCAGCTTCGGCGCCGACCTGCCCGCCCCCACGATGATGGTGATCGGCATTTCCGACTTCTTCGTGGCCTACTGGTACATCTTCTTCGGGATCATCCTGGGCGTGGTCCTCGGCATCTCGTACGCCTACAAGCACTCGGTGCAGATGCAGGTGGCCGTCGACCGGATCACCCTGCAGATCCCGGTCATCGGCGAGGTGGTCCGAAAGGCCACCATCGCCCGGTGGACGCGCACCCTGTCCACCATGTTCGCCGCCGGCGTCCCCCTCGTCGAGGCCCTCGACTCGGTGGGCGGCGCCGCCGGGAACGTGGTCTACCGGCAGGCCACCAAGCAGATCCAGTCCGACGTCAGCACCGGCACCAGCCTCACCGTGGCAATGCAGAACGCCCTGGTCTTCCCGACCATGGTGGTCCAGATGGTGTCCATCGGCGAGGAATCCGGCCAGCTCGACTCCATGCTCAGCAAGGTGGCCGACTTCTACGAACGGGAGGTGGACGACGCCGTCGCCGGCCTGAGCCAGCTGCTCGAACCGCTCATCATGGTGTTCCTGGGTGTCGTCATCGGCGGTCTGGTGGTCGCCATGTACCTTCCGATCTTCAAGATCGGCGCCGTGGTCTCCTGACCCGCGCCGCCCCTCCAGCATGGACATCTTCAAAGACCCGCTGGTCTTCACGGCGCTTTGCGCCCTGCTCGGCCTGTTCGTCGGCAGCTTCCTGAACGTCGTCATCCACCGGCTGCCGGTGATGATGGAGCGGGAGTGGCAGGCCGAGGCGGCCAGCCTGCGCGGCGAATCGCCCCCCGAACAGCCCCGCTTCAACCTTGCCACCCCGCGCTCCCGTTGCCCCCACTGCGGGCATCTCATCGGCGCAATCGAGAACATCCCGGTGGTGAGCTACCTGCTGCTGCGGGGCCGCTGCCGTCACTGCAGCGGGCCGATCAGCCCCCGCTACCCCCTTGTCGAGTTCTTCTGCGCGCTGGCCTCGGGCTTCACCGCCTTTCATTTCGGCTTTGGCATGCAGGCGGCCGGCGCACTGGTCTTCGTCTGGGCAATGGTCGCCCTCTGCTTCATCGACCTGGACACCCAGCTCCTGCCCGACAGCATCACCCTCCCGCTGCTATGGCTCGGGCTGCTCCTCAATCTTGGCGGCACCTTCACCGATCTGCCCAGCGCAGTGGTCGGCGCCGCGGCCGGTTATCTGTCCCTGTGGTCCGTCTTCTGGCTGTTCAAGCTTGCCACCGGCAAGGAGGGCATGGGCTACGGAGACTTCAAGCTGCTCGCGGCCATCGGCGCCTGGCTGGGCTGGCAGATCCTCCCCCTCGCCATCCTGCTGTCCTCGGTGGTGGGCGCGGTGGTCGGCATCGCCCTCATCCTGTTGCGCCAGCACGGCCGCGAAATCCCCATCCCCTTCGGCCCCTACCTCGCCGCGGCCGGTCTGCTGGCCCTGTTCTGGGGCGCCCCGCTCACCAGCGCCTACCTCGGAATGCTCTGAGCGCCCCGCGCCGGCGCTTGAAACAGGCCGGTTCGTCCCCATTTGCACCATAGCGGGCTGGTTTCGCCCGATGTTGCGATGCGCTAAACTTCGTCCCAATCGACTTTCCGGAGCTCGTCATGCCCATCTACGAGTATCGCTGCAGCGCCTGCGGCCATCAAAAAGATCATCTTCAGAAAATGAGCGACGCCCCGCTCACCGTCTGCCCCGCCTGTGGCGCAGAAGCCTACGCCAAACAGATCTCCGCGGCCGGCTTCCAGCTCAAGGGCAACGGCTGGTACGCCACCGACTTCAAGGGCGGCTCCGGCGCCAGCCCGAAAACCGAAACGGCCAAATCCGACAGCCCCGCCCCCACGCCCTGTGGCGGCAGTTGCGCGTGCCACTGACACCGACGCGCGACCGCTGCTGAATGAAAAAATACTTCGTAACCGGCCTGCTGATCTGGATTCCGCTCGTCATCACCTTCGTGGTGCTGGCGTGGATCGTCACGACCCTCGACCAGATCCTGCTGCTGGTTCCGCCCACCCTCCGCCCGGATGCCCTGTTGGGCTTCCACGTCCCGGGGATCGGGGTGGTCGTGTCGCTCGTCGTGATCGTCGCCACCGGCCTTGCCGCGGCCAACTTCGTCGGCCAGCGGCTGGTGCGCTTCTGGGAGAGCCTCCTGTCGCGCATCCCGGTGGTCAAGTCGATCTACTACAGCGTCAAGCAGGTGTCCGACACCCTGCTTTCGAGCAACGGCCAGGCTTTCCGCAAGGCGCTGCTCATCCAGTACCCCCGCGAGGGCATGTGGACCATCGGCTTCCAGACCGGCGCCCCCGGCGGCGACGCGGCCCGTCATCTGGGCAGCGATTTCGTCAGCGTGTATGTGCCCACCACGCCCAACCCCACGTCCGGCTTCTTCCTGATGCTGCCCCGCAAGGACGCCGTCGAGCTCGACATGAGCGTCGATGAGGCCCTCAAGTACATCATTTCGATGGGCGTGGTGGCGCCACCCACGCCCAGCCGGCCCGCAGCGCTCAAACCTGCCGGCGCCCTTCTGAATCAATAACGCGTCTGCCCGGCAGGCGCGTTCCGTTTTCCCAGGAAATAAAGACCCCACCATGCGAACTCAATACTGCGGCCTCGTTTCGACCGCCTACCTCGACCAGATCGTCACCCTCTGCGGCTGGGTTCACCGCCGGCGCGACCACGGCGGCGTGATCTTCATCGACCTGCGCGACCGGGAAGGTCTCGTCCAGGTGGTGTGCGACCCGGATCGGGCCGACATGTTCCAGGTGGCCGAATCGGTCCGCAACGAGTTCGTCCTCAAGATCACCGGCAAGGTGCGCCGCCGCCCCGCCAATACCGAGAACACCAATCTGGTCTCCGGCGAGATCGAGGTGCTGTGCCACGAGATCGAGGTGCTCAACACCTCCGCCACGCCCCCGTTCCAGCTCGACGAGGAAAACCTCTCCGAGACCACCCGCCTCACCCACCGCGTCATCGACCTGCGCCGTCCGCAGATGCAGAAGAACATGATCCTGCGCTACCGCACGGCCATGGCCTTCCGCCGCTTCCTCGACGCCCAGGGCTTCATCGACATCGAAACCCCGATGCTCACCAAGAGCACCCCGGAGGGCGCCCGCGACTACCTCGTGCCCTCCCGCGTGCATGATGGCCAGTTCTTCGCGCTGCCCCAGTCGCCGCAGCTCTTCAAGCAGATGCTGATGGTGGCCGGCTACGATCGCTACTACCAGATCGTCAAGTGCTTCCGCGACGAAGACCTGCGCGCCGACCGTCAGCCGGAATTCACCCAGGTCGATATCGAAACCTCCTTCCTCACCGAAGCCGAGATCACGGCGATGATGGAAGAGATGATCCGCACCGTCTTCAGGGAAGTGCTGGCCGTCGAGCTGCCCACCCCCTTCCCGCGCATGACCTACGCCGAAGCCATGGCCCGCTTCGGCTCCGACAAGCCCGACATGCGCGTCACCCTCGAACTCACCGACGTCACCGACGCCGTGGCCGACGTCGCCTTCAAGGTCTTCAGCGGCCCCGCCACCTCGGGCGGCCGGGTCGCCGCCATGCGCGTGCCGGGCGGCGCCAGCCTCACCCGCGGCGAGATCGACGAATACACCAAGTTCGTCGGCATCTACGGCGCCCGCGGCCTCGCCTACATCAAGGTGAACGACGTCACCCAGGTGAACGAAGCCGGCCTCCAGTCGCCCATCGTCAAGAACCTCCACGAAACCGCGCTGCGTACCATCCTCGAGCGCACCGGCGCCCAGTCCGGCGACCTCATCTTCTTCGGCGCCGACAAGACCAAGGTGGTGAACGACGCCCTCGGCGCCCTGCGCATCAAGCTCGGGCACGAGAAGGGCTTCGTCAACGGCAAGGCCTGGGAACCGCTGTGGGTCGTCGATTTCCCGATGTTCGAATACGACGACGAAGACAAGCGCTGGACCGCCTGCCACCACCCCTTCACCAGCCCCAAGGACGAGCACCTCGACCTGCTCGCCACCGATCCGGGCAAGTGCCTCGCCAAGGCCTACGACCTCGCCCTCAACGGCTGGGAAATCGGCGGCGGCTCGGTGCGTATCCACCGCGCCGACGTGCAGGAGAAGGTCTTCACCGCCCTCAATATCGGGCCGGAAGAACAGCAGGCCAAGTTCGGCTTCCTGCTCGACGCCCTCAAGTACGGCGCGCCCCCGCACGGCGGCCTCGCCTTCGGTCTCGACCGCATCGTCACCATGATGACCGGCGCCGAATCCATCCGCGACGTGATCGCCTTCCCCAAGACCCAGCGCGCCCAGTGTCTGCTCACCGACGCCCCGTCGCCGGTGGACGAGAAGCAGCTGCGCGAACTGCACATCCGCCTGCGCCAGAAGGCGCCGGACGCACCCGCGGCCTGACCGCCGTCGCGCTCACGCGCACCAAAAAGGGGCAAACGGTTCGCCGTTTGCCCCTTTTTCTTGCATCAACCTATCAAGATTCACCCTCGCCGGCCGTTTGCATCGATGCCTCGTCCATCCCATGCCTGACCTGCGTCCGTGATCGATCTCGACACCATCTCCGCCCTCATCGTCGAAGCCAATCCGAACATGCGGACGCAGCTTCGCAACATGCTCAACATGAGCGGCATCGCCAAGGTGCAGTTCGCCGTGTCGGCGGGCGTCGCGGTGCGCAAGCTGCGGGACAGCCGCTTCGACCTGATCCTCTGCGAGTACCACATCGGCGATGGCCAGGACGGCCAGCACCTGCTCGAAGACCTGCGCCACAACGGCATCATCCCCCTGTCGACGCTGTTCGTCATGGTCACCGGCGAGCGCCAGTACGAGCGGGTGGTGAGCGCCGCCGAGCTGGCGCCCAACGACTACATCCTCAAGCCCTTCGCCGCCGACACGCTCCACGAGCGCATCCTGCGCGCCCTCGATAAGCGCGACGCCTTCATGCCGGTGTACCGCCTGATCGAGGTGGGCAACGTGCCCGACGCCATCGCCACCTGCGCCGAGGCCGAAGGCAAATACCCCCAGTGGGCCCTCGACTTCCTGCGCCTGCGAGCCGAACTCCAGGTGGCCAGCGGCCAGGCCGACGCAGCCCAGCGGCTCTACGAGCGCATCCTCGAAACCCGGAGCGTCCCGTGGGCCCGTCTTGGCCTCGCCAAGACCCTGTTCATGCAGAAGCGCTACGACGAGGCCAGCGACATGCTGCAGGCCCTGGTCAATGAGAACGACCTCTTCGTGGACGCCTACGACTGGCTCGCCCGCACCCGCGAGGCCGCCGGCAACCTGGAGTCGGCCCGTCACATCCTGGCCAACGCCACGGCCCTGTCGCCCCACCGGATCGGTCGCCTGCGGCGCCTGGGCGAGCTGTCCATCGAGACCGGGGATCACGAGGAGGCCGAACGCATCCTCAGCGAGGTGGTGCGCAAGGGCAAGTATTCCGACTTTCGCGACCCCGAAGACCACGTCCGCCTGCTCCAGGCCCAGCTCGGCAAAGGCGACACCACCCAGGCCGAAGCAACGATCCGCGATCTCGAACGCTCCATGGCCGGGCTCGACAAGACGCGCTCCTGCTCCACCCTCTCAAGCGCCCTGGTCCACGTCAAGAAGGGCGACACCCAGCGGGCCGGCGAAGCCCTCAAGACCCTCCTGGCCGAACAGGGCGCCGCTCAGGCCCTCTCGCCCAAGCTCAAGGGCGAACTCGCCCGCGCCTGTTTTGCCAGCCAGCTCGACGACCACGGCGCCGAAGTCGTCCTCGACATCATGCGCAACGCCCCCGACGAGCGCTCGGTCGAGAAGACCAAGGCCATGCTCAAGGAAGTGGGCAAGGAGAACCTCGGCGAACAGCTCGCCGGCCAGATCGACGGCGAAGTGCGCGATCTCGTCTCGGAAGGCGCCCGCAAGGCCCAGAGCGGCGACTTCGACGGCGCCGTGCAGTTCATGCTGAGCGCGGTGCGGCGGATGCCCGGCAACACCCACGTCCTGTTCAACGCCACCCTGGCCCTCCTCAAGCACATCGAGCACTGCGGCTGGAACGAGCGCTTCGCCGAGCAGGCCCGCGGCATGATGGAGCGCGCCCGCCTGCAGGACCCGGGCAGCAGCCGTCTGCCCGCCCTCACCGCCTACTACTACAACCTCCTCAAGAAGTACGGCATTCAGGCCTGAGCCGCTGGCTGCTAAACTGGCGGGACATCCGCTTCCCGCCCGATTCGCCGCCATGTTCGTCCGCCTGTTCCGCCTTGCCCTTCTCATCGTGCTGCTGGCCGCCGGCAGCGCCCACGCCCGCGACTTCCTCGACTGGCGCAGCAACGGCATCGACACCGTTCCGGTGGCAGAACTGCCCCGCGAGGCCCGGGAAACCCTGGCCCTGATCCACCAGGGCGGCCCCTACCCCTACCGCCGCGACGGCATCCCCTTCCAGAACCGGGAAGGCCGCCTGCCCGAAGCCGCCCGCGGCTACTACCGGGAATTCACCGTCACCACCCCCGGCTCCCGCGACCGGGGCGCCCGGCGCATCGTGAGCGGCGGCAACCCGCCCACGGTTTTCTACTACTCCGACGACCACTACCGCAGCTTCCGCCGCATCCGGGAGTAAAACCATGCCCGCGCCGGATTTCCACTCACTGCTCTCCCGGTCCGAAAGGGCCGGGATCCACCGCATGCCCTACGCCGCCGACCTCGCCCTCGAAGAAGCCGCCGAGAGCCTCGAATACCCCGTCCACCGCGTCGACCTCGCCCGGGTCACCACCAAGGAAGCCTTCCTGGCCGCGGTGGGCGAAGCCCTGGCCTTTCCCGACTGGTACGGCCACAACTGGGACGCCCTGGCCGACTGCCTCACCGACCTGTCGTGGATGGCCGCCGATGGCTACGTGATCGTCCTCGACCACGCCGACACCTTCGCCGCAGCCAGCCCCACCGACTTCGCCACCGCCCTGTCGATCTTCCAGGACGCCGCCGACACCTGGCGCGAAGACAACATCCCTTTCTGGACCCTCGTCGGCACCGCGTCGGGCGACATGGACTGGATGCAGGATCTGGCGTGAGCCCCGCGTTCAAGCAGCCCGTCTCGGTGCTGGTGGTGATTCACACCCCGCAACTGGAGGTGCTGCTGCTGGAGCGCGCCGGCAGCCCGGGCCTGTGGCAGTCGGTCACCGGCAGCCGCGAGGGCGACGAGGCCCTGGTCGCCACCGCGCTGCGCGAAGTGGCCGAAGAGACCGGCATCCGCGCCGCGCCCGAGACCCTCGCCGACTGGCAGCTCGCCAACCGCTTCCCGATTCTCCCCCGCTGGCGCGGCCGCTACGCCCCCGGCGTCACCCACAACACCGAACACCTCTTCAGCCTGTGCGTGCCGGGCATCGTGCCGGTCCGCATCGCCCCCGACGAGCACACCGCCGCCGGCTGGCTTCCCTGGCAAGAGGCCGCCGCGAAGGTCTTCTCGTGGACCAACCGCGACGCCATCCGCCTGCTCGCCCGCCGCCTCAGCGCCGCCTAGCCGCCTCGACGCGCTTCTTCAGGCAATCCGGGCAGTAGCAGCGCCCCGCCTGCTCATCGTCCGGCACCGCCAGCACGGGCGGGAAGGCCGCGCACCAGCACGTCGTCTCGCCGGCATTCATCCCGCAGGTGAAGGCCGCCCCGCACGCCGGGCAGATGTTGGTCGGGGCAGGGTCGGGGCGGGTTTCCATGGTGCGGCGTTCTCCTCGTTCAGCCCCCCGAGTGTACCCCGCAGCGGGGCTTGAAGTCCGTCGACGGCAACCCCATGTACGGATCGGAGAGGGCACCACCGCCCTCGACACCGCAACCGGAACAAGGAGATCTACGAATGAGCAACATGACTCGCCGCGACCCTCTGGACGACTTCTTCCGCGGTTTCTTCGTGCGCCCGGTCGAATACGGCGCGCCGGCCGAAGCCCCCCAGATGCGTGTCGACGTCAAGGAAGCGGACGACGCCTTCCTGGTGCATGCCGAGCTTCCCGGCATCAAGAAGGAAGACATCCACGTGCACATCGACGGCCCGGTGGTTTCCATCAGCGCCGAACGCAAGCAGGACAAGGAAACCAGGGAAGGCGAACGGGTGCTGCGCACCGAACGCTACTTCGGCCAGGTGTCCCGCAGCTTCCAGCTCGGTCAGGACGTGGATGAAGCCAAGGCGTCGGCCAGATTCACCGACGGTGTGCTGGAACTCAGCCTGCCCAAGAAGACCGCTCCCCAGGCGAAGCGCCTCGTCATCGACTGAGATCGTAAAACGCCGTTGCAATCTCGAAAGCGGGAAGCCTGTGCTTCCCGCTTTTGGTTTGCGGGCCCCGTCATTACAATCGCGGCTACCCGCAACCAACCTGCGCGCAGACAACCATGAGCCAGCATCTCGACACCTCCGACCTGTCCCCGGCCCAGAAGGCCGCCATCATCGCCGAAGCCCTGCCCTACATCCGCCGCTTCCAGGACAAGACCCTCGTCATCAAGTACGGCGGCAACGCGATGACCGATCCGCACCTGAAGGAATGCTTCGCCCGCGACGTGGTGCTGCTCAAGCTGGTCGGCTTCAACCCGGTGGTCGTCCACGGCGGCGGCCCGCAGATCGAGACCATGCTCTCCCGCGTCGGCAAGAAGGGCGAGTTCGTCCAGGGCATGCGCGTCACCGACGCCGAGACCATGGAAGTCGTCGAGATGGTGCTGGGCGGTCAGGTGAACAAGGAGATCGTCAGCCTCATCAACCAGGCCGGCGGCAAGGCTGTGGGCCTCACCGGCAAGGACTCCAACTTCATCCGGGCCAAAAAGCTCAAGATGGAAGACAAGGATCACCCGGGCGACCTGATCGACATCGGCCAGGTGGGCGACATCACCCAGATCGACCCGAGCCTGATCTCCTTCCTCGATCAGGGCGACTTCATCCCGGTGATCGCCCCCATCGGCGTAGGCGAAGAGGGCGAGAGCTACAACATCAACGCCGACGTGGTGGCCGGCAAGCTGGCCGAGATCCTCAAGGCCGAAAAGCTGGTGCTCCTCACCAACACCCCCGGCGTGCTCGACAAGGCGGGCAAGCTGCTCACCGGCCTCACCCCGCGCGACATCGACGGGCTGGTCGCCGACGGCACCCTCTCCGGCGGCATGCTGCCCAAGATCGCATCGGCGCTCGACGCCGCCCGCAACGGCGTGAAGAGCGTGCACATCATCGACGGCCGCGTCGAACACTGCCTGCTGCTCGAAATCCTCACCGACCACGGCGTCGGCACGATGATCAAGAGCAAGTAAGCGCTCGCCGCCAGCCTGGCAAGCCAAAAGGGGCCGCGCGCCCCTTTGCTGTCTCCGCCCCCGGGCCGGCAGCCCCGCCGCCCCAAACCCCGCCCGCGAACCAGGGGGGCCGG